>JAQCFW010000009.1 GCA_027619225.1 Bacteroidota bacterium
TTATACAGCAGAATGTTCTGAATTCCACCCAATGGAAGAGGCTACTGCTTATGATGGATGTGGTGATGTAAACATGGAAGTAATTGAACAAACTATACCTGGTTTATGTTCAGGAGAGTACACGATTTCTCGTACTTTCATTGCTACGGATGATTGTGGTAACGCTTCTGTTGCATCTCAACTGATAACTATTGTTGACAATACCGCTCCGGAATTCGTAAGTGTGCCTTCAAATTACACAGCTGATTGTACAGCTGAGATCATTAATGAAGAAGCTGTAGCATCTGATAACTGTAGTGATGTAACTATTGAAGTATTTGACAGTGAAATTCCTGGCTCATGTTCAGGAGAATACACAATTTCTCGTACGTTTATTGCGACCGATGATTGTGGAAACTTATCAATAGCTATTCAGACTATTACAGTAGTTGATACGAGAGCTCCTGTATTCACTAATATCCCCGCTGACTATACAGCAGAATGTTCTGATGACCTTTCAAGTCAAGGAGCTTCAGCTACGGACGGCTGTGGTGAAGTAGATATTCAAGTTATAGATCAGGTAATGCCTGGTTCATGTTCTGGACAGTACACGATTTCACGTGTGTTTATAGCAACGGATGATTGTGGCAATTCAGCGATCGCGACTCAGGTTATTACAGTAGTAGATACGACAGCTCCAGAGCTTACTATCCCAGCTGATTACATAGCTGAGTGTTCTGATGAACTTACATTAGAAGATGCTTCTGCTACTGATGCGTGTGGAAATGTTGAGATTACTTTAAACGAATACTCAATTGCAGGAGGTAATGCGGATGGTAATTACATTATAACACGCGTATTCACAGCTACTGATGATTGTGGAAACTTTGCTTCCGCTACACAGACTATTACTGTAGCTGATACAACAGCTCCAGAAATTACAACTCCAGCGGATTACACAATGGAGTGTGGTTCGGGGATTATACTTGATGTCGCATCTGCTACAGATAACTGTAGTGAGGTTACAATGACAGTTACTAGTATAACTATTAATGGTATTTGTAGTGGTAATTATAATTTGCTAAGAACTTTTACAGCTACCGATGAAGCTGGTAATTCAACATCTGTAACTCAAGTAATTAGTGTTGTAGATACTACAGAACCTGTGTTTACTTATGTGGAAGGCGGTGAAGCTTTAATACTTAATGCTCCTGATGGTGATGTATTAAATAATGATCCGATTGTACTTATTGAAGATGGTTGTGACAACTCACCTTTATGGAGTTATGAAGATGTCGTTCTCGAAATAGATGGACCTACTAGTACAATTCAGAGAACTTTCACAGCTGTGGATGATTGTGGCAATTCATCTACGTTTGTTCAGATCATTGTCTTCACAGAAATTGTAGAAGGTTGTACCGATGAAAATGCGTGTAACTATAATTCTTCCGCTAACAGTGATGATGACTCTTGTTTATATCCACTCCTCGCATATGACTGTGATGGAAACTGTTTAAATGACGATAATAGTAACGGAATATGTGATGAGTTAGAGATATCAGGTTGTATGGATATTACAAACCCTGGATACAATCCATCAGCTAACATTGATGATGGTTCTTGTCTAGTTGGAGGCTGTGTGATCCCATACGCTTGTAACTACGATGTAGATGCAGATTATATGTTGCAGGGTTCTTGTGAATTCTCAAGTTGTGCGGGTTGTACAAATCCAGCAGCATGTAACTATGATTCTAGCTCAAGTCTTAATGACGGAAGTTGTTCTTATTCTGTTTATCCTTATGATTGTGATGGAAACTGTATAAACGATATCGACGAAGATGGAGTTTGTGATGAGTTAGAGGTTCTTGGTTGTACAGATATAACTAACCCAGGATATGATCCATACGCAACTGATGATGATGGTTCTTGTTTAGTTGGAGGTTGTACTCTTGTGTTTGCGTGTAACTATGATGGTAGTGCTGATTACTTAGCAATCGAGCTTTGTGACTTTACATCATGTTCAGGTTGTATGGACGAGACATCTTGTAGCTACGATCCTTCAGCAACAATAAATGCTCCTGGCAATTGTACTTATCCAATAAGTCAGTTTGTTGACTGTGATGGACTTTGTAATAACGATATCGATAATGATGGCATTTGTGATGAGTTAGAGATATTTGGGTGTACAGATATTGCAGCGGTTAACTTTAACCCTAACGCTACTGAAGATGACGGTTCTTGTATTGTTCAGGTAGGAGGTTGTTCTCTCCCATTTGCTTGTAACTACGATCCAACTGTTGATTACTACATGCCTGGATCTTGTGATTTCTCTTGTCTAGGTGGAATGCCTGGTGGTGAAGCTTGTGCTGATCCTCTAGCGTGTAATTACTTAGAAGAAGCTGCTGCTTGTAATTACTTCGATTCAAACGGTGATTTATGCGCAATACTAGGATGTATGCATCAAGAAGCTTGTAACTACGATCCAGCTGCCGAGGTCGAGGTGCAGGATTCATGTGATTACACTTCATGTATAATTTATGGTTGTACAAATGATATCGCTTGCAACTTTGATGCGATTGCTACTACAGACAATGGTTCATGTGTGTACGACACCTGTTACGGATGTACAGATGATCTTGCAAGCAACTACGATCCAGCTGCAACTATAGATAATAGCAATTGTCTATACGATGTGTTAGGATGTATGAATATGATGTCTTGTAACTATGACGCTTTGGCTACTTTAAGCGATGGTACATGTGTATTCCCTGATACTTCAGGTATCTGTCCTACCATATGTGATTCAGATGTTGACGGTGATGGTATATGCGATGTTGATGAAGTTCCAGGATGTATCTATGAGAAAGCTTTGAACTTCGATGATTCGGCAACGGATGACGATGGTTCTTGTATATTCTTTGGATGTGTAAGCGATGAGTACAATAACTACAACAAGTATGCAAATACAGATAGTAGTGACTGTATGAATACACCGATGTATGCAGACTTTAATTCAGATGGTATCGTTCAACTTGAGGATTTATTAATGTTCTTGATATCTTACGGACAAGCTGGACCTAACTGGTCTATTGATTGGGTTGATAGTGCTTGTGGAGTTGTTCCTGACGCTCTTGCTGATGTATTTACGGCAAATGCAAATGGCTGTACTTATCCAACGGCATCTAACTACGATCCTTCAGCTTCGATGGACATGGGCAACTGTGTGTTCACTGGGTGTACTGACAGTGTAGCTCTGAACTACAATCACCTTGCGAACACTGAAGATTCAAGTTGTACATACCAAGTGTGTCCAGATTTCAATGGTGATGGAGTTGTTCAAGCTATAGATCTATTAGACTTCCTCCTAGCTTGGGGTACTGTATATGAGTGATATATCAATTGCTTGGTTCGAATGGAATTGAGATCAGGTAGTTGTTCACTATAATAAGAAAGGGTTAGTCAAATTGACTAACCCTTTTTTTAAGTCAAAACATTTTTTAAATGTTGTTTTTAATGTATGCTTCAGTGTTATTTTTACAAAAAAAAAAGATTATGAATCGTATTTTACAAGTAGTTGTCTCTTTAATGTTCGTGAATTTTGTGAGCATGGGAGCAGGGAGTGTGAATGGTCAAGTGGAAGTGGTCAATGCGGTGTGGGTAATGAACGAGGGTGGGTCTATAGAAATACCATCAGTGGGAGTGTATAATCCAACTGAAGCGACTTTTACTCAGGTGATGGAATTTGAGGGGGCGGGGTTTACAACTGACGTAATTATAGCGGATGGAGCGGCCTTCGCGGCAGCAGATAATATGATCTATAGATTCGACTTAGATACATACGAAGTGGAAGCATCTGTTGAAATGGAAGGGGTGCGCAAGCTTGCATACTATGAAGGGGCGATATATGCGACGAGAGGTGAATACGATTCTGAAACGTGGGGTTCGGTAGAGTTTGAAACGTACTTTGTTTGGTTTAATTCGGAAACATTATTGTGGGAAGGAGAGTTGCCTGCAACAGAAGGAGTGGGGTTTGATGCTGAGGGCTTAGTTGTTAAAAACGGCTTTGCATATATTGCGATTAACCACGCGTTTACCTGGGGAGATGAAGTGGGTTTGTTGGGGGTTTATGACTTAGAATCCGGAGAGTATGAAGAGTACGATTTGGGAGAGGAGGGGAAGAATCCAGTCCATTTGAAAGTGACTGAGCACGAGGTTCTGATGGTGAATAACACGGATTGGTCTGCAACGAGTCTGTCCCGTGTTGAGTTGCCATCCTTAGGGGCTTCTGAGGCTTTAGTGACCACGATGACTGTGGCTGGTGTTTCGTCAGCCTGCAACGCCGCTACACTCATAGGCGATGAGCTTGTATTCCAAATCGAAAACGAGACAGGGATGCGCAAAGCGTCCGTTTCAGATTTGACTCCTTCACCTGAGATGTGGGGGCCTGCTACGGATGTTTATTACAGCATGGCAGTGAATCCTGTAAACGGGAATGTTTATGCGACGGTTACAAATTTTGTTGATGCCGCTGAAGTCCAAATCTTAGATGTTTCAGGCAACCTAATCTCATCTTTCCAGGCGGGAGCGATTCCAGGTGGTATGGCATTCGATGTGAGGACTGTAGTTGGAATGACTGACCTTGATATGTTTGAGGGGAGTAGAGTAGTAGGGGAGTATGATTTGATGGGCAGGGTTTGGGCTCAAGGAAATAAAGGTCTCAAGATCGAAACAATGTCAGACCAGACCACCCGCGTTAGTTACGTAGCAGAGTAAAAGCCCTGCCGCAAGAAGAAGTTTAAGCCAAGCAGATACCTGCGTTGCTTTCTTTTTCCATGTAAAATAGGCGATGCTGAGAGTGACTCCTGTGAATAAACCTAGGGTCACATCGAGTTCTGAGTTCATATTTATCCATCCGGCACTGAATACCAGTATGGCAACAAGTGCAGTGATTAGACGCCAACTCGCTTGAGGACTGTAAGCAATAGGGAAGGTGAGGTGGCCGGCCTTTTTATCTCCATCGATATCTTCGATGTCTTTTGCCAATTCACGTGTCAAGACGATAATGAAAGTTAGTCCAAGTAATGCTCCAAATTCCCCAATAAACATTGTGAAATTCATCAAAGTCGTCATTGAGGTGTCGATTTTATCAGCATATGAAAATGGAATGACGGAGGATATTGAAGCTGCAACAGCAAAATTTCCGATAAGGACGCGACCTTTAAGTTTGGTAGAGTAGAAAAACAAAACAATACTAATGGCAATAGCTATCACAAGGGGGATGTAGTTTCCTATTTTCCAGGACAAAGATGCCGCAAGCACGATTCCGACAGTTGTGAGTGTCCAATGGCTTACGAGTGCAATTCGTCTTTTTAGAACTCGACCAACTAAAGCTCGCTCTGGCTTGTTAATTCTATCCTCTTTAATGTCGAAATAATCATTGATAATATTTCCTCCTGCAGCTAAGAAAACCAAGGGAAGCATAATCAGGCACTCTAACAGCAAATCGACACCATTTGTAAATGCGTCGTAATAACTCCATCTGAGAACGACAATTGCGGCAGCAATAATGATCAGGTTGAGGGGTCTTATGACTCTCCACCAAGCGAAAAACGGTGATGATGTAACAGGATCTTTAACCATGAGTAGCATCAATTAAATTCTCAGTTTTCAGAGTCGTTAAAGCGTAATTAAATCCAGAGTGGATTGCGTGAGCGCCATGACGCCCTGATTTATCGAGAGCTAAATATCCTACCTGTAGGTTGCTTACGTCCATAGAGTCTATGATTCGCTTCACAGCAGTTTCACATGCCGCCTGGGGATGAAGTCCACCTCTCATAAGTTCTACAACTAAAAAGCTGCCCACTGTTCTCATCACGGCTTCTCCCAATCCAGTAGCGGTAGCAGCACCTACAGCTCCATCAACAAAAAGGCCGGCTCCTATAATGGGGCTGTCGCCCACTCTGCCGTGCATCTTATATGCTACGCCACTTGTTGTGCAACCCCCTGACAGTCGACCTTCATTGTCCAATGCAAGAATCCCTATTGTGTCGTGATTTTCAATATTGATGACGGGTTTGTATTCGTGTTTCTCCATCCATCTGAGCCATGCCTTGCGCGCTTTTTCAGTGAGGAGGTTCGTGCTTTTGAATCCTGAATCTAAGGCAAACATTTTAGCGCCTTCACCCACGAGCATAACATGTGGCGTGTTTTCCATGACTTTTCTAGCAACTGAGAGTGGGTACATGATGTCTTGCATTGCTGCTACAGAACCAGCTCTACCCGTATGATCCATACAACAGGCGTCAAGCGTCACGATTCCATCTCTATCGGGCAATCCGCCAAGCCCTACAGAAAGACCCTCAGCATCTTCCTCAACCAATTTCGCTGCCGCTTCTATCATATCGAGGGCAGTCCCACCATTTGAGAGTGCATTAAACCCAGCCATGTTGGCCTGTATTCCATGATTCCAAGTGCTCACCATCGTCGCACCTGGTTTGTCTAAAGGAGTAATTGTGCTTACAGGTTTAGCAATTTCAGCACCTATCATTCTGTGAATTGCGAATGGAGCAAGGCCAAGTACGCCGCCTAATGATGCGAGCTTTCCGATGAAATTCCTCCTACTTGGTTTATTTGATTGACTCATGCCTCCAAGGTAGTCAAACATTTGATTTGTATATTAATATTTATATTATAAGTCTACTATAAAGGTGAAGTTTATTAGTCACTTAACCAAACTATTTTAAACAACAAAGGTCCCCGAAATGAGGACCTTTGTAAATTTTAAACGTTGCTAGTTTTATTTAGCATCTTCGTCTTTTACTTCCTCGAAGTCAACGTCTGTTACTTCTTGCTCTCCTGAAGCGCCAGAGTCAGTTTCAGTGGAGTCTTCGTCAGCTGCTCCAGCACCCTTGTCTGCATACATTTCTTCGCTAGCAGCTTGGAATGCAGTATTGAGCTTTTCGATGCGGTCTTTGCATGCGTCAACGTCAGCAAGTTCGTGAGCTGTTTTGAGTTCTGTAAGCGCTTCGTTGATAGGAGTGAGTTTTTCAGCAGGAATCTTGTCACCGAATTCTTTGAGTTGCTTCTCAGTTTGGAATATCAAAGAGTCAGCTTGGTTGATCGTCTCAACCTTTTCCTTCGCCTCCTTATCTGCGTCAGCGTTTGCTTCAGCTTCAGACTTCATGCGCTCGATGTCTGCCTCAGATAGACCTGAAGAAGCTTCGATACGTACCTTGCTTTCTTTTCCAGTAGACTTGTCCTTCGCACTCACGTTGATGATTCCGTTCGCGTCGATGTCGAAAGTAACCTCGATTTGTGGAATCCCGCGTTGTGCTGGTGGAATGTCAGATAGTTGGAATTGACCGATGCGGTGGTTGTCCTTAGCCATAGCGCGCTCTCCTTGGTAAACATGGAGGTCAACACTTGGTTGGTTGTCAGCAGCAGTAGAGAAAGTTTCAGACTTCTTAGTAGGAATTGTAGTGTTAGCCTCGATGAGCTTAGTGAATACTCCTCCCATAGTCTCGATACCTAAAGAAAGTGGAGTAACGTCTAGAAGAAGAACGTCTTTCACATCACCTGAAAGTACACCACCCTGAATGGCTGCTCCGATAGCTACCACTTCGTCTGGATTCACACCCTTAGAAGGCTCTTTTCCGAAGAAAGCTTTCACAGCATCTTGAACAGCGGGGATACGTGTAGAACCACCGACCAAGATAACCTCGTCAATGTCTTTCTTGCTTAGACCTGCAGCTTTAAGTGCTGACTGACATGGCTTGATAGAGCGCTTGATTAGATCATCGCAAAGCTTTTCGAATGTCGCACGTGTTAGAGAGCGGACAAGGTGCTTCGGTACACCATCAACAGGCATGATGTAAGGAAGGTTAATTTCTGTGGAAGTTGTGCTTGAAAGCTCAATCTTGGCTTTTTCAGCAGCTTCTTTAAGACGCTGTAGAGACATTGGATCTTTACTTAGATCAACCCCGCCATTCTCGTCTTTGAATTCAGCAACCAACCACTCAATTAAAATTTGGTCGAAGTCGTCTCCACCTAGGTGAGTGTCACCATCAGTAGAAAGAACTTCAAACACACCGTCTCCTAATTCGAGGATGCTCACATCGTGCGTTCCGCCACCGAGATCGAAGACAACGATTTTTTGGTCTATAGACTTTTTGTCTAAACCGTATGCCAAAGCAGCAGCAGTCGGCTCGTTGATGATACGCTTCACCTCAAGGCCTGCAATCTCACCAGCTTCCTTAGTAGCTTGACGCTGAGCGTCGTTGAAGTAAGCAGGAACAGTGATAACTGCTGCAGTTACGTCAGTTCCAAGGTGATCTTCAGCAGTGCGCTTCATCTTTTGAAGAACCATAGCTGCAATCTCTTGTGGTGTGTATGAACGGTCGTCAATCTTCACTCGTGGAGTGTTGTTATCACCTTTAATCACCTCGTATGGCATACGTCTAATGTCCTCAGCAACATCTTTGAACGATGAGCCCATAAAACGCTTGATACTAGAAATAGTCTTCGTAGGGTTGGTGATCGCCTGACGCTTTGCTGGCTCACCTACTTTTCTTTCGCCGTCAGCGATAAATGCAACGATAGAAGGCGTAGTACGCTTTCCTTCGCTGTTGTTGATTACTACGGGTTCATTTCCCTCCATAACAGCGACACAGCTGTTGGTAGTCCCGAGATCGATTCCGATGATTTTACTCATAATTAAATTTATTTTTTTAGTTTATATCTGCTCTTAGGCAAATCCCTTGCCACTAAAAATTTCTTTGGCACGACGTTCAACTTGTCAGTTTTATATGTCATTTTATCTTTTTCTCATCACCCAAACATGCCACCCTGTCCGATTCCCCTTACTTTTACCCCCGTGAATACTCAAGATAACAATTCCACAGTCACCCCCGTTACATTCGCCGTTCTGGGTTACGGTCATATCGGGAAGCGTCACGCGGCTTCTATATCAGCCCATTCTGGTGCGACACTGCAAGCAATTGCAGATATTGCTCCAGTAGCGTTTGTGGCTCAGTCGGATTCAGAAATGCCTTCGGTTTTCGATTCCTTAGAATCTCTGCTTTCAAGTGCTGAATCTAGCTCTGTAGATCTCCCAGAAGTTGTGTGTGTATGTACTCCAAATGGACTTCATGCCCAGCATTGCATTGCGATTCTAAAATCTGGGTGTCATGTCGTTCTTGAAAAGCCCATAGCACTATCTCTTTCAGATGCTAAATTGATATCTGAAGTCTCAAGTTCTTCAGGGAAACATGTTTTTTGTGTGATGCAAAATCGTTTTGCTCCTCCATCTATTTGGCTTAAAGGGTTAGTGGATGCTGGATCTCTAGGCAAAATTCACCAAGTTCATATACAATGTTTTTGGAACCGCGACGATTCATATTACGCAGCCTCTGATTGGCGAGGAACCCTTGCTTTAGATGGGGGTCCTCTCTTTACTCAATTTTCACATTTTATTGATGTGATGTATTGGATATTTGGAGGAATTACGTCTCCACGTGCCATTTTCCGCAATCAATCACATTTGCATAATACTGAATTCGAAGATTCCGGGTCAATCTCATTCGACTTTAAACGTCAAGGTTTTGGGACATTTACCTTTTCAACAGCTCTTGATCGCGCCAACTTCGAAAGTTCACTCACCCTAATTGCCGAAAAGGGAACGATACGAATTGGAGGTCAGTATATGAATGAAGTGGTTCACTGTGATGTGCAAGGCTACGAATTGCCAACTCTTCCAGCCGCTGAGCCCCCTAACGATTACGGTTTGTACAAAGGTTCTGCTTCCAACCATCACCACGTGATGTCTAACGTCGTTGATGTGCTTCGCCGTGGCGCTACTCTATCAACTCCGATTTCTGAGGGGGTAGATGTCGTCGAAATTATTGAATCTATGTATGCCTCAGCTCCACGACCTTTGAAAAAGTAGCACTGGAATATCAAGCAGTCTCAGCGAAGCATTTTAGCCGATTCCACAAATGGCGATAAAGCCCAAACAACAGGTCGGAGCCACCACACAACAGCAACTAACCTCGCTCGAGGCACGAATTCCGCGCCGAACTCCTTGTAAAATCGATCAACCCCAGGATCTGAACTTCCTCCGAAGTCAAATGTAGATGCGCCTTTTTCAAGTGCATGTGCCATAGCGAAGGAAAGCATTAAAACCGAAGCAATTCCGGACTGTTGACTTCGGATTTGGCCTCCGAAGGAATAGAGACACGTGTCAGTAGAAGCGAACACAAACCCCCCAGCCGCGATACACTCGCCATTCGCATCGACAGCTTCTACGGCAAAGCTGAAAGCCTCAGAAGAAATAGCTGTCAGGAGCTTCGAAAGCTGAGCGTTGTTTGACTTTAAGTCCTTGCGACTTCGACTTTCAGCGTGGAGTTCAGTCACGTATCTCCAATCATCTACAAGCTGGCATGTGATTCCAGCACGGTCCGCTCGGCGAATTTGCTTTCGGCGTGTGGGAGGAAGAGGAGAATGAAGATCGATTTGCCTGGTATGACGCCACTGGGTTTTAAATCCCGTTGGCGCGTGATGTCTGACAAAAGTGGTGTTGGAGTTGGAGGGAGGGAGATCAATGAGTTTGATTGCCTCAGGCCTTGAAAGCCAACACGTCGTAAGAGCGATAAAATCTGATTGAGAGCAATTATTTGATAAACCACAGTCAAGAGCCCAAAGAGGGGTGGCAAGAACTTTTACGCCACGCAATGAAAACCTGGAGAGAGCGGAAAATGTGTTGTTGGTCTTAAAAACAGAATATTCAGCTCCACAGTTGTTTAGCCATGATGAGCATAGAAAGGGTTGGTCGTTAGTTGACGAATTGTCGACTACTTCAACCATCATCCTCCGATACTGCGCTTAACGGCTTCGAATTCTTTGTCGCCACGGAAGAGGTCTTCGCCCAGCGCTAACCACTCTAAGGCTGCAGCTCGGTCAATGGTTGATAGAAGTTCTGCGTTGTAGATAATTGCATAGTGAAGAAGATCTGTTTGGACTTCGCGAAGACCTTTGCCACCTTGTTCAATGAGAAGATTCCTTGCGATTTCATAAGTTTCCGCCGCTTCCTTCTTAGAATTAATGAGTTGGTATGCCGATGCAAACATCAACCAAGCGCCAGGATCTTCAGGGTCAATGCTTGTGAGATATTTGTAATACGACTTGGCTTTTGTGTATTTTTCGTTGTCCATCTCTGTCTCCGCAGCGTTGGTAGCATGTTCCCACAAATCGTCATAGAATTCCATGAACTCGAAGTAGTACTCAGACTCTTTGTCCTTTTTAACAAATTTAGAAGTGTACTTTAAGCAGTCCTTTATTGCATTGTTTTTATCCGCTTGATATTGCTCCCTAAGATCGTGGTCATCACTTACGTGAATTCCTAAAAAAGCCTGGGCCATGTATATATACGGAAGAGGTAGATTCTTAGTCTTCTCGTCTTCAGTATAGCGAATGCATTTGTACAAAACGTTCTCGTATTTCTCGTCAACAATCCACATTAATAGCTTGTTGTATTCATCCTGTGTGATGAGAGGTTTTTTATTCTTACTTTCATCATCTTGATTGTCTTTTTGGGCAGAAAGATTAGAGGAAAATAGAATTGAAGTAGCGAAAAGGATACAAAAAATCCAAGGAGTGCGAGTTATCATATTTAGTTAAATACAGATTTCATGCCGAAAGATAATCTATCTTCGCGCAACCATGCAAGAAACTAGAACAGGCTTTGTCTTAATATTCGCAGCGACGATTTTCACAACCCTGATTTCGTCCTCTATTTTCTCTCAAGGAACCGTGAAGGGTTTCATTAGATCGGAAGCTACAGGAGCTGCAGTTATGTTTGCCAGCGTGTCTCTTGAAGGTACTAGGCACGGTGTTGTTACAGATGTTTCAGGTTTCTATAGTATTAGTAAAGTTCCTGAGGGTGAATACAATTTAATTGTGTCAAGTATTGAGTATGAAAATTATAAAGATATAGTTTATGTAATCAACGGTAAGGTACTGACTAAAAGTTATTTATTAAAAGAAGGTGTGGTTCAGCTTGAGGGAGCTGAAGTGTCTGCTGACAGAGAAGAACAGCGCAACAGTGTTCGGATGTCAGTGGAGACGATTAGGCCTGCTGATTTAAAACATATCCCTAGTTTTGGTGGTCAAGCTGACCTTGTTCAAGTGCTACAGGTTCTACCGGGTTTTGTTTCAACTGGCGATCAGGGAGGCCAACTTTATATCCGTGGAGGTTCTCCGATTCAGAATAAAGTATTGCTTGACGGAATGATTGTTTACAATGCATTCCACAGTATCGGGTTATTTAGTGTTTTTGATTCAGACGCTCTTGCGAACGCAGATGTTTATACAGGTGCATTTTCTGCCAAGTACGGAGGTAGAATATCGTCTGTTATGGATATTAAAACCCGCGACGGAAATATGCTTGAGCAGAAAGTGATATTAGGTGCAAGCCCTTTCGGAGCTAAGATTATGCTGGAGGGCCCACTTATGAAAATGAAGAAAACTTCTGGGGGGATCAGCTATTTGCTATCTATGAAACACAGCTATTTAGAGCAATCATCTCAGTTCTTGTACCCTTACATAGATGGTGGGAGGTTGCCATTCGGTTACACTGATACGTATGGGAAAATCACTTTTGGTGGAGCGGGGTCTAAACTGAGTTTATTCGGTTTCGGATTTTCGGACAATGCCAGTGTTTTAGATGATTCAACAGGAGTTTCTTTTGCCAATTATAATTGGAGAAATGTTGGTGGTGGGGGTAATTTCACCATCGTTCCTCCTGGTAGCGCTGTTCTAGTTAAAGGTAATTTTGCGATCAGTCAGTACAGTATTGGACTTGAGGAGGGGGCTTTGAGTAACAGGTACAGTGATGTAAATGGATTTAATTTTGGGTTAGATTTTAAATATATTTTAGGAGATGACAGAGTGGAGTATGGCCTAGAAGTGGTAGGGTTGGAGACGGATTTCCAGACTTTCAATGCACTTGGGGCAATCGTGGAACAAACAGAAAACACCACTGAATTCGGAGGGTATGTCGATTATACGATTAGCCGCGGGGATTTGATTGTTCAGCCAAGTTTGCGAATGCAGTTCTACAGTTCTTTAGCGAAGTTCAGGCCTGAGCCGAGAATAGGAGTGAAGTACAAGTATAGTGAAAGGTTAAGATTAAAATTTGCTGCAGGGATGTACTCTCAGAATGTGATTTCTGCGAACTCTGATAGAGACGTAGTCAATCTATTTTACGGTTTCCTTTCTGGACCTGATAATCTTCAGTCTGATTTCGTGAACCCTGACGGTTCAGTCCGGGAAGTCTCGCACTCACTCCAAACGGCAAATCACGTTGTTGCTGGTTTCGAATATGATTTAACAGAATTCTTAAACCTGAATGTTGAAGGATATTTAAAAGATTTTACTCAGCTTACAAACACCAATCGATCTAAGCTGTTCCCGGATGATGCTGCACATAATGATGTGCCTGAATTGTTGCGCCTCGATTACTTGGTTGAGAGTGGATTTGCGCATGGTGTCGATGTGGTTCTCAAGTACGAGAAGCGTCACACATATCTTTGGTTCGTGTATGGATTAGGAAATGTTGATAGATGGGATGGCGCTCGTTGGTACGATCCTGTTTTTGACAGACGGCACAATGTAAATCTTGTAGCTTCTCAAGATTTCGGTGATAAAAAAGAGTGGCAGGTTAGTGCACGTTGGGCTTTAGGTTCTGGCTTGCCTTTTACTCAGAGTCAGGGTTACTACCAGTCGCCTAACATTGCAGATGGTATTTACTCGGATTACATCTCCCAAAATGCGGGTGAAATCACTATTTATTACGCTGGTTTAAACGAGGGGCGTTTGCCTTCGTATCACCGTCTAGACATTAGTGTACGTAGGACCTTCAAGGATGTTTACGGGGGCGATTTGGACTTCACTGCCGGAGTGACAAATTTGTATAGTCGTGAAAATGTTTTTTACATTAACCGTCTTACAGGCCAAAGAAAAAATCAACTTCCCTTTCTTCCTTCAATCGCCCTTGATTGGAAGTTCTAGTCTGACGATTAACTCTTGATTTGCTCAACTATTTAAGAGCACCTCTGCCGCAGCGCGTGCTTCGTCGCTGATTTTTCTTCCACTGAGCATCGTGGCGATAGCTTCATTTCTTTCAGCTTTACTTAAATACTGCGCTCTTGTAATGGCAGTCTTTTCTGTTGTTTCCTTACTTATCTCAATGTGATTGTTGCCCTTTGCGGCAACCTGTGCAAGATGGGTGACTGAGAAAACTTGCTGTGTTTTTGCCATGTTTAACATGGTTGTTGCCATGCGAGTAGCAACTTCGCCAGAAACACCGGTATCAATTTCATCAAGCACGATTGTAGGTACAGTTTTTCTGGTAGCAAGCGTAGCTTTAAAGGCTAGCATAACCCGACTTCTCTCACCACCCGAAGCTACTGAAGCAAGAGGTTGTGGATTGGTGCCAGGGTTGGCAGAGAACAGAAGTTCGACATCTTCAATTCCTAGAGAGTCTGGGGAAGGAAGTGTTGCAAACTCCCAAGACATAACAACATCTGGAAGTTTTAATGGAACTAGCTGCTTATTTACAATCTCTAATAATTCTGAACCTGACTTTTTTCTCACCTCAAGCAAATTCTCCCCAGCAGAAATCATCTGATTATACTGGGCAGTCTTTTCATCTTTCGCCAACTGTATTTCTTCACCAAGGCCTTCACATCTATCCAAATGATTTTGCAAATCAACCTCAACAAGCTTAAGAGCTT
The DNA here is from genome assembly GCA_027619225.1 of Bacteroidota bacterium. GTDB lineage: Bacteria > Bacteroidota > Bacteroidia > Flavobacteriales_D > Sanyastnellaceae > UBA974. The sequence goes on from JAQCFW010000009.1 coordinate 14,769, forward strand.
CAGTATCTGTTACATTGTGTTTGTGTAGAGCTTTCGACAAAGCCTCCATCTTTTCCTCTACAATGACAAGACGATTGGGGTCTTGGGATATACCATCAGCTAAATTATTTGCCTCCTGTGCAATATCAATAAGCTCTATTCTGCTGCTCGAAAGTCGATCTAGCAATTTAGATGCCTTCCCGCTATACTCAACAACCTCTTCGAGAGTTCGTAACGCCTTGTCGATCATTGAACTCGCATCATTTCCTTCAGTTGAGCTATCTAACAACTCGTAGGTTGCATGCAACCCGTTTGCCAGCTCAGTCGCATGTAAAAGCTCGTTATACTCAGCCTCAAGCTCCACAAAATTTAAATACTTAAGGTTAAGCCCATCTAATTCTTCAAGTTGAAATGCCAAATAATTATTATCCGCCCTAGGCATACTCGCTTCTGCTTCTAATTTCTTAAGCTTATCCGAGGCAGTACAAAACGAGTCGAAGGAAAGCTGGTAAGCTTTGAAAATCTTTTCGTGTCCCCCAAATGAATCAAGTAGATGTAGTCTTGTCACTCTATCTAAAAGGGCTCTTGTTTCGTCTTGACCGTGAAGGTCTACGAGTAAACTTCCTAATGATTTTAAATCGACTATGCTAACTTGAGAATCATTTATAAATGCTCGTGAACGACCTGTGGAACTAACTTCCCTTCGGATATTGATTTCAGAACCTCGGTTTTCTATATCAAGATGAGCCAGGCTTTTGCTGATGGTTTTATCGATGAATGTTGCTTCGACTACGCAAAGTTTAGCTCCTTGTCTGATGTTAGAGATATTTCCTCGCTCGCCTATTACTAAGCCTAAAGCTCCGAGTAGTATCGATTTTCCAGAGCCAGTCTCACCAGTTAAGACCGTTAGTCCTTTCTCTAACTCAAGAGTTATTTCGCTTATGAGAGCAAAATTTTCTATGTGTAGACGAGTGAGCATTAAACGCCTAAAGTAGAGCCTCGTCGTATTGCGAGATGTTTCCGGGATCCATCTGTTTTAGTACAGGCAGAAGGCGTACGCGCTCGGCTTCAGGAGCGGGGCCGAATAGTTTAATGATTTCATCACTCTTAGCAAGGAAGAATACCTGAAGGTTGAATGAACCAGGTCGAATTCTGTTTGTAGAGCGCATTTCAATTAATGCGTCGGCGATATTTAGACGTGCCCCTTCGAGATCAGACTCTAACAAATCAAACCCTCTTCTGTGGTAATTATACATGCAGAGTCTAAGAGGACGAAATGTTTGGCTCAGCAAGTTTTCGATCAGCCAGTATCTGTTCTGTTTGCCTTGGCTGGCGAGCCAACCTTGTCCGCCAGAATTTTGAGCGTTGGCAACAATGGTTTGGGCTTTTAAAAAATACTCAGAACCCGCCTCAAGCCCAAAGCTGTCATAGTCTAAACCTAAAATCATATACGCATAATACGCTAAAATAGAACTCAGATTATCTCTATGCTGACCAGGATTGAATAAAATAGCATCACCGTTTATCCAAACGAATTCGAAGTCTCCGTCAATTACGAAAAGAATGGGTGTTTTGTAATCCGAGTTGTAAACAGGACGATTGCTTTGCACCTGAATTGATCCGCTAAATCTTGTGTTTCCTATAGATTCGCTAATCGTAATCTGCATGGTACATTCGATTAACTCATCAAACTCATAGTTGTCATTGGTCCAACGGCGGCCATTCATAAATCCCCGAATTCCATCTTCTAAACTCTCAAAAACGCTGGCTTCAACATTGGCGATTTGGGGAGCTATCACCTGAACGGTGCAATTGAGTTCCTGTGCTTTAGAGCTAGTAGTGAACACAGCTAGGATTAAAGTAAATATGGATAGTTTAAGTGTCATTTTTCTAAAATATCAGCAGGTTTACAATGTCTTTCGCGACTTCGCGTTTAGACTTTAACTCAAAAACATGCGTTGTATTATGTCCATCTATGTTTTGAAGGATGGTAACTTTATTTGTGTCGTGACTGAACCCCGCTCCATCATCTGACAAGGTGTTCATGACGATCATGTCAAGATTTTTTCGTTTCAGCTTCTCCTCGGCACTTTTAAGGCTTTCTTCCAAAGAGTCCGATTCAAGTGCAAACCCTACTAACAGCTGCCCTTGGGTTTTCATGTTTCCTAATTCGAGTAGGGTGTCCGGCGTGTTTTCTAATTTCATAGAATCGGGCAAATCTCCTTTGTGTAGCTTTTCAGTTGAAGGGGAGGATGGGCGCATATCCGCTACAGCGGCGCAAGCGATAGCAGCATGCATGTTAGGCCAAATCTCAACAGTGCTATCATACAATTCCTGAGCTGTAACGATGTCAATTCGCCTTGTAACCCTCGGGGGGGTGGCTAAATTTACTGGCCCAGTAATCAAAGTCACTTCCGCTCCTAAATCTGCCAATCTCCCAGCAATCTCAAACCCCATTTTACCGGTACTTCTGTTGCCTAAAAATCTAACAGCGTCTATTGCTTCCTCAGTAGGGCCCGCAGTTACTAAAATTCTCTTACCAGCAAAAGGCAATTCCTTTGTGAAGTATGTCTCAATAAAATTCGCGATTTCTTCTGGCTCCTCCATTCTGCCTTTGCCCTCTAACCCACTTGCCAATGCTCCGGATTGAGGGTCGATAATTTGCACGCCTCTTTCGCTTAATGTTTTAAGATTTGCTTGAGTAGCTTTGTTTGTGTACATATCTAAGTCCATAGCGGGGGCGATTGCTACTGGGCATCTTGAACTTAAAAAAACTGCTTGCAGCAAGTTGCTGCAAGTACCATTCACAAATGCGGAAAGTGTTGCTGCTGTACAAGGAGCTACTAAGTATAGGTCACCCCAAAGCCCCAATTCAACATGGTTAGTCCATTCTCCACTGTCTTTATTCTCGGTAAAATCTGAGTGCACAGGACTGCCAACCAATGTGGCAAGAGTTAAAGGTGTGATAAAATCAATGGCGCTAGGCGTCATAACAACTTTAACCTCAGCTCCTCGTTTTATTAACTCTCTGGCCAGGACGGCGGATTTGTATGCAGCTATACTTCCGGTAATTCCGAGCAAAATTCGGCGCCCCAGAAGTGCTTTTTGTTGATCCTGAGTTTCCGGTCGTCCGGTCATTTTATAAGGTGTTAAGCTTCAGTCTTGTCGTTCGCCTTCTTCTCGCTCTTTCCCACCAAACCTTCCACCAACCCTTCCACCAACTCTCCCTTTACCTCGCTAGCGTCTGAAGATTTAGCTTCGATAGCGGGAGTTGTTTCAGCTGCTACAAATGTTAAATCTTCTTCCTTCTCCTTGTGAGTGAAGTAGATTTGACCGTCTTCTAATTCCTTCACAGCAATGCTATGTGGCTTAGGTAGACGCTCGTAGAACTTAGAAATTTCAATTTGCTCGCGGTTTTCAAAAACTTCTTCAAGAGAATCATTCGGAATCACAAACTCATCCATTTTTTCAGCAAGTTCCTTTTTCAGGTCTGAAGAAAGTTGGTTGCTGCGTTTAGAAAGAATCACAATAGATTCGAAAATATTACCAGTTCCTTGGTCTTCGATGTCTTTTGTGTTGCGAGTAATGGTTGTTCTCTCTGCTTTTACGTTCTTAAAGTTCATGTTCTAGGTAGTTCTAGTTTTCTTCAGATTCCAATGTTTCCACCGCTTTCACGCATGATTCATAGATACGTTGTGCATCATATAGGTATGAACTGTCGGCAAATCGGGTTGCAAAGATATGAAAAGCTTGCGTAGCATCGTTAAAACGTTCAAGTTTCCTTCGTTTTGTGCTTTGCAAAGCGTATTGATAGTGGCTGTCGAGAATGAGAAAGTGAAGATTCTCGCGAAATGGAGAGTCGGGGAAATCTTTTAAAGCGTTCTCCATTGCGATGGTTGCGCTTTTAAATTGTCCTGTTTTATGATAAATAGCGGCCGACTCAAATGACTTTCGTTCGAGCTTGGACCTAAGATTGTCTAACATTGTTTGGCTAGAATCTCTGTAGGCTGATGAGGGATGTCTATCCATGAACAGTTGAAATTCTTGGATGGCTAACTTTGTGTCTGTTTGGTCTAAGGACCAATTGGGGGAGAGGAAGTAGCTGCAATTGGCCGCTTTAAACTCAGCCTCTTCAACTAGTTCACTGTTGGGGAAAGTTTTTGCATAAGCGCTGAAATAGTATCGGGCGAGATAGAAGTCATTCACGCAATAGTGTGCCGTAGCATACTTGTACTGAACGTCTTGTGCTCTTTGAGTGCCTCTTGTCAGTCCCACTAATTCTTCTAAAATCGGGAGTGCTCTGAAGCAAGATCCTGAGTCGAGTGCCGCCTGAGCGAACTCCCATTTAAGCTCTGCATCCGTACTCTTTAAAACCTTATTGTATTCAGTACAGCTATTAAATGCTGCCAGAATTGTCAGAGCAAAAATGAAAAGAAATGAATTTTTATTCATGACGGCGAAGTTACTAATACAGTTCACAATTTGCGAATGAAATTTGTGAAAAAAAATGTGTTAAAAGCTGCAGTCTATTCAGTAAATTTGCAGCTTCAACTAAAGCGTTAAGCTTAAAACTATTTCGTTTGGACATATTTGAACGCATTCGCAAAGACCGAGGACCACTCGGACAACATGCTCGTGAGAGTCACGGTTATTTTACATTTCCGAAGTTAGAGGGTGAGATTTCGAATCACATGACTTTTAGAGGAAAGAATGTGCTCGTTTGGTCTATAAATAACTATCTCGGTTTATCTAACCATCCGGAAGTCCGCAAAGTTGATGCTGATGCTGCAGCGAAGTGGGGCATGGGTTACCCGATGGGTGCGCGTATGATGTCAGGCCAAACGTCAGAGCACGAAGCTCTTGAGCAAGAACTCTCTGACTTTATGTTGAAGGAAGATTCATTTCTACTCAACTTTGGATATCAAGGTTGCCAGTCGGCAATCGAGGCGCTTGTAACTCGCCACGACGTAATTGTTTACGATTCTGAGTCACATGCTTGTATGGTAGATGGCGTGCGCCTCCACCTGGGAAAGCGCTTCGTTTTCCAACACAACGATATGGAGAGCTTTAAAAAGCAACTTGATCGTGCACGTAAACTCACTGACATTTCTGGCGGCGGAATTCTCGTAGTTACTGAAGGTGTGTTCGGTATGGCTGGAGATCAAGGTAAATTAGCTGAGATCTGTGAATACAAAGATGAATACGGATTTCGCCTATTTGTAGATGACGCCCATGGATTCGGTACTGTGGGCAAGAATGGTCGTGGAGCTGGTGACGAGCAGGGATGTCATGATCAAATAGATGTTTATTTCGGAACTTTTGCGAAGGCGATGGCTACGATTGGCGCTTTTGTTTCGGGTGATGAAGATGTAATCGATTTTCTACGCTACAATATGCGTTCACAGACTTTCGCTAAAGCTTTACCTATGCCTATCGTAGTGGGAGCTCGTAAGCGTCTTCAGATGCTTCGAGAATCGTCAGTACATAAAGACAAGCTTTGGGCAATCGCTTCTTCACTTCAGTCGGGTCTTCGTGCTGAAGGTTTCAACTTGGGAGTAACGAACTCTTGCGTGACGCCTGTATTCCTTCATGGAGGATTAGGCGAGGCGACAAACCTCACCGTTGATCTTCGAGAAAATCACGGAATCTTTTGTTCTATCGTTGTATACCCTGTTGTCCCTAGAGACACAATTATGCTACGTCTCATCCCAACAGCTGTTCACACTCAAGAGGATGTTGATTTCACGATCAAAACTTTCTCTAATGTGAAGGCTCGTTTAGAAGCCGGAGAATACAAGAGCGAGAAAATTGCTTCTTGGAGTTAATGCATAGCTAGGTCAGGTGCGCGTTTTCATCGAACTTTCTTATGACGGAACGCGCTATCATGGTTGGCAACGCCAACCTGTTTCGTTTACTGTACAACAAGCTATAGAAGAAGCTTTAGAGCGTTTATGCGGCACGAAAACGGCAATAGTGGGTTGTGGGCGTACAGACGCTGAAGTCCACGCCTCGTATTATGTGGCTCATTGCGACATCCCCTCGTTGTCTGAAGCTCAGCGTTTCGATTCATTAGATCAGCTTGCTTTTAAGCTCAACGGAATGTTAGATGATGATGTTGCAATAAGATCCATCACTGAGGTGTCAGATAAAGCTCATGCGAGATTCGATGCTTCCAACAGATCATACACTTATCTTATACATACAATTAAGAACCCGTTTCTTTCGGGTAGATCAGCAAGGGTTTTTGGAGGTTTAGAAGTTGCAGCGATGCGAAAGGCGGCTCTTCATTTAATCTTTCAGGGAGATTTTGCAGCATTTTGTAAAACTGGAACTGATGTTAAAACGACTATTTGTGATGTCCGAAAATTAGAAATTTTCGAAGACGCATTAAATGGTCAAATTCGCATAGAAATATCAGCTGATCGATATCTCCGCAATATGGTTCGTGCCATTGTGGGCACCTTGCTTGATGTTGGGAGAGGTAAGTTGTGCGAATCAGATTTTCAAGATGTTATTGCCTCTTGTGACCGCTCCCGTGCTGGGCGTTCCGCTCCTGGTTGCGGCCTGTACCTTTCGCGTGTAGAATATCCTTCAAACGTTTTCGTTTCCTCGTATCTTTAAGGACGCGATGATCAAAAACAAAACCCTTAAATTGATACTGAGTGAGGTGAAGCCGTACAGGACTCGCTTCACCATCACTGGCGTATTGATTTTATTTCTATCGAGTATCGTTTGGGTTAGACCAGCATTGATACAACATGCGGTTGATGTTGAAATGGCAAATGGAGATTATCAAGGTATGCTCAACATTTTCTTGGCCATTGTTGGGATTTTATTCCTGGAAGCCTTTCTAAAATATCGAGTTACTTACTTGGCAAATTGGGTTGCCCTGAGTGTTTCTCTAAATCTTAGGACCAAACTTTTTAGGCATCTCATGGCTTTCCGCCTCAGGTTTTTCGACAAAACCCCTGTGGGTAAGCTTGTTACTAGATTGGTGAGCGATGTTGATGGCATCGCAAATGTGTTTTCGAACGGACTTCTAAACGCAATTGGAGATATACTCACTTTGATCGCTGTACTAGTCGCTATGGTAATCATTGATTTGAAACTAACTTTTTTCGTGATTCTACCGATTCCGATTCTGTTAGTGGCTACACGCATCTTTCAAAAACATATCAAGAAATCGTTTGCTGATGTTAGAAATCAGGTTTCTAATATGAATGAATTTGTGCAGGAGCATGTTACAGGAATGCATATCGTGCAGGCATATAGCAGGGAGAAGGAGGAGGAAGATAAGTTTGCTGATTTAAATAAGAAGCATCAGGATGCAAATGTGAGTTCAATAAAAGCGTTCAGCATTTTCTTTCCAGTAGTGGAAATGCTTAGTGCGACTAGTGTAGCTCTGTTGTTGTGGTTAGGGATAGGAGGTGTTGTTGAAGGAGATATAACCTTAGGAGTGGTTCTTCAATTCGTGCTTTATGTTTTCATGCTATATCAACCTATAAGGCAGCTTGCTGATAGATTTAACGTGTTGCAAATGGGTGTTATAAATGCTGAAAGAGTATTTAAGCTGTTGCTCCAAAATGAATCTGTAACTGATGAAGGAGAAAATGGAAATGTAACGTTTGAGGGGAGGATAGAATTTGAGGATGTTTGGTTTTCGTACGACGATAAGAACAGTGCAGAGAACTGGGTTTTAAAGGGGGTTTCGTTTACAATTGAGCCTGGAGAAACGGTGGCTTTTGTAGGTGCTACGGGGGCGGGAAAGAGTTCAATTATCGGATTATTGTCAAGGTTTTATGAGTTTCAGAAAGGGATAATTCGAATAGATGGAGTTGATCTTCGTGAAATACCGCTTGCTAAGCTCAGAGAAAATGTGGGAGTCGTTCAACAGGAAGTGTTTCTGATGTCAGACAGCTTAAGGGCAAATGTTTCATTGCATGATGGAACTATAACGGATGATGAAATTATGGAGGCGGCTGAAACAGTTGGAGCAGCTGAATTTATAAGTCAATATAAAGATGGTTTAGACCTTCAGGTTCGTGAGAGGGGGGCGATGTTGTCGGTGGGGCAGCGCCAACTAATTGCTTTTATGCGAGCTTACGTAGCGAAACCCAGCATCCTTATTTTAGATGAGGCGACATCCTCTATAGATTCTGAATCGGAAAGGCTTATTCAAAAAGCAACAGCTTCTATTACAAAAGGAAGGACTTCACTGATTGTTGCACACAGGCTAAGCACAATACGCTACTCAGATAAAATTTGTGTTGTAAAGGATGGAATCATTGTAGAAAGTGGGACTCATGAAGATCTTTTAGAGAAAAATGGAGTTTACCACTCTTCTTTTTTTCTATACCCAGTCGATTGAACATCGGCAACTCTAATCCCATCTTGGTTGAGTATGATGGCATCGACGTTCGCAACGCGATGTTTCAGCTTTGTTACAGTAGCTTCGGCAGTAATTACATCTCCCACTCGGACAACTGATAAATGACGGATAGATGTGTTGAGGCTAAGCGCATGACGGCCATGGGCATTTGAAGCAAAGGCGATGGCGCTGTCAGCGAGTGCGAATGTAATCGAGCCGTGAATAATCCCAAACCCGTTCGCCATCTCTTCACGAGTCGTCATTTGAAGTTTGCAAAACCCTGGGCGAGACTCAAGAACTTCTGCTTTAAGCCACTTTGTCATCCTGTCACCTACAAGGAGTTTTTGCACAATGGGATGTATGTTTCCGTAATCTTCGCTCATGAGTTAAAGACTTGTTTAACAGGTCAGTTTTAAATGCATTTAAAGTGTTCGAATGGTTCTAAGCATGTATTGCAACTAAAAGAAGCTTTACAGGCTGTGGAGCCGAAGGGAGACACGAGATTTGTATCTCTGCTTTTGCAAATAGGGCAGGGGATGATGCGGTCATCTCCCGTTAGGAAAGCTCTGTCGTGGCTTAAGCCCTCTGGAGGTGCAATGCCATTCTGAGTCATTTTTTCGCGTGCTTTGTCTGAGATCCAATCTGTCGTCCAGGCAGGGCTCATTGCAATTCGTACTTCAGACCTTGGGTCCATCACTCGCGCCGCTGCGAGTACATCTTTTGAGATGACCTCAGTTGCTGGGCAGCCTGAATATGTGGGAGTGATGATGCAAATAGTGTGACCGTTCTCGAAGATAACATCACGTAGTATTCCCATATCGCTAACACTAAGGAAGGGGAGTTCTGGGTCCATAACGTCCTCAAGCTGGCGTTTTACAGCCTTGACTAATGCAAGCTCCTCAAGAGATTCTCTGATATCAGCATCTTCTTCCTTCATTACCAGGTTGCGTCAGGGTAGGTGCGGGGAAGGCTTTGCATCTCGGCGAGTAAAAACCCGAATGATTCAGTATGTATACCACTGCGCCCTCCTTTTTGCATCCATCCATCTTCTGGACGATGAAGGGTCGCTTTTTTTAAGACAGAGTCAATTGCTAAGTCCCACTTGGTTTTGATAGTATCGAGGTAGGGTAGGAGGCCGGAGTCGGCTGCGGCGATGTCGATTTCATCAGCGGTGAACATCTCTCCCGTAAACTTCCACAATTCATTAAGAGATTTCTGAACACGAGAATGGCTTTCGGTTGTGCCGTCTCCGAGGCGTATGACCCACTTGCTACTGTGATCTGCATGGTATCGAATTTCCTTTATCGCTTTTGCGGCAACAGCTGCAGTATCTAAGTCGAAGGTTTGAGAAGCGATATGTTCTGCTCTAAATAAAGCGTAGTAGTCGAAAAGAAACTGACGAACGATCGTATCGCCGAAGTCGCCATTGGGTTGCTCTACGAGTAGTAAGTTTTGGAAATCTCTTTCTATTCTGTGGAACGCAAGTTGATCGTCAGTTTGTGTGTCGCCTTCATTGAGAGATCCGGCGAGGGAGAGGTATGACTGGGTTTGGCCTATGAGATCTAGAGCGATGTTTGTGAGCGCAATATCCTCTTCTAGGGCAGGAGCGTGGCCACACCATTCACCAAGGCGTTGGCCTAAGATGAGAGCGTCGTCACCTAGGCGTAAAAGAGTCTGTTTGTGCTGAGATTTATTCACGTTCTTAGAGATACAGTTTGATTACATGTGGTTCACCTCGTCAGGGAGGACGAAGAAAGTGGGGTGACGGTACACTTTGTCGTTAGCCGGATCGAAAAGCGCTTCAGAATCTTCAGGAGAACTTGCTGAAATACTCTCTGATGGTACAACCCAAATACTAACACCTTCCTGTCTACGAGTGTAGACATCGCGGGCGTTTCCGATAGCCATTTCTGCGTCAGATGCGTGAAGGCTTCCAACGTGTTTGTGTCCGAGGCCTTGTTTGCTCCGTATGAAAATCTCCCACAAAGGCCAATTGTTTTTAGTGTCGCTCATCTTATTCTGCTTTTAGGCTTTTATTTTCTGTTTTTTTTTTTCTCGGCGTATGCTACGGCCGCTTCTCTTACCCAAGCTCCATCATCGTGGGCTTTGTTTCGCACCTCAAGTCTTTCCTTATTACAAGGCCCGTTTCCTGCTAACACATTGTAAAACTCGTCCCAATCTATCTCGCCGAAATCATGATGTCCTGTATCCTCATTCCACTTCAACTCTTTGTCGGGCATCTTCAGTCCGATGCACTCTGCCTGCGGAACGGTCATGTCAACCATTCTTTGGCGTAACTCATCATTCGTAAAGCGCTTAATCTTCCACGTCATATTCTGCGAACTGTGTTCACTGTCCTTGTCACTTGGGCCAAACATCATCAGAGATGGCCACCACCAACGGTTTAGAGCATCCTGAGCCATCTCCCTTTGGGCTTCATTGCCTTTCATAAGCTCCACCATGATTGAATATCCCTGTCTTTGGTGAAAACTCTCCTCTCTACAAACCCTCATCATAGCCCTAGAGTAAGGACCGTAGCTACACCTACAAAGAGGTACCTGATTCATAATTGCCGCACCATCTACAAGCCAACCAATCGCTCCAATATCTGCCCATGTTAACACGGGGTAATTAAAGATGCTGCTGTACTTTGCCTTGCCACTCAATAAATCGTCGACAAGATCAGATCTCTCTACTCCAAGAGTCTCCGCTGCTGAATACAGATACAACCCATGCCCGGCTTCATCCTGAACTTTAGCTAGTAAAATTGCCTTTCTCTGTAAACTAGGTGCTCTTGTAATCCAATTCCCCTCAGGTAACATTCCCACCACCTCAGAATGAGCATGCTGCGAAATTTGTCGAATCAAAGTCTTTCGATAACCATCTGGCATCCAATCTTTTGGCTCAATCTTTTTTTCTGCTGCTACGTAGGCGTCAAATTGTTCTAAAGTTTGAATCATCTATCAAAGATACTGCTAACATTTTTTTTCTTTTGATTTAGATCAAATCATTATAAATTACTTTTCCCTCTCTACCTTCGCGCCATGTCTAAATTCCAAACACTCCGAGTCGCAGAGATCTGTCGTGAAACTCCTGACGCAGTTTCGATTTTACTCGAACCCGTTTCGGGCGAATCTATCAGCTTCCTTGCAGGCCAGTACCTCACGCTCCTTGCTCAAATAGATGGGGAGGATGTTCGTCGCAGTTACTCACTATGTTCAGCTCCTTCAGAAGGAATTCTACGTGTTACAGTTAAGGAAGTGCCAGGAGGTAAATTTAGCACATTCTGTAACCGCTTACTTGCTGTTGGCGATACACTTGAGTCTCTCCTTCCTGAAGGTCGTTTCACTCGCGATTTCAACGCCTCCGTTAAAAACCACCTTGCCATCGCTTCCGGCTCAGGAATTACTCCTGTTATTTCATTAATAAAGGACGTCCTTTCCACCGACCACTCAGCTAAAGTTGCCCTTTGTTATGTTAACAAAGAGACTTCGAGTATCATATTCAAAGACGAACTGTCTGACCTAAAAGACACCTACTTAGAACGTCTTCAGCTCTTCAACTTTCTCACGCGAGAACCTGTCGAAATCGAACTCTTCTCAGGTCGCCTTGACTCAGAGCGTCTATCGCGTCTTTTTCCAGAAGTTATTTCCCCAGCATCTTTTGACGTCGCCTACTTATGCGGCCCTGAATCTATGATTTCAGATTGTAAATCAGCTCTCACAGGGGCAGGTATGCCCGACTCAGCTGTGAAGTTTGAACTCTTCACAGCCTCCTCAGATCCCGTTAACGAAGATCGTATCGAAACCACATCGTCTGCTTCTGCTGATGAGGTCGATGTTTCCATAGTTCTTGATGGCATTACAACTCGAGTTTCTGTAAAGCGCTCAGGTAAATCTATTCTCGAAACTGCTTTACAAGCTGGAATCGATGCACCATTCTCGTGCCAAGGAGGAGTTTGCTGCACTTGCCGTTGTAAAATGACTTCCGGTCGCGCTTCGATGGATATCAACTTTGCTTTAGAAGAAGAGGAAGTGGAGAATGGTTATGTTCTTGCATGTCAATCTCATCCCGAAGGAGATGGGCCATTTGTAATGGACTTCGACCAGCCTTAATGTTTATTTAGATTTATATTTTCCCTCGTGTGATGGTCCATGCTGACTCTGTGCTCACAGTGTAAACACTATTTTTCTTAGTGCTAGAATTTTTATCAGTGTAGTTAGGTTGTAAGAGAGCTATTTTTCAAATAAGTGTGCTGACACGTTAGCACACTTATTATTATTAAAAAATCGCCGGCAGCTATATTTTAAAATAAGTAAATAATAACATGCGAAATCTTATAAGGACAAAAAATGTGCTATCACAGTTAACTATTTAGTCCAAACGGCAATTGCTCCAAAAGTTGAGGTGACTTGTAACCACATATTTTTTTCAGTTTTCACAGAGTTTTGTGCCTGTTCAAAGGTTTTCGCGAAAAGTGCGGTTACACTGTCAGCAGATAGTTGTGCTCGACCTTCATTGATTTATAGTAAAACCTCCACCTACTCTCTGCGATCCTACGCTCTTTCAGCCAACTCAAGCCATCGCATCTCTGCTTCGTCTAAATCTGAGGTGACCTGACCTAGTTCATTCCCCAGTTTTATTAAATCTTCGTGAGAATTACACGTTTCAAGTTTAGCGGATAACGTGTCGCGCTTCACCTCGAGCTGTTCAATAAGAGGTCCGAGTTTGTCAAACTCAAATTTTTCTTTGTACGATAGTTTAGCGGTGTAATCGCCTTTTACTTCAAGAGGCTTCGAAACAGAGTCAGAGCCAGCAGTCTCTGCTCGAGCTACGGCAATCTTTTCATCGCGTGATAACCTATACTGTGTGTAGTTGCCAGGGTAGTCACGTATTGAAAGATCTTCGTTTTCGCCGAGAGCCCAAATATGCTCTACGATTTTGTCCATAAAATACCTGTCATGAGATACTACAAGAAGGCAGCCGGCAAAATCTAGGAGAAACTCTTCTAACACAGCGAGGGTGAAGATGTCAAGGTCGTTCGTGGGCTCGTCTAGGATAAGAAAATTAGGATTACTCATTAACACCCTGAGAAGGTGAAGTCGTTTACGCTCTCCTCCGCTCAGGACTTTAATGTACTGGTGATGCATATGTCGGGGAAAGAGAAAGCGTTCTAGGAGTTGAGCTGCTGATAGCTGAGCCCCTCCTTTAAGAGGGATATAATCGCCTATTTCACGAACAGCATCGATCACCTTCCATTCCTCACTGAAATCACCGCCCTGCTGGTGATAATGTCCGAATACGACTGTGTCGCCTACGACGACTTTTCCAGAATCAGGCGCTTGTTCGCCTAATATCATTTTTAAAAGCGAGGTTTTGCCAGAGCCATTAACTCCAACGATACCTATGCGCTCGCCTCTAAGGAAGTGATGAGTAATGCTTTCGAATAAAATCCGGTTGCCGTATGCACACTTGATTTTATGCAGTTCCACAATCTTCCCTCCAAGACGTGATGGGATGACACTTATATGCATAGGGTCTTCCTTTAGACGTATAGATGCCTCCTTTTTTATCTCGTAAAAGCGGTCTATTCTGCTTTTGCTTTTGCCGGTACGGGCTGAAGGAGTGGAGCGCATCCAAGCCAGTTCGCGTTTCATCGCTTTCTGCGAGCGGTCTTTAGAAGCGAGTGCATTTTCTCGCCTTTCGTCCCGCTTTTCTAGGTAGTAGCTAAAATTCCCTTTGTAGGGGTGTAGCTTTAAGTTTTCGAGTTCTAGGATACGATCACATACATTTTCGAGGAAATATCGGTCATGAGTAATCATGAGGATGGTAGAATTCATGGCGGCGAGCCGCTTTTCAAGCCAATTAATCATGTCTAGATCGAGATGATTTGTAGGCTCGTCTAGGAATAGGAGGTCGGGGGCTTCGAGTAGAACGGCCGCGAGAGCCGCCCTGCGTCTTTCACCACCACTTAGAGATCCGACTTTGCGGCTCAAGTCGTGGAGGTTTAGTTGGCCTAGTATTTCACGGGCGCGGGCTTCATAATTCCAAGCTTCTGTCCTGTCCATAGCATCACTGGCCTCCTGAAATTTTACACCTTCGGCATCACGTTCCAATTCTCGCTCGTAGTTCCTAAGAGCTATCACAGCTGGATTGTCACCTATATATAGTGTATCAAGAAGCGTTGCCTTCGGGTCTAAATCCGCTTCTTGCTTCAAATAAGAATAACGAATACCCCCCGCAAATGCAATCCGTCCCTCATCTGCGGGCTCAAGATCACAAAGGGCTCGCATAAGCGTACTCTTCCCTGTACCGTTACGTGCAACAAGCGCCACCCTTTGGCCTTTGCCTATTCCGAATGTAAGATTCTCAAAGAGTTGACGCTCTCCATACCTTTTCGAAAGCCCCTCAACCGATAAAATGTTCTTTTCTGCCATGTTCGCAAGGTAGGTGTCATGATGTTAGTTAGCGCTCTAGTGTCAGTAGATATTGATAATTTGCTTTGAATTAACACTTTAACGTTGATATGTATTTTTAATCGTTTATTTTGGAATTATAATTAAGTCGCATATTTACCCCGAACTAAAAACATAGTTATATGAAAAATTTATTTACTTTATGTGCGTGTGCGTTTTTAACTTTCACGCTTTCAGCTCAATCTGAGCAAGCAGCCGGGTCTTATTACCTAGGTACAGGTGATGCGACTACTATAATGAACGTCTTTTCAACTGGCGTTATGATGAGCCCTACTATCGGGTACGCAGTAATTGATGATCTAGTTGTTTCAGGATCATTAAATGGTCTTACAGACGATTTAAATCTAAATTTAAATGTCCGTTACTTTTATAACGGTGTATTCTTTCAAGCTGGTGCAGATGATGTAGCTGGCGATATGAGTATCTCTTTAGGTGCTGGTAAGTATTTTCAGTTAAATGCTTTAAATGATCGTTTGTATGTTGATCCACAGATCAATTACAATCTGGATACTGGATTTAATACTATGATTGGATTTGGAGCGCGCTTCTAAGCTGCTTTAAGAAATATTATTATGAAAGGGCTAACCTGCGGGTTGGCCCTTTTTTTTATTTATAAATGTTTATTTTTGCAATCAAACTGCTTTTTATTAGTTAGATGTATTCATTCCACAGCTCTTCTTGGTCGGATCTCACGAGAGACCAGTTTCATTCAATAGTAAGACTTCGCATTGATGTTTTCGTAGTTGAACAGGATTGTCCGTATCCTGAACTTGACGCTAAGGATTTAAAATCTATACAAGTCTATGCATTAAAGAGTGACGAGAATATTGCCTCAGGAGATTCAGCAGCTGCTTGTGTTAGAATATGCGCTCCAGGAGTTAGCTATCCTGAGCCGAGTATAGGCCGAGTAGCGACACGTCCTGATTGCAGGAAAATGGGGCTCGGAATAGAGATAATGAAAAGAGCCATTGATGCGTGTGAGTCTGCTTATCCCGGTCAGGGAATCCGTATTTCTGCTCAGTGCTACCTTGAAAAGTTCTATGCTAACCTGGGGTTTTCCTCCACTGGCGAAACCTACTTAGAGGATAATATCCCCCATATCCAAATGTTTCGACCTAGCTCGACCTAGCTCAAGTTGATTTTAACGACTAGTCGCCCCAATTGCTAATCAGCATCAATCAGTCCAGGGCCTGATAAAACAGTGGCCTTAACAAATGCCATAAAGAGGGGGTGAGGTGCGAGTACAGTAGATGCGTATTCTGGGTGAAACTGTGTCGCTACAAAGTATGGGTGAGAAGGTATCTCAATAATCTCAACCAATCCGTTAACCGGGTTGATTCCCGTAGCGATCATACCTGCATCTTCAAACCTAGTTCGGTATGCCTCGTTAAATTCATATCGATGTCTGTGGCGTTCTTCAACTGAATCTATTCCGTAGATTGATTTCGCTCTTGACCCTTCTTTTAAATCACAAGGGTAAGCTCCGAGCCTCATGGTTCCACCCATGTTTTTAACGGATTTCTGTTCCGCCATAATGTCAATGACTGGGTGAGGCGTGTATTGTTTAATTTCAGAAGAATGAGCCTCGGTTAAACCGAGTACATTTCTAGCAAATTCTACAACGGCGCATTGCATTCCGAGGCAAATCCCGAAGAATGGAATTTCGTTTAAGCGGGCGAATCTTATCGCTTCAAGTTTCCCATCTATCCCCCTAGATCCAAATCCAGGAGCGACCAATATTCCATCTAACTTTCCAAGAATCTCTAATGAAGTTTTAGGTGTAACTTTCTCGGAGTGAATCCAATGAATCTCCACCTTGTTTTTCAAGTGAGCTCCCGCATGGGCAAGAGCTTCTGAAATACTTTTATAGGAGTCCTTTAGCTCCACATACTTCCCAACTAGTCCAATATGAACTGTTGAGTCTGGATTTTTATATCTGTATAGGAATTCTTTCCAATCTTTTAAATCGGGCTTATCGACAGTGCTATAGTCAATTCCTAACTTACTCATAACCACCTCATCAAGCCTCTCTTCTTGCATTAATAGTGGAACGTCGTAAATGGTCTCTGCATCTATTGATTCAATGACAGATTCTATATTTACATTACAAAATTGAGCTAGCTTAGACCTTATGCTGTGGGTAAGGTGATGTTCTGTTCTGCAAACGAGAATATCGGGTTGAATGCCCAATTGTAGTAGTTGCTTTACTGAGTGCTGAGTGGGCTTCGTCTTTAACTCACCTGCAGCACTCAAATATGGAACGAGGGTTAGGTGAATGACTAAAGTATCATCAGGACTTTCCCACTTCATCTGTCTCACAGCCTCGATATATGGCAAAGATTCAATATCTCCCACTGTACCTCCAATTTCTGTAATCACAAAGTCGAATTCAGATTCAGAACCTAAAATCTGTACACACCTCTTAATTTCGTCGGTGATATGAGGGATGATTTGGACTGTCTTACCGAGGTATTCACCGCGCCTCTCCTTATTTATTACCGACTGATAGATCCTCCCAGTAGTAATATTATTTGCCTGAGTAGTGCATACGTTTAGGAATCTTTCATAGTGCCCTAAGTCCAAATCGGTTTCCGCACCATCAACAGTCACATAACACTCCCCATGTTCATACGGGTTCAAAGTACCAGGGTCAACATTGATATACGGATCGAGTTTCTGAATGGTAACTCTGTAGCCACGAGCTTGCAAAAGCTTGGCCAAAGAGGCGCTTACAATACCCTTCCCCAAACTCGAACTAACGCCCCCAGTCACAAAAATATAACGACTGTTGCTCCCTTTTGAGGAGGGGTTAGATGAAGAAGATTGTGTTAATGGCATGTTCCGAATTCGAAGTGTGAATACGGGGTACAAAGTTAGGAGAAACATTCGTTACAAATGACTTTCCTAAGATATTTATCGGTTAACAATTAAATAGACAAACCTCACATTAACTTTCCAGTCAAGGCATCGACGATCTTGAACCCAGAAAGGAATTCTCTGGCGACTATACGTAGCAGGGTGTAGCCCGGGATGGCCAGTACCATACCGGAAACCCCTCCGAGGAGGCCGGCCATACTAATGATTATGAATATCTCGAGTGGGTGTGCCATTACTCTATTGGAGAATATAAATGGTTGTGTGAAGAAATTGTCCACGAGTTGCGTGATGCCGTAGACGATAGCGGCATAGAGGATGTGGAAGCCCCATCCCGAGGGGTCGCCCTCGTATGTTGTTGCCACGATGGTGAGGCCGAGGACCGTGGAGGCGAGTGGGCCCAGGTAGGGAATGAGGTTAAATAGACCGGCGATAAAGCCCAAAATGAGAGCGTTCGAGGCTCCGATGATGGCCAGACCAGATGAGACCATGATGGTGACTATTGTCATTTGGACTATAAGACCGGAAAAATATCGGGTGAGAAGAAGGGAAGAGGACTCCATTACGTGCTCCATCTTTTCGACCTGAGACTCGGGGGTGAGGGCGAGGATCATCTTGTGGAAAAGGTCAGCGTCCTTGAGGAAGAAGAAGGTCATAAAGAGGATGCTGAACAGGGCGATGAATGCACTGCCCAGGAAGTTAAAGAATCCCGAGAAGATGCTTCCAACTCCGTCAAGTCCTATGAGGTTTTGGATTTGGGAGGTGAGGAGGGAGGTAGCACTTTGATCGGAGAGATTAAGGCGAGCAGAGAGAGAGTCGGCAGAGGCCAACCACTTTTGAACGGTGCTCGTGATGTGCTCAGGGTCGAGAGAGCTAAGGACTTTCGCCTCAGCTGCAACAAGCGGCCCAAACATCCCCAATACAACTCCCCCTAACGTAATAAAACTCACTAAAGCCACTACAGCTCCCACCGAAGAGGAAATATTCTTTCCTTTAATTTTCCCTTTAGAAACAAGGTTTACGATAGGTCTTCCTGCGAAGCTGAGGGCTACAGAAACAAGAAGATATCCCAATAACCCTCGAAAGAAGTACAGTGCGTAAAGACCTAAAAGAACTCCTATAACTTGTAGAATATTGCGGGTGGTGGAATTTTGCATAAGAAGTTAGAATAAGATTAAATCGGTTTAGATGGGTACCTGTTATTTTGATTGCAAGTTAAGGTGTGTAGATTTTAACGACTACCCCAGTATTGTCAAAGATTTCTCGCCACTCGTTGATGAGTAAATCGATCACAACTCCAGTTCCTGGGGGCATGGGGATGTCTTCGCCGGTGAGTCTTTTGACGAGGTTCATGATTCCTGGGTTGTGCCCTACGATGATGCATGTTTCGAACTCTTCAGATAACCCTTCTAAGTATGTAAGCCAAACCTTGTCTTCCGCCAAATATCCGTCTTCTAAAAATATGAATGACACATTGTGCGATCCAAGTTTGCTTTGTAAAATTTCCGATGTCTTCACAGTCCTTGTAGATGGGGAGCTTACGAGTATCCCCTTATGTATGTGCTGTTTCGAGAATTCCTCACTCACTCTTTCTATATCTGACTGTCCTTTGTTTGTAAGTGGCCTATCGAAATCGGGGCTGCTGATGGCTGCTTCGCCATGTCTGAAAACAAAAAGATTAGGCATGACTAAATTTTCGGAGATATTGTGATTAACTTTGTACCTCACAAAGTACTCATTAAATTGATTTCATCCACTACATCAAGCAACAGGCAAGATTATTTAAAGGCGATTTTGTCTTTTGAATTACGTGGAACTAAAGCGAGTACTTCAGCAATTTCGGACAGACTCAGCACCAGGCCAGCTTCTGTGACTGGGATGTTCAGGGTGTTGGCCGATAGCGATTTAATCGAATACATACCTTACGAAGGGGCTAAACTTACCATAAAAGGTCGGAACGAAGCGGTCTCTCTATTGAGGAAACATAGATTGTGGGAAACTTTTATGGTGGAAAAATTAGGGTTTAGTTGGGATGAAGTCCATGAGGTGGCTGAGCAATTAGAACACGTAGATTCTCTAAAACTAATTTCTAAGTTAGATGCCTATCTCGGATTCCCGAGGTTCGATCCACACGGAGATCCTATCCCAGATTCGAAGGGTGTTTTCTCTGACAGATCAACCTTGGTAGGGGTGTGTGAAATCGCGATTGGCAAAACAGCATCTATTCGGGGAGTACTGAGCAGCAGTGATTCTTTCCTAAAGCATCTCGATGATTTAGGGATTAAGCTGGGATTAGTATTTACTGTTGTTAAGGTATTTGAGTATGATGGTAGTTTGCAGGTAAGTGTGAGTGGTAAAGAGGTGGTTTGGTCTAAAAAATTAGTGGAACAGCTTTTAGCTGAAGTTAAATAGTAAAGTAGATTATAGGAAATGATGACATATGATTCTTTATTAACATGGCTGGAGACGATAGGGCCTATTCGCCAAGCATTATATGCTGGGTTATTTACATGGGGGTTAACAGCAATAGGTGCTGCCCTGGTCTTTTTATTTAACGCATCAAATCGCAAGGTGTTAGATTGTGCGCTTGGATTTACTGGAGGTGTAATGATTGCTGCAAGTTTTTGGTCACTGCTATCTCCTGCAATCGCTTATGTCGAACTCCAAAATGAAATGGGATTAAGTACAATGCCACCGTGGTTGCCTCCTGCTATTGGGTTTTTTCTCGGAGCGTTGTTCTTATTTGTTTTAGATAAAATTATTCCTCATCTACATTTATTTGCCAAAAGGGAGGAGGCAGAAGGGATATCTACAGACTGGAGAAAAACTATTTTATTAGTGTTGGCCATTGCACTGCATAATATCCCAGAAGGATTAGCTGTTGGAGTTGCCTTTGGTGCCCTTGCTAATCCAGAACTTTTAGGAATGGATGGCCATTCAGTTTTCACAATAGGTGGTGCGGTTGCTTTAGCTATTGGAATTGGAATTCAAAATTTTCCGGAAGGATTTGCTGTCTCTATGCCTTTAAGAAGAATGGGGGTCAGTAAATGGAAATCTTGGAAATGGGGTCAGCTGTCAGCTATTGTTGAACCCATATTTGCGGTAATAGGAGCTGCTATAGTCATGACGGTTTTGCCAATCCTTCCCTATGCTTTAGCTTTTGCTGCAGGAGCTATGATCTTTATTGTAGTAGAAGAAGTGATTCCTGAGAGTCAACGCGGGGGGAATACAGACCTTGCTACAATGGGATTAATCGTTGGATTCATCGTCATGATGTCGCTTGATGTTGGACTTGGGTAGCGCTCTTATTGAGGAATTTCTGCTCCCCCAAACCTTCCGGAGCTCATCATCAGCACACAGTGGTTTTCTTTAGGAATAGCGTTAAGTCTTTTCTCCAGAGAATCTACTGATGTAATAACTTCAAGATCTTCTCTCCCAAAGGCATCTTTAACTTCTTGTATAGAGATCGCGGGCAGGCGTTTATGTTCTACAACTTTAGGGTCATAAAATACGATGGCTTTGTCTACAGCATCCATGCTGTGAGAGTACTGAGGCAGGAATTCTTTGTTTAAGCTTGAAAAAGTATGAAGCTCAAAAACCGCAGTCACCTTCCTTTCAGGAAATGACCCAACAACGCCTGATTGTGTCGCCTTGAGTTTAGAAGGAGCGTGAGCGAAATCTCTAAAGACAGTGAATTTTTTTTGCGGCCGTTCTACAGCCACTTCTAATCTCCTTGCAGCTCCTGTAAAACCTTCAATCGCTTTGTCGAACTGTTCTGCTGAGATAGATAGCGATTTGCAAATGGCTCTTGCTCCCGCTAAGTTTTGGAAATTGTGAGCCCCCACGAGTTTAGATATTGCGGTTGTGTTGTCAGAGTAGGTGATCACCGAGCTGCCATTGCCCGGAATACTAGAAGGCGTGAAATATGGCTCACAGTAAATGTCAGGTCTTTTGTTAGAAGCCTCTTTAATGAGGCTTAAAAGTTGAGAATCTTCACAGCAGTACACGAGTGTTGCTCCTTGTTCTAAAGTCTCAATAAATTTCCGAAAAGTGTCTAAGTAGCTTTCTTCTGTTGGAAAAACATTTATGTGATCCCAGGCAATGCCCGTGATTATCGCTATGTGCGGTCTGTAGTGGAGAAATTTCGACCTGCTGTCAATGGGAGAGCTCAGGTATTCATCTCCTTCAATCACTGCCAAATCATTTTTTTTGTTCAATTCGAGCATGCGGTCGAACCCCTCGAGTTGAGCACCAACCATATAATCAGCATTTCTCCCTAAAGCGCTCAAGACATGAAGAAGCATAGATGTAATGGTCGTCTTTCCATGAGAACCCCCAACGACTAAACGCTTTTTATCTTTGGTAGCGTTGAATAGAAATTCGGGATATGATTGAACGCTTAACCCTAGCTCTCGTGCCCGTGCAAGTTCAGGGTTATCTTTTCTCGCATGCATCCCCAGAATAACTACGTCTATCTTGTTAGTGAGATTCTCAGGGTGCCAACCCTCGCTATTAGGGAGCAACCCCGCTTTCTCAAGTCGACCTCTACTTGGCTCAAAGATTTGGTCATCACTCCCTGATACATTATGCCCGCTGTCTTTTAGCGCAAGGGCGAAATTGTGCATAGCACTTCCTCCAATTGCGATTAGGTGAATTCTCATAATGGTAAAGTTGAGGATTCATAGGCGGTTTTTTATGAATTTTAAAATGTTTTTCCCACATTGCAACTATGAAAATTCGTGATGGTGTTTCAGCAACTTTTAGGGCCTTGCCTTTTATGGCTTCGAACGGTCTTTTAATTTGGTTTCTTCCAGCATTTTTTCTGACTATAGCCTTAAGTTTTGGAGCTTTTACTCTAATAGATATGGCAGTTGATGGTGCAGATCATCTGTATACAACAACGTTTGGGGAACATTCTTTAGCTGTATGCGGTGAAGGTATGATCGCAATGGATTGTATTGAGGAAATAATCAGAGCAATAGGTTCTTATATGTTGAGTATAGTTGTGTGGATTGGGCTTTTTTGGTTAAAAGTCAAACTCATGAAATACTTGGTGCTTATTTTCCTGGGCCCCGTAATGGCTATGCTGTCTGAACTTACAGAGCAGAAGATTACGGGTGTTGTTCGTCCATTTTCTTTGGGTAATTTTTTGCGAGAGGTGTTTCGAGGAATACGCACGGCCTTGCTTTATTTAATTATTGAGCTTTGTCTTGCGATTTTGCTTTTGATTGTGGCTCTCGTTGTTGGTTTTATGTTTCCTATTTTACTTCCAGTGATTGCTCCACTTGAGTTGTTAATTGCTTTTGTTATGGGGGCCTTCTTTTACGGTGCTGCTTCTATGGATTATGTTTGGGAGCGAGAAGGGGCCGGAGCTGTTGAATCTATTCGTATGGCTTTTAAATCTCGCCGTCTTGCAGTAGGATTAGGTATTGTATTCTCGGTTTTAATGGCTATTCCCATTTTGAACTTTACACTTGCTCCAATCTTTGCCCCTGCGGTTACGGCTGTTGCAGCATCACTTGTGTTGAAAGGAAGCGCAGGAAATTAAAGTTGAGTTTAAGTTTGTGATATTTTTTCGGCAGAGAGTGTCGTGGGTCTGTGCGGACAGTGTCGTCGCACTTTTTTTTAATTTATCTATTACATCTGTTAATGCTAGATAAATTCAGACACTGCTGTGTTTACATGTTAGCGCACTTTTGAATTGTATTTCTGCGTTAACGTGTAACCGCACTTGTGATTAGGTTTTTTAAGATTATATAGGGGTTGCGAGGGTGATTTTGTGTAAGAACGTTTACACTGTCGACACACAGTGGTGTTGTATCAACCCACAGTACATAGTGAAATGGAGTTGATCAAGCTATGGGACCTCACACATGCAACCACCTATGCTGGCGAGATCATCAAAAAACATAGGATAGCTTTTGGCAACGCAATCAGCGTCTAAGATCTCGATGTCAGCCGCGCCAGCACAGCCTAAGATAGCCGCAGCCATAACGATGCGGTGATCGCCATGAGGGTCAATACGGCAAGCTGTCGTTTTTTTACAAGGGTGAATAACCAATGTATCATCCTCTCTTTCTATTCTTACACCGGCTTTAGCGAACTCAGAGATGAGTACTGAGGCTCTGTCTGATTCTTTTGATGAAAGTCTGTTGGCGCCGCTTAAACGAGATGGTTTGTTGCTAAAGGCTGCGAGAGCGCATAGAACAGGGAAGAGGTCTGGCGAATTCGACAAGTCTAGGTTAATTGCGCGAGGTCTCTTTTTCTTCAAGTTTAGGCCGTCATCTGTTCCAAGTATATGATAACCGGCGAAGAGCATAGCTCCTTTGATGGCCGAGTCGGCTTGCGTAAATATTCCACGTATGCCCTTTATTTCTAAATCGGGGCGAGCACATAGTCCACCAAGAACGAGGAAGGTGGAGGCGGCGCTCCAATCTCCGTCTGTTGATAGAGGGAGAGATCGAGAGGTTTGGCCTGCAGGGATGAGGAAGGTGTCGCAGGAATCGAGCGTTTCATGAGTGAAATCAAGGTCGAACGCCCGCATCACTTCAAGGGTCATTTCAATGTAGGGCCGGGAGGTTAAGTTGTGCACCAAGACCTTTGAATCCTTTTCAGCATAAGGCAGAGCAAGCAAAAGGCCGGTTAGAAATTGGGAGCTTATGCTACCGTCAATTTCGATTTCACCGCCAACCAATGGTCCTTCAATTGTAATGGGCAATGTGTTGCCGCCAGTCGTTTTTACGCCAAGAGCAGCGAGGCCGTTAGTGACCATTTCAAATGGGCGATTCATCAATGAGCCTTCACCAGTTAAGGTAAGTGTGTCAAGTGAAAGAGCGGCAATGGGGGCAAACAAGCGTGCTGCAAGGCCAGATTCGCCAGCATGTAATTTTTCACTTCGTGGGCGAGGGATGCTGGATTGGCAGGGTGTGATCCTAACGGAGTCGCTGCCAAGTTCTATTTCTCCCCCAAGAGCGGCGGCAATGCTTAAAGCGATGTTCGTGTCGTCACAATCACTGATTCCATGAAGCATTGTCGGGGAGTCTGCCAATAGGGCAGCAGCAATAAAGCGTGCGCTAAGACTTTTCGAAGGGGGAGCTGTGACTTCACCTGAAAGCGTGCTTGGCGAAACGCGAATTATCATTTTTCAGCGCCAGGTTTACGGCCAAGATAAATGCTTGCTATTCCTCCTGTAAGTGGGATGGCACGGAGGTCGATAAAGCGAGCAGTTTTGAGACGTTCTAAGAATTCTGCGCCTTCTGGGAAGGCCTTTACACTTTCAGGAAGATAGGTGTATGCGGCTGGATCTCGAGAGACCAATCGACCTATTACGGGCATGATATGCGTAAAATATAATGCGAATAATTGCTTGACAGGAAATGATTTAGGTTTGCTAAATTCAAGTATTACTGTAAGAGAGCCGGGTGTCAAGACTCGATACATTTCTGAAAGCCCAAGGTCTAAATTTTCGAAGTTTCTAACACCGAAGGCCACTGTGTATGCATCGAATGATTCGTCCTGAAATGGTAGATTTTCAGAGTCGCCTTGGATTAAAGTGATGCGGTCATTGAGACCTTTTGCAGCCACCTTTTTTATACCAACATCTAACATCCCCTGTGAGAGATCCATAGCTGTCATATGAGATGGTAGTCCCATGCGCACTGCTTCTATCGCGAAATCTCCTGTTCCGGTTGCCATATCTAGAATTGTTCTAGGTGTGCGCGTTTCGCGTTTCAGTATCCTTATGCATTTTTTACGCCATAGCACATCAATTCCCATTGAGAAGAAGTGATTCAGGAAATCGTATTTGGGAGCTATACTGTCGAACATACGCTCGACTTGTTTCTTTTTAGTTTCTTCGGAAACTGCTGTATATGGTGTGACTTTTGTGCCCATTGTCTATTTGACTTTGTTATTTAGCCAATCATTGTGTGGCCTTCAGGATATTTGAAGTGTGTTTCTATTAGGTTGCCGCCAATAGCAAACGCTACAGTAAGTGTTCCTACTCGTCCGATGAACATAGAAATTAAAATGATAAGCTTCCCTGCTGGTGTAAGAAGTGGTGTAAGGCCTGTACTTAATCCCACTGTGCCCATGGCGCTGATTTGTTCGAAGGCGAGGTCTATAAAACGGTACTCACCCTTAGCCAGTAATGAGGCTTCTGTTATAGTGAGTAAAAACAGAAAGATCATATTTCCTAGGATAAAGAACATAAGAACGCTGTAAGCTCGGGATCTTAGAGTAGGGTGAATTGTTCGCTTGAAGAGTTGGACATGGTCGAATCCTCTCACAGTACGCCAAACGTCACTTAATATAACCGAGAACGTAGATGTTTTAATCCCACCTCCCGTTGATGAAGACGAGCCGCCAATAAACATCAAGGCTATAAAGATAAAGATCATGGGGAGGCCCACAGAGTTTATGTTTACTGAGTTAAAGCCGGAAGTTCTGGTAACGCTTTGGAATACTGACGTCGTGAATTTCCCGAAACCAGACATGCCAGAGAGTACACCATTCCATTCAAGAATGGCGAAAGCAACAGACCCGAACACAACCAATATAAGTGAGAAATAGAGAGCGATTTTCGTAGCGAACCCTATTGTCTTCCAAGGGTAGATGAGTCTGCTGCGAAGACGAGCGGGGTCAAATATGTCGAAAAGAGCTACCGTACCTAAAGCGCCTAAGAAAACAAGTGCCGTTATCACCCAGTGAGCCAGCCAATTTGTGGAGACCCATGGATGAGTGAATCCGTCAGTAAACAAGCTGATTCCGGCATTGTTAAATGCGGATACACTGTGAAAAATAGAGGAAAAGACCCTGTCGCCTAACCCAGAAAAAGGTATTTCGGAAGACCAAACAACACCGAGTGCAATCGCACCAAGAGCCTCAATTACCAGACACCAAATGACAACCCTTCCAAGGGTGCCTTTCCCGCTTAGGAAGTTGTCTCGATAGACGAAATCTTCGATGACATCGTGTTGGCTTACAGATACACCGAAGCGGGCTGCGAGGGCGAGAACGGATGCGAATGCGATTACATTCAGGCCTCCGAGCTGGATGAGGGCGAGAATGACAATTTGGCCTTTAAAAGTGAAGAAATGCATAGCGTCCTCAACCATCAATCCTGTTACACAAGAAGCGGAAGTAGAGGTAAAGAAGGCGTCCAATGCATTCATCCCATTGCCGCTGGAGGTCATCTCGGGCATCATGAGAAGGAGTGTTCCGACTGTGATAATACCTAAAAAACTGAGAATAAAAATAACGGCGGGATGCATCTTTATTTTTGGGATAACGCTCCCTTTGCGCGTAAGCTCGGCGATGATAACGATGAAGAAGTAACCCTGGATAAAGATTAAACTGATATCTTCTCCAGACGAGATAGAGAGTTTCTCCAGTAGCGGGACAAAAAGCAATTCGCCTGTTATAATGTGGCTTGCCCCTTCGATGATTAAAATGAACATTACGAACCCTTCAAACCAAGTTTTTTTGAGGTATTCCCAAGGATGAAAATCGTAAATAAATTTTATGAGGTAGAGAGATACGTAAAACCCGAAGCTGTATCTCATCACATTCATCATATTTACATCACCATGAACAGTGTGAGGGAAACCGTAATAAATTGTTAGCGTGATAAGGGCTGTAAAAGAAACAAATAGGTTAAGTATCTTTAATACACGAAGGTTTTTTGCCTTCGATTTATAGAGGTAAACATTTCCTATTTCGCGGAATTCGTTAAATGTCATACCTCAGCGATGAGTTGTTCTAAATCAACGGTTACTACCCCACTGTGTTCACAGACCTGACCGGCAGCAATATTTGCGACCTCTGCTATTTGTAAAGGTGTAGCGCCAGCAGCGAGCATCAGAGATGCTGTTGCGATCACTGTGTCACCAGCTCCACTAACGTCTATGACGTTGCTGGGTCGTGATTTGATGTGTAGGTGACTAGTTTCCTCGGTATTTTCACCTTCAGGACAATGAATCCACATGCCATGAGATCCCAATGTTGTTATAGAAATCTTAGGTGAGAGCTTGTTGTGTAATTCATTTAAGGCATCGGGAAGTCCCATAGGAAGATCAATGTCACGTTGAAGACCTTCACGTAATTCTTGAATGTTGGGTTTGAAAAGATCGACGCCCGGGTAATTGAAAAACCCTCTTAATTTAGGGTCTACAGTTACGGGAATGCCGCGCTTTTTTGCTTCATCAGTAAGGGCCTTAATAATTTCGGGGGTGAGTACGCCTTTGTCGTAGTCCTCGAAAATAACAACGTCAATCTTTGAGTTGTTCATGATTTTAAGACAAGCTTCGATGAGTTTTTTAGCTGTTTGATTGCTTATCGCTTTGTCAGATTCTTCATCAACCCTGAGCATATGTTCGTTATCTCGAATAATTCGAGTTTTAATTGTTGTAATACGCCCCTCCTCATAAAGAAAGGCAGAATCTCCCATCGAGCTTGCTCGAAAAAGATCCTGTAGTCTCTCACCGGCTGAGTCATTTCCTATGACGGTTGCAATGTGAACTTTGGCACCTAGAGCTTGCACGTTTCGAGCTACGTTACCTGCTCCGCCAGCTCTTTCGTCTCGGCCTGACATCAAGACTACCGGCACAGGAGCTTCGGGAGACAGTCGCTCTACGGTCCCGAATAAGTACGAGTCGAGCATCACATCACCCACCACCAAGGCGGAGAGATTAGCGATGTTCTTTATGGCTTCTTTTTTTGTCATTTGATTTTTAGGCCAAACCTTAACTCCGATTACACTAATTTACTGACAGCAGCCTCAATTCTTCGCACAGCTTCCTCAAGAACTTCATCTGCTGCGGCATACGAGATACGGATGCATTCTGGGGTTCCAAATGCTGCACCACTTACTGTAGCTACGTGAGCTTCCTCGATGAGGAACATCGCAACATCATCAGAGTTGTTAAGAGTTGTCCCATTGAAGCTCTTTCCGAAAAGCTTACTTACGTCAGGGAAAAGATAGAAAGCGCCCATGGGAAGGTTGAGGTTGATTCCAGGGACTTTTGATAGGCTTGCGTGCATGGCGTTGCGTCTTCTGAGGAACGCGGCAACCATTGAATGGGCGATGGAGGGGTCAGCTTCTACGGCCGTTGCCGCAGCCGCTTGAGCGATGCTGCATGGGGCAGATGTAAATTGGCCTTGTATTTTCGTGCAGGCATCAGCGATCCACTTTGGTGCACCGATGTATCCCAGTCTCCATCCTGTCATGGCAAACCCTTTAGAAACACCGTTTACCGTAATTACTCTGTCCATCATCCCCGGTTCTGCAGCGAGACTCGCGTGCTTGGAAGTGAAGTTAATGAGCTCGTAAATCTCATCGGAGATTGTGTACATGTTGTCGTGCTTTCTAAGGACATCAGCAATTTTAGATGTTTCTTCCTTTGTGTAAACTGAACCTGAGGGATTGCATGGTGAGCTGTAAATCATCATGCGAGTTTTCTCATTAATGGCAGCTTCTAGCGCCTCGGGGTTAATCTTGTAATCCTCTTTGATACCCGTAGGTAGAATTACGGGTACACCTCCAGCGACCTTAATGAGTTCAATATAGCTAACCCAAAACGGAGCGGGCAAGATTACTTCGTCACCAGGATTCACAAGACTGAGAATTACGTTAGCGAGAGATTGTTTAGCTCCAGTGCTAACTACGATTTGGTCTGAATTGTAAACCAATCCATTGTCACGCTTAAATTTCTTAGAAATCGCCTCTCTTACACGTTGTGTGCCCGGAACAGGCGTGTAATGAGTTTCATTTGCGTTGATCGAATCTATCCCAGCCTGTTTCAGCTCTGAGGGAGTGTCAAAGTCAGGTTCGCCTAAAGAAAGCGAAATGACATCAACTCCGGAATCTTTGAGTTCACGAGCCATTTGAGCCATAGCAAGGGTGGCCGATTCAGAAAGGCGGTCGAGAAGATCCGAAGTGCGTTTTTTCATTCGTCAAAGGTAGTTATTTCTTAGGAAGAAGGGCGAGTCCGAGCGCTGTAATTGTTCCATTAACTGGAAGTAGAGCAAAGCCAAAACTAAAGCCGTATTTCGCCTTCAAAGAGTATTCTAAAAAGTAACATAGAATAGGCGCACTTATTGCAACATACGGGATCAGTTTGTCGGCAGGCATACGCTTCGACAAGAGTCCGAAGAAGAACAACCCCAATAGCGGACCGTAAGTGTAGTTTGCAGCTGTGAATAATGCTGCGACCACACTGGTGTCGTTTGCCGATTTAAATAGCATTATGGAGATGAACAGCACTCCGGCCATCGCTATATGAACTCGAGATCGAGTTCGTTCAGCTCGATTTTCATCCATGCTTGGCGTGTCTAAAAGATCCACACATGCCGAAGTAGTGAGGGCAGTTAAGGCCGAGTCTGCCGAGCTGAACGCCGAAGCAAGCAGCCCAACTAAAAACACACCGCCCATCATCATCCCAAGCGTCCCATCTAAAGCCAGCATCGGAAACAACTTGTCAGCTTGCTCCGGTATAGCGATTCCATTTGAATTTGCGTGCATGTACAAGAGTGCTCCAAGTGAGAGGAACAATATATTCGCTAGGAACAGTACGATTGCGAAGCTTCCCATATTCCATCTCGCCGCTTTGAGGTTTTCGCACGAAAGATTTTTCTGCATCATATCTTGGTCTAAACCCGTCATTGCGATGCAGACAAACGTCCCAGCTAAGAAATGTTTCACGAAGTGATTTCCGGCTTTCCAATCATCGAAAACAAATATTTTCGTCATGCCAGAGGATTTTACGAGTTCTGGAATTTCCGTCCAGTGTGCACCTTGCGTATTCGCTATGGCAAGGACGGTCAGGATGACGGCGGTGAGCATAGCGGCAGTTTGGACTGTATCCGTCCAAATTACTGTGGCCATCCCACCTTTGCGAGTGTAGAGGTAAATTACGGCCAAAACCACAGCTACAATCACGGCGAACGCCCAGCTAGGCACGCTTTGTGAGAACATAGGTTCCAAGATGGCAAGCTCCACAACGATCGCCACTAGGAAGAGGCGAAATGACGCACCTATTATTCTTGAGAGCATAAAAAATGACGCGCCTGTTTTGTACGCATAATTCCCAAACCTACCCTGTAGATAGGTGTAGATACTCGTTAGTCCAAGTCTGTAATAGAGGGGGAGGAGTACGGCCATGATAAAGACATATCCCGCCATAAACCCCATCACCATTTGCAGGTAAGTAAAGTCTGCAGTCCCCACCATTCCAGGAACGGAAATAAAAGTCACTCCACTTAAAGAGGCTCCCACCATCCCAAACGCTACCACATACCAAGGTGCTTTTCGCCCAGCTAGAAAGAAGTCAGCTGCTTTTTTATTACGCCCAGTATGGTGAGCGATTATAAATAACAGACCTATATAGAGGCCGGAAATAAGTAAAAAAGTGGTCTGCGACATGGTGTGCAAGATACTTGTTGGGTTCTTGTTTCGATGCGCGCGATATGCAGTTTATATTTACGGCGTGCAACAACTACCATCACGCCTCATAGAAGCCGCAGTAGACCAAATCGCTACTCTTCCTGGAATAGGTCGCCGCACGGCATTGCGTCTGGCACTGAGCTTGTTACGTAGGGATACAGAGCGAGTGAGGGCGCTTTCAGACGCGTTGATTTCTATGAGTGAAGGGGTGTCGCCTTGCAGGGTTTGTCACAACCTCACAGAGCAAGATGTTTGTTCTATTTGTAAAACTCCAGAAAGGAATAGGAAGCTCATTTGTGTCGTTGAGGACATTAGAGATCTTATCGCCATCGAAAATGTAGGAACGTACCGGGGAGTATATCACGTGCTTGCAGGCGTAATAAGTCCCATGGATGGTGTGGGTCCAGCAGATATAAATATAGCAGCTCTCGTCTTAAGAATTTCGGAATTAGATCAAGACACCGAAGTT
The DNA here is from genome assembly GCA_027619225.1 of Bacteroidota bacterium. Lineage (GTDB taxonomy): Bacteria > Bacteroidota > Bacteroidia > Flavobacteriales_D > Sanyastnellaceae > UBA974. The sequence goes on from JAQCFW010000009.1 coordinate 46,376, forward strand.
ATTTTCGCTCTTCCTTCTACGATGGAAGGAGATACGACCTCGTTTTACCTTTATAAAAAATTGGTCGAGTTCGATATAAAAGTTACCACTTTAGCTAGGGGTATAGCTGTCGGCGAAGCTTTACAGCATGCTGATGAAGCCACATTAGCTCGCTCTATGGACAACAGAACTCTTTACGAAATTTAGTTGATGCAACTGTCGGTAATCATAGTCAGCTATAACGTTGAGGCATTCCTTGCCCAATGCCTTGTTTCTGTCGAACGGGCGATAACACACTATTCTGAAGCTTCAGGTAACTATGATGCTATAGAAGTGTGCGTAGTCGATAATATTTCTGTGGATGGCACCACTGAGATGGTGAAAACTAAATTCCCTTGGGTTAAGCTGATTGAGAATACAGAAAACGTAGGTTTTTCTATTGCAAATAACCAAGCTATAAAAATATCTGAGGCCAAATACGTTCTGCTCCTCAACCCCGACACCGTAGTCCAAGAAGACACCTTCACCGAGTGCATGGCTTTCGCCAACGCCACCCCTAAATTGGGATGTTTGGGCGTCCCCATGTTCGACGGCTCAGGGACGTTTTTACCTGAGAGTAAAAGAGGGATTCCTACGCCTTGGGCATCATTTTGTAGGATATCCGGACTTTTTCACCTCGCTCCTGCAAGTAAGAACTTGAACAGTTATTACGCCGGTCATCTTAGCGCTAACGAGATAAATAAAATAGATATCCTATGCGGCGCCTTCATGTGGATGCGACGTGAAACCCTCTTAGAAGTGGGACTGTTGGACGAGGATTTCTTTATGTACGGAGAGGATATCGATTTGAGTTGGAGGATTATAAAAGGAGGTTGGGACAATTATTATTTCTCAGGTACTCGTATAATTCACTACAAAGGCGAGAGTACTAAGAAAGGTAGCCTCAACTATGTGACGATCTTTTACAACGCGATGCTCATTTTTGCAGCCAAACATTTTGAGGGCTCTCAGGCGAGCATGTTTAACATGTTCATACGTATCGCTATCTATGCTAGGGCAGGGATTTCTATCATTCGGAGAGTATTGACAAAAATAAGTTGGCCCGTTCTTGAAGGATTGGCTCTTCACATAGGACTCTTTATTTTGCTTGGCTTTTACTCAGATTATTCGGGCATTCTGTACGATAAATCCGTAACTATAAAGGCGCTTTGCATCTATTCGGTTTTCTGGGTTTTCACGCTTTACCTTTTCGGTGGATATGATAAACCATGGATCCCACGAAGAGTAATCCGAGGAATCGCAGTCGGTTCGTTGGTTTTAATTGCAGGATATGGACTGCTTCCAGAAGCGCTTCGATTTTCTAGAGCCATCCTCCTACTGGGGCCGTTTTGGTTTGCTGCTGTTGTAATTTCGGGGCGCATCTCCCTTGGTGGTTGGCGTTTAAATGCCAAACCGACTTCTCGCCTCATCATTGCATCTCCCACGGAATCCACAGCCATCTCAAATATGCTCGACTCTGTCGAACTTCGAGGGAACATCTCCGAATCCACAACTGTAATAGGCCCAGATGAAATCAACACTGTTTCTGAATTGGTAAGAATAAAGTCGATTGGTGAGGTCGTCTTTAGTGGTAGAGATGTAAGCGCAACAGACATCATTACCGCTCTCTCTTCTCTTGTTAATAAAACGGTGGTGTGTAGAATTGCCTGGACTGATGACGGATCCGTTATGGGTGCAGGCGGCCCAGGTCCAGACCCCGTCACCGAGCTCGACCGAGCTATTTACGGCCCCTCGGCCCGACGCTCAAAACGCATTTTAGATCTCCTTTCGTCATTAACTCTCCTTCTTTTTTCACCCCTCCTTATCCTCTCGGGCCGATCCCCATGGATATCTCGCTCCTTCAGAGTCCTCCTGGGAAAAGCGACTTGGGTAGGCATTGACGCTCCAGGCAAAGAATCACGACCTTCCGTCTTTAATGCCGTTGAAAACGATGACGATAGAATAAAGGAGAGAATGAACTTGGCTTACGCTCGAAAATACAACTGGTTCGAAGACTTGAAACTTGTTTTTCGTGCGTTATTTATTCGTTCATAAATTTCTTTGTGTTTTTTATCGAAGGGTTCGACATAACTGTCTGCTTACAGCGTAAACGTTGATTTTGCTCTTTTTTGAGGAATCCCTTACTTACCTATGCCTTCAGGGCCAATCGATGAGAAATGTGTGGTTACAAGTTACCACAGGTGCCAATGTGTGGCAACGTGTAAGCACATGCTAATTGTGATTTTGTTTGTGTCATCAAGACTTAATAAGGTTTTTAAAAATAGTGCGACAACACTGTCCACACATTTCTGTGTTACCTCTATCAGATTTAACTGCATGATTTTTAGAATTTGGCTCAAGTAAAAAATACAATTGCTTTGAAGACCTCAAGCTTATCCTGAACGCATTACTTTTGTAACCTGTAAACTGATTACATGGCAATCATAGAAATCCTCCTCCCTAAAATGGGCGAAAGTGTGGCAGAGGCCACTATAATTAAATTTCTAGTTGATGCTGGGGCAAATGTCGAGGCAGACCAGGCCGTAGTAGAAATAGCAACTGACAAGGTTGATAGTGAAGTTCCAGCTCCAGAAGATGGAGTGCTTGTTGAATGGCTAGTCTCAGAAGATGACGTAGTTCAGGTTGGAGATCCAATTGCCCGATACGAGATTGGCGGTGAAGCTACTTCTTCAGCATCTGCCTCAGTTTCTTCTCCAGCTCCCAAATCTGAACCTTCTCCAGTTCCCTCTCAAGATGTTGTTGAAATGGTTTCCGCTCCTCTTGCAGCGGCAGTAGTTGTCACATCTCCTGCAAGAACAGGTAAATCTGGGCGTTTCTACTCTCCACTTGTAAGAAGCATTGCTTTGGAAGAGGGAGTAAGCATGGAAAATCTAGAGTCTATACATGGTACTGGTGCTGAAGGTCGTGTGACGAAGAAGGATATGATCGCGTATTTAGCGAACCGTGGTGGTACAACAGTTACAACAGCAAAGCCGACACCAGCTAATCTCACTAAACCGGCTATAGCATATAAAGTCTCTGCTTCATCTGATGAACCGCATCCTGCATTCAAATCTGTTTCTGGTGGATATGAAATTGTTGAGATGGATAGGATGCGTAAGATGATTGCCAAGCACATGGTTGATTCTGTACAAACATCTCCACACGTTACTTCTTTTGTTGAAGCGGATGTGACGAGTTTGGTGCTTTGGAGAAATAAGAATAAGAAAGAATTTCAAGAGAAATTCGGTGAGAAATTAACTTTTACTCCTTTAATTGCGGAAGCTATTGTTAAGGCTATTGGTGATTTTCCTGGAGTGAATGCGAGTATTGATGGGGATAACGTTGTGATTCATAAGGGTATTCATCTCGGGATGGCTGCAGCTCTGCCTACAGGTAATCTGATTGTTCCAGTGATTAAAAATGCCAACTCATATAACCTCCAAGGACTCGCTCGTGCAATTAATGATTTAGCAAATCGTGCAAGACTTGGGAAATTAGGTCCGGATGATATTTCTGGTGGTACCTACACGATGAGTAACGTGGGGACTTTTGGAAATGTAATGGGAACTCCTATTATTAACCAACCCCAGGTTGGAATTCTGGCACTTGGAGCTATACGTAAAAAACCTGCTGTTATTGAAACTCCTGAAGGAGATGTTATTGCAATACGTCATATGATGTTCCTTTCTCACAGCTATGACCACAGAGTTGTTGATGGTCAATTGGGAGGTAGTTTCGTTCAACGAGTAGCTGATTACTTAGAGGCGTTTTCTTTAGATCGCCCATTAGAAGGATAAGACATGATGGATTTAGAAGCAGCTCTCAAAAATTTACATCTCAAGAGGCCTCTCGTAGTTTTCGATCTGGAAACTACTGGAGTACAAGTTGGGAAGGATAGAATCGTTGAAATTGCAATGATTAAGGTTTCTCCTGATGGATCTGTGGTGCGTAAGCCAGAGAAAGCAGGGAATGATTATAGAATCCTTGTAAACCCAGAAATGCCAATTCCGCTTGAGTCTTCTCTTGTTCATGGTGTTTATGACGAGGATGTAAAAAGTAAGCACACCTTTGGAGCTATAGCTCCGGGGTTAGTGAAATTTCTTCAAAATTGTGACTTAGGTGGATTTAATAGCAACCGTTTTGACGTTCCTATGTTGGCTGAGGAGTTTTTGAGGGTTGGAGTAGATTTTGGATTAGAAGGCCGAAATCTCATAGATGTCCAAAACATCTTCCACAAAATGGAGCAACGCACCCTTAAAGCTGCCTACAGATTTTACTGCGACAAAGAACTCGAGGGAGCGCACGAAGCATACCCCGATACTGCCGCAACATTAGAAATTCTTGTAAATCAACTTGAAAAATATGCTGAGGCAACTATTAGCGACAGCCGAGGCGAAAAAGTAGGGCCTGTACCTTCAGATATGGATGAGCTCCATAAATTCTGCCAACGAACTCGCAACGCAGATCTCGCTGGTAGACTCATATATAATGACGACGGTGTAATTGTATTCAATTTTGGTAAGAACAAGGGAGTTTCTGTAAAGGAACTTATTGAGCGTGATCCTGGATATTTCGGATGGATGATGAAAGGAGAATTCCCTCGTTACACGAAGCGTGTCTTAGAACAAATTAAAGAGGGCACCCTTAAATAATCGGGGTTTGAAAATTGCAGTCCTTGTCTCTAACGACCTCACATTCGATCAACGTGTAAGGAAAACCTGTGAGGCAATGATTGCCGCTGGACACGAGCCCATTTTAGTTGGACGTGAACTCCCCGAATCAATTCCTTACGATGGCCCCGGCAGTGCTGTACGCTTGCCTTTGTTGTTCAAGTCTGGACCGCTTTTCTATGCGGAATTACAACTTGCCTTACTGAAATGGTTAGGCAAAGCTGAGGTAGATAGGATTTGGGCAAACGATCTTGATACGCTGTTGCCGTCTATTGTCGTGGGGCGTCATAGAAAGATCCCTGTAGTTTATGACTCCCATGAATTTTTTACTGAGGCCGCTGGACTCACCGGGAAGCCATTGAGAAGGAAGGTTTGGATTTTTATAGAGAGATATTGCATACCTAAGTTAGGTAAGATGCTCACCGTCAACGAGTCCATAGCTAGGGAGTTTCGACAGCGCTACGGTGTTAAAGTCGATGTCCTACGCAATATGCCTGTTCTAAAGTCAGTTCCGGAAGTGACTCCACGAACTGCCTTTTTAGAATTTGGTATCCCCACAGATTTACCCATTCTTCTTCTTCAAGGAGCATTTATGGATAGAGACCGTGGCACCTCTGATGCTGTCGATGCCCTTGCTGTTATGACTGACGTAAGGTTAGTTCTGGTTGGAGCCGGAATCGAGTTCGATGAATCGTCTGAGCGAATTAATGACCCGAGATGGAAGGGTAGACTCCACTGTATCCCTCGCTTGCCCTATGAAAAGCTTAGAATACTCACTGCTTCTGCAGACGTGGGTCTTTCATTAGACAAAGGCCTTCACACAAATTACCTACTCAGTCTGCCAAACAAACTCTTCGATTTCATTCATGTTGGATTGCCGATCGTGGCGAGTCCCATGGTCGAAGTTCGCCTTGTGGTTGAGGAAAATGGAGTAGGGGTAGTGTTGAAGGACGTGACCTCAGAAGCTATTGCGAAAGGAGTTGCAGAAGTTCTTTCTAAGCCACGAGAGTTTTGGTTTTCAAAATGTATGGCCGCCAGAGAAAACCTCCATTGGGGCGCTGATTCTCACTTGATTAACGAGTACTTGAAGGGGTAGTTGTTTTGATTTGATGAGGTTTTGTATTTTCCGCTAAGGCCCCCCCTTTTTTCATAATCCACTTGGCCCGAGTCCAAACTTCCTGCACCATATTCTCCCATCCCGATAAAACATCTCGCTTCAGAGTCCTTTCTTCCTTGTAAAGGGATCGCGAGAAGTCTCTGCTGACTCCACCCGCTGCAACTTCAGCAATTATTGCAGGAAAACAAGAGCACTCAACGCCTTTCTTCCAAATCCTCAAGTGCAGATGATAATCTGCTAAGACTTTAAACCTTAAATCATAAGCATCGCCTTTAAAGAGCTTTCTCGAATAAATAGCACCCTGATGGTGTATTGTGTTTCTCCAAACAAGTTTGGCATTCCATACTGGGTTGTAATACTCTGGCACTCCCGGTTCACGAGGAGCGAGTAAGTGAACTCCAAAGGCAAGCATTTCAGGGTAAGACTCCCCGATAAGACTCGTACGTCCCTCAACCACTCCTAATACTTCCTCAACACCTTCGATGACAGGTAAATCTCCAGTTCCCATAAACCAAACCCAGTTACCCTTTGTGAACTTAAGGCCTTTATTCATAGCATCGTAGATGCCTGTGTCGGGCTCAATTAAAATATGATCTATATCTGAAGAGTTTGAATGAATCCACGCTGAACTGCCATCGGTTGATGCACCATCAACTACGATTAACTCTATTCCTCTTCTACGTAAGCTTGAAAAGGCCTTAATTGTTTTCTGCAGTCCCTCAAGTTGATTGAAAGAAGGGATGATAACGCTGATGCTGGGCAGTTTTTTAGATGACGCAGAATTCATACAGATTCATAAGTTTTTTTAACTTGGTGTATTTTGCCATTCTCACATTTCAAGATTTTGCCAGGAAATTCCTCCACAGATGCATGATCGTGGGTAGCCATAATAACGCTGCAGCCAGAAGTGGTGAGTCCGTGCATAAGTGTAAGAATTTCTCTTGTGGTTTCTGGGTCGAGGTTGCCGGTGGGCTCGTCAGCAAGGACGAAGTCGGGAGAGTTGAGTAACGCGCGAGCTATGGCTACACGTTGTTGCTCTCCTCCGGAAAGTTCGTGTGGAAATTTGTACCCTTTGTGTGGCAAGCCAACGGTTTCAAGTACTTCGTCTATGCGGTTTTTAATTTCATTTTTCAACCTCCAACCTGTAGCTTTTAAAGCAAACTTCAAGTTGTCACTCACGGATCTGTCTGTAAGTAATCCGAAATCTTGGAATACGATTCCCAGTTTGCGACGCAGTTTGTGAACGTTTCTTCTGTTCAGATTAGACAGGTCAGTATTGCACACTTCACCTGATCCGCTTGCGAGATTTAAATCTCCGTAGAGAGCTCTTAAGAGACTGGATTTTCCACTGCCGGTTTTCCCTATCAGATACAGAAACTCACCAGGGTCGATCTGGAGGTTGACGCCACTAAGAACTTGGTGTTCTTGATGATTCAGGCAGACATCTTTTAGGATGACTAAGGGTGAGATGGACTTGTTCAAATCAGACATCTTAATCTCGTCTGTCATCTTAGTCGAGTTTAAAGATTGATGGATCGATTTCTGGGTTGATGGTGATTGAACCTAACCGAGTTGACATTTGTTTGGGACCGTCAAGTGTAACAACTTCAATCGGGAATGAAAGGCCGTTTCCATACTCGATGTATTTCTTGTAAGTAGTCGTTGTGGTTGTGGGCCCATCAGGTCCGTCGATTGTAGATTTAGAAAACGATAGGGTTTCTAGATTAAAGTCGAAATAGCAAATCATGTTGATTGACCCATCAAAGGAGAATGAGATCACGTGGTATTTAACTCCATTGATTTCTTCTACGCCTTGGAGTTCTGTGGTTATGCCTTTTTCTGAAGTATGAAGCATAAATACAGGATCGAGTTCTTCCCACTGTGAACGAAAAAGTTCAGGGCCATCATATATAGATTTAGAACCTATTTTCTCAATGAAGCCACCTTTGTCAGTGACTACATTAACATCTATATCATATCCACTTAAACTCATGGTGGTCCTTGAACCTCGCGTTTTTTTGTTGTAATTGTTCGTTTGCAAGTATTGGAGGTTCATGCCGCCAGGCATTTCCACAGAGCCGTTGAGCTGAACGCCCTTAAGTTTGGAAAACGCTTTTACACCGCCTAGAGCTTCGTAATGGGCGGTAATAACACTATTTGCGGTAACTCCTTCTGCTGCAGGGGACCTTTCTATTAAAGGGCGGCCGTATGCGTCGTAAAGTTCAACAATTCCAGAAGTTGAGAATTGTTTTAGTGATTCTGTGATCGAGGGGTTTCCAACACAAGCAATGTTTATTTGGTCTGGGTGGATGTATCTTTTAGCGACTCTGTAAACGTCTTCAACAGTAATTTCAGAGAGCTTTTGAAGGTAGGTAGAGTAGTAGTCCTCAGGTAGCTTGTAGCGTTTGATATTAAGGGCAAACAAAGCTGCCGTATTTGGGTATTCTAGTGTGCGAGCGAAACTTCCGCTCATGTAGTTTTTAGTTAAAGCTAGAGAAGCACTGTCTACAAGTTCTATAGTGATTCGTTTGATTTCGTAAAGTAATTCTACGATTGCGCTATCGGTGACTTCATTTCTTACATCGGCGTAAGCTGTAAACGTACCAACCAGTGGATCAGGAGAGAAGCTTGAGCGTGCGCCATAAGTGAAGGCTTTATCTTCTCGCAGGTTCTGCATCAGTCTTCCCGAGAAAGCTCCTCCTCCAAGGATGCTATTCATCACAGATGCTGCTATACCATCTTTATGGCCTGGAGGCATATTTATGGTGTGGGTGACCTTTATAGAGGTTTGGACTGCACCTTCTACAGGTGCAAGACAAACGCGAATATCCCTGGGTCTGTCAGGAGAGTCCCATCGTTTATAAGGAATATCGGCTCTTTTCCATTTGCCGAAATACGTGTTCGCTTTTTCAAAAGCGGTGCTTGAATCAATATCTCCAACGACAACTAAGTAAGCATTGTTAGGGTGGAAATATGTGCTGTGGTAGTCCTGAAAATCTTCAGGGGTGATGGAGCCCAATGTCTCAGCCGTGGTAATCTCTCCATAAGGGTGGTTGTTCGTGAAGTTAATTGTTCGAGTAAGGGCATCAGAGATGTCCGAAGGCGAGCTCTCAGAAGCGAGTAATCCTGAAAGAGCTTGTGTTCTCAGGCGCTCCCATTCGCTTTCTGGAAAAGAAGGGCTAAGTATAACCTCAGCCATTAAGCTGAGGAATTCATCTGTATGTTTTGTTAGAGAAGAGCCACGGATTCCTTTAGCGCTAGCGCTTAAAGATGCACCTATGAAATCCACAGCTTCGTCAAGCTCAGCCTTAGATTTTAACAAAGTTCCAGATTGCATAAGGTCTCCAAAAAGATCTATCATACCGGCTTTATTGCCTTCGAACATTGGCTTATGTTCAAGCGATAAAGTCCAACTTACTTGAGGGAGTCTGTGATTTTCGACAACAATAAGTTGGATTCCATTTGCTAACTTGAGCATGGTTGATTCACCAAGTTCTATCGTGGGTGCCGGGCCAGGTTCTGGAGCGTGGCTTCTATCGACTTGTGATAGTGTTGCAGTAGAAGTTATCGCGAATGATAGTGCGGCTACGAATATGTTTTTTAAAGTCTTCATTTTCTTAGTATTTCTTCGAACTTAGTCTTTGTTATTGTCGTCCTGGAAAAGGAAATAGATGGTGGCGCGTGAATCTGGTGTGTAGTATGTATTTGCAGCGCGACGAATATCTTCAGGGGTGATCGCTAGGTAGCGATCTATTTCGGTGTTGATGAGGTTCGCGTCGCCGTAGTAAGTGTGGTAGTTTGCAAGCTCTTCGGCGATTCCTGCCATTGTAGAGTTTGATGAGACGAACTGAGTCTCGATTTGGTTTTTAAGTTTCTGGAGTTCACGCTCGGAAATGAGGTCTTTCTTCATGTTCTCGATCTCCTCATTCATCGCCTCTTCAACCTCCAATGGCTCGACGCCCATATTCACCATAGCAAACGCAAATGTTACTCCGGGATCTTCTAAGCCAAAGCTGAATGCCCCACAATAAAGAGCCAATTGCTTTTCGTCGACAACAGCTTTGTTGAGTCTGCTTGAAGCTCCACCTGAGAGAACTTGGTTAAGCAGATCTACGGCGTAGTAGTCTGGGGTGCCTTGAGCTGGGATAGGGTACGCCTGTATTACAACAGGGAGGCGATCTTTTCCGTACACGATGCTTCTGCGCTCCTCTGTTCTGATGGGTTCTACCTCGGTAGGACGCGGAATAGACCTCTTGCCCTTAGGGATCCCAGAAAAGTACTTGCTTACGAGGGCCTTGGTTTCATCGATATTTAGGTCGCCAGCTATACTCAGTGTGGCATTGTTAGGGACATAGAATGTTTTGTAAAACTCCATAAAGTCCTCGTGAGTAGCAGCGTCTAAGTGGTCCATAGATCCAATGGGAGTCCACTGATATGGGTGCACATCATAACATGCGTCCATCGTTTCTGCGATCATTGAGCCGTAGGGTTGGTTATCCACTCTTTGTCGTTTTTCTTCTTTAACGACTTCATTTTGCGTGTCGATACCTATCTGCTGAATCTTCGCGTGAAGCATTCTTTCAGATTCTAACCAAAGCCCAAGTTCGAGTTGATTAGATGGGAGCAACTCGTAGTAAAATGTGCGGTCTTGTGAGGTGTTCGCGTTTAGAACTCCCCCGGCATTTTCTACATAGTGGTCGAACTCCCCCCGTTCTATGTTTTCAGAACCTTCAAATAGTAGATGCTCGAAAAAATGAGCCATCCCAGTTTTTGAAGGGTCTTCATTTTTAGATCCCACATGATACATTACTGTAACGGCAACGATGGGCGTGGAATGGTCCTCGTGAAGAATTACGTGGAGACCGTTATCGAGGTCGAATTCGGTAAAGTCGATGGAGGTTGCCGTTTGGCCTAAAAGAATAGGCTGCAGGGCGAAAGTCGCTAAACAACTGAGCAGGAATTTCATGTATATAACTGTTAAGTAATTGGGTGACAAGTTAACCCCAACCGGCGGTATCTTGCCGGTATGAAAGCGGATAATTTTATGGTTGATTCCGAGTGGTGGACGCTCGAGGATGTGTATGATCGTTTGCCTAATTTCTATTCTGGTGAATTCATTTCTGATATGTCGCCTCAGGTGCTGGAAAGAGTTGAGAAATGTCACGCATATTTAGCGAATCTCATTGCTACAAAAGACGTCACTTTATATGGTGTAAATACTGGGTTTGGCTCACTCGCAAGCACGCGTATTCCCGATGATAAACTTTCGGAACTACAGTATAAACTCCTCATTTCCCACGCTTGTGGAGTAGGTGATGATGTTCCTGAGTTTATAGTGAGGATGATGCTTCTTCTTAAAGCAAAGGCTTTAGGCCAAGGTCATTCAGCCGTCAATCCGCGAACTATTGAAAGGCTGTTAGATTTTCTTGACAGTGACGTTATCCCTGTTGTCCCCTGTCAAGGTTCGCTTGGAGCTTCAGGCGATCTTGCTCCACTTTCTCACCTTGTGATTCCAATGATAGGAGAGGGAGAGGTGAGTATTCGTGGTGGTGAGCCAGTTCACGCTTCAGAAGCATTAAAAGAATTCGGGTGGGAAAAATTACATCTCGGTCCTAAAGAAGGTCTTGCTCTTATTAACGGTACCCAACTTATGCTCAGCTATGGCGTTGCTTCTATGTTGCGGATAGACAATCTTATGGAGTGGGCGAACGCAATTGGAGCTTGGTCCTTAGAGGCTTGGAGTGGCCTGGAGTCTCCATTTGATCACGATATTCACAGAGTCAGAAATCAGGAGGGAGCTATGGATGTAGCTGCTTCTGTAAGAGACTGGATAGAAGGGTCTGAGAAAATGAAATCTCCAAGGGCACATGTTCAAGATCCATATTCTTTCAGATGCATCCCTCAAGTTCATGGAGCTTCCTTGGATGTATTTATCGAGGCAAGAGATTTATTCGAGAATGAAATCAATGCTGTTACCGATAATCCACTTGTTTTCCCAGATGAAGACAAGGTTATTTCTGGTGGAAACTTCCACGGGCAACCCTTAGCTCTAACCCTCGATAGACTTACTCTTGCCGTTCATGAGATAGCTTCTATTTCAGAGCGTAGGGTTTTTAAGTTGATGAGTGGAACTCGTCACCTACCTGCTTTCCTTGCGAAAGATCCCGGCCTTAACTCAGGTTTAATGATCGTCCAATACACAGCAGCTAGCCTTGTTTCTCTCAACAAACAGCTCACTACTCCAAGTTCAGCTGATAACGCAGACAGCTCAAACGGGCAAGAGGATCACGTAAGTATGGGGGCGAATGCGGCGCTTAAACTTTGGCAAGTCATTGAACAAGCTGAGCAGGTGCTTGCTATCGAGGCGCTCTGTGCGGCTCAAGCATCAGACTTAGGTTCTCTTGCGGGCCTAGGTAAAATGTCTCCCAAGCTTCAAAAACTTCAAGATGCCTTTAGAGTTGAGATACCTTTCTTGGAGGAGGACGCCTACATGTCTCCACTTATTGAAAGTGCTCACGAGTTTATCGCGTTTAACTCTCCCTTAGAACTCTCTATATGCCATTAATTGAAGATATGGAACGCACTGGTGGATGGCTTTTTCGCTGGCGCAGTTTCCTCCCGGCTTTCCTTGTTCCGATTGCCTTGTATGTAGCTTTTATTGATGACAATAGACCTGCTTTTAACGATTCTAGTTGGCTAACAGCCTGCCTTGGAGTTGGTTTTTTAGGATTAATCATCCGCGCCTTTACCATTGCTTATGTACCCAAGGGGACCTCTGGACGCAACACTTCTGCAGGTCAAGTAGCTCTCACTCTTAATTCAACGGGGATGTATGGCTATATGCGTCATCCACTTTATACAGGAAATTACTTTATGTGGCTGGGTATCGTTATGCTTACAGGTAATTTATTTTTCACAGTTGCTGTGTCTGTTGCTTTCTGGGTTTACTATACGCTGATTGCGATGACTGAGGAAAGATATTTGAGAGGCAAATTTGGACAAGAGTATTTAGATTGGGCTTCGGGCATCCCCGCCTTTCTTCCTCGTACTCTAAAGTGGCATTCGCCTGGCGTATTCTTCTCTTTCCAAAATGTTCTTAAGCGTGAATACAATGGCGCTTATGCTATGATTGTTTCTTTCTCGGCGATTGATTTGGCACACTCAGTAAGGGAAGGTTTTTCTTCAGAGCTAAAATTGCAAGAAGTTTTCAGCCTCAGCCCATTTATTCTGTATTTATTACTTGCAAGTACTTGTGCATTCCTGGGATTGCGTTTTGTTAAAAAACGCACTAAATGGTTAGATGTTGAAGGACGAGAATATACCTAGAGACGACTTCTTTTAAAGGTAACAGATTAAAGCCAGAAGATTTAGGGCAACAGAATACCTTAAGTTACTGCTGCTTTACGCATAATTCGGCGCAATATCCCCGGAAAGAATCTCTTTAAATAAACGCCTAGAAGCTCTGATCTGCCAATAAATATTTCGGGTCTGCGTTTCTCCACACCATTTGCGATTCTCTTTGCGCATTCAAGTGGAGTCATCCCAGCGCCTGTCTTCTCATCCATCGTCCCCTGTTTGCTCCCATCTCCGATCACTGCGTTGAGTGATATATCAGTGGCTATAAATCCTGGACAAACCATGGTGATTCCTATCCCATCCTCATAATGTTCTGCCCTCAAAGCTTCAAAAAATCCGTGAAGAGCGTGTTTCGCACCACAATATCCAGATCTCAGAGGGGACGAGAAAACCCCCATCAAGCTAGTCACCACAACAAATTGTCCGGCCTGTCTTTTCACAAAGTGGGGCAGGAGTGACTTGGTGAGCGCTACGGTACCGAAATAGTCAATCTCCATCACACGCCGATCTACCTCAAGCGAAGTGTCAATTGCTAAAGAACGTTGGCTTATTCCCCCACAGTGAATTACAATATCGACAGTTTTGACATCGCTCAACACTCTTTTTACGACACCATCAAGGGAGTCTGTAATCTCTAGATCTAAAGGTGCAATAACAAAAGTCTTCTCACGGTTAAGCTTGAGGCGATACGATAAATCGTCAGCTACTTTCTTAAGCGCGTCCTTTCTACGAGACGATAAAACAACTCTTGCTCCCTTAGCAGCATAGACTTCCGCACACGCAAGGCCTATTCCGCTACTTGCTCCAGTAATCCAAACTGTGCCAGGATTTTTATTCATTTGTAGGCAGATCTCCGGCTTCGCGCTTATGCGTCAATATTCGCGTACTTCGCGTTCTCCTCAATAAAGGCTCTACGCGGTGGCACCTCGTCACCCATTAACATTGAGAAAACGTGGTCAGCTGAAGCTGCATTGTTGATGGTAACTTGGCGAAGTGTTCTCTCTTCAGGATTCATGGTTGTAGACCAAAGCTGTTCAGCGTTCATCTCTCCAAGTCCCTTATATCTCTGTATGCCTACACCACCCTCAGTTCCAGATTTCCCTTTAAATTCATTAATAAAGGCGTCTCTTTCATCATCGTTCCAAGCGTACCTCTGCTGTTTACCTTTCTTTACCAAGTATAGTGGTGGAGTGGCTATGTAAATGTATCCATTCTCGATAAGCTCCTTCATATGTCGGAAGAAGAATGTAAGGATGAGGGTTTCAATGTGGCTACCGTCTACATCCGCGTCACACATGATCACAACTTTGTGGTAGCGAAGTTTTTCGATATTCAGCGCTCTTTCGTCTTCGTCAGTTCCGAGTCGTACACCGAGAGCTGTATAGATGTTCTTGATCTCTTCATTCTCAAACACTTTGTGGTACATCGCTTTCTCCACGTTTAAGATCTTACCCCTGAGAGGCATAATAGCTTGGAAGTGACGGTTACGTCCTTGCTTAGCGGTACCACCCGCCGAGTCACCCTCAACAAGGAATATCTCACAAAGAGATGGGTCTTTCTCAGAACAATCTGCAAGTTTACCTGGAAGTCCTGATCCACTCATCACAGTTTTACGCTGCACCATCTCCCTCGCTTTACGAGCTGCATGTCGTGCTTGAGCTGCAAGAATAACTTTCTGTACAATAATTCGCGCGTCATTTGGATGCTCTTCGAGATACGCCTCAAGCATTTCACTTACAGCCTGAGATACAGGGGCTGAAACTTCGGCGTTACCAAGCTTGGTTTTCGTTTGGCCTTGGAACTGAGGCTCAGATACTTTCACCGAAATAACGGCTGTTAAGCCTTCACGGAAATCATCTCCACTAATGTCGAATTTCAGTTTACTGAGCATTCCTGACCCTTCTGCATACTTTTTTAAAGTATTCGTGAGCCCGCGACGGAATCCGGTAAGATGAGTACCACCTTCGTAGGTGTTAATGTTGTTTACGTAAGAAAATAAATTCTCAGAGTAAGAAGTGTTGTAGGTCATCGCAACCTCCACAGGAATGCCTGCCTTCTCTCCAGTCATGTGGATTACGTCAGCAATTAATGTTTCACGAGTGCGATCTATGTACTCAACGAAATCTCTTAGTCCATTCTCAGAGAAAAAGACTTCTGTCTTGAAAACGCCTTCTTGAGCTTCCTCGCCCTCAGCAGGCTCAGCAAGTTCTCTTTCGTCTGTTAGAGTAACTGTAATTCCTTGGTTTAAGAAACTTAGCTCACGCATTCTATCTGCGATAGTTTCGTAGCTGTATTCAAGAACTTCGAAGATCTCAGGGTCAGGCAGGAACTCAATGATGGTTCCGTTGCTTGTTGAGGTTCCACATTCTCTTACTGGATACTCAGCAGTTCCTTGCTTGTACTCTTGCTCGTAGGCCTTGCCTTCGCGATGAACTTCAGCTCGGAGATGTATAGATAGTGCGTTCACACATGATACACCCACTCCGTGAAGCCCACCAGACACTTTATATGAATCCTTGTCGAATTTACCTCCGGCACCAATCTTTGTCATAACAACTTGAAGAGCAGAGACACCCTCCTTTTCGTGCATTCCTACTGGAATTCCACGACCATTATCTTTAACTTTAATACCGTTATCCTTTGTAATCCAAACGTCGATTCTGTCGCAATGATCAGCCAATGCTTCATCGATAGAGTTGTCAACTACCTCATATACTAAGTGGTGCAGTCCTCTTACGTTCACATCGCCGATGTACATGGACGGACGCATGCGCACGTGCTCCATCCCCTCAAGAGCCAGGATTTGGTCTGCTTCGTACCCAGACTCAGAGCCTGATTTTTTCTTCTCTTCTGACATATTTATAAGTCTTATTTCTAGACTTTAAAAATACTAGAATTGGGATGAAAATCAGTTACAAATTTCGGTGTAAATAAGATTTTTTTACAAACAAATTAAAGGTTATTCACATATATCGTATGAATTGGCTAAATGCGTTGGCGTATCTAGTGTTTAACCTCAGATTACTACATCATAATGTCTCAATATTCAAGAGAATTAAAAAGAATAACTGCCTCCGAAAAGTGCCTGAATTCCCTGAACCGGATAACCTACCCAATGTCTGTACGATGAGTTGGTCAAATTACTGCACTTGGCCCAAACAGATGTTCTCGAATTATATCGATACTCCAATCCGATATTTGCATCAACATAAGAGGGTAGTTCAATGTTGTAGTAATTAACATCACCGTCTTGCATAAAACGTATCGCATTCTGTCCAGGATCTATTTGAGAAACAGATGAACGAATTCCGGAATAGGTAACTGAAGCATCAACATAGAATTTATCAAGCAAGGAGTAACTTAAATCAACAGACCACTTTGTGCTCGGGAGATTCCAAGCAGCATCTTGACCATTTTCATCGTAATCATAGATCGCTCCGACCAATCTAATGTCAAGGTTTTCAATCAGATTAAGTGATAGGTGACCGCCAACTGACCTTACTTTTAAATTGTCGTAAAACTCTGTGAAACGAGAGCCTGTAGTGTTTATTAAAGTGTCATTTACAAAATAAAGAAAATCCTCATATTTGGTACTTGAAACATTTATTTTAAAGCCAATCGCTTTAGTTAATGTACCTCGCATCCCTATTTCTAAATCGTTAGAGCGACTTGTAGTGCGCATGTCTGATTCGGGTGATGCGTAATAAAATGGGTTTTCATCAACAATGGAAGCAAACCAATTTTGTTCTAAGCCACCATCAAGACGGATATAAGGAATGAATACATCACGAAGAACACGAATAGATGCTTCAACCTTGGGGTAGAATTTGAAAGTTGAACCAGAGCCATTTCTACTTTGCGTATCAGCATCAACCCACAAACCAGCACCAACAGTAACTGTGAGTGGCCCTCTATAGGATGTAGCAGTAGGAATCAGACTTGCGATAGCAGCATCCGTTCTTAGCGTGTCAGGGTTGTTCAACCCCATTACTAGCCTGTCGAGGTTCATAGAGCCCGCTAACGAGAATCTCTCGTTTCCTACAAATTTCCCCACGTCAAAAGATCCATCGAAATTGTTTTCAACGGTTCCTGTTAAATCTCTCAATTGATACCAACCAATCTCCACCTCATGATTCATTAAAGTGCTGTCCCTTTGGTGACTTTTGAAAGCCATCTCGGCTTCAAACCTTAAATAACTCTCGTAAGTGTTCATCGTTATATCTGGAGCAAGCGACTCACCGTTAGCATTTCCGTAAAACACAATCTTGTCCCTTGAAACGTTCGCGGTTAAGTCAACACGTTCTTTGCCTATAAATCGACTTAACCAAACCCCACCATCACTATACTGGAATCTGTCGTCAATAAAATCAGATGGAGCATCCGTAGCAAAGTGAGAGGCTTGAAATCCCCATGTTCCTTCTCGGGATCTTAGGTCAGTCATACTTAGCTCGAGTAGGGGAGTGTTGTACAGGCCGTAACCCGCCCGTGCGTATCCGCGATAAAGTCTTGCAAGTGGAGCATCAACTCTTAACCTAACGGGCTCTAACATAGTCCAAACAGGAGTTACGTTCATTCTCTTAGCAAGTAACCTGTAAGAAAACGCTTTGTCCCCAGATTCTAGTTTCCTTAGTTCAGGCCAACTTTGGAGTTTCAAAGCGTCCTTCACAACCATTTCTCTTTCGCCCACAAAGGTGACGTCCATTTTTAAAGAATCCGCAGATTCTTGTGCGATAGCGACAGAACTTAATAAAGCCGATGTGATTGCGGCCAATGAGAGTGTTTTGAGTGAAATATTATTCATTGTTTCTCGTCGTTGTCGATTAAAGTGCCAGTTTCGATGAGGTCAGTTCCATTTGGCACCCCTTTTTCGCGTGTTTCGATTTCGAGCATGAGATCAGTACACGCATTTTGTACCCATTCGTCTTTTACGTTTTCTAAGATACTTTCTGCTGTGGCGCGAGCTTGGAAAAGATCGTCCGAGCCTATGTAAGTTCGAACAAGGAGCAAGAACCCTTTGAATTTCCATTCATCATAAGAGGAGTAGTCGCTGACAAGGGTAAAGATGTTTTGTTCGGCTTGTTCGTATTCAGCTTTGTCGAATAAAATTTGAGAAATTTTTAACTGAGATTCAGCTCCGACATCTCCACCGAACTTGACTGTTGATTCGAAAAACTCGAGGGCTTGATCAAGCTCGTTAGATTCGTAATGAATTCGACCTAGCCACAATGCAGCTGTTCGCTTAATTGACTCTGGTGTTCCTGGATCGGTGTACACCGAGTTGGCAAAAGTGAATGCTTGAGCGGGTTGATCAAGGAGGTAGTAGCATCTCATTTGGCCTATAGAAGACTCTAACTTATTCGATTGAATGCTTGAGATGTCAGCTAGGAGACGGTAGTGATTCAGGGCTCGAGGGTAATCCCCCTCATTCCAAGCTAGAGTAGCCGCAGCAATTGCCGCCGCCTCAGTAAAATCTCCAGGGGGCAGGGCGATTACCTTCTCGTAAGACAGGAGCGCTCCGGTTTTGTCTCCAGCATTTGTTAAGCAAGCCGCTAGGTAGAAATGTGCCTCGTCAAGGTGGTTGCCATTTTCATACTGCCTTAAGTACTCTTCTAGACGAGGGAGAGCTTTTGTGTAGTTTTCCTCAAGAGCAAGTGATACTGCAGCTTCGTAGAGTCGACTTTCGATATCTTCTCCAGTCAATCCCACAGCAGGAGGTAGGTTGTCTAATAAACCCCTCTCAATTAACAAAGGCTCTACAATGTTGTATGCGTCAGCAGCCACAGGGTCATTGCCATAGGTCGTGCGGATTTTATCCCAAGTAGCAAGTACATCTTCTGGTCTGTCTTGTTTTATACCTATAAGACAAAGATCAACAAGTGCTTCTTTTGTTCGTGGATTACGTGGGTGAGCAGAAAGAAGTTCGTTAAGTCGAGTGTTTGCATCGGCTAATTCATCTAACTCGATTAGGGTTCGGGCGCTTTCATACAGAGCGTCAACTACAAAACGAGAGTTGGGGTATTCTTCGAGTAGTCTGTCTAATCCTTGTATTTGTGTGCGGAGTGCATCAGTGTCGTCGCTGAGACTGATAGACATCGCCCTTTGGTATAATATGTAATCTATGTTTACTGCGTGTTTATTTACGAGGCATTTGTCATAGTATGTGACTGCGCGGTCGAATTCTTTCTTTGCGTAAAAGCAGTCAGCAGTTCTAAGCTCAGCATCTAGAATTCTTTTAGGCGCATCTTCCGGATGAGCTTCGAGGTAAGAACGGAATGCTGATAAAGCGTCAGAATATTTCTTGCGCTTAAACAATGCGTATCCTCTGGCGTAATCTGCTGCCGGGTATAAATCGCTCGAGTATCCCCCTGGAGCAGTAGAAAACTGAGAATAAGATCTTGTTGCGTTTGTGTAATCTCTGGAAGCGAAATAACACTCTCCTTGCCAATAAAACGACTCCGCAGCCAATTGAGCGTCGATGGGATATGTGCGAACCTTGTCGAAATACGGAATGGCTTCCTTGTACTTGCCTCTCTGGTAAAGTTCTACTCCGCGATTGTATGCAAGAAGTTGATATGAACTCTCTATAGTAGCGTCTTTGTCCCGAATTTTATCGAGAGCCTCCAGTGCTCTGTCGTAATCTCGACTTACTAAATAAACTTCTATAAGAAATCTGTAAGCTTCATCTCTGCGGACAGAGTTGGGATATTTATCGAGATATCTTTGAAATGCTGTGATAGGGTCATCTAATGGATTGTACGACAATTCGAAGGCGAGTTTAGCGTAACTAAACAAGGCGTCCTCCATGATCTCCATATCGAATTCTTTGGAGGCGGCACGGCCGAAGGCGCTACGGGCTTTGTCCTTTTGGTCTAACTGAATATAACAATCCGCCATGTGATACGTTGCGTTCTGCCCTAGTTTATTGTCTTCGCGAGCCGTTAAAGCCAGAACATCCAACGCATCTCTCCAAGCGCCCATACGATAACGAGTGTAACCCACTTCGTAGGCGAATTCAGGTTTGCGACCAGGCCCCCGAGTTCCTTCCCAAGCCATCTCCAAGTAAGGAGAGGCACTCGTGAAATCTTGGTCTTTGTAAAACGCATTACCTACAAGTCGTGCGATTTCAACTCTTTCCTCATCCTCAAGTCCTGCAGACTCATCGAGGAGGGGAGGTCCGTAAGATTGCAACTCCGTAAATTGCGAACTGGCGTGCAAAGATTGAGCGATGTAAATTGGAACAACGCTCACAAAGTCAGGGTCATCAGCGATATCGTAAAACCCATCCAGTGCCACTTTAGGGTTGTCATTCAAATAAGCAATGTGACTGAAGTAGTAAGTTGCAGCAGAATGGAATGTGCCCTTGCTTTTCATAACATCAAATAAATCGTATCGAGCAGCTTCGAAATTCTCTTTCTCAAAGTAGCTGTGCCCTCTTTTAAACTGGAGTTCCCGCTTCTTGTCAGTGCTAAGCTGTCTTACATCTACTTTGTTGAATGCTTCCGCAGCCTTCTCGTAATGTCGGCGCTTGTAGTGGTGGTCTGCTATCGCGTATAAAGCCTCAAGAACGTAAGGGCTTTCTGGGTATGCCGTGATAAATTCGTCAATCCTGAACTCTGCATCCTTGTGATAGAGGTTTAACGCGCAGATAGATTCTAGGTATACTGCCTCCACGAATATCTCCGATTTAACATTGGCTTCGAGTTCCATAAAGTCCCCGAAGTTCTTCATTGCTAATGCATATTGCTTTTTATGAAAAGCGTCATTTGCTTTAGACCAAACCCTTTCTTTCACCTCCAGCTCATGAGTAAGTTGGGATTTAACTTCTAAAGCCGGAAATAAAATTGCCCCACAGCTCAATGCTATTGCTAATGTGAGTGTGGATATTTGACGGTAGGTAATATGTTTGCTATGCATGGTGGAATTGTGTAGCTCTATATCATACGAAAATACCTCCTGCTTATTGTTTTATGAATGCTGTGCCTCTGATGTTCTTAACGAATTTTTGTGTGTGAATCGTGTTAGAGATTCGCCCTCCCCTAATTTTTAACCCTAAACTCCGTCCTTCTATTCACAGCCCTTCCCGCCTCATCATTGTTTGATGCTTTGGGGTTTGATTCGCCAGATCCATTCGCGTCTAGCCTTGATTCGTCCACCCCGAATTCAATAAAGAATTGCAGAACGGCCTCCGCTCTGTCGCTACTAAGTTGCAAGTTGGCTTTCGCTGATCCAATATTGTCAGCGTGGCCGATTATGCTGATTGAGTATTTTTCGTGGGTAAGTAGGTATTCTGTAAATGCCTTGAGGATGAGGCTGGTAGTGTAGGTTATCTCACTTTTATTCGTCTCAAATTGAACGTCTTTAAGTTCGAAGGCATCTTCATCGATTGCTTTTTGAGCACGTAGCTCTATAACAGGACTTGTGTCCTCAACTTTATTAGGGATAGTCCCATCTCTTTCTGCTAAGTGGACTATTTCAGCTTCAAATGCAAGTCCCTCGCCTTCGACATGAATGATGACATCTTCTCCTCGGTTGACGTTGACAACAGTCGCGAATGATCCATCATCATAGTTAAGTTCGATTTCTTGGACTTCACGACTTTGGACATATTCTATGGAAATTCTTACATCCTCGAAAGGTGGGGTGGGGTTCACTACTCCGCGGATCACTTTAACGGCCTCAGGCCTCAATTCTTCTGGGATGGGAAAGCTTAAAATATCTAGGCCCTGCGTGCCCGTTCTGCGGCTGGAGAAAAAAGCTTCTGTGCCGCTTGAAGAGACAACTAGGCCGTGTTCGTCTCCACTTGTATTCACCGGGGCCCCCAAGTTTACTGGGTCTGACCAGCTTCCCGAAGAGTCTCTCCGTGTAACCCAAAGGTCGTAGCCACCTCCACTCGGAACTCTGTTGCTCGAGAAGTATAAGGTCCTCCCATCAGAGTGTAAAAAGGGAGCTTTCTCCTGTGCTCCAGTTGAGATAGGAGGAGGTAGTTTTTCCGCGTGTGACCAGTCTCCATTTTCTGTTTTCACGCTCGCGTAGATATCCATAGTAGGGTTTCCATCCGCATCGAGCGTGGAGTTCTCTCTTGCAGAAGCAAAGAAGAGTTCTTTTCCATCAGCGCTCAAAGTTGGTTGAGACTCCCATCCTTGAGGCGTGTTTATCTGAGAGCCTAAAAGTTCTAAATCTCCCCAATAGTAAAAAAACTTTCCTTTGTCGTCCTTTCCGTCTACATTGTATGTCGTCTTGAAAAGGTCTATGTTTTCAGGGTTTTCAGAGGTGGGGTTGGAGGCAGCAACAATGAGGAGCCTGTTGTCGATTGACAGGCTAACTCCGCCATAATTCTCGCCTTCGTTAAAAGGGTAGTCGAGTAATTCCCCTTTGTCGAAATCTTCTTCAGCCGTGCTTCTTCTTGCCAGGATAAACTCCTCCACCCTCTTCGTAACCACATCCCCTTTTGCTTTGACAATCCTCGCTCGAGTGAAAAACAGGCTGCTCCCATCAGGTGACAGGGCTGGCAGGTATTCGTCTTCGGGCAAGCTAATCCATGGCAGAGGTTGGGGGATGTAGCTTCCCTGGTTGGTGTAATACTGAACTTCAAACTTTACATCAGGGATTAATTTTAGAACCTCCCGCCTTTTCCGTTCCAAGCTCGATTTTAACTCTTCCTTATTCGACCCCTCGTCAGTTTTCGAAATAAACAGCTCGAATTCACTCAGTGCAACATCGGCATCCCCAGAAATGTACGCTAACGCCCCGAGCATATAGTTCGCCTCAGCGAAATCATTGTCGCTCTCGCAATGCTCGTTCCACTTCAATATTGCGGCCTGACATTCACTTGTAAACTCTAGATCTCCTTTCGCCTTCTTGAATAAAAGCTTTGCGAGGGCTTCGTATGCCGCACCGAAATCGCCCTGTTCATCAACAACCTCACGTAGCATTTCTATCCTGTCCTCAGAAGTTCGATTCTTTTTTGATTCCGTTGCTTTTTCGAACAGTTTGCTTGTCTTAAGGGTGATGTCTTCTGGCGGAGGACAGTTTTGGGCTACTAGATTTAAAGTGCATAAAAAAGTGCACGATATTGCAGTCGAAAATAAAGCAAGTCGAGTCATTTTCTTGTACTAAGACTCAGTTTCTAGAGCGTTGCCTATCTCACCTTCACTTGCGGCTACGAGGGTGCTAACGGTTCCGTCACCTGTTACGTTGACCACAGTTCTACACATATCAAGTATCCTGTCTACAGGGAAAATGAGCGCGATCCAGGCTGGGTTGAGCCCCACGCTTTCTAATACGATAATCATCAATACTAGGCCGGCACTTGGAATCGCAGCCGCGCCGATTGAAGCAAGGGTGGCTGTGAGAACGATAATTGCCTGTTGGGCCATCGTGAGGTCTATCATATGGAACTGTGCAAGAGCTACAACTGCAATTGCCTGGTATAGGCTTGTTCCGTCCATATTTACTGTGGCCCCGATAGGTAGTACAAAGCTGGCGGTGCGTTCTGACACTTTAAGATTTTCTTCAACACATTTCATGGTTACTGGTAAAGTGGCTACCGAAGAAGAAGTGGAGAAAGCTGTGATTTGGGCGTCACGCATTCCTGAGGTGAACTGCTTCCAGGTCATTTTCTTCACGAACAAAGTGATGATAAGTGGGTAGATAAGGAAAGCCATGATTGCAAGCCCCAAGACGACCACGAGGCTGTATCTGAGGAGGAAGGTTAGGAGTTGTTGGAAATTTGCGGGGTCCGTTCCGGCGGCTTTGACTATTTGACCAGCCATAAGAGCGAAAACAAAGAGCGGCATAATTTTCATCACAACCCAAACCATTTGTACGAAGACCTCATTCAGTGCCCCCACAGCCCTGACAATCGTGCCTTTTTGCTCATCCTTGAGCCCTGTCACAACTACGCCGAAGAAGATAGCGAAGAAGATAATTTGGAGCATCTGCATATCGCTTAGTGATTGAAATATGTTCTTAGGAACCACGTCAACCAAAGGCTGTAGTGGTCCAGAAGTTTTTGTTTTATCAGCCTTAGTGAGCTTGTCATTTACCCACTCATTGTGCTCAATAGATTCGCTTTTTATCGTGGCGACCATTTCCGCAAGTTCTGGATTCTGGGTGAAGTTTATTTCATCTAAGCGCACGATGTCGTTTGCGTCACGCCACAATTCGTAACGAATTCTATTGGCCTCTCTCAGTGTCTCACTTGCGTGGTCTCCAGGCTTAAAAACATTCACAAGCGTAAGCCCCACAATAACAGCGAACATCGTTGTGGTTAGATACAATGCAAGAGTTTTAATCCCCATACGCCCCAGCTTTCTCATGTCTCCTAGGCTCGCTACACCGCTAATGATACTGAATAGCACAAGTGGGACTGCTATGAGTTTAAGTAAGTTGATGAAGATGTCGCCGAAGGGTTGGATCCAATTAAGCGTAAACTCATTCCAGCCAAACTGTATACTCATCCATGCGTACACAATTCCTAAAAGAAGCCCTATAATGACCTGCCAATGCATCGCGATCCCCTTGTTTTCTTTGCTCATAATCTTGAAGTTCTTTGTCTAAGAGAGTGGTCAGCCAATACCAGGGCCACCATAGCTTCCACTATGGGGATCGCTCTGGGTAGTACACATGGATCGTGACGACCTTTTCCACTCAGCATTATTTCTTTACCATCGCTGTTGACAGTGTTTTGTGTCTTTTTTATTGTAGCCACTGGTTTAAATCCGATTCGTATGGCGATTTCTTCTCCATTGGAAATCCCGCCTTGAATACCTCCGCTTCTGTTCGTGGAGGTCTCAATGACTGTCCCATCGCTTTCCCCCGAAACAAAAGCGTCGTTGTGCTCAGAGCCTTTCATCAAAGTTCCACTAAGCCCAGCACCTATCTCCAGAGACTTGACAGCAGGAATGCTCATCAATGCTTTTGCTAAATCAGCATGAAGCTTGTCGAATACGGGCTCTCCCCAGCCTGCCGGGACGTTCTTCGCCACTACGACGATCGCTCCTCCCACTGTGTCTCCCTCATCTCTCACCGTCTCTATCCTCTGTATCATCCTGTTGGCGACTTCGTTCGAAGGACATCTTACGACTGTGGCGTCTACGATTTTTCTCGAGAAGAAAGCGGGAGGGAAGGGTACTGAAATGTCCTGAACTCTTTCTACGTATGCACTTATCATAACTGAATCTGTAGCAGCCAAGAGTTGTCTCGCAATTGCACCGCCAACAACCCTACATGCAGTCTCTCGAGCAGAAGACCTGCCACCTCCACGGATGTCTCGGAGTCCGTACTTGGCATCATAAGTGTAATCAGCGTGGGAAGGTCTGTACGCATTTTCAAGGTGAGAGTAATCTGCGCTTTTCGCATCATTATTTGCGAGTTGAAACCCCATTGGAGTCCCCGTACTGACAAATAGACCATCTTCAGCGGGCAGCACACCAGA
Organism: Bacteroidota bacterium; assembly: GCA_027619225.1. Taxonomy (GTDB): domain Bacteria; phylum Bacteroidota; class Bacteroidia; order Flavobacteriales_D; family Sanyastnellaceae; genus UBA974. Next base: position 71,976 of record JAQCFW010000009.1, read on the forward strand.
CAATATCACAACTTTATCATCTTCTTTTCGAGGGGTTGTGATCTCCGAAGTGCCGGGTCGGCGTCTGTCTAAATCACTCTGTATCCCTTCAATATCAAGCGTTAAGCCAGCGGGTATGCCGTCAATAATCCCGCCTATGGCCACGCCGTGTGACTCCCCGAAAGTAGTAATTTGAAATACCTTGCCTAAAGTGTTCCCAGCCATGAGCTGCAAGATATAACTTGCAGCCTATGCGAGCACTCTTTAAAGACATCAAAGGACTGGTGGGTTGTTATGAAAATCCCCCCAATTACGTGGCGGGTGACGATATGAAGAATTTCCCAGTCTTGGAAAAGGCGTGGATGGAGGTTGTGGGTGAGAAAATAATCGGGTTTGGCTCCATGTCGACTTGCCCTAAAATCCCTTCAGGCAAAGCCCAAATTATTTCATGCACCAACCGTTACGTCATCCCCTCCTGGTGTGACAGTCACTCTCATTTGGTGTATGCTAATGACAGGGCTGGCGAGTTCTTAGATCGTCTTCGCGGGTTGTCATACGAGGAGATAGCGGCTAAAGGAGGTGGGATTCTTAATTCCGCAAGCGCCTTGCAAAAGCTCCCAGAGGATGATCTTTTCGATCGCTCTTTAGACCGTCTCCTAGAAATTGTTAGGTTAGGGGTGGGCGCTTTAGAGATCAAGTCGGGCTATGGATTAACTCTCAAAGCTGAGAGGAAGATGCTTCGTGTAATAAAGCGACTCAAGCAAGTTTCTCCTATACCAATTCGAGCCACCTTCTTGGGGTGTCATGCAGTGCCCGCCGAATTTGACAACTCTTCAGATTACACGGACCATGTAATCACTGATATGCTGCCTCAGTTTGTTTCAGAGGGTCTTGTCGATTACGTTGACGCTTTCTGCGAAACAGGTTACTTCTCGACAGTGGATGTCGCCCGGCTTATCGAGGCTGCTAGTAAATTAAATATAAAGTGCAAAGTGCATGTTAATCAATTTAATATACTTGGTGGGGTAAAGCTTTGCGTTAATGGTGGTGCTCTCAGTGTAGATCATCTCGAAATAATAGATGACGCTGATATAGCAGCATTGAAAGAATCCCTAATCACAGGCTCACCAACCTTTCCCGTCGCGCTTCCACTTTGCTCGCATTTCCTGGGATTGCCTTACACCCCAGGGAGAAAACTCGTAGATGCCGGGCTTCCGCTCGCTCTCGCCACAGACCAAAACCCAGGCACTTCTCCTTCAGGCGATATGACCGAAGTAGTCCGTTTAGGTTCACTAAAGATGGGCCTAGAGCCAATCGAAGCGATAGCCGCCGCAACACTGAATGGCGCTGCAGCTATGGAGTTAGAATCTGAAGTTGGTACGATTACACCCGGTAAACTCGCTAATTTCTTCATTACTCGTGAGATGAGCGGTCTTGAGGAAATACCATACCGAATGAATGATGTGGTTGTTGAAAAGGTGTATGTAAATGGTGAACTTTGGGTAGGTTAAGTGAATAAAATCAGGTTTCATATAAAGTAATTTAGTTGTATGCGTAGACTAATTGAGTGTGTTCCGAATATTTCTGAAGGCAGACGCCCGGAAATTATTGATGCTGTTACAGCTGTAATAGAAACTGTTGAAGGATGTCGCCTGTTAGATGTCGACCCTGGTAAGAGTACCAACCGCACTGTGATCACTTTCGTGGGTCCTCCTGAAACGGTGGGAGAAGCTGCGTTCCGCGTCATTCAAAAAGCAGCCGAACTGATTGATATGTCTAAACAAACAGGTGAGCATCCACGCATGGGAGCTACTGATGTTTGTCCTTTCGTACCTGTCTCTGGAGTCACGATGGATGACTGTATCAAAGTCGCGCACGCCCTCGGAAAAAGAGTGGGAAAGGAGCTCGGTATTCCTGGCTACCATTACGAATCTGCAGCCCTCATTCCCGAACGTAAAAACTTAGCCGTATGCCGCAAAGGCGAGTATGAGGGGTTAGAAAAACTCTCCAGCCCAGAAGCTCGGCCAGATTTCGGACCCTCTGAATTCAATGCCCGCACACGTTCAACAGGCGCCACAGCTATCGGTGCCCGAGATTTCCTCATTGCGTACAACATTAATCTTAACACGACTTCTTCTCGTAAGGCGAATGCTATCGCCTTCGATATACGTGAGGCGGGAAGAATTAAAAGAGAAGGAGGGTTAGTCTCAGGCAAAATAATAAAAGATAAAAATGGTGATCCAGTTCGTCAAAAAGGAACTCTTAAGTCAGTTAAAGGTATAGGTTGGTATATTGAAGAATACGGTATCGCACAGCTTTCGCTCAATCTAACCGATATAAACGTAACGCCTACCCACATTGCATTTGATGAAGCCTGCGCTAAAGCTCAAGATCGTGGAATTCGTGTCACGGGATCTGAACTCGTAGGGCTTGTCCCTCTGAAAGTGATGACTGACGCTGCAGATTACTTTCTGCGCAAACAAAAGCGTTCCACAGGAATCTCACAAACAGAAAAAATAAAGATTGCGGTCAAATCTCTTGGTCTCGACGACCTCGCTCCCTTTAATCCCAAAGAAAGAATCATAGAGTACCTGATTGGTGGCACAGGGTCTTTCCCTCTCCTCGAGAAAAATCTCCGAGATTTTTCTGACGAAACGGCTTCCGAATCGCCTGCTCCAGGTGGAGGTTCGATCGCGGCGTATTCTGGCGCCCTGGGAACAGCTTTGTCTACGATGGTAGCTAACCTGAGCGCAAATAAGCGTGGTTGGGATGACCGTTGGGAAGAGTTTAGTGATTGGGCTGACAAAGGCCAAACCTATCACACCCACCTCCTCGCCCTCGTTGACGCTGACACCGCCGCCTTCAACGGTATTATGGACGCTTACGGCCTCCCTAAGTCCTCTGAAGATCAAATACTAGCTCGCTCTGTTGCTATCCAGGCTGCCACCAAGCACGCTATCTACATTCCGATGCAGGTCGCAGAAATTGCGCACAATGCATTTGAAGTAGCCGAAGCCATGGCTCAGTTTGGCAACCCCAACTCTATTACAGATGCTGGAGTGGGAGCCATGTGCCTGAGGACAGCTGTTCTTGGCGCGATTCTAAACGCTCGTGTTAATACTGCAGATCTGAATGACGCTGCATTCGTCTCATCTACGCTCGCCAGATGTTCCGAGCTCCACTCCAGCACGAAATCTCGTGAGGCGGCTATCCTAGCTCGCGTCGACGAATTACTCGGGTAGATGTTGAATAGATAAATACTGAATACAAGTTGTAAAAAAGCGAAAAGAAAAATCGATAAGAAAAAAGCCGTCTCTTTATAAGAGGACGGCTTTTTTAATACTATTGTGTTTCTTCGTTTATCCGCGACGCTCTTTAATACGAGCTGACTTACCAGTAAGTTCACGTAGGTAAAAGATACGTGCACGACGTACCACTCCTCTTTTGTTAACGACAATGCTGTCTATGTGCGGACTGTTAACAGGGATAATACGCTCTACGCCTATTCCACTTGACATCTTACGGATCGTAAAAGTCTCAGTCATACCCACTCCACGACGCTGCAGTACAACACCTTGAAATGATTGAAGACGCTCCTTCTTACCCTCTGTAATCTTAACAGTCACAGTGATGGTGTCTCCAGCTCCGAACTCAGTCCACTCACGTGGCTCAACCATCAAATTTGTAATCTCCTTAATACGCTCCATAATGATATATTTAAATCCGCTTAAATTCGGGATGCAATATTACGAATAAATCGAGCACCATCTGCATGTTTTTTTATTTTATCAATCAAGCAAATCAGGCCGCCTCTCTTTGGTCCTTTTTAAGGCTTGCTCTTCTTCCCAAACCATAATTTTTTTGTGATCCCCGCTGAGTAAAACTTCAGGCACTTTCCAGCCGTTATATTCTGCTGGTCTGGTGTAAACAGGAGGAGCTAATAGCCCATCTTGGAACGAGTCGGTGAGGGCGCTCACTTCATCGCCAATCACACCTGGAATGAGGCGTACAAGGGCATCGGTAAGTACAGCTGCTGCCAATTCACCACCGCTAAGTACATAGTCTCCGATAGATATTTCGAGGGTGATTAAGTGATCTCTTAGCCTTTGGTCTATGCCCTTATAATGACCACAAATCATGAGGATGTTACCACAAAGTGAAAGCTGATTTACCCGACCTTGAGCAAGTCTCTCACCGTCGGGTGTTAAAAAAATCACCTCATTATAATCCCTCTCGCTCTTTAATTTCACGATTGCATCGTGTAAGGGTTGCATCGCCAGAACCATTCCAGCTGCGCCACCGAAGGGAGTATCGTCTACCTTTCTATGCTTGTTAGTCGTGTAATCGCGGATGTCATGAATATTGACCTCTACAAGTCCCTTTTCAATTCCCCTTTTTACAATGCTTTCTGCAAATGGACCCTTTAGAAGTCCAGGTAGTACTGTCAGTATATCTATTCTCACGGTGTAAAGGTAAATAAATAACCCCAGACAGTCTTGGTAGACTACCTGGGGTTACGAATTAAAGGCGTATAAAACTTAGTCTACCAATTCTTTAGTAGGGACTACTGCTTCTGGAGTTTTGTAAATGAGGTCAAGCTCATCGATGATGTTCGTTGCACCAGCGAACTTGTCTACGATCCAAAGTACGTAGCGTATATCAACAGAGATGGTGCGTTGTAGCTCAGGCTCGAAAGCAATATCTCCACTCATCGCTTCCCAGTTTCCGTCGAATGCAAGTCCGATGAGATCGCCGTTGGCATTCATAACGGGTGAACCAGAGTTTCCTCCAGTAATGTCAGTTCCGTGAAGGAAGCAAATGTTAAGATCACCACTTTCATCAGCGTATTGACCGAAGTCACGAGCTTTTAAGAGTTCTTCTAAGCGTGCAGGAACAATGAACTCAGGGTCAGAATTGTCCATTTTTTGTAGAATTCCATCTGAGGTAGTTACGAAGTCGTATTGAACGGCATCGGCAGGAGAGTAGTCACCTACTGGACCGTATGTACAACGCATCGTTGAGTTGGCATCTGGGTAGAAAGCTTTGTTAGGCTGCATCTCGCGAAGCCCTTTAACGAATAGGCGGTATCCTTTGTCGAACTTAGCTTGAGCATCGCTCTCCATAGAGCCAAAGTACGTTTGTAGAATACTCATCGCTGCAGAAACTGCGAGATCCTTGTTTAAGGCTTTCTCAGATGGGTTCTCGATAAAAGCACGTGCAGCATCTTCATTCACGAGGAAACTTTTTGAGTACATTTTTGAAGCGTAGCGTTCGATTGATCCTTTGTACTTCGCTTCAACAGTAGCGAAGAATGAAGGAAGGTGCTCTGCAGAAATATCAGTTTTATATTTACTCATAAGATTCGTGAACAGATCTCTGTCAGTTGACATATCGTAATCCTTGAAGAATCCATCACATAAGTCAGAAAGACGGGTTTTCGTTGCAGCAACTTGATCAGCATCTTCAGAGAATAGGCCTGGAGCCGTACGGCCAAAGCGGACTGCAAATAACGTGATGTCAGATCCTATAAGTCCTGCTTCTAAAGCATAAGCATCTGCCTTTGCAGTAGCGTCTGTAGCAGAGTAATACTCTTCGATAAGCTGAAGAGCTTCACCGTACTCTGCTTGTCGTTCTGCGCTTGAAGCGGCCCAGTTAGAAAATCTTTGCTCGATAGCCTCCTTCTGAGATTGTACATCTAAAGCTTTAAGACCCTTTGATTGGCCGATGTAGTATTTCCAGTAGTTGGCTGTTTGGGCATACTTGGCAGCATATTGGATGCGAACACCTAGGTCAGCGTCCATATGCTCCTTCATCGTGCGAAGCTTTAGATCACGAACGTCCACAACGCTTGGATTGTGAAGAGCTAGCGCTTGCTCAATTCCCCAGCTGCTGAGGAAGCGATCCGTAGATCCAGGATATCCCATCACCATGGTGAAGTCCCCGTTTTGGACACCTTCCATGCTTATGTTCAGGTGACGTTTAGGAGAGTAAGGAACGTTGGTCTCAGCATACTCGGCTGGATTGTTGTCCTCATCTGCATAGATTCTCAGCATAGAGAAATCTCCAGTATGACGAGGCCACATCCAGTTGTCAGTGTCACCACCGTACTTGCCTACACTCTCAGGTGGAGCACCCACAAGGCGAATGTCTCTGTAAGTGTTGTATGTAAACATGTAGAATTCATTGTCGTAGTAGAATCCATTGATTTCATACTCGTAGCCATGAGCATCTGCTTCAGAGTACTCAGTATTGATTTCGCCTTTCGCAGCATTGATCGCTTCGTTTCGCTCATCTTCACTCATCTCACTGGTTACGTTTGCAAGAACGCGGTCAGTGATGTCATCAATGCGAACTAGGAAGCTCACTTCGAATCCGTCAATGTGCATTTCTTCATCTTTACTAAGAGCGAAAAACCCATCTGTAAGATAGTCATTCTCAGGAGAGCTGAAACCTTGAATCGCACCGTAAGAACAGTGGTGGTTTGTCAGAACTAGTCCTTGTGAAGAAATTACTTCAGCAGTACAGCTCCCTCCGTTAAGACGGAGGATTGCATCTTTAATAGACGCGTTGTTGATATCGTAGATGTCGTCAGCAGTTAGGCGAAATCCAGAGTTTTGCATTGATTCCTCATTGATTTCCTCAAGAGTGTGCATAAGCCACATACCTTCTTGCGCCCAAGATACAGGAGCAAAGAAAACCGTTGCTAAAGCAATTAATGTGATTGAATAAATATGTTTCATTCTAGTAGGTTTTATTTAAAATTATTTTTGTGTGTCAGGCTCAGCGATCCAATTTGCTTTGCTCATTAAGTCTTCTATTTTAGCGTAAAGTTCATCGAGATCAGGGCCGTTATATCTGTTAAATACAGTTTTTCCGTTGATTGTAGAAATTGCTACAGGGAGATCCATGATCCTTTTGTCATCATATCTGTCATTAAGTTCAAGGTATCCGTTTGCTTCTGCATAAGTCACTATTTGCTCTATGTCGATGAGGGGAAGTGTACTCTTGTACTTTCCTTCGTCTAAATGACGTCCCATCACTTCTTCAGTGAATCGACCTACTGTAAGAGAAGCGCGTCCATCATTTAAAACTTCAAAAGCAAAAGAGGGGCATGAACCATAGCACATCGTTCTTTGAAGTCCGAGGGAAATTTCCAAAGGGACATACGTAGAAGTATTTGTTTCGGGGATTTCCTTTATTCCAGAACACCCGGTTAAAATTGCGATCACAAAAGCAAATAATGAGAAATATGTTACGTAAACCTTCACTTTTTATTTTTGCCCTTTTTAGCCTTAGAAGCTTTAATTTCCTTGGTTTTCTGCGTTTGTACCTTTTGCATTTCTGTAAGACGTTCCTGAAAAGCTGACTTTTTCTTAGGGTTCTTAACGTTCTCAGCAATGTTCGCAAGAATCTTGTCTTCGTCTATGAAGTAGCGTTTGATGATTAACATTTGGCCTATAGAAACAAGGTTAGCGACTAAGAAATAGAGACTCAGGCCCGCAGCAAACTTGTTGAAGAAGAACAACATCGTAAATGGGATAAAGTTCTGAATCATTTTCATATCAGGCATTCCGGCCTGCTTAGGTTGTGGCGGCTGGCCCGCTGTGGTCATGCGCATGTAGAAAAACATCGAGATAGCCATCAGCACCGTAAACCCACTGATATGAGCGCCATACAGAGGTATCTCAAATGGCAGATCAAGGATGCTGTCGTATGCTGCAAGGTCGTCCGCCCACAAAAAACTCTTTCCTCTGAGGTCTATGTTCGCAGGGAAGAAGCGGAACATAGCGTAAAGAATAGGCATTTGTAGTAAGGCAGGAAGACAGCCGGCCATGGGGTTAACTCCCGACTTTCTGTAAAGTTCCATAGTCGCTTGTTGTCGGGCTACCTTATCCTCAGGATGGTCCTCGTTAATCTTCTCGATTTGAGGACGAAGCATTTTCATTTTCGCTGAGCTCAGGAAGTTCTTCCAAGTAATAGGGAAGAGAAACATTTTGATTATCAAAGTAATAATCAGGATGATCAGCCCCGCGCTCACAAAGCGAGCATTTAAATAGTCGTAAAGAGGCAAGATGAAATTTCTGTTGACCCAACCGAAAATCCACCAACCATAGTCGATTATTTTACCTACTTCGGTTAATCCGGTGGCATTTATCAGTTCAAGATCGTTGGGGCCAAAGTAAAAACTTAAGTTGTGCTCCATAGTCCCGCCTAAAGACTTTGCCACCATAGGAAGGTCGGCAGAAAACAGCAGGGTAGAAGTGGTGTCTTCTTCGAACAGTTGATTCGACAATATTGCACCTTTCTCAAATCCACCATCCACAGCCACCAGAGCAGAGAAAAAATCTTGCTTAAAGGCCACCCATTCTAGATTGTACTCAATCGTTTCTTCGTCCGATCTCCCTTCTGATAGGTAGTCCCGTCCACGTCCTTCTTCCTTGTAAAAAATAGATGTGTGCTGCCTTTCCCACTCAAGTCCTTTCTCATTTCTCAATCCAGTTGCAGACCAAACGAATTTCTGTTCAGGCAACACAATTCCATCAAAACCTATAAAAGTAATTCTCGTTTTAAGTTCATATCCTTCCAGATTGTGTCTTACCTCAATTTTACCAGTTTTCGTTTCTGAAGTCAGGTAAATTGTGCTATCTGTTTTAGATTTACTGTTAAAATTCAGATCAGTCATTTTAATTCGACCTGTACCAGGCACGTCGAAATACAGATCCATAGAACTCCGATTTGCATCCCAAAGCTCGATCGCTTCACCATCCCTAGAGCGTACATTTCCATCAGTAAGTGTCGCCGATATCGGTAGCCCTCCACGGGAATCTAACATTAAGTCGAGTACGGATGATTTAATCTGGAATTCTTTATCCTGACCATAAACGGCACGGGCAAGTGGACCGTACTTTTTACGAAGTTCATCGGGAACAGCATATTGCCCAAGAGAGTCAAATTCGAGATTTGTCAAGGCGTTTTCAGCAACCAAATCCTCGGTTGGACGTTCTGCTTGAACTTGATTAACTTGACGAGATTGAGCCTCAAGAGCTGCGTCTGCCTCTGCCTCAGCAAGTTCCATTTGGGCTAATTCCTCCTCGGTAGGAGCGGTGTACCAGTTGTATCCCATTAACAGGGTGAACATGAGTACAAACCCGATAATTGTGTTTTTATCCATTGCGGCGCGAAGTTAGGTAAGAGTGCAAGTACATAAGGTGCGTTTTATCACCATTTGTGAGCATTTTCTGAAGACCAAACTCCTTTCAATCTCATCGCCTGTTCCAATAAATCTCTCACACAACCTTTTCCACCTCCCTTGGGGCTAATGTAGTGAGCTATATTTCTAACTTCTTCTACTGCATCTTCGGGGCATACAGCTAAACCGACTTCCCTCATTGCCACAATATCGGGAATATCATCACCCATGTATGCTACCTTGTTGAGTGGGATTTTAAGTTTCTTGCACAGTGCTTTCAACGATTCAAATTTATCCTCACATCCGAGGTGTACCTCTTCGACTCCCAATTTCACCATCCTGGTAGCAACTGATTTTTCATTTCCTCCAGTAAGCAGAGCCAATTTTAACCCCTGTTTTACAGCCCATTGAACGGCAAAACCATCTCTGGTTGATGCCTGCCTTACTTCACTGCCGTCAGGCATTAACAGTACTATTCCATCGGTAAAAACTCCGTCATAGTCAAATGCAAAGAGTTCGATATGGGCAAGTTTAGTCTTATAATTCATTGCTTAATGAGTATTGTGGCTTTCAGAAATATGTTTGCTTAAAAGACGATAAAATTCGGCCATTTCCTGAGAGTTGGAGAACGACTTGATCAATTCCAGGTGTTTTTGCTGGCTGCCTTTGTCGCCTCTTAAAGCGACCCCCGTTTGCCTCTCGAACGAAGTCCCTGTTGCTGCTCCATTCATGAGCCCCTCTGCTAAAGTATGCAGTAGGTCTGTGGAAAATCCAGAATCTTTGAGTATTTGTTGTGATAGTGCAAGGCAGTGGTTTGCGAAATTGTCAGCAAACACAGCAGCTAGATGCACTTTGTCTCTCACCTCTGATGGTGCGTAAAATCCACGGCCACCCACACATTTCACGATCCTGTCTAACGTCTCCTTAAACTCATCGGAACTTGCATCCACTCCGAACGGTACTCCTGAAAGGCTGTCATGAACTGACTCCGCATTAAAACTCTTTATAGGCCAAACCACACCATTCACTTCTCCCAGAACCTCTCTTTTGGTTACCCCTGAAGCATGAAATCTTTTCAGACTCTTGGGGATCAACTTGGCAGTATTTTCAAGAGCATCGTCTTTTATAAGTACAGCTACGGCGTCTACATTTGTGTTAAAATCCTCAATTCTATCGACAACTTTCGCGTTGTCTAATCCCGAAGCAAGTTTCTCCGCTCCAAGCCTATTGCGGTTGTAAATCTCCACGATCTCTACCCCACCTACAGACAGAGCCTTGCAAAGCGCTTGTGCTACTTTACCGGAACCTATAATGCTGATCCTGAGAGGGGCGATGCGATTCATGCTACAGTTTTAAAAAGTGTTTGAATATTCTAACAATTAGACTTATCAAGAACATCAAACCACCGAGTAAAATTACGATTGTTAAGGGCAATTTGGTTGCTTTGATCACAATCGTCTTGCCATCTGCCGATTCCCCCAAGATCTCATTTTTCACATCATATGCAATTGTCCATCTTTTAGCCGCTTCATGATACAAGTTTGAAAATTCAAACACCCTTTCTCCAGCTGTTCCGTTAGACCAAACCTCCACTTCCATTTTCTTCCCTTCATCTATAAAAGGAACGATCGTCCAGTATTCTTCTAGGTCGATGAAAAAATCCATCGAAGTATAGTGATCAGCCAGGGATCTAAAGATCATGTCGTCAACTTTCACGTGACTGCCTCTTCTATACATTCGCGGTACAACATCGAAATACTCAACGATAATTTCATTCTCGTTCTTTTCGATAAAACTTGCGAAATACGGCCCCATTGAAACGGTGTCTCCCAACTCAAGTATCAATTCGGGTCTGTGATTTGAGTGAGAAATAATTTCTGTTGAGATGTTTGTATAAGCGTACCCCCATGCGACAATGGCCACACTCAGCCTCAATGTATTATGCCATCTTGTCACAGTCGCTGAGAAAAGAGCTGCAAAAAGCACTCCAGCCAACAAGTATTCGTGTGGCTGAATAGAGTGCCTGTGATATACACCCGCCAAGCATATACTAGAGGCCAACAACGCAATTGCATTACGTCTCCACACGTCATTCCCGCCTTTCTCTAATGCGGCTATCACACCTGACATGAATAGAAGCAAAACGCCAAGCGCCAATGTCATTCTCTCTCCAAAATCTTCGAAGCCTGTAATGACCAAGACCCCCACAAAAACAACTCCGGTAAAAATCAAGAGAGACCGCTCCAGAAATCTTAATATTCCCAGCAAACTTGTTTCCCGCCCCAGATCCATTAAACGATGTTCATGGGGTTTGCGACCTGAATAAAGAGTTCCGCCATATTTCTGGCATCCTCTATTGCTCGATGTTGGGTTCCATTGAATTCCAGACCCTCAAGTTTTAATGCGTTTTTTAAGCCAATTTGGTTTTTCGCTCCTTTAAATTTACTGTAATGTCTTTGCAGACAAGCCCAATATCTAAGCCAATTCAACTCCATATCATGAAGCCTAGCGTCTGCAACAAACTGTCTCTTGTCGAACTCTCCCCAACTTAGAAGAGCGGTGGGAGTAGCGTCAGGGTTCATCCACTCTTCGAATCTTTTTACAACAACGTTAAAGTTGTCGGCGGAGTCAACATCTTCTTGAGTGATGCTAGTGAGTTTAGTGCAAAACTTATCGATTTTAGGGTGAACGACGGGTAAGATAAATTCACAAAACTCATCAACAATCTCAAGTTTTTCATTCACCTTAACCGCTCCGATCTCGATGATCTCAACCTTCTGAGGTTTGGGACTTCTCCAACAGGTCGCCTCTAAATCGTATATGATAAATTGCCTTTTTGACATGCGCAGTAAATGTACGTTTTTATATTCCCATGATAGTTTCTACCTCCGCACATTTATGAACGATAGAAAATACTTACTCACGCAAACCCCAACTTATCTCTCCTCCCGATTTCTCCAGTTAGATCTCTCTTCCATAACAAGTGCCTCTTTAGACAATTCGTGTCTTTCTTTAGAAATCCTATCGTAGAGCTCAGATACTAATTTCGCAAAAATGTTGTCCCCAACAGGAAGTTCCCGAACTAGTTTCTCCGGTGAAAAGTGGTCCTTAATAAATCCAGTATCATACACCCCAGATCGAAACACCTCGTGGTCAACAGCGAATCGTCCAAATTCTAATGTCGTTTTCACCCCCCTGATGTCGTAATTGTCAATAGCAAACAGCATCCTCTCTATGCAAGCCTCTCGTGTAGCAGCGTGCACGATTAGTTTTGAAAGCATGGGATCGTAATGGATGCTTACTTCTCCACCTTCAGCGACTCCATCATCAACTCTAATTCCAGCCCCCACTGGAGGAGAGTATTTCTTTAAAACCCCAGTTCCTGGCAAGAAACCCGCTCCGGCATCCTCTGCATAAATACGTAGTTCTATAGCGTGCCCATCTATTTTTAGATCCTCTTGAGCATAAGAAAGTGGCTTGCCTTCTGCAATGCGGATTTGTTCTTTAACAATATCAACGCCAGTAATAAATTCAGTTACTGGATGCTCCACTTGAAGGCGGGTGTTCATTTCTAAGAAAAAGAAATTGCTGTCCCCATCAACCAAGAATTCCACTGTTCCAGCACCGATATAGTTGCAGGCTCGAGCGACTTCCTTCGCACATTCTCCCATTTCCTCGCGTAGATTTTCATCTAGCAGCACAGATGGCGCTTCTTCAACCACTTTCTGGTGACGCCTTTGTATGCTGCATTCACGTTCGAAAAGGTGAATGACATTGCCGTGAGAATCAGCTAAAATTTGAATTTCAATATGCCTTGGCTTAAGGACCAGCCTTTCCATAAATACAGATCCATCATTAAACGATCTTTCCGCTTCTGATATAGCACGGGCAAGCTCCTCTTTTACATCTTCTTGTTTGAAAACTGAGCGCATTCCTTTTCCACCACCTCCAGCACTTGCTTTAATAATCAGAGGCATTCCGATTTTCTCAGCTTCTATTAAAGCTTGCTCAGGATTGGAAATCGCGCCATCTGTACCTGGAACAAGCGGGATATTTCTCGCCATCACAGCTTCTTTCGCTGCGAGTTTGTCTCCCATCGTTTTAATCGCCTCGGATTCAGGGCCGATAAAAGCTATTCCTGCATTTTCTACAGCCTTCGCGAATTCAGCATTCTCAGAAAGAAATCCATATCCAGGATGTATTCCGTTTGCGCCAGTTTTTATTGCAGCTTCTAATACTCGGTCAGCTAAAAGGTAGCTTTCAGATGAAGGAGCAGTGCCTATGAGTACAGCTTCGTCCGCAGCCATTACGTGTGGGGCATTTGAATCTACATCAGAATACACTGCTACAGTTGCAATACCCATCTCACGGGCCGTTCTCATAATACGTAGAGCAATTTCTCCTCTATTTGCG
>JAQCFW010000010.1 GCA_027619225.1 Bacteroidota bacterium
CTTGGACAAGCACGACTCAATTCTGCATAGAGTTTCAGGCCTATTTGGAATTCGCCCCAGTAATAAAGGGTGTCTTTGATTCCTGCGTCAATGAAGAAGTGCAGCATCAACAACTCAAATTGATCATCTTCTGCAATCTCATTTTTATAAAAGTCAAGAATCAAGTCAGGTCGGATACCCAAACGAGACGTATAGTAAGCCGATTGAGGCTCCTCATTGATCGCCATCCGTAACCCGATTTTTACCTTGTCCTTGAGCTTCGCCTTCTTCAAGCGCGTCTTGATACGTTTCAGCTCAGTAAGGCTATCGAGTACCGTGATGCTATTCGTGAACCCCTGTTTGTGAAGGGCAATGATCTTATCTAGATAAGAGTCCGTCTTGTATCCATTGTGCACCAATTTGATATCCAATCCGAGATCACCCTCCTTGTAAAGCTGCATGATCAGGTCGATGTCATAGCTCGAAGAGGTCTCAATGTGCACACCCTGTTTGAGGGCCGTTTTAACAACAGGGGCAAAGTGATTACACTTGGTGCAATAGCAATAGTTGTATTTTCCGGTGTAGCCAATCTTCTTAATGGAGCGATTGAAAAGGTTCTTTACTTTTTTTATCTGATCCTCAATCCGAGGTAGATACATGAGACGGAAAGGAGTTCCGTGCTTCTCAATAAGATGTTGAAGCGACAGCCCATAGAATGTGAGATATCCATTCTTGAGATCAAATCCCTCTTGAGGGAAATAGTACGACTGATCGATCAAGTCGAAATAGGTATTCTTCATGAGAAGTTTGCGGATATGTTGTTTTTCAAAGGCTCAGATTGCTACACTGTTGATTGCCTCATAGACTGTCTATATTTTCAGGAAATGTATGAAATAATTTGATATACAAGCAAGTTTTGTAACAAAAAAATAAAATCCTAACAAGGAGCAGAAATGCCTTATTTATCTATGGTTTTAATGAAAAATAAATGAGTCAAGTAACTCAATTGATTGAATTCTATTCGACTATCTCTCTGCACATCGCCCGAATTGGTCAGTCCGCTGGTGAAAAAGGTCATTGCGCGAACAGAAGAGTACAGCTCACCATATAGGGCTTGACAAATGATGTGGAATTCCGACAGCTGATTCGCGTAAAAAAGCGTTCAAAACGTTTCGATTATGATTTCAAGAGCGTCCATAATGTGAGCACTTGATTCGATTTTTATGCCATTACCCCCAGCTTGTAAAACAGGGTTGATGTCTTTATCCATTCTATCCCCAACAATCAATACGTTTTCCATTTTAATACCAAGGCTTGAACAGAGGTTGGGATAAATGCTAAACTGAGTCGATACTTTTCGATGACCATTTTCCATTCCAATAATAGAATAGAAAACATTGTCAATTCCGATTGCACTTAAGGTTCGTTCTATTTGCTTTAAATAGCTATCGGTATATAGAACCGTATGAAATTGTTTTGAGATTGTCATGAGTTTCTCAGCCAATTTTGGATTTGGTGAATGAATTCTATCGAATTCAAATAAGGGGTCATTGTCACGATGTTTATAAAAATCATATTTATCCAATGCTGGAAACAATCCAAAAGCTTCATCAGTATTAACCGAAAATTGCTCTGGAACTGAATGACCGAGTAATCTTTCCAAATATTGATTTCGGTATTCAATATGATACGGATGGACAGAAGTTCGGTTGGTTAATGTTCCATGCAGATCAAAAACAATCAATCTGATGTCAGAAGAATTAAAAAAAGTTGACACCTTTTTTTCTTCTCTTTTTGGTTCCTTTTCATAAATCGACATTTCTCTTAATTTGTTTTGCGAACGTTTTTGCTTAATTGCGTTTCAATGTTGTTTAGGTTTTGTTGTGGAGCGTTAGTACTATTATTCAACCTTAGATAAATCTACTAATTAATTCCAAATTATCTGTCATCAGTTGATCGTTATCCCAAACGGACATTTTAGCACGATGAGTTAGATACAACATCAATTTCATAGCCTCCTCTTGTGATAATTGTATGCTTTTCTCTTTTTCAATGTATTCAACGTACAAATAACCATTTTTATGGCTTTCAATAATTTCATCAAAACCTATCCCAGCACTTAACAATTCTTTCATTAATAGTTTAGAATACCTGTATCGCATTTTTCTCTTTGGAAAAGTTGAATCCATATAAGACATAAACGTATCAATATTCATTTCTGTAGAATCTGAAAAAGGAGTTTCTCCAGCCGAAAGCAAGTTTCTCATTGTATCCTTCTCCATCTTAATTGTCTGAAACTGTTCATCAGCTAGTTCAAGTATCGCACTTATTTGATGTAATTTTCGTTTAAATTCTTTAGGTATATGTTCTTCTTTTTTATACTCAAGCTTACCTTGAATGTGTGCCCAGGCATGCATTAATATAGTTCTGCATTGGATTTCGATTTTGAAATTCAACAGTTCCTTACGAAGGCCTAATTTGGGCAATTTAACGATGTAGTGATTTGATCTGTATCCAAAACGATCGGGATCTTGAATTTCACCTTTGTCAGTAAAATTACTTATGTAAAATGTATTATTAATGATTTGATGAATTTTCTCTAAGTCCTTCGAAAAAAAACAAACAACCCGCAACCCGCAAATATCCTCGACTTCCACAGAAGGGTTTTGATATTGTTTGCGTGCGATTTTCTCATAGAATGACTCAAAGGATTTAACTCGAGCACTTGTATGTAACAGATCTATTTTTTCAGCTTTCAGGGCTTTTTCCAATAGATCTTTTCCTATGTCACAAACTTTTTCATAGGATGCTCGATTTAAATCATAAATTTTCGTTAAAGGGTTCCTATTCATTGGATTCTATTTCATCAGATTTCAATATTTTATGTACGCCGATTCTAAGTCCCTTGAACGCACGTTCAAGAAGATTAACTCCTATCAAAGTAATTAAAGTTAGAAAAGTTAAAGACAGGGCCGCCTGGTAGTTTCCAAAACCAATGAGACTTCCAATAGCTGCAAGTATCCATATTATGGCCGCTGACGTCACACCTTGTACAATTCCTTCTTTCGAGAGCATCATTCCTGCTCCTAGAAAACCAACACCCGTTATCAGCGATCCGAGTACTCGTACACCACCCATTTCATCCTGATAATAATTGGCCAAAGCTATAAAAGCAGAAGCACCCATACATACTAGAATACTAGTCCGAATGCCAGCAGGTTTTCCCCACCATTGCCTTTCAAGACCAATTAAAAAACCGCAAAATATGGCAATGATGCATGCTTCTATTTTAAGAGGTTCTATTGAAAATATTTGATTCATCTTGTATCTGTTTAATTTCGTCTATGCACCACAACACGCTTCTGTCGCATTAATTTGGTCTAAAGATAAAGAAACTTCATTTTAAGCAAAAATCACAAGACATATTTAAGCATCACCGAGATCCAAAAGCCATAATTCTTCAAGCAGTCTATTTCAAACTTAGATTCACTCTAAGTCATCGAGATGTAGAAGAGTTACATCCCTTGTGCCGCCACCGACGGAGATTGCGACGGTGTCATCGGGGTCAATGATTTGCTCGACCTGCTCAGTCAATTTGGGTGCTTAGCGGACAGCTTGCATTTAATTTGACAATCTATAATACACAATGAAACATGGCTTTACTTGTCAAATAATACCTATCATTACGTGTTATCTAAGTCAGTTTTAACAATCCAAGAATTTTATCAAAATGAAATTAATAAACATTTCAACTGTGCTGATCAGCATGTTTCTGGTTTTAAACACATCCGCTCAAAAGATTGAAGAAACAGTTCTTCAGTATGAATATGTTCAGCAGCCATTAAATCCATTGACTGGACTGGTATCATATAGCTTTACAGTAGCAACTCCTTATCCCGAAAACCACGATGCACTTCTCGCGCAAGCTGACAAAGAGTTTCAGGAGAGATTGGATGGGTATCCCGATGAAGTAGAAGAGGCCAAAAGAATGCATGCGGAAAGAGAGGATAGCTATGCAGATGATGTCGCATTGGCTCAATATAATTTTCAATTAGAAACGGAGGCCTTCGACAATCTCAATGCGATTGAAAAATTAGCTTTGGAAGAAGGAAGACCTAAATTAAGAATGCCCTCAAAGCCAGGTCCTTTTAGAGCACCTACTGAGCCCACTTACATTGCACCAAACACGTCTACAAGTATTATATTTAAAACAGATGTATTGGCAGACACGTATTTGAAACTAGAAGGTTTTGTGAAAGGGACTGAGAATGCGCTTATAGGGACTGTTGATATGGAAGCGTTCGATGCTGGCGATACTGAGCGGAAATCGAGTACTGAGAAAGTTTATAATTCCAGCACCAAACAATATGTAGATCAGACAACTTATTCCTACGAAACTGCAGTAAGACGTCCAACGAGATTAACACTTGAATTTAATGGTGAGACGATTTACAATGATATTTTTGAAGGAACTGGAGAGTATTCAACGACAATTACCACGGTGTCTCCCAACATGTTCCAAATAGAAAAGGACAATGTGTCAGGTATCCTTCAGAACATAAACACATACTTGAATGAGCAATATGGTTTCGTGAATGTACCTGCTGTTTTAACGATTAGAGCACCTAAAAACAAAGGTGAATTCGATGACTTAGAGAAAGCTGGGAAACTCGCAAAAAGGGGCATCAACCCAATGGGAAGTAGTGATGGGAAGGCCGAATTAACTGAAGCTATTCAGATTTGGGAAACTGTTCTAGGAGAGTCTGACGTAAATAACAAGAAAGCCAGAATAAACGACAAAGTGACTCAGTCTATTTATCAGAATTTAATTGAGGCTGCCATTTATAAAGAAGAATTCATCAGCGCACAGGACCACTTAATTCTATTTGGAGAAATGGATCTGAAATACAAGGGGGAAACGTGGGTTACATCGAGGACTTCATTTATAGAAAAGCGTTTGGGAAACTAGGCGGTACGTTCACTCTCATAAACGATGGTCCCGCACTCCTGCTGCATAGAATTCACAACGGTCTGAATACAATCCGCCCCACGAATCCCTTTGGGCTGATTTTGTTTTATCACAACCTTGTCATCATGCTTTAACCTCTCTAATCCCAAACTTGAACTATATGCTTAATTCGCCTCTTAGCGCGGTCTAAGAAGTGGAGAAGAGAGGCGGGAAGTCGAAACATTTTGAGGGGGAGTTGAAGGGGATTAGTCGGAAACAAACTCAAATTAGAGTTACGTCTAATTGTGGCTAACAATCATAGATTTTGTTTATCACTGATTCGATTACTATGTGTAATCGGCTCATATTTTTTATATATTTGAGCCGAATAAGAATCGCAATCGGATCATGAAATATAATTGGGAACAAGAAGACTGGAGGAAATTTACCTACAACAAAGATAAAGTTGAGGTGTATTACAATGTTTTCTCGGAAAAGTTAGGCATTGCAAAAGGAGGTTTGGCTTTTTTAGATGAGAAACAACATGCAGAAACATTGGTTGACATATTAGTTTCAGAGGCGATAAAAACATCAGAAATTGAGGGAGAGTTTTTGAGCAGAAAAGATGTAATATCTTCAATAAAGAAAAATATAGGCATGCCTTCAGACAGTTCTACCGTAAGAGATATTAGAGCTAAAGGAATAGCTGAAATGGTGTCCGTTGTTCATAAGGATTATGAGTCTTTACTGACAGAAGAGAAGTTATTTCATTGGCATAAATTAATGTTCCAAAAAAACACTACTGTAAAAGCCGGTTGTTGGAGGACTCATCAAGAATCCATGCAGGTTGTTTCTGGAAGACTTGGTAGAGAAGTTGTTCGTTTTGTGGCTCCTCCCTCCTCCTCAGTCTCAAGGGAAATGAGTTTATTTATTAAATGGTTTAATGAAACTGCACCTGGGGGAAAGAAAGAAATAAAGTTTGCTGCTTTAAGATCTGCTATCGCTCATTTATATTTTGAGAGTATTCATCCTTTTGAAGATGGTAATGGGAGAATTGGAAGATCTATTGCTGAAAAGGCTTTATTACAAACTGTAGGGCATCCATTGCTATTAAGTTTATCTGTTGCTATTGAAAAAGATAAAAACAAATATTACGAATCACTTAGAGTTGGTAGTAAAAGTAATGAGATTACAGAATGGCTTAAATATTTCATTGAAACCATCCTGGATTCGTTTGACAATGCAGAGAAAATCATCAACTTTACATTGAAAAAAACTAGATTATTTGATCTTCACAAAGATGTTCTTACTGCAAATCAAACTTTGGTATTGAAGAAAATGTTTAGCAAAGGACTTGATGGATTCGTAGGGGGAATGTCAGCTAAAAAGTATATGAAAATTACTAAAGTTTCGAAATCAACAGCTACCAGAGAAATGGTCAAGTTAAAAGATCTAGGAATATTTAAAACTGTGGGCAAAGGTCGAAGCACCTCATACGAGGTGGATTTTAATTAACTAACCTACCTGAACGTCTTCAAAACCATTTGATAAATTCCCTGGAAGTCTTCAGCGAAAGTTGGATAAATTAGACGCATAAGAATCAATATCAAAAAATCTATAACTTGTATTTAAATACAAAATCGGTGGAGCCGGGGGGAGTCGAACCCCCGTCCAAACAAGGGAGAACTGGGACTTCTACATGTTTATTCCGTGATTGATTTTCGACTTGAGGATGGCCATGGACAGCCCACCTAAAGCTTAGTTCAGTAGTTTTCGCTCCGGGTGTCGAACCCACCGTTCACTAGTCCCATTTGCCTGATACCCCATTGATGCCGCGGAAGGGTCCGTACGTAGCACCGGGATAGCTCGTTCCGCTATTTAATAGCTAGAATGAAGCGAAATCAACTGAGTTGACTAAGCTGCGAGCGAGTAGGAAGTGTTGTCATTTCTGACGTTAGCAATTCTATATTTACGAGCGGAATTACCAAGAGCTCGACATGCTTACACAATTAACCATCTTGCTGTCAAATCCAAGATCGGCCCCAAAAAACAAAGAACAACAAGGGTCTAACGAATAAAAATACGCAAGGTTGCCTTGAAAGGCGTAAAGGTAGATGGGATTGAGTAAATTGCGGGCATGAAAATGGGTCTAATCAGAGAAGGGAAATTGCCGCCAGACGAAAGAGTCGCACTGACGCCTGTTCAATGTCGTGAGTTTATGGAGCGGTGGCCGGATGTGGCGCTCGTGGTACAGGAAAGTGAGGTGAGAAGGATTCCGGCGGAAGAGTACACCCAAGCGGGCGTTTCCGTCGTGGCGGATGTCAGCGATTGCGATGTGTTGATCGGCGTCAAAGAAGTGAATATAGAAGATCTAATTGCGGGAAAGACCTATCTGTTTTTCAGCCACACCTACAAGAAACAACCCTACAACGCAGCGTTGCTGGCGGCCATTTTAGAGAAGAAGGTGAGTTTGATCGATTATGAGATGCTGAAGAAACCCGATGGAAACCGCATCATCGGGTTTGGTCGTTGGGCTGGGATTGTCGGGGCATACAATGGATTGCGTGCGTGGGGATTGCGAGAGAAGACGTTTACCTTACCGCGGGCCATCGACGGGAAGGACCAGGATGAGATGGTCTCAAAAGCGAAGGCAGAAAAGTTGCCGAATGGCTTGAAAATCGTGTTGACTGGATATGGACGTGTGGGTCGTGGAGCCGCTGAGCTTTTAGACGCAGTAGGGATACGTAAGGTCGACAAAGAGGCGTTTCTATCCCAAGAATTCTCGGACGGCCCTGTATACACACACCTGGATATTGCAGATTACAACGCACGGAACGATGGGGGAGAATTCAACCGGGATGTTTTTATGTCCGACCCGAAAGGCTATAAGAGCACTTTCCTCCCCTACGCGTGTGCTGCGGATATATTCATCGCGGGACATTTCTATGCCCAAGGATCGCCCTATATCATCTCCAGAGAGGATTTTAAACATCCCCTAGTGAGATTGAAAGTCGTAGCGGATATAAGCTGCGACATAGACGGACCGGTGGCGTGTACACTTCGACCTTCTACAGTAGCTGACCCCGTATATGGTTACGATCCCACAAATGAAAGTGAGTGTTCATTAAACGCACCCGGAAGCATTACGGTGATGGCGATAGACAACTTGCCGTGCGAACTTCCGAGAGATGCTTCGAAAGGGTTTGGGCGTGATATGTTAGACCACGTCATTCCTTTGCTGATTGAAGGCGATCAAGATGGCATACTTGCAGGAGCGAGAGAGACGAATCTCGATGGGGAGCTCTGTGAGAAGTACAAGTATCTACAGGGATACGTCGCGGGAGACTACTGAGCCACGAAAGCGTAGCTGAGGGTACCTTCTTGACGTCTCGGAGCACTCGAAAGGGGAAGAAATTCCGATGCAAGGGCAGAACGAAGGGCGGCAACGGCGAAACAAGATCCGTCAGCAGCGCCAGAAACGAGCTCGGCAGAAAGAACTTCACCGGAAGCGCTCACGGAGATCTTTACAACGATGTCTGCACGCCCCTGACATTTGTACCCTGGCACGTCTAAGTGGCGGGGACTTCGGGCGTCTAGGTCGAACCTGACTGTAACTCGCCCCTCATACTGCTTGTCCCAATCATCCATCGTGTCTATGTCTCTCTGAGAATCTTCTCCGGATTCTGGAACCCCCACCGTTTCGAATTCTATTTCCTCAGAAGAAAGTCGCTCGAATTCAGAAGATTCTAGGTCGGAGAGGTCCGAGGCGACTTCAGCTTCTAGGGCGGCTAACTCAGCGGCAGAAAGACCTGTAGAACGAGATTCTTCTGAGGTTTCTGCAGAGGCGTCAGCACGTAAATTGGAGATGCGTTCGTTCAGTTTTTCCTGAAACAACTCCTCGGGGGATTTATCTAGCTCAGGGAGTTCAGAAGGGTCGAAAAACTCTATCGAAGTAAACTGCTCTGAAGGAGAAGTGGTGTCGGAAACTGTAACCTGAGTAACGATAAAAAGAGCTACCACATGAACCGCTAGGGTATAGATAACTGCTTTGCTGACTCCGGGTGACATCTATTTCTCAGGGGATTTAATCATGAACATACGTCGTCTCTAAACGCCAAATAGCGGATGTTATACTCACCCCCTCTCGGAAATAATATGTCCCGGTCTTCATCATTACTTTTCTGTAGTGGATTACTTTGTCGCCTGATCTAAGCGAACGTTCGATGACAATTCCGTTCTGGATTTTATAAGAACTCTCATACAAACCCTGAGGAAGGTCAACATCTGAATCTGCTAAATAAGGCTCTCCATTGTCCGTTTGAGAAGTTCCATCGCTCAGGTCGTAGATTCTCACAACGGCATCGTAATTGCGCGATTCTGAATCAACCCTACGTTGGTCTAAATCACCTTTCTGCCTGTCGCTTTTGTCGTGAATCTGGAATTCCACATCTTGTATCTTTTGCTTGTGAGCAGCGGCATCACCCTCATACATCTCCCCCACTTCCTGACTTACAGAGTGGTCGTAATCCTTGACTACAGAGAAGAGCTCATTGCGCCTGGCCATAATCGCCTCAGCGTTGGATCTCGATTCAGAATCGCTGATTTTCGAATTTTGAATCAACTCCTCCAACTCCTCTTGCTCAAGCCTTTGCCTCTCACGTGACTGCTCCTCACGGGCCCTTAAAGCATCGTTCTCAGCCTGAACACGGGCAGCCAATTCCTCAGCTATAGCAATACTCTCTGACTTTAATGCATCTTTAAAATACTGCTCAGCTTCATCAGGTTGATTCGATGAGCTTTTTGCCAAAAGAGCTGCGCGCTTCGCATCCGCCTCTTCTTGAGCTTGTCTCTCATCAGCCTCAGCCCTGTCCTTGTTCTCTGACTCTGCTAACCGATCTCTGCGATCGGCATCCTCGGATTCCCTCCTCTCCTGTTCTTCAAGAGCTCTATTCTCAGCCTCCTGACCTCTATCTCTGGCAGCGGCATCAGCGGCGGCGGAAGCAGCATCGGCATCGGCAGTATCCTCAACTGGGTCGGGGACTGGATCGGGAATTGGGTCGGGAACTGGGTCTGTATTAACATCATTCGAAGAAGCGGCATCGGCAGCAGCTCGCCTGGCATCGGCTTCTTCTTGTCGCTGTCTGGCATCTTCTTCTTCGGCCAACTTTTCAGCGTTCTCTTTAGCCAGTGCTTCTGCAGCGGCAGCCTCCTCGGCGGCACGAGCAGCTTCTTGGGCATCATTGTCGTCCGCTAAAGCATCAAGCTTAGCACGAGCCTTGTCCCTCTCCGTTATTGCTTCCTCTTCGTCTGGGATGAGTGTCAATGCTTCGTCAAAATGAGCGAGAGCTTCTTGCCATTTCTTCTTCTTCATGGCATTTTCACCTTCCTTCATCGCCACATCGAAAGCACGTTTGTTCTTCGAGCGATTTTCCTCAATTGCAAGGAGTCTGTTGCGTTCATTGTCGATGCGCAATTTCATGCGATCCGTGTGATCTAAATCAAACTTAAATTTCCCTGAGTTGACATCGTACATCCCCATGCCAATAGGTGTGTCAAGTATCGAAATATCGAAGCCTTCTATATTCTTAAACAAGGACATATCAAGGTCAAATCCAAAACCACCTACCGCCTCCCCTTCAGGAATTTCACTTACATCTAATACTACTTTCTTAGAGACAAATCCGTCTCGCTCATATTGAAATGTGTAGCTGTACCTGATCGGCAACTCTATAGAGTACCCTGCATTCTTATCACATTCTAACCTTGTGAACTCTACTCCGTCTTGGAATATCACAATTTCACACCCAGGAAGCTTGCGACCAGAATCCTCATCTTTGATGGTTCCGGAGACTTGAAGAATGGCGTCTGTTTGGGCTAATGAAGCGCCGATAGCAAATGCAAAAAATATACTTAAGACAACAATTTTTCTAGCTGCTAGAACAGAAAACGTAGGAAATATCATAATGTAAAAATACAAGAATGTAACCTTATCTGTCGCACTCTCGTAAACAATTATGTCATGAAAAAAATCAATTCAACCCTAAGCAGCCTTTTGATGTTGCTCGTTTTTATTATTTGCATTCCATATACAGGTCAATTCCAGACCTTGAGTGCAACTTCTGGATCTATTAATTTTGAGAATTCTAATCATGTTGTGAATGGAATTTCTTTAAGTAAAAATGTAACTGATTTTCTCAGCGTAGGCATAGAGAGGATAGGTGGACAATCTGAAATGGGGTCTCTAAGGATGACTAGCTCATCGTTGAGGTTATTCCCTCGGAATTTGAACACATCTGCGGTGCGACCATGGATTGGAGCTGGAGTCTGTTACAGCGCATTGACACCCGAAGTAGCTTTGACTGCCGATTTTGCAGATAAAGGCTCAAAGTCTGATTTGGCTCTAAATAGACAAACTGGAATAACATTTCCGATTAGTGCAGGAGTCGATCTTCAACTTTCTGAGAGATTTAACACTTCAATTTCAGTTTCCAACCACATGGGCAAGAAAAACACATTCAATGATCCGCAAAGGAATTCTGAGGCGAAGACAGCTAGCACAGATGCTCTTATTACAGTCTTACAGGTGGGTTTGGCATTTAGGATTGTTAAAACGATAAAGAGAAACAAAATCGAATCGAATTACAACGATGAAGAGAAAATGAGGAATCCTAACGATCAGTTTGCACCTGTTTTGTTTGTAAACACAAAAGGATCTGTCGTGAGTGAAGACGAGTGGAACCATATTTTCCCAGCTCTTGGAGATCCCAACAACTACGCAATCGACCACGCAATCATCATTTCTGAATATTCTAATGCAGATTATAAGAAAATGATAAAAGCTTCGGAGAAGAACATTGAGATGTATGAGACAGGTGCTGTTGAGCGTGTTAATGCCTCGATACTTTATCACATGCTTCACGATAAAAAGCAGGATAAGGAGTCGCAGAAGAAAGACAGATAATCGGCAACATCAGGATCGGCCTAAATCGGGGTTGCCATTTTTTCAGCTACAGAGATAGCAACCTTCCGTCCGTCCATCGCCGCAGATAAAATACCACCGGCATATCCTCCACCCTCTCCACATGGGTATAGCCCCTTTAACTCAGGATGCTCAAGGGTGATTTTATCTCTTGGAATTCTAACTGGACTGCTCGTTCTTGACTCTGGAGCGACCACAATAGCATCTTCGTGAATAAACCCTCGAAGTTTTCTATCAAATTCTATAAAACCCTTCCTTAACGACCTAACGACCATCTTAGGGAGCAACATGTTTAAATCAACTGGTGTTACTCCAGGTAAATATGAGCACTCTGGGAGGTCTCTTGAAGGCCTGCCTTCCACGAAGTCGGTAAGTCGTTGGGCTGGTGCAGCTTGAGTACTTCCGGCGGCTTCCCAACAAGCTTGCTCTACAGCAGCCTGGTATTGCATCGCAGCCAGAGGACCACTAAATCCAGCGGCTTCCCAAACAGCCTCGTCTATGGTCACCACCATTCCCGAATTGGCAAATGGGCTATTTCGTTTCGAAGGAGACCAACCATTCGTTACTACCTCCCCAGGCGTCGTCGAACAAGGTGCGATGATTCCACCAGGACACATACAGAAACTGTGAACACCACGACCGTCAATTTGGGCTACTAAATTGTATGCAGCAGCTGGCAATCTCTCCTCATCCAGCAAGTTCATCCTCGATTCCCCATGATACTGTACGGTATCCACAAACGATTGCGGATGCTCAACCCTGACGCCTAACGCAAAGGGTTTTGCTTCTACTTTAATTCCACTATTTACGAGCATCTCAAAAATGTCTCTCGCACTGTGTCCAGTAGCTAAAATCACCGACTCACAAGATTGTATTTCAGTCACACCACCTGACTCCAACTCCACGCCTACTACTTGATTATTTTCTGTAACTATGTTCGTTAACTTTGTGTTAAACAAAACTTTACCACCAGAGTTCTCAATGGTTTCTCTAATTGATGTTATGATGGCTGGAAGCTTGTTCGTACCTATATGCGGGTGGGCATCCACTAAAATAGAATCGGGTGCACCGTGCACAACTAGCCACTCTAAAGCCTCTTTTAAATGCCCCCTCTTTTTCGATCTGGTGTACAACTTACCGTCAGAATACGTCCCCGCGCCTCCCTCTCCGAAACAGTAATTCGAATCTGGATTCACCAAGTGATCTTTCGTTAGGGCAGCCAGGTCGCGGCGACGCTCTCTAACATCCTTGCCCCTCTCTATGACTATAGGTTTTACACCCTGCATGATAAGCTCAAGAGCAGCATATAAACCCGCTGGACCACTCCCTATAATAAAAACCTCTGGGGAATTACTCACATCTTGCCAAACCCAATCCTCTATCTCGTTCGCTGGTTCAGGAACGCCTTCACCACCCGCTTCGACTGTAAGTTGCATCACGACCGGTATTTTCCTTGCATCTATGCTCCTTCTAACTACACGTACCCAAACCAAAGCGTCATCTTGAAGACCCCAACTCTCCTCCACAGCAACACGAAGTAAATTCATATCCACAGCCTCATCAGGAGTTACCCTCACCTGACCTTTAAAAACTCCATGTTCGTTTTGCACCATTATACGAAGATATCTATTTTTGGGTGCGTACATTCGTACTGCCATGGAAAAAACTACAATGGAATTCCCACAAAACCCACTTCTATTCGACCCTGAGGGAATGGATAGATCTGAGGTGTTGGCACTGTACGAGAAGCTACTTCTTCCTAGAATGATCGAAGAAAAAATGCTCTCTCAGCTCAGGCAGGGGAAAATCTCAAAGTGGTTCAGCGGAATAGGCCAAGAAGCGATCTCTGTCGGAGTAGGAGCAGCTATGCCCTCAGAGGATTGGATACTTCCAATGCACAGAAACTTGGGCGTTTTCACCGCACGTGGAATTCCTTTAGACAGACTTTTCGCACAGTTTAAAGGAAAAGACCACGGTTTTACAAAAGGGCGGGACAGGTCATTTCACTTCGGGTCTTATGAGCATAAAATCTGTGGGATGATCTCTCACCTGGGGCCACAACTCGGGATCGCTGACGGAATCGCCCTTGCAAATAAACTCGATGAGTCGGGAAAGTCAACCTTCGTTTTTACAGGGGATGGCGGAGCGAGCGAAGGAGATTTTCACGAAGCTGTGAACGTAGCTGCTGTTTGGCAACTCCCTGTGATTATAGGAATTGAAAACAACTCATGGGGGCTATCAACGCCATCGAAGGAACAATTCAGATTTGAGCACTTTACAGACAAAGCAATCGGATACGGAATTCCCGAAGAAGACGCCATTCAAGTGGATGGAAACGACGTACTCGCCGTTTACAATACGGTGCGTAGATGTGTTGAATCTTTACGCGAACGACCACGACCTATAATACTAGAATTCAAGACATTCCGGATAATGGGTCATGAGGAGGCTTCAGGCACTAAATACTACCCTGATGGCCTGATTGACAAGTGGAAGAAGATAGATCCGATTGACAGAATCACGGAGCACCTTAAAGCCAATGGTGGGCTTAGTGAGGAAGAGGAGGCTGACATGCGAAGCAGACACAAGCAAGCGATTTTAGATGGACTGAAGATTTCATCTGACCTCCCGGACATTGAAGTGGATGTAGAGGAAGAGCTAGAAGACATGTTCGCCCCAGGAACCCCTTCAGAAGTTCCACCTACAACAAAGGGGCGCGAAATCAGAATGATAGACGCGATCCATGAAGGATTGGGCATGAGCATGGAGAAAAACCCAAGCATGGTTTGTATGGGCCAAGATATAGGGGCTTACGGAGGCGTGTTTAAGGTGACGGACGGCTTTGTAGATCGTTTCGGAAAGGAAAGAGTACGAAGCACACCACTTTGCGAGTCTGCTATTGTAGGGGCTGCCTTGGGACTGAGCATCAGCGGGCGCAAGTCTATGATGGAGATGCAGTTCGCAGACTTCGTTACCTGCGGCTTTAACCAAATCGTAAACAACCTCGCTAAGATCCATTGGCGCTGGAACCAATCCGCTGATGTCGTTGTTAGAATGCCTACAGGCGGAGGAGTCGGAGCTGGGCCATTTCACTCACAAAGCATCGAAGCCTGGTTCTTCCATGTTCCAGGGCTTAAAATAGTCTACCCCTCCACCCCTCACGACGCCAAGGGGCTTTTGAGAATGGCCGTTGAAGATCCCAACCCAGTCCTGTTTTTCGAACACAAAGCAATGTACAGGAGTCTAAGCGGACTCGTTCCCGAGGAGGATTACACTATCGAGTTTGGAAAAGGAAGGATCGTGAGAGAAGGAACTGACGCAACGATTGTCACCTATGGAATGGGCGTAAAATGGGCAGAAACCGTTTTAGACGACCATCCAGAGTGGTCAGTGGAGCTTATAGATCTAAGGACGCTTGTGCCTTGGGATCAAAAAATGGTATGTGAAAGCGTAAGTAAAACAGGCAAAGCGCTGGTACTTCACGAAGCCACCAGGACAGGAGGAGTCGGCGGAGAAATCAGCGCAGTTATCCATGAAAATTGTTGGCGCTCGCTAGATGCTCCGGTAGCAAGAACTGCAAGCTTAGACACACCTGTTCCTTTCGCAACTGACCTAGAAAGAGAGTTTATGGCCAACTCTAGACTTGAGGCCGATTTAGAAACGTTACTAAATAGATAGAGCGAAATTTTGCAAAGTCGGGGTTTAAGCGTACATTACTTGCTATGTCATTTCACTTTGAAAACATACGAAAAGCAATTCACGCAATGTTAAACGACGTTGTGGAGCAGGGTTTCAAGCATTCTCTAGAGTTCCCAAATGACAGCGAGAGTGCGCACAAGATTATTGAAAACGCCAACACTTCTCTAACAGACATCGTAAATTTAGCCAGGAAGGATAACCTAATTCCTAATGCCGATATAAAACAGGAGGCATTCAGGCACACCATTAAACAAGCGGAAAAGACAAGTCTTCAACTCTTATCCGAAATTCAATTCATGCGGAGGCGTCAAAATGTGACAATGCATCAATTGGAAAAGAGCGACTTGGTCTCAAGAAAACATCCCTAGTGCGATTTGCACGCAGACAATTCTAGTTACTTTTTCGCCTTCGACCTGCGAGCCTGTCTAGCTGAAGAAGGAGATCCTCCACGTCCACCAACTGATGTTCTTGCTCCCCCACCCTTGATGGCATCTTCAACCATTTTAATGTCCTTCGCGAGAACTCCTTTTTTGTCTAAGCGCTTGGCATCCTTTAAAAGTATCGTCGCTTCGCGGACTTTGCGTTTCGCACTGGCACAAACGGCGAGGTTCAATTTCGCAGCTGCCTCATCGTGCCCCTGACGAAGACCTAAACGCACTGCGTCCTTCAAAAACTTTTCCGCGACATTCATATTCTCCTCCATCGTTAAGCTTCCCATTAAAAAATTGTAGTATCCTCTTTGTCTAGGCCAAAGCTGATTTACTTTTATTCTTGCCAACCACTTCTTTGCTTCCGGCATCTTTTGCTGTCGAAGGTTGACGAACGCCATCACCATGCGCATGCTGCGAAGGGTGGTGAGGGTTAAGATGATTGTAAGGAAAGTCATCCCTATTGCGGAACCAATATGGTGTGTTGAATAGAGTTGAATTGTATACAATAAACTTGATAAAGCAATTAAAATTTTTATGAGTCTAGTAAGCATGGTCGGGTTTACCTTTGTAAATAATAGAAGCGCAAATTTAGTAAGTATGAACTGGAAACACCTGACAAGCATCGATGATTTAGACAGTGCGATTGTATCTTCTAAAAACAGAACCGTTGTTTTATTCAAACACAGCACCCGTTGCTCGATTAGTCGCATGGCTCTCAAGATGTTTGAGTCAGATTGGGATGAATCTTTGGCAGAAGTGGACGCTCACTTTCTGGATCTGTTAGAACACAGAGATATTAGTGCTGCCATCGCTGAGAAGGTTGGGGTTACTCACCAAAGCCCGCAAATGATCGTCCTTCAAGCCGGGAGACCTGTTCACCATGCGAACCACAGTTCAATAGATGCTGCTGATGTTAAGAAGCTCGTAGGATGACTGTTCTTCGATTAAAAATCACCTTAGACACAAAAGAGGATGTGTATCGTGAGATTGACGGTCTTGACGAACTTATGTAAGATCTGAGGAATGAAGCCGCTTCTAATATGCATCGTAGGACCAACAGCCGTGGGGAAAACTGACCTGGGGATTAAGGTTGCAAAAAACCTAAATACAGAGATTGTTAGCGCTGATTCTCGACAGATCTACAAAGGCATGTCGATCGGCACGGCAGCACCTACAGAGAAAGAATGCCATGGAGCCAAACATCACTTTGTAAACTTCTTAGACCCTTGGGAAACGTACAGCGCAGGAGATTTTGAAAGGGACGCGACCTTGTTTCTGTCAGAATTTTTTAGAAGCCACAAAGTAGCGGTAATGGTTGGCGGGTCCGGGCTTTACGTGAAAGGTGTCGTTGACGGGTTCGATCATTTGCCCTCTGATGAAACCATACGAAAGGAATTAAACGCCAGGGTTGAATTAAATGGATTACAGTCTTTAGTTGAGGAACTCATTACGTTAGATCCAGAAATGGCGAGCAACATGGATCTCCACAATACCCAAAGGGTAGTAAGAGCTCTTGAAGTGTGTCTTGGTTCTGGAAAAACCATGACCTCATTCCTCAACAACACATCTACTGAAAGAGATTTCGACATCCTACAGGTTGGACTTGAGATGCCGCGGGCAGAGCTACATGACAGAATCGCAATGAGGACACAGTCGATGATAGACGCTGGCTGGATCGCTGAGACCGAGAAACTCATTTCCTTCTCACAATACAATTCCTTAAGAACGTTAGGGTATAACGAGCTGTTCGCTTATTTAAAAGAGGAATGCTCATTGGGAGAGGCTCAGGAGAAAATTGTAATAAAAACAAGGCAATTTGCCAAGAGACAGATGACTTGGTTTAAAAAGGATGAACGGGT
Organism: Bacteroidota bacterium; assembly: GCA_027619225.1. Lineage (GTDB taxonomy): Bacteria > Bacteroidota > Bacteroidia > Flavobacteriales_D > Sanyastnellaceae > UBA974. The sequence goes on from JAQCFW010000010.1 coordinate 17,896, forward strand.
TGTTTGGTTTGAGAGCAAGAATGAGAATGAAGCCTTGGAGTACTGTTTAGAATTTGCATCGAAGTATGAATAAGGATCTTATGCTACACTTCGATGAGCAGGTAGCGTCTGACCTTGAATTCGATATTGTCCGTGCTATGCTTGCGGAAAAAGCCCTTCAGCCCACTGCTAAATCTAGAGCTCACGTGCTGGTCCCCCTAAGAAATCGAAAGACCATTGTCAGGCTGCTACAAGAGACCGACGAGCTGCGAAGGATAAAAACTGAAGGAGAGAGTTTTCCAAGTCTCGAGTTTGAAGAAATGCCCGACGAGATTCGGATGTTAGAAATTCGAGATTCTGTCCTTTCCGAAGCGGCTTTCAATATAATATCTCGCGCTTCGAATACGGTCAATCAAATTATTCAAAGCCTGAAAGACAAAGAAAATAAATACCCTCGACTTCACCACGTAAAAAAGAACATCTACGATACGAAAGACCTCATCACCCCTATCGCTAAGGTGTTTAACGCCAATGGGGAGATTTCTGACAAAGCCTCCCAAGCGCTCAACAACATCCGAGAAGAGATGACGGGTTTAAGACGTAAAACAAGTCAGAGCTTTAACAGGGTAATGAGAGACTTGCAAGCTAAAGGGATGCTTGCTGACATACGAGAGGGTTTCGTCAATGAAAGAAGAGCCTTGGCTGTAGAGAGCACGTACAAGAGGCGTGTGAACGGAAACGTGCTGGGATCATCAAACACAGGAACCATCACGTTTATAGAACCCGCTGTGGTAGTGCCGTTAAATCACGAGCTTGAAATCCTTCGCGATGATGAGCGCAAGGAGATGAGACGTATTTTAAAAGATCTCACGAAAATAGTAAGAGCTCACCTTCCACTAATACGTCTTTACTCTCAGACGTTAATTGAATTTGACTGGATTCAGGCCCGTGCAAAATTAGCGATAGACTTAAAAGCATACTTGCCTGGGCTGCCTAATAAAACAGGCCTACATTTTATAAAGGCCTTTCATCCGCTGCTTGTAAAGACGAACGAAATCCTCGGGATAAACACCCATCCCCAAACCATAGAACTCTCTAAAGAAGGGCGACTTCTGGTCATCTCTGGTCCTAACGCCGGCGGAAAAAGCATTACCCTAAAAACAGTAGGCCTACTTCAAGTCATGTTTCAATCGGGGTTACTTATCCCCGTCTCCCCTGCTTCTGAAGTAGGTTTTTTCGATTCCATCCTCACAGACATAGGAGACAACCAAAGCATTGAAAATCAACTAAGCACCTATAGTTACCGGCTTGGACGCATGAAGCATTTCCTCGAGGTTTCTGACAACAAATCTCTGCTGTTGTTAGATGAGTTTGGCACAGGTTCGGACCCGGAACTGGGAGGCGCACTTGCGGAAGTGTTCTTTGAGGAGCTTTATAAAAGAGGTGTTTCCGGCGTAATTACCACCCATTACGCGAACATCAAGTCTAGAGCTGCCGAGCTGCCTCACGCGATAAACGCTTCAATGCTATTCGACAGAGACACACTTGCCCCGCTTTTTAAGTTACATATAGGCCAACCTGGATCCTCCTTTACTTTCGAGGTAGCAGAAATGATCGGGATTCCACAAGCGATCATTACACGTGCAAAAACAAAGCTAGACAAACGTAAAGTGGAGCTTGATGCATTGATGGGCGATCTTCAAAAGGAGAAGGGAAAGATTGCAAAACTTGCGAATAGACAACTAAGGGCTGAAGTTGATGCACAGAAGTTGTCCCTAGAAGCGAGTAAAATTAAATCTCAGTTTTCAGAAAAAAATACGGCTCTAAATAAGGCTACAGAAGAGAATAACAAAGAACTTTCTCTTGGAAAAAAAATGAATCAGTTTATCTCACGATTTAAGCCTGGCACAAAAAACAAAGAGTTGCTTGAGGAAATCTTGAAGCTTTTAGCTGTTGAAACGGCAAGGAAGAACAAAACCTCAGCAAAACCTGCCGATGCGGTGAAACGCAGACCCAATCACAGATCAAATGAGATCAAAGTCGGATCGGTTGTGAAACTTCGAAGTGGAAAGGAAAAAGGTGATGTACTTTCTTTACAAGGCAAAAACGCCACCGTACTGTTCGGAGCCTTTAAAACCCGTGTGAAAATTGAAAAACTGTCTTTGGTGAAGTAGTCAGAACCGCAAAGGTTACTCAACGATCAACTTCATCGTAGAAGAAGTCCCATCGGGCGTTCTCACTGTTAAGTAATGAAGCCCTTTGGAAATCTGCCTCACACTCACCATCATTGTTTGCTGAAATACAGAAGGGATTATAGACTCCTCCAATCGTCCAAGTGTATCATATATACGAAGTTCCGACAGTGTAGCCCCTGCAGGCATTTGAATTTGGATTCTGTCGAAAGCAGGGTTTGGACTAAACGACCAACCCTTTTCTTCAAGGATCATTCCTTGTATTTCTGTGGCCGAGCAAGCCCCGAAATTACCACATGGCTGATCGCCCTCACCTACATAAGAACCGTATATAATTTCCTGACCGGAACCTGAAGGATCTAAGAAATTATCTAGATGCTGAGAAGATGGAATGGGATTTGCTCCATCCCAGTGGTAGCTCATCTTACCGTAAAAGTCAGGCTGATTGGGGCCCGTTCCATTCCCTGCTCCTCCTGCTGCACAAGCAGAAAGACCTGAGCTTAAAGTACCCACAATTTGGTGATTCTCTGAGAAAATTGGAGATCCCGATGAACCTCCTTCTGTGACTCCATGATTTGTTGCTGTAGCTTCCCAGTAAACCCTCCAGTGTGAACCCGCTGAACCAAGTGAATAGGATGTTAAAGGATTTGTATATGTGGATATTTTCTTTCTATCTCCAGCAGGATGGTGAATCCCTACTCCAGAATGGCCCGTTTCTCCTGAAGCATCAAATCCAGCATAAAACGGATTCCAGCTAGCTGGTATAAGATCTTCTACCTCAACGAGTAGAAAGTCTGATCCACTAAAACTTTGACTCGTAGCATCATCGCTATTTGAGAGAGGAATAACGCCTGTTCGAGTGTGTGAGTTGATGGAAACCGTACTATCACATACTAAATACTCATAGTTATACTGAACCTTAAAGAAAGCCCATTCATTTTCTTCAACAGCGTCCGCACAGTGAAAAGCACTTAGTAGCAATTGTCGGCAATCGCGCTCAGTGTTGTTGACCATCGCACCCGAGCAGAAGTAAATTCCACCATTTTGAGTTATTCTCAACTTAACAACAGCATCTCGTTCACACTGCCACGAATCACCTTCTGGACACATCACATCAACCTCACAATCTTCTGACCCTCTTTCTAGATTCCTAGCAAAGAAACCCACACCCATTATACCTAATCGAGCTGAACCCACAGCATTCGTGGGTTGGTGATAGATGATTTTTATCACAGACCCTGGGATATCTCCACTTACCCAACGTCCGTGAGCGTTATTCTCACTCGCATCGACAGGTCCCTCATTATAAATCACATCAAAAGCTCCATCCGGAGATTCAAAGAACAACTCCCCACCCACTGGAATATGGAAATCATCGAAATACACACACATCCCCAACGCCTCAGCGGCCTCTATTTCTAACTCATAAACGGTTAATCCATCCAACATAACTTCATAAGAAGCCTCTTCGAAGAAGTCAAAGCCATGTTCTACAATTACACCCGTCAAATCCTTTCCAATACTAAAGGCTTCATGCTCCATTCTTGTTATCACCTCATCTAAAGTTGGTGCATCAACAACGATTCTTTGAGCAGTTGCAATATTTGCAAAAGCCTGAATTGACACGACAAGCAACGCGAGGGCGAATGTTTTCATTTTCATCCGCACAAGATACCTGAGAATTTGGCAAAAATTGACTTTTCAATTAATATCAATTTCATACCTTGTACCTCGATGAAAAAACTGAACTCACTCACTCTTTTATTGGCACTTTCGGCCATCGTTTTCCTTCCGACTTCCTCTTTAGCCCAAAACTCAACACAGGCTGCCACCAAGAAATTTGGCACCCTACTCAACATGCTTGACCGGTTATATGTCGACAGTGTGGACATGGATGAACTCGTCGAAGTCGCGATCACAAAGATGCTGGAAGAGCTTGACCCCCACTCTATTTATTTATCTGAAGAAGATCTGAGAGAGGCAAACGAACCACTCGATGGGAGTTTTGAAGGCGTGGGCGTTCAGTTTAACATCTTCAAAGACACCATTATGGTTGTCTCCCCTATCACGGGAGGTCCCTCGGAGAGATTAGGCATCAGAGCGGGAGATAGAATTGTACAAGTTGAAGAGGAGTACGTAGCAGGTGTTGGCGTCACTAACAAAGACGTTATAAGGTTGTTAAAAGGACCTAAAGGATCTCTGGTCAAGGTCTTTATCAAGCGCGATGGCGAAAGAGATCTGTTAGAATTTAATATAGAGCGTGATAAAATTCCAATATTCAGCGTAATGGCCGCACATATGATTGACGATGAGATTGGATACATTAAGGTCAGTCGTTTCGCAAAAACTACACTCGAAGAACTCAGAAGTGCCCTCGAAGAACTCAACTCTAAAGGCATGCAGGATCTTATACTCGACCTTCAAGGCAACGGTGGCGGAATGCTCCGGACGGCGATTAACATGTCTGACGAATTTTTGACAGATGATAAGCTCATCGTTTACACTGAGGGGAGAGCCTTCCCCCGTGAAGACACCTTCACATCCTATGAGGGACTGTTCGAAAGCGGCCGGTTGGTCATTTTAATGGATGGTGGGTCAGCTTCTGCAAGCGAAATCGTGGCTGGGGCTGTTCAGGATTGGGATAGAGGACTCATCGTAGGTCGACGGTCTTTCGGAAAAGGCTTGGTCCAAAGGCCAATTAATCTCGGTGACGGTTCTGCAATCAGAATGACTGTACAGAAATACTACACACCAGCCGGAAGATGTATCCAGAAATCATACGAAGAAGGTGTAGAAGCCTACAGATTAGAAAAATACGAAAGGTTTGAAAGTGGGGAATTGCTTTCAATCGACTCTTTAGACCTTCCAGACTCACTGAAATACTACTCACGCATTAAAAACCGTACGGTATATGGAGGAGGAGGAATCATCCCAGATGTTTTCGTTCCTATAGATACAACCTCAAACAGTGAATCTTTTAGGATACTACTTCGCAAGGGGCTTATGAGTAGATATGCTCTTGAATTCGTAGATAACAACAGGACCAGCATTGAAAGCGACTATCCCACTGAAGATGACTTTGTAGCTCACTTCTCAGTTTCTGAAAGTGAGATTGAAAAGTTTAAGGTTTGGGCTGAAAGCCAAGGAACGGAAGAAAGCCCCATCGTTATTTCTGAAGAAGACTGGACTGTTTCTGGGGATGCTATCATACTAAGGCTCAAAGCTTTTATGGGCAGAGATGTTTATGATCAATCTACTTTTTATAGAATAATAGGAGGTCTGAACGAATCGCTACAGGAGGCCGTTAAGATCCTTAAAGACGGAACGTTTGAGAAAAGCAATTTGGCCCACAGAACGTTTAAATAATTGAATTACATTATAAGTGTATTTATTCTTATTTTTGCACTCCTACTTTAAAATTAGAAATTAAACAATAAATATATAATATGTCTAGACTAACACTAGTTGCAGCAATTATCGTCTCTACCCTCCTATTCTCATGTGGAGCAGACGAAACATCTAACTCTAAACCTATCGATGACAGTGGTAGTGACAAAACTGAAGTGGGTGATCCACCAGTAAACGCAAAGCCGGAACAATTTGACCCAGCTAAAAAGGAAGTTCAAGAGCCTGCTGGACCATTAACTGGAATTTCTTTCAACGAGTACGAGCACGATTTCGGTATTATGGACGAAGGTGATGTTGTAACATACGACTTCAAATTCACGAACACTGGAGCTGAACCACTCATCTTAGATAAGTGTAAAGGATCATGTGGCTGTACGGTTCCACAATGTCCTAAGACCCCTATCGCTCCAGGAGAGACGGGCTCTATCGAAGTGAAGTTCAACTCTAAAGGAAAGAAGAACCAACAGACAAAAACGGTGACTGTTACTGCCAACACAGATCCAGTACAGACGATCCTAACAATTAAGGCTAACGTTACACCTGCTCCTGCTCCTGCAGAGTAATCGCATTGAAACTATAAAAAAAGGGAGGCCAATTGTGGTCTCCCTTTTTTTGTGATCGAGTTTTAATGTAATCTTAGGTTAGCCTTCAGCCCCGTCATCTCTCCCGTCCGCGTCAGCCGACTCTACATTCTCTGTAGCGCCTGATTCAATATACAGCAGCAATTCACGCATTTGCTCTGATTGAGATATTTTCCCGTTGCGCTCGAAAGCGTAGGCTACATTACCTATCAGGCGACGAATGATATCTATGGGAGCGCAAGGCCCACAATTACTTTCATCTACAGGCAAATCTAGGTGACTAAGGAATTCACTAACATCACTGGGATGAATGACAGTTCCTTCACTGAATGGATTGATATAAAACAGGATGCCCGAAGGAAGTTCGCTGCCCTCGACTAACTCACTGCCGTCGTGAACATGATGTTCATCACAATAACAAAGAATAAAGTGGTTGGGTAGATTTACTCCGTGGATGGGAAGCTTTAGATCACGAGCTATAGCTAAGTACAACGTACCAAGACCCAGTGGATTGCCCTTTTTCAAATCCATAACATCTCCGATTAAAGCATCTTGGGGATTTGGATGTCCCGATCTGGAATTAAGAAACCCTTCTTCGCTAAATAAGACGTGATTTAAAATTCTTACCTGTTCTAAAGCTGTGAGTTCTTCATTCAATTCAAGCCAAACATCTCTTTTAAGCTTCTCGTACTTGGCCTTTATCGCTTCAACATCTAAAAGAGGGTCTGCAGCTTTGTGTATTAAAAGCGCTCCCTCTAAAATATTTTGGGCTCCCGAATCATGCCAATTTTTTATCGCCTTTTTCACAAAAGCTCCATGAAGACCTTCGACCAGCTCATCTAGTCGATTTTCATGAACCTCACATTGAGTCTTACTAGCTCTATGATCTAGAATATCTGGGAGAATTGAAGCCCCTTTAGACATCAGCTCCTCACGAACGTGCTGATAAACACCTTCGTCCGGGTCATCTAAAAGTTGAATCAATGCATGTATTTCAGAAACGCTCATTAATGTATAAATTAGTTCAGGTACTGACGTGACCAAAAATAGCTACTCATTTTCTCTAATTTTCACAATTAAAAATCACTTATCCAACCGAAGGTGTTGATGGGGTAACTTTACATAAATGAAATCACACCCTCGATTATTTTATGCCTTGTTCTTTACAACAATCTTTCTATTAATCATTTGGGGTGTCTATTTCATAGATATAATCTACGAATTGGGTCTTAGGTCACATGGAAACAGGCCACGAGAACTACGCGGACTTAAAGGAATTGTAACTTTTCCTTTTCTTCACGGGAGTCTTTCTCACATCTGGAACAACACCGCATCCTTCTTTGTCCTCAACGGGCTTCTGTTCTATTTCTATAGATCTTTGGCGATTCGGGTTTGGTTGATCTCGTTTTTTGCTACTGGCGTATTACTTTGGATGTTTGGAGGAGGAGGCAATCACATCGGAGCCAGCGGAATGGTGTATGCCCTTGCATCATTCTTATTTTTAAGCGGCATCATTCGTAAAAACCTGCTGCTGCTCAGAATCACATTGCTAGTAGCATTTTTATATGGAGGAATGGTTTGGCTTATGCTCCCCATAAAAGAGCATGTAAGTTGGGAAGGTCATTTAGCAGGCGCACTTTCAGGAGCTGTTCTTGCTTTTTATTACCGCAACATGGGACCTAAAGATCCGATCTACAAGTATGAACTTTCGGAAGCCACTGGCGAAGACCTGCCAGAATGGTGGATGCGAGGGAATCCAAACCACCCTGATACCATCGCTCAACGTGCAGAAAATGAAGAAGAAAAATCGCCGAGCATCGATGAACAATCAGACTCTACCAGCAACGTAGCATTCACCTATCAGTGGACGGCAAAGGTGAATGAAAAGACGAATACCCCGACTAGAACAAAGTCTAAGTCAAAGACTCAGAATCCTGAGAAATAAAGTTTAGACCGCTAGTTATTCCGCTAGTTATTCAGCATTACAGGCATAACGAGCATGAGCACATCCTCCCCTTCTTCTTCAGGCTCCGATGGACGGATAATCCCAGCTCTATTAGGCGCGCTGAGCTCTAATGTCACCTCAGGTGACCCTAAGTTGTTCAGCATATCTGCAAGGAAGCGACTGTTGAATCCTATCTCAATATCTTTTCCCTGATAGCTACATGTTAATCTCTCCGTCGCCTCATTTGCAAAATCCAAATCCTCAGCGTTCACTGTTAATTCACTACCTGCAATTCTCAAACGAACTTGATGGGTTGTTTTATTTGCAAAAATCGCTACCCTCCTTATTGCCTGCAAAAAACTCATTCGATTAATCGTCATGCGATTCGGATTGTCCTTAGGGATTACAGCATCATAATTGGGGTACTTACCCTCAATGAGTCTGCATAAAATTGTCACCTCATCAAATTCGAATTTTGCATTCGAATCGTTAAAACTCATTGAAACATTTTCAGCTGAAGCAGCAGTGTTCTTGAGAAGGTTTAGGGGTTTCTTAGGAACAATAAACTGAGAAGATTCTTTTGCCTTAGCGTCTGTCCTTGCATATCTCACCAATCTGTGGGCATCGGTTGCAACAAATCGAATGCTATCTTCATAAAGTTCAAAGAATATACCAGACATCACAGGTCTAAGATCATCTGATCCAGAAGCAAACAGTGTTCTGTTAATCGCGGTAACTAAAGTAGTGGCTCTTATTTGAACATCTGACCCTCCCTCTAAATCTGGAGTTTTCGGGAATTCATCTCCATTTGCTCCAGTGAGTTTATACTTGCCGGCATCACTAATGAGTTCTATTGCAAAAGCTTCTAAATCAACTTTAAACGTAAGAGGAATGTCTGGAAATGCTTTTAAGATATCGAGCAACATCTTCGCCGGGATGGCAATCGTACCAGTATCCTCCGTTCTTACTTCAAACTTTACGGTCATCGTAGTTTCGAGATCGCTGGCTGAAATAACAACCTCTCCAGGAGTAAGGTCGAATAAAAAATGATCTAAAATCGGCAACGTGTTGCTGCTGCTAAGAACTCCACTCAACATCTGAAGGCGGCGGAGAAGTTGGTTACTAGAAACTATAAAATGCATAGTGTAAAGATGCGAGAAACTAGATATAAATAAGTGAAAAAACAACGCGATTTTTCCACACTTAACTCACCATTTCAACAGCAATATTAAACAGCTACGTTATGCTCCCTTAAAGCGCTGTTGAGTGAAGTCTTTCTGTTGGTGCTTTCCTTCCGTTTACCAATGATGAAAGCACAGGGAATATTGAACGTCCCTGCGGGGAATTTTTTTGGCCTCGTTCCAGGAATAACAACAGACCGTGGAGGCACATACCCCCTAAGTTCAACAGGTTTATCACCCGTAACATCAATGATTAAGGTACTCTGAGTCAGCACCACTCCAGCTCCGAGCACAGCTTCCGTACCCACCCGAACTCCCTCAACGACAATACAACGAGAACCTATAAACGCCCCGTCTTCAATGATTACAGGAGAAGCTTGCATGGGTTCTAATACTCCTCCTATCCCAACGCCTCCACTCAAATGAACTTCCTTTCCAATTTGGGCACAAGAGCCTACAGTAGCCCAAGTATCCACCATCGTACCAGAATCCACATAAGCTCCAAGGTTAATATAACTTGGCATAAGAATCACATCCTTCGCTATATACGAACCGTAACGGGCCACAGCATGAGGCACCACTCTAACTCCGGCCTCCGCATACCCCTTCTTCAGTGGCATTTTATCGTGGAATTCAAACGGCCCTACCTCAATCGTTTCCATTTTCTGAATAGGAAAATTTAGAACCACCGCTTTTTTAACCCAATCATTCACCTCCCAGCCTCCATTCCCATCAGGAGATGCGCACCTCAACTCACCCTTATCAAGACACTCCATCACGATTGCGATTGCATCTCTCGACTCTGTAGACTGGAGCAAATCCCTATCTAACCATGTCTTTTCAATAATGTCTTTAAGGGTCGAGTTCTCCATTCCATTTTTTTTCAAAGGTATGTATCCACAAGTGTATATTGCACCCATGGCAAGGTATATCGCATTTGATTGGGGTTTGAGGCGGACTGGCATCGCTGTTACGGACAGCTCCGCCATTGTTGCATCTCCTTTAAAAACGGTTGAAACGAAAGTTCTTTTCAAGGAAATAGACCAAATCATACGCGCCGAACCTTGCAGAGGCATCATCGTCGGAGTACCCGGATTAATCATTGGCCTGAAAACTGATAGCTCTGATGGAATAGAAAAATTTATCTCTAGCCTAGAAAATAAATACCCATCAATCCCTGTTCATAAAGTTGATGAAAGTGGCACCAGCAATGAAGCTATGAGCGCATTAATCTCTGGTGGGATGAAAAAAAGCCAGCGTAAAAACAAAGGGGTTTTAGACAAAGTAGCCTCTGCGATAATTTTACAGCGTTTCTTAGACTCTATCTAGTTTTTCTACCTCTTAAAAACTTCTACGTTTTTTTGCTCTACGATCAACTCCGTAAACTTCCCCTCAAAACGAGTAGCTCTTACAATGTGATTGTCTATCCAATGATAGTTTCCACCCCTGGGCTTCCCCATAAGTAGACTGTGATATTTTATAGAATGCTTCTTAAGCCAAACCTCAGTAACCTCTCTGTGCTCTTCGGTTCTTGACGTGAAGAACGTGAGGACATGTCCTTCTTTATACCATTTAGCCATAGTTTCTAAAGCATCCGGATAGGGCATGCATGTCACCATTCTTTCTGGCTCTTCATTAGGGACATCATCCGTAATTGTACCATCGATATCTATCAAGAAGTTCTTTACTTCACTTGGCAATTGAGGAGAAATAGATTCACCCAATTCATTTGTTTCTTCTAACAGTTGTCTTTCTTCACTCATAAACCCACCTTATTTTCATTAACACTTGACACAACATGCATAAGTTCACAAACAGCTTTATCCACCGAATAATCGAGATCCAAAAGTAAGTCCCTAAGCTTAAAAAACCCTCCTACATCTCGAGATAAAATGTGGAAATTCATATACCTGTCTTGCGGACTACCCTTGCTGTATATTTTCAGTGCAGCACTTGACAAATCCGTTAAAAACGATTCATTTTTTCTTTTAATCGCCTTCCCTATTTTCTTCAAAAGATTTCCAAGCGCCTTGTCCATTGTAACTCCACTTGCTAAAGCGGTGCCCTCTAAAGTAGGATCCGTTCCTACTGCTACTTCCACTGACAATCTCTTAAATTCTGACAATTTTTCTTCTAAATCCGAAATTCCTGAAGGCATCTTCCCTTCTACCCAAACCTTGACCCACTCCTCCTCACTCCACCAGCCTTTTTCTATTGACCATCCCACTTGAGACGCTTTCGACAACAACTCTTCACTCAATACAAGTACGTGATCTCGAAGGTGTAAAACCGGCATCACAATTTCTCGCATTTGAAAAGCTCCTTCGAGCTGTTTCCAATACCCCAGTTCTCCCGGCCCCAGCACTACATGAGAATTACTCAACAAAATCTCTTGATACAGGGGCCTTAACAAAACACCAGGGCTCAAAAACTCAGCATTTTTTTGACACCAATCAGCCCAATCCTCACCCTTGCTATTTATCACAGTTTTTCCCGCTAAAAACCCATCCCCATTTTTTACGATACCTACTCTTTCTCCATCGCCCTTTTGAAAGAATAAATTCACATCTCTAATATGTGTACCCACCTTAAAGCCTCTAAGCTTAAGCTCTTCCGTTGTCTTCAAAACCGAATTAGCTATACCCGAGCCCGTAAATTCATGAGCGAATAACGCTGCAGCCGAATTTTTCAACTTTGGGTGACTTGCATCTAAAACCAACAGCTCTGTATCTCCATACCACAATTCTAGCCACCTCCTAAAAAGGTGAACGTACTTCTCCCCGTTCGCTTTGGCTTTTTGCAACTCCAACATCACAGCCTCAGACTCGATGAAATCCACTCCGTTCGCCCCCCAGCCCCTTACCACTTCCTCTAAGCCCTCCAGGGAGAATTTACCTACTGGCAACTTTGAGTTTTCTAAATGATTTGACCAAACAAACTTATCACTCTCCCCATTCACCCAACTCACCTCCTTAAAATCATGATCTTCCGACGCCAACCAAAATATCGGGACAACTCCCCTTCCCGACTCCTTTTCCAGTTTTCTTGCCAGTCGAATTGTCGTAATAATCTTGTAATGAAAAAACGCCGGACCACCACATAATTGAAGTTGGTGTCCCGTCGTTACTGTGCTAGATTCTAAATCCCTAAGCTTATCCAATCTCCCATTCATCGACATTCCCACTTCTCGATATTGCTCAGAAATTACATCACAAACAACTGCACGCATTGTCGCCGCACCACGAATACGTTCTCCCAACGGAATCTTCACTTCCGTGCTACGATTTAAGTGATCCATCACAATGGGGCTAAAACCCGGATACGCCGAAGCCTTTTCAGAAGTAAGTTTCAAAATATAAGATAGATTTTTTTTGCGAAATTACTGCAAAAGTGTGACTGAGCCACTCAACTCCTCCACAGAGCCATCCTCTGTGACTATAGACAGAGTCCAAACATACACACCCAATTTCGCCACGCCCCCAGCTAAGGTATACCCTTCCCAATTCGGAATCTCATCATCACTCTCCCAAACCATCGCGCCGCTTCTATCGAAAACTCTCATTAAAGCACCTCTATTGGCTTGTAAAGACGGTGCAAAAACATCGTTCAACCCATCGTTATTTGGTGTAAACGCTGTAGGAACAAATGTGCTTCTCTCAAGGTTAAATAAGTTAGACATATCGCCCCTTGAGTCTGAAACATTGTCATCTAGCTCAGATGTTAAATCTCTAATCGCAAAATCATCAACAAAATAATACGCAATCGTTCTACCCGGTCCCTCAAAAGATTCTATATCCTTACCCGCATCATCTCCAAATAGTCCAAACGTAAAAAATTCATAATTGTCAATTGCCGTGAAAGCAAACTTCACAAGTTCCCAACCATGATAGTACTGGATTTGAGTCATGCTGATTTGTGGATGCAACGAAATCGGCTCTCTATGTTGTTGTTCTATTCCGTCAGTTGAGAAAACCACACCTAAATCGCTCACTCCCAATCCTGCAGTACTGTGCTTGTAAACATCACCATTCGCTAATGCAAAAGAAAACTCATAGCGCTTACCTATTTTCAATGGCTCAGAAAACTCACCCATTAAGTACTCGCGAGCATTTTGCCCAGACCTTCTACTTACCTCTAAACCTGCAATCGCATAACCATTGTAAGCCTCGACATACGCTAAAGGTGTTTCTGGAAGATCTCCTCCATTGTATCCAAAAGAGTGATAATAATCAGGATTTGCTGTGGTGCTACCCGCATTTGTCCAGTTGTGGATTAAATCCCATTGCCCGGTTTGATTGGGTACAGTCTCACTAAACTCAAATCCTCCATTAATCACAAAGACTTGAGCGTTAATTGAAACAGCTGAAATGACTGAAAACACTACACCTAAAATGAATTTAGTCGAACTAAGTAAGGGTTTGGTGGGGGATATTTGTGTTTTTAACATAATCATAACACTGCAATCTAACGATTACAATATTAAAAAACAAAAAAAGTTACCATAAATATCCAACACCAACACAGGCACTCGCAGAATTTTTTGATAGTAAAACCTCACCCCTTATAAAGAAAGGGGTACTCCAGGGCGACCAACTGGTGTAAGCTCTAAACTTAATCGCATTGGTTTCACCAGGTTTCATCATATAAGTTGACTCGACAAGCACATCTTCCCAATCTGCAGGGTCAGCAGGTGGCTCTAACAAGTGAGCTCTTTTCGGTTTAAATGGCGACCATTCTATTTGGCCTCCCCAAACCCAACCCCTTGCACTTCGCATCACTCCCCGCCACTCTAAACCAGCAACAATACTCAAGTTTACAGTATTCCTTAAAGGCACTTGTAATGTGTCAGATTCATTTAAAAGAGGATCCTCGAAAGATACAATCTGTAGAAGATTATCACTATTATCCCAATTAAACCCGATTACATCATCATCTAACTTGTTGTAATGCAGAAGATTTACCAAGGACACATTGGCCCCTGTTTTGTAAAACAATTGAAAAGACTCTTTTACTGGGTGGGTTACTTCTACTGAAATTTCCGGGAAAGTTGTTTTTTCTAAAACTCTGAAGAATCCATCTCCTATTGCTGGCTCGCCACCTATCTCCTCTCCCATTCTAATCACAGAATAAAATTGAGCATCATTGAGCCATTTGCGAAACTGAGTCCGCTCTGGCTGGGGTGACAACGTATCTACTTTAACAGAGGATTTTATTGAAAGAATTCTGCCGTTTATCAAAACCGTATCTTTAAAACATACGGGGGAGACTTCAGCTTTTAGAGCAGCAGCAGTTGAAACACCTATGACAAAAAGGAATAAGTTCCTCGTCAATCTTATCATTCGTCAACCTCCAATTTAGCTGGTAAAACCCACTCTAAAACTTCTTTCTCTTCTTTTATTTTAATCACCTCTTCAGTTGGAGCTGCTTCTTCAATGATTTCATCATCAACAATGGGATCAACAATGGGAATAACCACGTCAACCACAACCTCTGGGTGAACATCTTCTACGACTGGTGCAACAACCGTGTTCTCATTTTCTTCCTCAGCTAAGATGGGCTCTTCAACGCTGATTTCTACCTTAGCTTCAACTACCTCTGGTGACACTTCATATACAGCTTCAGTCACCACAATTTCTTCGACAACCTCAACTTCTTCGACAACAAGCTCCTCAACAACTTCAACTTCATCAACCCATGCATGCTCTTCATATACAGGCTGGAAGTACCAATCATACCCCACCATCACAACAGCAGCTCCAAGGACGGTAATCACAACAGCAGCTCCAATAACGGCTTTAGTTGTAAACCCGCCTGAAGCACTACCACTTGCGGTGGATCCATTTATTGCATCTAGTTGATTAAACACTCCTTCTTGAACAGATCCTGGAGCATCAACTTCATGACCTTTATATAGGCCTTGAATATGAGAGCTAAATATGTCTTTAATTGGTTTCATTATCATTCATTCATCAATGTTACTGTGGTCATCTACACGAGGTGTTGCGATTTGCTCCATATGTAATAGAACACCTTGCAAAAACTTCTTTGCTCTGCTGAGTTGGCTTTTAGAAGTGTTTACTTCTATATCAAGCATCTCAGCTATTTCCTTGTGTTTATATCCGTCAATCACATATAATTTAAATACAACTCCATACCCTTCAGGCATACGAGAAATTGCATTCTCGAGTTCTTCACGGGTGAAATCACATTGTTTAGACGCATCAATGTCTTGAGGGGTTGCAAGCACTTCTGAAATATCTGCTTGGTTGGCGTGCTTTTTATTCTTACGATACAGGGTAATGGCAGTGTTTACTACTATTCTACGCATCCAACCCTCAAAAGAATTATTTTCAGAAAAAGTGTCTAGTTTAGAGAAAATCTTCACCCAGGCGTTTTGGACTACATCCTCAGCATCAATTCTCGTATTGGTATATCTCAGAGAAACCGCAAACATGAGCCCGGAAAATCTACCGTACAGATCGAATTGCGCACGCCTGTCACCAGCTTTGCACTTTTCAATCAGTTCTAGTATATCAGGCTCGACACTCATCTAAATAAATTGATTTAAGTCCAAATCTAACCAACTCATTGCGGAACCGTGAAAGATATCTTCTAATTCTGCTTTTTCAAGCCCCATATCTTCCATATACTGACCGAATTTAAGGTCTCCCAATGGGAAGGGGTAATCTGTCCCCATGCAAATTCTTTTCGAACCTTGCATGTCTAGAACATATTTTAAAAGGCGTTCGTCATGGGTGATGCTATCCACCCAAAACTTGCCGACATACTCGCGAGGGTTGATCTTGTTTTCTACTGCGACAAGGTCGGGACGGCAATTAAAACCGTGTTCGATACGCCCAAGTGTAGCGAGGAAAGCGCCACTTGCGTGGGAGAAAAGAACTCTAAGATGAGGCAGTCTTTCGAATACTCCCCCGAATATCATAGAGCAAGCAGCTCGGGACATCTCTGCGGGCATACCTACTAACCATGGAAGCCAATATTTCTCCATCTCCGATCTCCCCATCATGTCCCACGGGTGGATTAGAATCGCCATGCCCAATCTCTCACAAGCTTCGAAGAATGGGAAGAAGCGTGGGTCATCAAGATTGAGAGAATTGATATTGGAGCCGATTTGGACTCCCACATGACCTATAGACTGAGCTCTCTCAAGCTCAACAATAGCGAGGTCGACATCTTGCATAGGCACAGTACATAGCCCAATGTATTTCTTAGGAAAACGTGCAACCAAGTCTGCGATATGATCGTTTAGGAAACGACTTAATTCAAGGGTATCGTTAGGTTTAGCGGTGTAAGAAAACATGACAGGGATGGTGCAAACCACCTGAACGCTAACTCCAGAATCGTCATACTCATCCATCCTGATTTTCTCATCCCAACAGTTGTCTTCTATTTCTCTAAAGAACTTATCGCCATGCATCATTCTTGCAAACCCCGCTCGGTTGCTATCTTCTAAATGTATGAATTTTCCGTATCCGAATTTCTCACTCCATTTAGGCATATGCCTGGGGATTATGTGAGTATGAACATCTATCTTGAACATGTGTTTTAGTGTTTTTCCGTTTTACTTACGTACCTCAACTCTAACCTGTTTACCGGACTCACTACCCAGCCTTTTACTGATTTCCTGACAAAATGCGTTACCTGATCGTGATAAAGTGGGAGCACTGGCATTTCTGCGTATAGTATACTGTCCATTTTCTCATACAAAATAACTCTGCTTGACTCATCAGAATCTAACATAGCCCGATCGTATAGTTCTTCAAAATGAGGAGATTTAAAATGAGTGTAGTTAGGGCCGCCGGGAGAGAAATTGCGTTCTAAGAAAAGCCCTAAAAAATTCTCGGCATCAGCATGATCTGCAAGCCAAGACTTCTTAAACATCACAGATTTAGATGTTGCCACTTTCTCTCTGTGAACTGTAGCTGGGCTGACGTCGACTTCCACTTTGATACCTATTTTTTGCCAACCGTGTTGGATTGCTGCACATATATCAACGTAGTCAGAAGTTGTAGCAAGTTCTATTACAGGAAGCCCCACTCCACCAGGATACCCTGCTAATACGAGAAGTTCAGACGCAAGTTCTAAGTTATATTCTGGGGATGAATGTAAGCGGTTTCCCAGCATGGAGGGCGGAATAAATCTATCCGAAGGAAGAACAGAGCCACGTCTAAGGTTTTTTGCAATTCCGGCTCGATCAATACTCAAACTCAGGGCTTTCCTAACTCTTGGATCAGAGATTGAATCAATAAGAATACCTACATAATCAGTTTTTAAAAATGCCACTCTTTTAAGCTCTAAATTTTCTTGGTGCTTCTGTGCGAGCGTGCCTTCTTGGGTCATTAAATCCTCCATATATGCGGGATGTAAACCGCTCATGAAATCGTAGCGCCCTTGGATAAGTCCCAAGTACTCTGACCCCATATCTGGAACAAAATCTATATGTACGGCATCCAAATATGGCAGAGAATGGCCCGCTTCATCTTTCTCCCAATAATCAGTGTTTTTATGAAGAACTAAAGCAACATCCTCCACTGACCAAGCGACTTTAAACGGCCCGGTACCAGCGGGGTTGAATCTAAATTTTACGCCCCTAGCCTCCACAGCTTCAGGAGCAACAATGGAAGCGTACGGTGTGGTTAGAAGACCTAAGAACGGTGGGAAATCGTTTTTTAAGGCGATTTTTACAGTACGATCATCGAGTGCAATGATACCATCTTCCATTACCGCATCTAAAATCCAACCCCCTGGCGAAGCAACAAGTGTGTCTCTCAACCTCTCTAAACTATAGACCACATCAGAGGCGACAAGTTCTCTGCCATTTTCCAGTCCGGGTACATCTGAAGCAGCTGAGAACATGACGCCTTTCCTGAGATGAAACACAACGCCACCCTCAACCCAATCCCAACTCTCTGCAATTGCGGGAATCACCTCCAAATCGGGGGACAGTTCGACCAATCCATCGTAGATCGCATCGACAGCCCACATCATCTCTAAACTTCTAGCATGAGCAGGATCAAGAGTGGCAATCCCGGCGCTTTCATTATACCTGAACACCCTGTGATCATCCGAAATTCCATTACCGACACATCCCGACAACAAAGTTACCGTGGCGATTCGTAAGATGATTTGGGAGAACAAAAGTTTCATAAATGAGCTTATAGTATCGTCCTCGCAAGTTAGTTAAGTGTAGCTTTGCATTGAAATGAACAAGCAATGATTAAGTACTTTGTATTAACAATTTTATCAGCGATTACTTTAGTTTCCATTTCAGCCCAAACAACCCTCAGTGGACGCGTTAGAAATGCTGTGACCGGAGAATATATACTTGGTGCTTATGTGATTATTGAAAATAACACAAGTGGTGTTTCTACGAACCTTTATGGGTTCTATAGTTTATCACTGACAGAGGGAGAGCACTCGGTAAAGTACTCATTCATCGGATTTGAAAGCTTTACTGTAAATGTGAACATGAGCGACTCGAGGGTGAAAGATGTTGATTTGGTTCCTCAAACCGTGGAAATCAAGGGTGCTTATATAATCGGTGATAAAGGAGAAAACACAAACAGCACTGAATTGGGGAGTACGGTAGTGAGTATTGAAACAATTAAAAGTCTGCCAGCGCTTTTCGGTGAGGTGGACGTTTTAAAGGTCATTCAACTTCTGCCTGGAATTCAAAGCTCTGGAGAGGGAAATACGGGGTTTTACGTGAGAGGTGGCGGGCCTGATCAAAATCTGATATTGTTGGACAATGCGGCGGTGTACAACGCATCACATTTGTTTGGTTTTTTCTCGGTATTTAATGCCGATGCGATAAGTAATGTGGGCGTGCACAAGGGTACGATGCCCGCAAGATATGGTGGTAGAATTTCATCTGTTTTAGACATTTCTCTGAGGGAAGGAAACAGACGAGAGCACAAAGTAAATGGAGGAGTGGGCCTTATTTCTGCAAGGTTTACTGTAGAAGGTCCCATTAAAAAAGACACCTCTAGTTTTATTATTTCTGCTCGCAGGACGTATATAGACATTCTCACTCGTCCGTTTGCAAAGGGTACTTCTGCTGAAGGATCTGGGTACTATTTCTATGATCTCAACGCAAAGGTTAATCATCGGTTTGGCGAAAAAGACGAGGTCTTTCTAAGTGGATATTTCGGGAGAGATGTCTTTACCTACAAAAATGTAGATGCTGGCTTCGGAACTTCTATTCCGTGGGGAAATTCCATCGCTTCTCTTCGGTGGAATCACCTTTTCAATGACCAACTTTTTCTCAACATGAATGTGACATATAGCGACTACAACTTTGCTTTTGAAGGGGAGCAAGAGGAATTCGCCTTTGGGTTTAATAGCGGCATAGAGGATTGGAGTTATAAGTCTACTCTGAACTATTACCCCAATTCTCGTCACGAAATAAAAGGTGGAGTTGAGGTTGTTTTTCATGAATTTATGCCCACTGATTTTTTCGCAAGAAACGGAGATACTCCTATAGAATTTGGCGTGTCTGGGGTCACGTACTCTCATGAAAGCTCAGCTTTTCTTGAAAGCGACTTTGAGGTCAATGAGTTTTTAAAAATCTATAGCGGTCTTCGCTACAGCGATTTCCGTCATGTGGGCCCCTTCACAAGATATTCTCCAGATTATACAGTCCAGGAGTCTACAGTATTCGGAAAAGGCGAGTTGGTCAAGAAATATGGTGGATTCGAACCGCGAATAAGCGCAAGGATTAAAACTGGAACTTATTCAAGTGTTAAAGCTGGATTTAGTGAGAATTACCAATATGTACACTTGGCATCACTTTCAGCTTCTACAGCGCCAACAGATGTTTGGCTTCCCAGCAGTGACCTTGTTAAACCCCAATGGGGAAGGCAGTGGAGCACGGGGTATTTTACCGACCTTGGCGAGGACAGATCGTGGGAAGCTTCCATAGAAGGATACTATAAATCTTTAGAAAACTTAGTCGAATACGCTGAGAACACCTTACCTACTGACAACATCGGAACCAATACGGACAACAACTTGATTTTCGGAGAGGGCTGGTCATATGGAGCTGAGTTTTTCCTCAAAAGAAGGACAGGAAGAATGAACGGTTGGGTAGGATATACCTGGAGTAAAACTCAAAGAGTCTTTGAAGACCTGAACGACGGGGAAGTTTTCGATGCGAAATTTGACAGGCGACACGATCTCAGCGTAGTCATTGACTATACCATTAATGAGAAATGGAGGCTTGGCGGAGTTTTCGTCTATGCCACAGGAAATGCTATCTCTCTGCCCATTCAGAGGTACATGCTCGAAGGTCGAATCACAGATTTGTATGGCGATCGGAACGGATTTAGAATGAGTGACTATCACAGGGCTGACATTAGCGCGACTTACACACCTAAACAAAAACGAGAAAACTTAGAGTCATCATGGGTTTTCAGTATCTACAACCTATACAACAGAGCGAATCCATACTTCTTGTTTTTTGATACTGAAGGATCATTAACCGACGGAAGTCTTCAAGTGAATGCAAAACAAATCTCTCTCTTCCCCATACTTCCGTCATTTACATGGAACTTTAAATTTTAAGGCAGGTGAAATCTTTAAAGGCTCTAAGAACTCTCAACCCATTGTTTTGGGAACACAAAGGCAAACTCTTTGCAGGTGTTTTCTTTATTGCCATAACAAACATATTGGCCGTTTTTGCCCCTGCCCTTTTTGCTGAGGGAGTGAATTCATTGCGTGATGCGAATGTTCATTATCTCGAACCGCTATCCGACGCTTCTTCCGACGCCGAAAGAGTTGATATTTTCCAGCAAGAGAATGCCATTGCTATCCCTAAAGTAATGATGAGGACGATGGCGGAAATTGAGGGGGATTTAGGGTCTATTAATAGCACTGACGATCTTCATAAGCTAGTTATTGCGATTGCCATTTTCCAGGCGCTTCTTTATATGCTCACCTTTTTCATAAAAGGTATTTTTCTCTACTTTACACGCCAAACCATTATCGTCAACTCCCGCCTTATGGAGTTCAGTCTAAAGAAGAAAATCTATGAACACTACTCCGTTCTTGACGCCAACTTTTATAAATCTCACGACACTGGAGATTTAATGAACAGGATAAGTGAGGACGTCAGCAAAGTGAGGATGTATATGGGCCCTGCCGTTATGTACACCATTAATCTGCTTGCATTGATCATCCTCGTCGTGGGAGTTATGGTTACGATTGACGTTGAACTCACTCTTTACACACTACTTCCCCTGCCACTGATGTCGATTGGGATCTACTTTATTTCTTCTAAGATTAACAAGCTTAGCGATGCCGTGGCGAGCAAGCAAAGCGACTTAACCTCATTCGCTCAGCAACACGTTTCAGGCATTCGAGTTCTTCAATCATACAACAGAGAATCAAAGGCATCGGACAGATTTGAGAACGTTTCGGACGCGTATAAAAAGCACTCTCTTGACCTTGTGAAGGTTGAAGCCCTATTCATCCCTTTAGTCCTTTTATTAGTGGGTCTGAGTACAGTACTCACGATTTACATCGGTGGCATGAAAGTGATCGAAGGCACCCTAGAATTAGGGCATATTTTCCAATTCATCTTCTACGTAAACCTTCTAACGTGGCCTTTTGCCTCCGTCGGTTGGGTTACTTCTTTGGTCCAAAAAGCGGAGGCTTCTATGGCCCGTATCCTGGATTTCTTAGACACTCAACCCGAGGTGGTTTCTGGCAGTGTTGTAGCAGAGGAAAGTGGTCATTCAGGACTTGTATTTAAAAACGTGAGTTTTACGTACCCAGAAACAGGAATTTCTGCAGTCAAAAATCTCAGCTTCACAATCGCCCCAGGATCTACAGTAGCGATTACTGGCAGAACGGGAAGCGGAAAATCTACCATCACCCAACTCGCTATGAGGATGATGGATCCAGATTCTGGAAGCATAGAGTTTTTCAACCAAAACATTGTGGATTTACACTTGGGGAAGTTTCGTGAAAGAACTGGATATGTCCCCCAGGATGTTTTTCTTTTCTCAGACACGATTGCGAACAACATCGCTTTCGGGCAAGAGAGTGCAAGCCTTGAGATGATTCACAAAGCAGCCGAAGCAGCTGGCGTTTCTGGAGATATCGATGGATTTACAGATGGATACGATACAATATTAGGTGAGCGTGGCGTCAATCTTAGCGGAGGCCAAAAGCAGCGTATATGTATCGCCCGCGCACTTATACGCGAACCCGAACTCCTTATTTTAGACGACTGCCTTTCTGCTGTTGACATCAGCACAGAAAAACACATTTTAAAAAGCCTGAATAAAAATGAGGCAAATAGAAGCTCCTTAATTGTGAGTCACAGAATCAGTACTATTCAAGGTGCCGATTTAATTCTAGTTATTGACAAGGGCATAATCATCGAGCGTGGTACACACAAAGATTTGTCTAAAAAAGGTGGTCTTTACTCTAAAATGCTCGCAAAGCAAGATGTCTAAAGTCACACCATATAAACCTTTTGAAGGGATTAGAGTCCTTGAATTGGCAAGTGTTCTCGCGGGACCTTTGGCAGGGTCATTTTTCGCTGAAGGAGGTGCAACTGTGATTAAAGTGGAGCATCCAGAACTCGGCGATATCACAAGGAGCTGGAGATCTGGAAACGAAGATCAAGAGGATGAACTATCAGCATACTATGCTGCGGCAAACACATACAAGAATGTTCATAGAGTCGATTTAAAAACCCAAGAAGGCCAGGATTGGCTGGATGAAGAATTGGGGAAATGTGACATCCTGCTTCAGAACTTTAAGGAAAAAGATCTCGTTAAGTTCAACCTAGTCCCTTCAGAAATAGCTGAAAAATTCCCGCAACTGATTCACATCAGGCTTTTGGGGTTTGCTTCCCAACCAGAAAGACTGGCTTACGATGTGGTGGTTCAGGCTGAGACGGGTTTTATGAACATGAATGGGGCGGAGAATGGTGAGGCTACGAAGATGCCCGTTGCTATGATGGATATTCTTGCTTCACACCAAATCCGCTCTGCCGCCTTAAGCGGACTTTACGCCAGGGAAAAAGGCCGTAGTGGTTGGTTTGCAGAGGTGAGCCTTGAGTTAAGTGGAATCTCTGCGCTTGCGAATCAAGCTACAAACTACCTCATGAATGAAAATGTGCCCAAACGCCAGGGATCACTTCACCCGAATATCGCCCCGTATGGGGAGCAACTTCACCTAGATGGCGGAAGCATCGTTCTTGCAGTGGGCAGTGACTCACAATTTTCAGCTTTGTGTAAAATTCTCGGCAGCTCCGAATTGTCAACCGATGAGAGATTTTGTGACAACCATGCGAGGGTAAAAAACAGAAGTATTCTCATCAAAGAACTACAGAATTTAGCCAAGGCTCACTCAAGAAATAGTTTGTTAAATTCTTTTCACTCCAAGGGCGTTCCCGCTGGTGCGATTAAAGATTTAAAAGAAGTTTTTGCTTCGGGATCACCGGGAGAAAAAGCTGTTATCCAGGAGGAAATAGAGGGGTCCAATCGCACTGTACGAAAACCGGCAACCACTGCTTACTCAGTGACAGTCTTCGGGAAGTATACCGTATAAGTTTTCCCTGGACTAGCTACAAACGAATCCTTGATAAGCCAAGGATTTAACTCCTTTAGCTCCCTGTAGTTAGATCCATTTTTCAGTGCGAACTCACTCAGGTTTTCTATGCTTGCAGTGATCGCAACTTTTCTCACTTCATGAGGAAGGTACAGGTCATTTTCAGTCAATTGAAAACCATACGTTTCCGGATGTGATAGCACCTCCTTGACAGCAAGAAGTCTATAAACATACCTTCCTGTCTCACTATTCAGGTGAAGCTCCCAATAACTATCTACTCCCTGAGCTTCTAATCTATGTTCAACGCCTGTCATACCCATATTATATGATGCCGCAGCCAACCCCCAGTTCCCGAATTTCTCATATGATTCCAGAAGGTACTGGCAGGCTGCATGCGTACTTTTCTCCACGTGATACCGTTCATCTACTGTTGAGGTTACTTCTAATTCATATTCTGGGGCAGTCTTTTTCATAAACTGCCAAAAACCACTTGCACCTGCCGGCGAAACGGCCTGGGTTAAACCACTTTCAATGACTGCTAAATACTTAAAATCATTAGGGATGCCATGTTCTTCTAAAATAGGTTCGATTAACGGAAACCACCTTGAGGCTCTCTTTAGATAGAGAATGCTTGAGCTATGTCCATAGGTGTTTATGATCAGCTCCCTGTCCAATTTTTCTCTTACACTGAAAGATTCTGTAGGGACCTGCTCCCCCGCCAAGAATAAATATTCAGGAATGGGAGGTGAGACTACTGTACTTGGCAGGATTTTATTGACTCTTGTAGAGTCAGTATCTGGAGAGATAGCGGTTATGAACAGCACACTAGAAGCGCTGATAAGAATGGCGGGGATAAGGGAATTAGGCATAGCACGAAAGGTACACCTATTAGAAAATAATGAGCGTGCTAACTCATGTGGTTATTCACACTTTATAGTTCCAAATCTTTAAAAGAAACAGCTGCAGAATCTTTGTCTGACATGATGGTGTCTTGTGGAGACACACCCCAATCAATACCTAGATCTGTATCGTCCCATTTCAATGATCTTTCACAAGCAGGGTTAAAGAAATCGGTACATTTATACATCACTACAGTATCAACCTCTATCGCACGGAATCCATGAGCAAAACCCTCAGGTATCCACAATTGCCATCTTGATTCTGTATCTAATTTTACAGAAAAATGTTGTCCGTAGGTTTTTGAATCCGGGCGGATATCGACTGCAATATCGAGGATTGATCCGGAAACAACACGGATGAGTTTGCTTTGGGCTGAAGGAGGAATCTGATAGTGAAGACCGCGAATAACATCAGCCTTTGAGATGCTCACATTGTCCTGAACGAAGGTGATTTCCATGCCTACTGCTGCATTGAATTTATGGGCGTTCCAAGATTCGAAAAAACAGCCCCTATTATCTTCAAACACAGCAGGCCGAATTAAAAGTAGCCCATCAATAAAGGTTGTTTTTATTTCCATAAAGTTAAATAATTAAAAATCAGAATAGTTCGTTTAAGCGCAAGATAAGGAGAGTAACTTTGCAATATGCTAGAGAATGCAACACATCGATTAAGAGCTATAGAGCCAGAAGATGTAGACATTCTTTTACGGTGGGAAAACGACTCGAACCACTGGTGGGCAGGTGCAAGTATAACTCCCTTTAGCAGAGCTACTTTACTCAAGTTTGCCACGGGTGATCACGATCTGTATCGAGACAGACAATTGAGGTTGATGCTAGATCACAAAAATGCACAAGGAGATTGGTATACTGTAGGGGCTATTGATGTTTACGATTTTGATGTGCGGAATCTAAGGGCAGGTATAGGTGTGATTGTAGATCATAAAGAAAGGAGGAAAGGGCATGCTAGTGAGGGGCTAGATCTTATGGCGAATTATACAGACGAGCATTTGGGGTTACATCTTATTTACGCGGAAGTTCCCACTAAACACGAAGCTAGTAGAAAACTTTTCCTTCGTGCGGGATATAAAGAATGTGAAGTAAGAAAGCAGTGGATTAAGGGGGTAGACGGATGGGAAGATGTCGTTTTGATGCAGCTTTTTAATCATAAAAAATTGGCCTAAAAGAATAGAAAATGCTTAAAAAGTATATCAAAAAATATGGCCTGCCGTTGGTCATCATTGGGGGATTGGGGAAACTAACTTCAATTATATGCGTATTTGGAATTTATGGACATTGGTTTGTGACACTGTTGCCTGAAAAATCAGGGAATATCACGATATATCTAGATCCAGAAAATACTGTAGAAGAACAATTAACGACACTTGAAGAGGAAGTGAAAAAGCATGGCGGGCATGGGGAGCGACTTTCTCGGGTTTTATATTGGAGAGGTTGGAGCGAACGTCTTGTTCCTGGTAAATATCATATCGTGGACGGAGAGTCAATTGGAGACGTTGCTCATCAACTTGCTACTGGCGACAGAGAGTCTGTTAGAATAATTGTTCCTTCCGGAAGGGATCTAGATGTTATCGCAGGCAAAATAGCTACACGCATTGCCGCTGACAGTGTAGAGGTTTTAAATTTGATCCGTCCGGATAGCATTAGATGGCAAATTATTCCCAATACCTACGACATGTGGTGGGAAACTGATGCAGAAGGAGCAATAAATAGATTAATCAATGAGAGCCAAATTTGGTGGACGGCTGAAAGGCTGGAAAAAGCAAAAAGCCAAGGTGTTTCTGCTGAAGAGGCTGTGATTTTAGCTTCTATCGTTCAAGCTGAAACATCTGTTCTATCCGAAGCGCCTATTGTAGCGGGGCTTTACCTAAATAGATTAAAAATTGGACAGGCTCTTCAAGCTGACCCTACTTTAATTTATGCATGGGATGATATAAGTATAACTCGGGTTCTGGATATACACAAGGCAATAGACTCGCCTTACAATACATATAAGAATACTGGACTTCCCCCCGGGACCATCAGAACGCCTGAGCCTACCTTTATCGATGCTGTTTTGAATCCCGCTGAACATGATTATCTATATATGTGTGCCGAGCCAGGAGGTACAGGGAAACATGTTTTCGAAAAGAGATACAGAGATCATCTCAAAAATGCGAGGAAATACCAAAAGTGGCTGAATGAAAATAGAATCTATCGATGAGACTTGCCGTTCATTTTTTTTGCTTCATTTTCGTTGCCATTTTTTGTATTCATGATGTCGAAGCCCAAAGAGTTGCCAACGCTAGTATCAAAGTTGGTGAGATCGTTTTAGATGGAAAATTAAATGAAATAGATTGGGGAACTGCAGAAGTAATATCCGATTTAACTCAATTTTCTCCCAATCCAGGTGACAAATCTTCACAGAAAACAGAAATAAGAATTCTGTATGATGATGAAGCTATTTATGTGGGAGCACAAATGTTCGACACTGCACCAGACTCAATATTGATGCAGTATTCACAAAGAGATCAAGTGAAGAACTCTGACGAATTCGGAATACAATTGTCGCCCTACAATGACGGCATTAATGGCGTCGCTTTTGCGACAACACCAGCGGGCATCTTAGTAGATGTGAACATCTCCCCTACTGGGCAAGATTTTAATTGGGATGCTGTCTGGAATGTTCAGACTGTCGTTGATGAAAACGGATGGACTGCAGAGTTTAAAATCCCATGGGCCGCTTTGAGATTTTCGAAAATGGAGAAAGGAGAATACATTGTTTGGGGAGTAAACTTTTATAGGAAAATTAGAAGATTTAGAGAGTTCTCCGTTTGGGAACCCATGGACCCCACAAGCACTGTAAAAGGACTGAGAGAAAATGGAGAGCTTCATGGGTTTAGTGAAATCACTCCTCCCCCAAGAATCACTCTCTTTCCATACGTATCTGCATATGCTGAAAACAATGTTGACCGGAAGTTAGGAACTCGTATCAATGGGGGAATGGATTTAAGGGCTGGAATAGGTGATGCCTTTACCTTAGACTTGACCTTAATCCCCGATTTCGGTCAAGTGGTAGCTGACAATCTTGTGCTTAATTTAAGTGCTTACGAAATTGAATTTCAGGACAATCGACCTTTTTTCACAGAAGGCACTGAACTTTATAACAAAAGCGGACTGTTCTATAGTCGCAGAATAGGTGAAAACCTTCAACTGATCAATGCATCAAAATTTTCTGGCAGGACGAAAGGTGGATTAGGAATAGGCGCATTACAAGCTTTTGCTATAGATGCTGCCGCTCAGGATACTACGGAAAATACTCCAGTCACATCATATTCTGTCGCTGTGTTAGACCAAACCCTGCCTAACAATGGATACGTACACGGAATAAGCACATTTGTCACAAATGACGGAGAATCTGCACTCGTACAAGGTGTCGATTTTGAACTTCGAAACAAACAAAACTCTCAAGCGGTGTATGGCCAAGCCTCCTACAGCACCGAGGGCCACAAATGGGAACTGGGAACAGAAAAACTCTCCGGAAATTTCACATTTAACGCCTCTCATCTTGAAGAAAGTGAGTTTTATGACCCGAACGATTTGGGATATTTAGATGCCCCAAACGAGGTGGTGAACGCATTAAGTCTTGAATATAAAATCGTGGAACCTTTCGGGAGGTTCCTTCGACTTTTCTCATCATTGGATTTTATCCATACTCAACTATACGCTCCCAGAACATTTACAAACCTCATGATTTCAGGAAATTGTGGGGCGATGACAAAAGGATTTCAGTTTGCGCGGTTGGGGGTTGCGGGGTCACCTGTGAGAGGAGTTGATTTTTTTGAACCTCGCATAGATGGGTATTCTTTTAAATTGCCTTCATGGGGCAATGCCGATCTGGTATTCTCTTCGGATTATAGAAAAAAAATTGCATTTGATGTTAGATTAGCACGCAGTATTTCGTTTACTGAAAGTGTGGATTGGAATGGAACTGATTTTCGAATAGAACCCCGATTTAGAATAAATGACAAATTGTCCTGTAGTTACATCTACAGCTATCAAGGTCAGTTTGGAGAACTTGGGTTTGCCGACACGCTCTCGATCGGCATCATCCCCGAAACAAAAAGCCTCTTCGGGAAACGCAACAACAAGAGTGAAACACATGTGATCTCAGGGTCATATATCTTGTCCAACAGAGCGAGTTTTGACCTCCGGGTTAGACACTACTGGAGCACGGTCGATTACCTTCAATTTTACACGCTGGGGACAGACTCTGAACTCCATGAAACTGAGCTTGTCAATCTCGATCCTGACAACACCTCTGAGTACGATGTAAATTTCAATGCTTGGAGTGTCGACTTCGGATTCAGATGGCAATTCTCTCCAGGCAGCCTACTGAGTATTGTTTGGAAAAACACCCTCCAATCTAGAAGTGAACAACTGCCATCTGGATACTTTGACAATTGGGAACAAATGCTTGAAGAAACGTTTGTTAACTCTCTGTCTATAAAAGCACTGTACTACCTAGATTACAGCACAATAAGAAAGTAAATAAAGATATTTATTTCCCCATTTCCACACTTCCAGTCCAAAAGGATTCGTTCCCTACCCCATCTTCAACTCGCACCGTTATTTGAGATTTTACGCCCGGAATATGATGCAAGTCCGTCACGCTATAAACGGCTGTTTTCATTTTCGGATCCCAACGTAAAAGCACCCACTCTCCGTCTATAAAACCCTCCACTTTAGACACTCCAGAAAGTTCGTCTTCTAGGTGGAAAACCAAGTTGCCATTCGACACCAGAGGGGTTGCAGAAAATTTAGGCAAAAGCCTTGGCGCAATAGTATCTCTAACAAGTTTATATCTCCCCATTCTTCTCGATGAAAAAGACACCACGCCTCCCTGGGATTCGCAAATTTCCACCCCCAACCTAATTCCTTTTTCAGACAGACTCACAGCCACCAATTTCGACAAGTCCCCCTCTAGATCATTTAAATTCACTCTAAAGGATTTTGCCAATGCTGCGTCTTCTGGCCCTATGAAAAACTCCCCGTTTGAAAAAACTTGCAAGCTTGCGGTTTCCCTGTTGTAGAATGATCTTTCAGGCCAAACAACCTCAACACCTCCATCCTCTAAAGTAGTCACCGTGGAAGGCATCGCCGGGCAAAAGACGCTTTCACTTTGAGAACTCGCTATCGTCTGCTCGAATGAGCTCCCCCCAAAAAGTGTATACCCCTTTGTAGTAGTGTTTCCGTGAGCATCGCTACATCTCACAGATATGTGCATCGTGGAATCTTCAACAACCTCAAGTTGCACGACTGGGGTGAACTCATAAATAGACAATCTATTTCCTGGAAGAGGTGTAAATCTATGTATTTGGGTTCTTGAAGATTTCCACTCCGGGTAATACGCGTGAGCGTTCATATCCTTATTCGTAGAAAAATCAAGAGTGTCTATGAAAAAAGAAGAATACAAATCACCATCTACGAAAACTTCCAAAGAATATACTCCACAAACGTTCGACGCTCCATCGAGTTGGTCATTTGCCTCTACTGCGAGCCTGATATTTCCCGAAGGGATTTCAAAAACGCCACCAGATTTAACTTCGCGTGTTTGAGAGCGATTCTCAAGACCTTGAGAATCGATGGGAATAACTCTAAGCGAACCCACTTTAGGGGATTGTGAATCGGCGATATGAAATCCCCATTGAAGGGGGTTAATGGGTTTCTCGTTCTCATCACGAACTTCAAAGTGCAGGTGAGGTCCTCCTGATGAGCCCGAATTCCCACTCCAACCTATGGTATCTCCAACTGAAAATGAAATCTCTGTTGCAGGACGACTATCTATGCTGAACGACCTTTTCGAGTATTGCCTTTCTAAAAGCCATTCCGAAATAGGAAGAGCGTATCTCGATAGATGACCGTAAACCGTAGTCGTTCCATCTGCGTGTTTCAGATATAAAGCATGGCCATAACCCCAAGGCTTCACCTTCACTCTCGACACTATTCCGTCAGCAACTGCGAGAACAGGAAACCCTTCCTTTCCCTGGGTCTTAAAATCAAGGCCCGTATGAAAGTGATCGCCCCTGAACTCACCGAAATTTCCGCTTAAAACAAGTGGGATATCAAGTGGAGCAATGAAACCTGATTGAGAAGAATAAAGGGGGGTGCGGGTTTGGGCTGAAAGATAAAACGGAGATAATAAAGCCGTAAAAATTGAAAATAAATAGAAAATGTGAGGCATGCTGTAAAACTACAATTTGAAAGAGTGTGAATCATATAAATAAGTGAATATTATTACATTCATTTTAGTATATTTGTTACGATATCGTGCCTCATGCCTACACTCAAAGATTCCACAAATAAACTTGTTGAAGTAACAGAACAGTTGCTTCAGAGATTTCAGGCGGAAAGTGCTGGACGTAAAGCAGATGAAGATGAATTTAATGCTCAAATTAATGAGTTTAAAGAAAAGCTTTCTACTGCCTTACTACAGATTGAAAAGTTAACTATTGAGAACAAAGAGTGTTCGAAAGAACTTGAGGCATGCACAAACACCCCTAACCCTTTAATTCAAAGCCACGACACTGCCGACCTTTCGGCTAAGGAAATCGACACTTTGGTAAAGGAAATCGACTCTTGTTTATCTCTACTATCATAAATATATTATTCATTCAGATATGTCTAAAGAAACCATCGAAGTAAACATTGCTGGACGCTCCTACCCCCTATCTGTTCTCCCAGAGGAGATCGAGGGTGTGAAGGACGCTGCATTTGCTATTGATGAAAGACTGACTGAATTGAAATCTCAATTTGCTGTTCAGGACAGAATTGATTTATTTGCTATGACAGCCCTTCAGCTCTCCATACGTGTTAAGCAGCTCGAAAATTCAAAAGCAAAAATAGCTTCTGATGAGAACGGCGATGAAGAATTTACTTTAGAACTAGTCGATGACCTGATCCAACGTATGACCTCAGCCATGGAAAAGTAAGCAATAAGGCAACTAAAAAATGGACATTTTAATTTATGGAATTGTTGCGCTAATATCTGTAACAGCTGGATTTTTCATATCGAAAGTTGGTTTAAAAACAAAATCGGATGCAATAATCCGAGAAGCAAAAATCAAAGGCGAGAGCATTAAAGAAAAGAAAATATCTCAAGCCAAGCAGAAATTCTTTGAGCTGAGAGAAAAGCAGAAAAGCGAGAGAAAAGACCTCGACTCAAATCTTCACTCGAGAGAGGATAAAATCCGCAACACAGAAAAGAACCTTAACAAGCAAATAGAGAACAACAAGGAGCTCGAAAATGACCTTAACAAAGAAAAGGAAAAGCTGAGCCAACGTCTTAGCGCCATTGAGAAGAAGACGATAGACATTGAGAACGATAGACTTAAAGCCATTGAGCTTTTAGAGAAAATATCAGGTATGTCAGCAGAAGACGCCAAGAAAAATATGATTGAACAAACCGTTCAAGACGCTAAGGCTACAGCTTCAATATTGGTCCAAGACATCATCGACGAAGCGAAACAGAGGGCGAATACTGAGGCTAAGAAAATAGTTATTCAGACGATTCAAAGAGTTGCTACAGAGCATTCTGTTGAAAATTCTGTTTCTGTATTCCAAATAAAAAGCGACGACGTAAAGGGTCGAATTATCGGGCGTGAGGGTAGAAATATCCGTGCACTCGAAGCTGCTACTGGAGTGGAGTTCATCGTCGATGACACACCCGAAGCGATTATCCTTTCTTGCTTCGACCCTGTGAGAAGAGAGATTGCGAGACTATCTCTACACGAACTTGTAACTGACGGACGTATCCACCCGGCTCGGATTGAGGAGGTCGTTGCAAAGGTGATTAAGAAAATAGAAGAGGAGAACATGGAACTCGGAAAGAGAACCTGTATCGACTTAGGCATTCACAATCTCAAGAGTGAACTCGTTCGCATGGTGGGACGGATGAAATACCGATCTTCTTATGGCCAAAACTTACTACAACACTCTCGCGAGGTAGCGAATCTTTGTGCCACTATGGCTGCAGAGGTAGGCGTAGATCCCAAGGCCGCTAAGCGAGCAGGATTACTCCACGATATTGGAAAGGTTAGCGACGAAGAAAGTGAACTTCCACACGCGTTACTTGGGATGAAAATAGCTGAGAGATGTGGAGAAAAACCTGATATTCTGAACGCTATTGGGGCTCACCACGACGAGATGGAGATGACGTCTTTAATCTCTCCCATCGTTCAAGTTTGTGACGCTATTTCTGGTGCGAGACCTGGAGCTCGTCGTGAAATGGTAGACGCATATATCCAGAGGCTACGTAATTTAGAGGATCTCGCTCTTGAGTATCCTGGGGTTACAAAGTCCTATGCTATTCAGGCCGGTCGTGAACTTAGAGTTCTCGTTGAGAGTGACAAAGTGAGTGATTCCGATGCTGACCAACTCTCTCTTGATATTTCCAACAGAATCATGAATGAGATGACCTACCCAGGTCAGGTGAGGGTAACTGTAATTCGTGAAAAACGTGCTGTGAGTATAGCGAGATAGCATGACAGAAAGAATAATTGAACCGGAATTCAGCACTTCGCTTAAATGGCAAAGTGTTAACGTCACAACTCAAGTTATTCTGCAACTGTGTTTTATTGCTGTGCTCGCTAGGTTAATTCCAACTGACGCTTTTGGTGTGATGGCTATAGCTCTTGTCGTAGTAGGTGTTATAGAAATGTTCGCTCAGGTGGGAATAGGTCCCGCTTTAATACAAAATTCTAATGTCAGAGCAGAGCATAAGCTCACAGCTTTTGTTTTCAGCTTGGGACTTGGGATAATTTTCTTTGTGGGGACTTATTTATCAGCTCCATATATCGCAAGTTTTTACAACCAACCTCTTCTAACTGACGTGCTCCGGTGGATCGCTCTTAGCTTCATCATTTCAGGTGCCTCCGTTGTTCCTAGGAGTATGTTGATTAAGGAAATGCGTTTTAAATCTTTGTTTTTCTGTTCATCGACAGCGATGATTATAGGAAACTTGATTGTTGGGTTGACTTTAGCGTACAATGGAGCTGGGATTTGGGCTTATGTAATCGCTCTTTTAGCCCAAAACACTTTGTTAGGCATCGGCTACTGGATAGCCGCTCCTAGCCCTATAGGAATTTTTATGGACAACAAGGCTCTCCGAGAAATGGTGGGGTATGGAGGGCGAAGTACGGTGTTCAACATCCTCAATTACTCAGCTTCTAAAATTGACACCATGGTCGTAGGAGCGACCACCTCGAACTGGACTCTAATTGGACTTTATGACAGATCATCCTACTTGATGGGACTTCCCGTAACGGTCTTAGGCAAGCTTGGAGATAGTGTTCTCTTTAGTGGCATGTCTATGATGCAAGACAATCGAGTGAGACTTAAAGCTACTGTATTAAGTGCCATTCACGGAGTGATACTTCTGGTACTTCCTCTCACAGCACTTTTGATTTATCGCGCAGAAGATTTTACCGTAATTCTACTTGGCACCTCATATTTAGAGGCCGTTCCTATCGTGACAATCTTATTCAGCTGTGTCGCTTTGA
This sequence comes from Bacteroidota bacterium, assembly GCA_027619225.1. Classification (GTDB taxonomy): domain Bacteria; phylum Bacteroidota; class Bacteroidia; order Flavobacteriales_D; family Sanyastnellaceae; genus UBA974. Next base: position 52,218 of record JAQCFW010000010.1, read on the forward strand.
GGAGCTTCATAAAGATTGGTGATGCGACGATGCGTGCCACTGACCACTTCACTATAGGCGCATTCATCAAGCTTTGTTTTCTAATATGTGTAGGTGTTGGAGCCTGGAGATTTATGTCGGAGTCTAACGTGCTGCGTGTTGCTTGGGTCGTTGCCTTTTCTACTTTAGCACAATCATTAGCAATCGCAGCTTGGCTCGTTTTCACCTTAAAAATTCGGGTAAATACCCTGAGCTCTAAAGTGCTTCCGGGCATATATTTAAGTGCTACAGTTGTTTTAGGCGCTTTCACAATAAACATCTTACCGATCAACGACTACCTCTCGAGTGCGATTCAAATTCCTGAAATTTCTCGATCTCTATACGTTCTTACACACATCCTCACATCGTCATTTTTTGCCTTTGTGCTTATCTATGCTTACCCTAATATATACGATGGAGGGTCACCTAATATGCGCAGAACATTTTTCGAAAAACTTCCTGCAGGAAAACTTAAATCACGCCTAACTATTTAAAACATGAAAATGACAATTTTATTCTCTACAGCAATTATCCTATTGGGATTGGGACTAGTTGCTTGGAATTTCTACGGTGGTGTATCTAAATACCCCGCAACTACAGAACAGTCCGATGTGGATTTTTATTCCTTGTCATGTAAAACACTTGAAGGAGAGGAATTCTCTTTCGAGCAACTTCGTGGAAAGAGAGTGCTTATTGTGAATACCGCATCTAAATGTGGATTCACCCCTCAATATGAAGAACTTCAAAAGCTCCACGAAACCTACGGAGGAGACTCATTTGTGATCCTTGGCTTCCCTTGTAATGATTTCGGAAAACAAGAGCCGGGAACTTCCGTGGAAATAGGAACGTTTTGTCAGAAGAATTTCGGAGTGGAGTTTACGATGATGGAAAAGGTAAGTGTGAAAGGAAAGGGGATGAGCGATGTCTATGTTTGGCTTAGTAACAAAACATCCAATGGAGTGGCTGACCACAATGTTAGATGGAATTTCCACAAGTTTTTAATTGACGAGAAAGGTCATTTGTCAGCATCATTAAAAAGTGGAGTCAAGCCGTTGTCAAAAGAGATCACAGGTTTTGCAAACGGAGAATCACTCTAAATTATAGTCATCGACAGTCCTTTAAGACGTTTTAAATATGTTTAAAATACACAATTTTTCAGCCGGACCTTGTATCCTCCCACCGGAGGTGTTAAAAGAAGCTTCAGAGGCTGTAAAGAGCTGGGGAAACAACGGTCTTTCGCTTATCGAAATGTCTCATAGATCCAAGCCCTTCGTGGCTGTGATGGAGGAAGCTAGAGCGATAACGAAAGAGTTACTCGGCCTTCCTGAGCGGTTCGAGATTTTATACTTGCAGGGTGGAGCGAGTTTGGGGTTTTTAACAACAGCATACAACCTCATCCCTGAAGGAGGTTCTGCGGCTTATACGGATACAGGTACTTGGGCAGCTAATGCTATTAAGGAAGCCAGGCACCTCGGTGACATTGAGGTCGTGGGCAGCTCTAAAGATTCAGGCTACAATGCCATTCCTCATACCCCATCTGTGGATTCTAAGCACAGCTACTTTCACTACACGACGAACAACACGATCTTCGGAACGCAGTATAAGCACATTCCCACTGAAGCTGGTGTTCCTCTAGTCGCTGACATGAGCTCAGACATCATGAGCAAGAAGTTTGACTCAACTCCTTTTAAGCTTATTTATGCAGGAGCCCAAAAGAATATGGGACCCGCCGGAACCGTCATGTACGCAATAGATAAAGAGGCACTGGGTAAGACCGGGAGAAATATTCCATCTTATTTAGATTTAGGTGTGCATCTTTCGAAGGACAGCATGTTCAACACCCCTCCTGTTTTTTCAATTTTCACAACTTTGTTAACCTTGCGTTGGCTTAAAAATCTAGGAGGAATAGACGCGATCGAAGCTCGGAACAAAGCGAAGGCAGAACTCATTTATGGAGAGATCGATAGAAACGAATTATTTACTGGTTACGCAGAGACGAATAGCCGCTCTACGATGAACGCTACATTTCAGCTCGTTGACGACAATCACAAGGAGAAGTTTAACGCTGCTTGGGCTGAGGCAGGAGTAAGCGGAATAAACGGTCACAGAAGTATAGGCGGATATAGAGCCTCTATGTACAACGCTCTTCCTCTTGAAAGCGTAAAGGTGTTAGCAGATGTAATGAAAGAATTCGAGAGAACGATCTAAAAAACAAAGATGAATATTTTAGCTAACGACGGAATTAGTCCTTCAGGCCTGAAAGCTCTTCAAGAGGCAGGACACAGAGTAACAACTGACTTTATCGAAGCAGATAAGCTCGAAGCTTACATCAACGATAACAAAGTCGATGGTGTTTTAGTTCGATCTGCGACAAACATTAGACAAGCTCTTATGGACGCTTGCCCCACCCTCAAGTTTGTGGGACGTGGCGGAGTAGGAATGGACAATATTGACGTTCAATACGGTAGAGATAAAGGTCTTACTATTTTCAATACACCTTCAGCATCATCTCAAAGTGTAGCTGAACTTGTAATGGGTCACCTCTTTTCTCTTTCTCGCTCTGTTTACGCGAGCAACAGAACCATGCCATTGGAAGGAGCTGTAGAGTTTAAATCTCTTAAGAAAGCTTATGGAAAAGGATTTGAGTTAAGAGGGAAAACTTTAGGGATTTTAGGGTTTGGGAGAATAGGCCGGTCGCTTGCTTCGTACGCACTTGGTTGTGGGATGAAAGTGATTGCTTCCGATCTCCACGCATCAAATGGTATCGTAGAACTTGAAATCAACGGGAATAAAATTTCTGTCGTTTGTCCACTGATGTCTATGGAAGATCTACTCAAAGAGTCGGATATGGTCAGCCTGCATACTCCTGCACAAGCTGATGGGAGTGCCGTAATCGGTGAAGAGCAGTTTAAACTAATGAAACAAGGAGCTCTTCTCATCAACGCAGCTCGTGGTGGAATCGTTGACGAAGATGCACTCCTTCGTGCTTTAGATTCTGGAAAACTTGGAGGAGCTGCTCTTGACGTTTTCGTAGGCGAACCCAATCCACGTGTAGATGTTCTTTCTCACCCCGCTATTTCTCTTACTCCTCATACAGGAGCTGCTACAAGCGAAGCCCAAGATAGAATTGGTTTAGAATTGGCTTCACAAATTGCGGAAATAGCTTCCGCGTAACTCTATATATAACAATCAAAGGTTTGTGCTATGCCTAATCTCGTTAGACCATTCAGAGTCATTCAGCCACCAAGACATCTTGCTCACCTTGTTGCTTCAAGATCATATATAAGTTACGAGAGGTTGGAGTTGAAGGACAAACTGACCCGCAATCCATATAGCTATCTACAGGTAATCAATCCAGATACAGATAAGGAATTGGATGCTGATCGAGGCTCTAAAGAATATTTTAGAGAAATCAGGGCTGTCTACGATGAGTTTTTAAAAAATGGCTGGTTAGTAGGTGGTGACGATGCTTGTTACATAATCTACCGCCAAACCTCCCCTACACATTCTTTTACTGGGATCGTTGCTTTACTCGACCTTCCTAAATGCGAGGAAGGTGCTCTTTTAACACACGAGCTCACACTGGAAAGACGAGAAAATTTATTCTCTGATTACTTAGAATGTGTGGGATTTCATGCTGAGCCCATTTTATGTGCAAGACCGTCAAACCACCCTGGTGAAGCCGTGCTAGATAGATGTATTTCTGAAGTGGTCAATTCTAGAGAAGCAGATTGCGATTTCTCGACGACGGACTATATAAGGCACTCTATTTGGTATGTGAATCCTGAATTAAACCCGGCACTAACTGAAGCTTTAGGCCCACTAAACAAGCTATACTTGGCAGACGGACACCACAGATTGGCCTCCTCTATCAAGCTGAGACACAGGCACCCAAACGAGCCGGGAGTGGACAGGATACTCGCCATGATCTTGCCAGCCAAAGAGATGAGCATTTTCGGATATCACAGGCAGATAAAAAATTTCGCTGGGAATTTAGAAGAATTAATCGTGAAGATTAACAGACTTGAGTCCGTCCGAAAAGTTGAGGAGATCTCAAAAGAAGAATCTCGTATTCAGAAACTGGGATGCATCGATCTGTTTAATGACGGAAAGAGCTTTAGGATATTTATCGAGGAGGAGGAGGAGGAGTCAAGACTTAGGACTGACGCTGGTTGGCTTAGTGAAAATATTTTGCAGAATCTTTTAGGGATTTCGGACCCGAGGAATGACCCTAGACTAAAGTACATTCCTGGAAGTTCTGATGCAGCTTTGACGGAGTCCTCAAAGGAAAAAATCATCTTTGCCCTCCATCCTACTCCCATAGACCAAATCATAGCCGTCTCAGACGCAGGGAAAACCCTCCCACCGAAAAGTACGTGGGTAGAACCAAAGTTAAGGAGCGGACTTTTCATCTATGAGTTTGGTATGCACCCTCACCCTACAAAATAACGGTGATGTCCATCGCTGAAGGTATCGCCTCCATACAAAACTCTATCCCATCGAACGTCACTCTGGTCGCCGTCAGCAAGACGAAACCCATTGAAGTGATTCAGGAAGCTTATGCTCTGGGGATGCGCGATTTCGGAGAAAACCGACCTGCAGAGTTGGTGGAAAAAGCAAATAATTTGCCGAATGACATCCGTTGGCATGCTATAGGTCATTTACAGAGGAACAAAGCGTCAATGGTAACTCCCATCAGCACGTTAATCCACGCTGTAGACTCTGTTAGATTGTACGATGCGCTAAGTAAACACGCAGGAGAAAAGCTGGATGTTTTAATCCAAATTCATATCGCTGACGAACCCAATAAACACGGTTTCTCTGCAGACGATTTTAAAAAAATCTTGGACGTTGGCGGTGATTTCCTCAGCCCCAATATTAAAATTAGGGGGCTCATGGGCATGGCTACTTTTACAGACAATAATTCTCAAATTATGAGTGAATTTAAAGCCTTACGTACCCTATTCGATGATATCTCCCCAACTTTCGGAAAAGATTTTGACACTTTATCTATGGGTATGAGTGGAGATTGGAAAATAGCCATCGATGAGGGCTCTACTCTTATTCGCGTGGGGAGTGCTATCTTCGGATCCCGAAACTAAAACACAATGATGAAAACACTTTACACCCTATTTGCACTGCTTTTTACTTCTACACTCTCAGCCCAAACTCCTTCAGGTATTGAATCTGCTGAATACGACCCCTCGGGTGAGCGTTGGTTTGTCAGCTGCGGATCCTCTACCCTACTTAGCACATCTGACATGGGCAACTCTTGGGACTTCTTTGGAAGTGCAAATGCTTCTTATGGAATGGAGGTGATGAACGGCGCATTATTCGTTATTCAAAGCAACCAGGTTTACGCCTACGACCTCAACACAGCAGAACTTCTTGGAATGGTATCTATTGTCGGAGCTGGATTTTTAAATGGAATGGGGAGTGATGGAAATGGAACACTTGTCATCAGTGATTTTTCTACAGGCAGAATACTTAAAATCGACGCCTCAGACCCCGCCAACATGTCCACTTCTACCTTAGTGGGAAATACCGGCTCATCTCCCAACGGTGTCGTCATAGATGTTGCAAATGGCAGAGCTGTGGTAGTCAACTGGGGAGGTAATTCTGACATTCTTGCCATCGATATTGAAAGTGGCGCTGTAACGACACTTGTAAATGGGAGTGGTCTGGGAAATTGCGACGGCATAGATATGGACTCAGAGGGGAACTACTACATCAGCTCTTGGAGTCCCACGAGAATTACGAAGTACAACAGCGACTTCACCGAATCTGAAATTGTAGTGAGCTCTGGACTAAGTAGTCCAGCTGACATTTCTTTTGACGAAGCGAACAATATTTTAGGCGTCGCAAATAGCGGGTCTGATCAAGTTACTTTCCACTACTTTTCTGGATCCCGCACACAGAGTACAGACATCCAAGAGGATCTTGAAGTCGAATTTAACGGAAACGAGTTCATTTTCAACCTCTCACTTGGAGATCGCTTTACATTCACTGCCTACTCATTAGATGGAAAATTATTAGAAGCATCATTCATGAGTCTTCCGTCAGGAAAAAGCAGCGTTTTATTAGATCGACTTCCAGAAGGATTTTCTAAAGCAGCGCTTGTGCATATAAGTAGAGATTCTGATACAGAAAACTCTGCGGTGAAGACTTTTAAACTGGGTCTACATCAACTTTAACTCTCAGTCTCTTCCACCGAGGGTCGGTTGAAAAATCCTCAAGGTCTTCGAGTATAGCCGCCTTGTATTTTTCGGGGGAGATATTCCGTTCGAATTTCAATAAAAGTTGTAAATGATAAAGATCATTCACCCTATAAAGAGGTGGAGTATCTGGGCCTATCACCCTTTCTGAACTGAATCTCTGCCTTAATCTTAGGGCAAGAACATCGGCTCCTATTTTAACCCTTTCTTCATCGCTGTGGCGAAGGGAAATCCTTATAAGTCTGACATAAGGTGGGTACCCGAAGATTTTACGTTCGCGAAGTTCATGTGCAACGAGTTTATCGTGGTCACCCGAGATTACACGTTTAATGACCCAATGATCAGGCGAAAATGTTTGGATCACTACCTTTCCCCTACTTGTTGATCTTCCTGAACGCCCAGCGACTTGAGTAAGCATTTGGTACGCCCTTTCAAACGATCTGAAATCTGGAAAGGTGAGCATCTTATCGGCGCTCATCACACCCACAAGCCCCACGTCTTTAAAATCTAACCCCTTGCTTACCATTTGGGTTCCTACCAAGACGTCCAACTCATGATTGCTGAACGCATCTAAAATTTTAGAGTGGGCATTCTTAGACCTCGTCGTGTCGAAATCCATCCTACCCACCTTTATTTTCGGAAAAAGCTCACCCAACTCTTCCTCTATCCTTTGTGTCCCTAATCCTTTAGGCCTAACAGAAGTACTGCCACAGGCGGCACACTTTACTGGAGGAGTCGCAACTGAATATCCGCAATGATGACAGTGAAGTCCGTTGCCATGTTTGTGATACGTCAGAGGGATGTCACAGCGCTCGCAGATCACAGCGTCTCCACAAGCTCCACATTGCCAAGACGGGGAATACCCGCGCCTGTTTTGGAATAAAATAACCTGTTTACCATCTTTGAAAGCGGCCACCATCTCCTCTCTGAGAAGTTTTGAAAAACCGCCCCTCATGCTCCTTTGCTTGTGTTCCTTTTGCAAATCGGCCGCAAAAATCTGTGGCAACATAACACCTGAGTACCTTTCTGTCAGGTTTACCCTCGAAATTTTACCTTCGTCAGACAGATAGACAGTTTCCACAGAAGGTGTAGCGGAACCTAAGACCAAAGGGATATTCGAAGTGGATGACATCCACATCGCCACATCGCGTGCGTTATACCGCGGTGCTGGATCCTGCTGTTTGTAACTGGACTCGTGTTCTTCGTCAACGATAATCAGACCTAAATTTCTGAATGGCAAAAAGGTCGCGGACCTCGGACCCACAATTAAAGCCCCCTTCTTTTCATCTAAGACTTTAAGCCAAACCTCCGTTCTCTCACTCGCATTAAAACGCGAATGATACACGAAAATACTGTCCCCGAAAAATTTCTGGAGACGTGTAATCAGTTGTGTTGTGAGCGCAATCTCTGGAACTAAAAACAGTGCTTGCTGCCCAGCTTTTATGGCCTCTGCTATAAGATGGACATAGATCTCCGTCTTCCCCGATCCAGTAACACCATGAAGCAGAACGGGTTTGCGTTGTACAAGTGAGGTTCTAATCTCAGAGTAAGCGGTGCTTTGGGGGGTAGATAAAGTTGGGAGAGCTTGGATTTCACCTGTGTAAGCGGCCAACCTTGATATATCTCGCTCCACGATGTTGAAGACATCCTTTTGCACCCATTTCACAATCACCGCAGATGTAACATTCGCATGTTTTTGGAGTGTCTTCCTAAGAACTTCCTCTCCATGAGGTGCAAGCTCTAAATATGCAATTAGAGCTCGATATTGTGCTGGTGCCTTCTTCTCAACTCTATCAAGTTCTGCAGCTAACACCTCTTCTTCCTCGAGAACCTCTTTCACAATCGACACAAAAACTTGCTTCTTTGCCTTGTACTTTTCCTTAAGTTCTTCCTCAGTAATCGCCAGTCCTTTATCAATAAGCAACCTCACCACCCTCTGGGGGTACTTAACCCCTAAAATATCGGACACCTCCTTTAAATTCAAGCCATCTCTAAGGTGAAGTGCATCTAGAAGTAAAGTCGCCGACTCCCCCAATCCAGATTCATCTCCCCCGTCAGGGTGTAATAATATTCGTGTTTTGCTGGCAAGCTTCATCCCCGAAGGCAAGGCAGCTGAAACTACATCGCCTATCGAGCACATATAGTAAGAGGACATCCAGCTCATCATCGCCGTCAAAGGCACTGTTACCACTGGTCTGTCGTCAACCACCGCCTCAATGGATTTGGCGATGTACCCCTCAGGCTTTTCAGTGTGTATAGACCAAACAACCCCCGTCAGCTTCCTGTTCCCCAGAGGCACCACCACCCTCATTCCTACCTCTGGAGCAACTGTGTTGTCCGGTATGCGGTAGGTTAGAACGCGCGGAAGAGCCGCAGGTAAGGCTACGTTACAAAAAACTTGTGTATTCTTAATAAGATTCGACATTCGAAGCACAAAGTACTACTCAACGAGGCGTAAATTTAAGTTATGGCAAAATCTATTTCTCCATTAAGCGTAGGCGATTTAGCTCCGGATTTTTCTTCTACAGATTCTACCGGCACTATTCGTTCTCTGTCAGAGTTTTCAGGGTCAAAATTAGTTCTCTATTTTTATCCTAGAGACAACACCCCTGGGTGTACATCACAGGCGTGTAACCTCACCGAGAACTACTCTGAGTTATCTAAGCACGGAATAAAAATTGTCGGAGTTAGTCCTGATTCTGAAGCAAAGCATATAAAGTTCATCAACAAGTACGATATCGCTTTCGAACTTTTAGCTGATGAAGACAAGAGTGTACATCTGGCTTATGGAGTTTGGGCTGAGAAAAAGTTTATGGGAAAAGTATTTGACGGAACCCACAGAACGACATTCCTCATAGACGAGAACTCTAAGATTGTTGAAATTATCGCCAAACCTAAATGCACAGATCATGCCGCTGAAATACTTGCAGGATATAATCTTTAATTGAGATGTTATTCTAAGCATTGCGACAAACTAACGTTGAAAATCGCAACAGATATAAACTATTGGCCTACGAATAAAAAAAAGTACTTCCCAACGTAAATCCTTTACGTACCACTATATATACCTTCGCCTTAAAACCTAACAATATGGCTACAGAACAAGCACAAAAATTAAAGGCCCTCCAGCTCACGCTCGACCGCCTAGACAAAACTTATGGAAAAGGAATCGTAATGAAACTTGGCGATGAGCCGGTGGAGAAAGTCGATGTTATTCCATCGGGATCACTAACCCTTGACATCGCTCTCGGTATCCAAGGATATCCCAGAGGCAGAGTAGTTGAAATCTACGGGCCAGAATCCTCTGGTAAAACCACACTCACTTTACACGCTATTGCTGAGTGCCAAAAGCAAGGCGGTATTTGCGCCTTCGTCGATGCTGAGCACGCCTTCGATAAATTCTACGCCGAGGCTCTTGGTGTTGATACTGAGAACCTTCTCATCACTCAACCCGACAATGGAGAACAAGCGCTCGAAATCGCTGACAATCTTATTCGTTCTGGCGCCATCGACCTCTTGGTTGTCGATTCCGTAGCTGCCCTGACACCTCGTGCAGAAATCGAGGGGGAAATGGGAGATACTTCTGTGGGACTACAAGCTCGACTTATGTCTAAGGCACTTCGTAAACTCACTGGTACCATCAGCAAAACGGGATGTTGTCTAATCTTCATCAACCAACTTCGTGAGAAGATAGGTGTTATGTTCGGAAACCCTGAGACCACTACTGGAGGTCATGCACTTAAATTTTACTCTTCGGTAAGAATTGATATTCGTCGATCAACACAAATTAAAGACGGCGACAAAGTACTGGGAAACCGAACTCGCGTCAAGGTGGTGAAAAACAAAGTTGCCCCACCGTTCCGCCGTGCTGAATTCGATATCCTATACGGATTGGGAATCTCTAAAGCAGGTGAGATTATCGACCTGGGAGTTGAAACTGGCATCGTACAGAAAAGCGGGTCTTGGTTCTCTTATGGAGACACTAAGCTCGGCCAAGGTCGTGATGCAGTAAGAGTCCTATTGAACGACAACCCAGAGTTATTTGAAGAGCTGGAGCTTAAAATCAAGGAATCACTTTCTGCTACTAAAGAAGATAAAAAAGCTTCTAAAGCTGTAAAAACACTCACCTCTGAGCCAAGCAATTAAAGCAAGTAAAGCAAGTAAAGCGAACAAGTTAGATGACTCGACTTTTATATTTAGGCTTTGTTCTTTTTGTTTTCGGATGTGGAGCGGACAATCCCGGTCCACATCTTGAAAATACTCAGGATAATTTCACAGACCAAGTTTACGCTGATTCTTCAGATTATTTCGAACAGGAAATTTTCAACAACTCCACCTCTCCACTTCCTTATTGGAATAGAGCGGCTTGGCATTTAAAAAATGCACGCATAAAGGAAGGACTGCACGATTTAGATTTGGCTCTTGAAGCGGACTCTACATACGGGCCTGCCTGGTCTGCTAAAGCTGATGCTCTTTATTTATTACGTCAGTTCGACCCGTGTATTAATCACCTAGACGTGTGTATAAAGTACGCACCGAATCACATTCCGTGTAAGCTTAGAAGGGCTGAGATGTATATACATCTTAAACTTTACGCAGAGGCTTTTACTCTGATTAACGATGCTTTAAAGATTAACGATCAGATTTCTGAAGCGTATTGGATGAAGGGGACGATTTATAAAGAAAATGGTGAACTCGAGAATGCCCTCAGCTCTTTCCAAACCTCAGTTGAGGTTAATCCATCTTTCTTCGATGGATACATCGCATTGGGACTTGCCTACGCTTCAACATCTAACCCTTTGGCTGTCGACTACTACAACAGCGCTATTTCGTTAAATCCCAAAAGTGTTGAGGCAAAGTATAACCTAGCAATGTACTATCAGGAATTGTTTTTAGAAGATCCTACTGCGAGAAAGCTCGCTTTAGAAAAATCATTGGCGCTTTACGAAACCATTATTGAGATTGATAGTCTAAACGCTTCTGCTGCTTTTAACCAGGGGTTTATATACCTCGAGTACTTGAGTGGATACTCTGAAGCTGAATACTGGTTCAGTCAAGCTATTGAAGCTCTACCGTATTATCATCAAGCGTTCTACAACCGAGGTCTTGCACGCGAGAGTCTAGACAACCATACTGATGCTCTGGAAGATTATGAAGTGGCTCTTAAGCTAAAGCCTGACTATACTTCTGCTGCTCTTGCAAAAAGCCGAGTGCTTGAAGCAATGAATTAAAAAGAGAATTCTGACATCAAGGGCATAAATAACAAACAAAAAAGGTCGATCCGGAAATGAATCCAGATCGACCTTTTTGAGATCAACTTGTAGAAATTGCAACCTCAGCGATTACACTCTACAATTACACTCTAGGCTTACTTTACTTTATCTACAACTGCTGTAAAAGCTTCAGGGTGGTTCATTGCTAAATCTGCAAGCACCTTTCGGTTAAGCTCGATTCCAGACTTAGATAGTTTACCCATAAAAACGCTGTAAGACATTCCGTGCTGACGAGCAGCGGCGTTAATACGCATAATCCAAAGACTACGGAAATTTCGTTTTTTAAGTTTACGACCTATGTAAGCATAAGTTAAACCTTTTTCTACGGCGTTTTTTGCAACCGTATAGACGTTTTTACGAGCACCGAAGTACCCTTTCGCCATTTTTAGAATCTTCTTTCGGCGGGTTCTAGACGCCACTGCATTCGATGAACGAGGCATGAGTTAAATGTTTTTAATGATTGGTGAAAAGGCACGAGTAAAGGATACTCGCCTAATGCTTATATACCAAACACTGGGTTAATTAGACCAGAATTGAGTAAAATCAGATACAGAGTTGTCTCTTGATGTTCGGCGTATCAGCTTTGCTGACCAATGCCGTGTGAGTCAAGTTACGCTTCTGCTTAGTAGCTTTCTTAGTCAAAATGTGACTTTTAAAAGCATGCTTACGCTTGATTTTACCCGAGGCGGTTAGTTTGAAGCGCTTTTTTGCGCTTGATTTGGTTTTCATCTTCGGCATGGCCTTAGATATTTTAGGGGTTTATTTTTTCTTCGGATTGAACATTACGGTCATTCGCTTTCCTTCCAACTTAGGCATCTGTTCAACAGTACCTACATCTTCGAGAGCAGTAGCAAATTTAAGCAGTAGAATCTCGCCGCGTTCTTTAAATACAATAGTTCTTCCACGAAAGAACACATAAGCTTTTAATTTAGCTCCATCCTCTAAAAACTTTCGCCCGTGCTTAAGTTTAAATAGGAAGTCGTGTTCATCAGTATTGGGACCTAAGCGTATTTCTTTTACAACAACCTTCGATTGTTTTGCTTTGATTTCCTTCTGTTTTTTCTTTTGTGAATACAGGAATTTTTTATAGTCAATAATCCTACATACCGGAGGGTCTGCTTTCGGAGAGATCTCAACTAAGTCGAGTTCTAATTCGTTAGCCAAAGATAAAGCTGCAGCAATAGTAATTACTGCCGGCTCTACATTATCTCCCACCAAACGCACTGATTCAACTTCAATAAGTTCATTGATGCGATGTGGATCTTCCTTGCGTACTCTACCTCGGTAGGGCAGATGTTTCCTGCGAATTGCTATAGCTAGATCGTTTTATTTGTTCAAGACACTCAGTTAAACGGCAATCATTTCAGCAACTTCAGAACGAACACGTTCTGCAAAAGCTTTGATGGTCATCGTACCGACATCCCCTTCTCCTTGCTTTCGCACGGAAACAGTTCCTTCGGATTTTTCGTTTTCTCCCACTATGAGCATGTAAGGAATCTTTTCTAATTCGGCGTCACGAATTTTTCTTCCCACCTTTTCAGAGCGACTGTCAACGAGTGCGCGAATATCGTGATTATCTAACACATTTGAAACTTCTTCAGCATAATCATTATATTTATCTGACAATGCCAGCACTCGCGCCTGTTCTGGGGTGAGCCAAAGCGGGAATTTACCTGCACAATGCTCTATTAAAATGGCTACAAAACGTTCCATAGAGCCAAAAGGTGCTCTGTGAATCATCACTGGACGATGTTTTCCGTTATCGGAGCCGGTGTACTCAAGTTCGAAACGTTCAGGCAGGTTGTAATCTATTTGGACTGTACCCAATTGCCAGGTCCTTCCTATCGCATCACGCACCATAAAGTCAAGCTTGGGACCGTAGAATGCAGCTTCGCCATATTCAACGATCGTTTCAAGATTTTTACTTTCAGCAACTTCGCGAATCGCAGTCTCCGCCTTTTCCCAATTTTCATCTGAACCGATGTACTTCTCTGGCTTATCAGTATCACGCAAGCTGATCTGAACGATAAAATCTTTAAAATCTAGGGTCTTGAAGATGTAAAGCACAAGGTCTATTACATTACTCACTTCCTCCTTTACTTGCTCGTTAGTACAGAAAATATGGGCGTCATCTTGCGTAAACCCTCGAACTCTTGTAAGTCCGTGTAGTTCTCCACTTTGCTCGTATCGATACACTGTTCCAAACTCTGCAAATCTCACTGGCAAATCTTTGTATGTACGAGGTCTTGCCTTAAAAATCTCACAGTGATGGGGACAATTCATTGGTTTTAATAGAAACTCCTCTCCGTCAGATGGAGTCTTTATAGGTTGAAAACTGTCCTCACCATATTTCGCGTAATGCCCAGAGGTTACATACAGATCCTTAGAACCTATGTGGGGTGTTATTACGGGTTGATAGCCAGATTTTCTTTGGGCTTCCTTCAGGAAATTCTCTAACCTATTCCTTAAATCAGCTCCTTTAGGTAACCAAAGCGGCAAGCCCTGCCCTACTCTTTCGCTAAAGTGAAAAAGATCCAACTCCTTCCCCAGCTTCCTGTGGTCACGAGCTTTTGCTTGCTCTACCATCTCGAGATAGGCTGTCAATTCTTTCTGTTTCGGGAAGGTTATGGCATAAACTCGAGTCAGCTGCTTGTTGTCCGCATCACCCTTCCAATAAGCCCCAGCAATTGCCGTAATTTTTACCGCTTTCACAAAACCCGTATGCGGGATGTGAGGGCCGCGACAAAGGTCTGTGAAATTCCCTTGTGTATAGGTTGTAATCGTTCCATCCTCTAACCTCTCAAGCAAATCAAGCTTGTATTCATCTCCCTTTTCCTCAAAATAAGAAATCGCTTCCGCCTTGGTCATTGAGTTGCGGATAAAAGGGCTTTTGTTCCTCGCAAGCTCTAACATCTTCTTCTCCACAGCTGGAATATGAGCATCCGTAAAAGTGTGTTCACCGAAATCCACATCATAATAAAAACCAAACTCTACAGGCGGTCCCACCCAAAACTTGATCCCGTCAAACATTGACTCTAACGCCTCAGCTAAAAGATGGGCAGAACTGTGCCACATCGTACTCTTACCTTCCTTATCGTTCCAGGTAAGGAGTTTCAATGATGAAGATTCCACAATAGGCCTTTGAGGATCTACGACCTCCCCAGCAACTTCCGCTGCAAGTACATTTCGTGCTAACCCTTCGCTTATGTTGTTGGCGATATCTAATGCTGTCGTTCCTTCTTCAACATTTTTTATAGACCCGTCGGGTAGAGTAATTTCAATCATGACACGCAAATATAACTAAGAGAATACTAAGCCCGCGACCTCTGACGTACTTTATCCCAAGACTTTACTTGCCAGTGCGAAGTTGTGGTTGCTACGTGCTCAGATTTAGAATCCATCAACTTTGCCGTCAATACAAATGTCGCAACTCCTTCAGAGTTTAGCGAAGTTTTTAATTTGTCAAGCAAATCATCTGGCCAGCTGCTATTTGCTGTGCAACTCCCTATAGGTCGTCTAATATAATCCACTTCTAGACGGCTCAGTATCAACCTAAATTCACTGATGTCGAAAGCTTCAATGACATTAAGCCCTGACACATACTCTCCCGCAGCAGCGATAGCACAAGCGTGCATTGTCCCAAGATGATTGAGGTTGCGACGACGATATGGGATACTCACTTTGCATCCATTGGGCGAAATTTCTGTGACTGAAATTCTATGAGCTCGATTAAATGGAACTAGCTCTTGCATAATGCGACTGAACCGATTCGGTTTTCCTGCTTTGGCTCTTTCAATCGCTCTCATCATTAACTTTTTAGTAAAAGACTTCATTTAAGTTGGGTCAGCACCCCTTTTAGCGGTTGGACTAATTTTCCTGAATTCGTTAGTATGGACGAAATATCTGGACGGAAATAATTTGGGCCTTTCAACACTTTGCCATCTTCACGAAGAATAGGGAGGCTGTCAGACCCCAGTTTTGACATATTACTCGCCTGAATTTCACTGAAAACATCTTCAATCACGTCCTGCATTCCATGACTTAAAATAGTGCCACAAAGAATGTACAACTGATCGCCTAGAGCATCAGCAACTTCAACCATATCACCAGCATTAGCCGCCTCCAGATACTCATTATTCTCCTCTTCCATAAGTCGATGGCGCAATGCCACTTGTTCAGATGTTAAAGCCGTTGTCGGAGTGTTCGACCAAGGAATATTAAAAGCATCACTGAATGTGCGAACAGCTGAAATAACAGCTTGAAAAGATATCTTTTTTTGCATATCCACTAAATTGAATAATTAATTGCTTCATACCAAACCCATAGATCATTTGTTACTCACTTTCATTCCACAATCGGGTAAATATAATTTTACAGGCACATGATCGATAAAGGTCACTTAACAAGTTTTAAAACTTTGAATAGAAAAATACGTGAGCAAATTCATATTTTAGCTTTCCGAAAACAAATTAATATGAACGAAGAGATAATAGAATTGTCGGATGTGGCAATTGAAGGAGTTGAGAATGTGGGTGCAACAGTTGGCGACTCACTTGATATCCAAGCGTTAAACCTGAAAATAGAGAAGGCTAGCAGGGTGACGGATCTGATTCGTAATGAAATGAGTAAGACCATTATAGGCCAATCGGAGATGGTCGACAAACTCCTTATAGGTCTGCTAGCGAATGGGCATGTTCTCCTTGAAGGAGTGCCAGGGCTTGCGAAGACTCTTGCGATAAACAGCTTGAGTAAAACCATAGATGCTCAGTTTTCAAGGATACAGTTTACTCCTGACCTTCTACCTGCTGACGTGGTGGGAACGATGATTTACAACCCTCGTGAGGAAAGCTTTAAGGTAAAGAAAGGGCCTATTTTTGCAAATTTCGTTTTGGCAGATGAGATAAATCGAGCTCCTGCGAAAGTGCAAAGTGCTCTACTTGAAGCAATGCAGGAAAGGCAGGTTACGATAGGAAACGAGACGTTCGAAGTCCCTAATCCTTTCTTAGTTCTTGCAACACAGAATCCCATAGAACAGGAAGGAACATATCCCCTTCCAGAAGCGCAAGTTGACAGATTCCTACTTAAAGTGGTGATCGGATATCCTACGAAAGAGGATGAACAAAAGATCTTAAGAGCTAACATGACTGTAGAAGGTCTGCCGAAACCTTCTGCCGTGGTTACAACGAAACAAATTCTAGAGGCGAGAGATCTCGTTAGGGCAATATACTTAGACGAAAAAGTCGAGAAATACATTATCGATCTCGTTTTCGCAACACGCTCGCCAGAAAATGTGGGACTCGGTCATTTAACAGAATTAATCTCGTTCGGGGCCTCTCCCAGGGCGAGTATAGGACTTGGATTAGCTTCTAAAGCCCACGCATTTATGGATCATCGTGGGTATGTGACGCCTGAAGATGTGAGAGCCGTAGCGATGGATGTTATGCGACATAGAGTTGGCCTTACTTTCGAAGCAGAAGCTGAAAATATTACTCAAGAACAAATTGTGACTGAGATCATGGATAGCGTGATCGTACCTTAATGGATACAGTAGAACTTCTGAAACGAGTAAGACGCGTGGAGATAAAAACCCGTGGGTTGAGCGATAAAATTTTCTCAGGCGAGTACGCAAGTGCTTTTAAAGGTCGCGGAATGGCATTCAGTGAGAATCGCGAATACCAACACGGAGATGAGGTGAGGTCGATTGATTGGAATGTCACCGCTCGGATGGGTACTCCCTATGTTAAAGTTTTTGAAGAAGAGCGTGAGTTGACCGTCTTTATCTTAGCAGATATAAGTGGGTCTATTGATGGTGGAACAAGAGGTGTAAGCAAGAGAGATCGCATTACGGAATTGTCGGCGGTACTCGCTTTTAGTGCAATGGGGAATAACGACAAAGTAGGAGCCATACTATTCTCCGACCGCATCGAAAAATTTATCCCCCCGAAAAAAGGCAAGTCTCACGTGCTTAGAATAATTCGTGAAATAATCGAGATTGAGCCCGATGGCAAAGGAACAGATATCACGAATGCACTCGATCATTTCCTGTCGGCAATGAAGAAGCGAACAGTTTCATTCCTGCTCAGTGATTTCAGAGACTCGGGATATGAAGAGCTGCTTAAACGAGCAGGGAGAAAGCACGATTTCGTTGCACTCAAAATAGAAGACCCTATTGATTTAGACATCCCAGATGTAGGGTGGTTGCCTTTGAAAGATCCGGAAAGTGGCGAAACGAAATGGATGAGGACGGGATCTAAAAAAGACAGAACTAAGTATAAAGCTATAGAGCTAGAACGATCGGATAGCTTAAAACGAGCATTTGCTCGAGCAGGTATAGATTCGACGACGATACGTACTGACCTCCCCTATATAAAACCGTTAATGCAATTGTTCGATCGTCGTGGATAAATCGTCATACATATTGCGACTTACTTTAGGGGCTCTTGTAGTCTTGGGAGGAAGCTGGAGTTTGGATTTAATGAATCTAAGCAAATGCAAAGCCCAAAGTTCATTACACACTGTCCCCTCAAACCTGGAAATGATTTCGGATACTGGAAGAATTGCATGGGGTGAAAGAGCTACTCTCACACTGAGATTAGGACTTGAGTTAGGTGAGAACAGTACTGGATGGCCTGTCTGGGAGGACACCATACCAGGTGGTTTGGAGATCCTATCCTCAAGTAAAATCGACACCATACTGCCACAAAAAAACGACCCATCCCAATGGGATATGATCGTGGTACAATCATGGGTAGTTACTGCTTGGGATTCAGGCTACGTAGTTATCCCAGCAATAGAAGTTGTGGGCGAAAAATCTGCGCCCGTGATGATTCATGTGGTGCCCACTCGAACAGGAGACGCTCCGGAAATGATGCCCGCCGCTGAAATAATAACGATAGAATGGACATTGTGGGAGAGGATAGAGAAAGCTGCTCCTTACGTTTTAAAGGTGTTGGCGGCACTCTTACTCGCTCTGGGAGGCTTCTATTTACTAAGGAAAGTAAAGAGAAAGGAACGCGTAGAAATAGAAATGGCAGTTCCCGACATACTGCCACACATTACGGCACTTGAGAAATTGAGAAAGCTTGAAGAAAGAAAGGGTTGGACTAAAGGAGAGGCCAAATCATTCCACGTAAATCTCAGCGAGATTATCAGGACCTACATAGACGCGCGATTCAATATCTCATCGCTAGAGAGCACGACAAGAGAAGTATCGGCACAGATTGATTTGCTTGATATTTCACAGTCTGACAAAAGCAATCTTGTAAGTGCTTTGAGATTGGGCGATAAAATTAAATTCGCAAAACACACAGCGAGGACACAAGATCACATTAAGGTGATCAATACTTGCATTGAATTTGTTGAAAATACAATGGAAAACCCCGCATCGTGAAACAAGTTCTACCGATACATTTAATTGCCTTGACAGCGTCAGGAACGATCGCATTGTGGGTGAATAATCTCTACCTGTGGGAACGTCCTTGGGCACTTCTTTTAATGCTGCTTCCTATAGGGTACACTGTACTCAGGACTGTTGGCTCGAGGCTATTTGGCACTTTGTTCGCTTTCGTTTCCTTTACAAAAGAGAAAAAAGATGTATTTCCTGACCTCGTTAGATCATGGATCTCCGAAATTCCTTTCGCACTGAGAACTTTTGCTATCGCATTACTCGTAATTGCTATAGCCCGCCCTCAGTCATCAAACAGCGTGGAGGATATGACGAAGGATGGGATCGATTTGGTTTTAGCTATAGATGTCTCTGCGTCTATGCTAAGTATGGATTTTAAGCCAAATCGACTTGAACAAGCAAAATCAGTAGCCGTCGATTTTATAAATGCACGCCCTCATGATAGAATAGGCGTAGTTGCGTATGAAGGGGAGGCATTTACGCAAGTGCCTGTAACGTCAGATCATATCATCGTTAAAAATGGGGTGAGTGCTTTAGAGACAGGGTTGCTTGAAGGAGGAACAGCGATCGGATTAGGGCTCGCTACTTCCGTAAATAGGTTGAGGAAATCTGATGCAAAAAGTCGGGTTATTATTCTACTTACAGACGGGATAAATAACGCGGGAGCGATAGACCCTTCAGACGCTGCACAGTTAGCTGAACTCAATGGGATAAGAGTATACACCATAGGAGTAGGGTCGATTGGGAAAGCAAAAAGTCCAGTAGCAATCTTACCTGACGGAACGTATAGGTATGACTGGATAGATGTAAAAATCGATGAGGAGGTGCTTATGCAAATCGCCGAAATAACAGGAGGGAAATACTTTAGAGCGACAAACGAAGAGAAATTAAAATCCATCTATGCTAAAATCGACCTTTTAGAAAAGACGCGTTTTAACGTGATGAGATACCAAAGGAAAACTGAGGCCTACCTACCTTTCGTTTTAATGGCTCTAATTTCTCTCCTTTTAGAACGAACTCTGAGATTCACTTTGATAAGATCTATCTCATGAGTTTAAACTCAAAAAATATCACATCCTTTCAGTCCATGGCCTTGGGGGTGATTCTCGCAGAACTGGTCTTTTGGGTTATTGTGGCTGCAGGAGTAGTATTTGCAAATGAGTTCGCTCCACACATAGAGCTTCATAGAAAGGATTTGATTTTATTGCTTTTCGCTTTGCCGATAGCGACCGTAAGTTTCCTGATACATCTAAAGTGGAAGATGAAAGCTGTGGCTAAACTCTCTGAGGAGCAACTAGCTGAAACTACATTTCCAAGACTATCTATGGGCAGGGAGGTCTGGAGGTTTTTAATTTGGCGTTTAGCTGTAGCAATGATCGTTTTAGGGGGGCTTGGTCCAAAAGTGGGGAGCAAGTTACAGGAAGTAGAATCGCAAGGGTCAGACCTCGTAATCGCCATAGATATAAGCAACAGTATGATGGCCGAGGATTTAGGCATGGATCGAATGAGCTTGGCAAAACGCACAGTGGAAAGGGTACTTGCTAAATTGGGGAGCGACAGAGTAGGTCTCGTCATTTTCGCTGGACAGGCATATGTTCAATGCCCGCTAACCACAGACTATAGCGCCCTGAAACTATTCCTGAACACGATCAGCCCCGACCTGATCTCCATTCAGGGAACCGCCCTCGGAGAGGCCATAGATGTGAGTGTTCTCGCATTCAAAAACTCACCTGAATCGAGTCGTTCTATTTTACTTATTACCGATGGTGAAAATCACGAAGACGACCCGGTAGCGGCTGCCTCCAGAGCTAGGGAGAAAGGGATTTCCGTGCACATCATAGGTTTAGCGACCCCTGAAGGAGCTCCGATACCTAAATACGATAAGAGTGGGCGCAAAGTGGGATTCATCCAAGGAGCAGATGGGGCACCGGTTGTTTCTCGCTTAGACGAATCAGTATTGGTCGCAACTGCCACCGCTGGAGATGGAAGCTTTACGAGGGCGAAGAAGAGCTTCGTGAATATCTCGCCCATCATTAACGCATTAAACACAGCTGAAAAGACGCGCACAAGTAACGTGATGTTTACCGACTACGACCATCGCTTCCAAATATTCCTAATAATCGCACTGTGTCTCGTCGTACTCGAGTCATTTATACCGCATACAACAAGTCGCAAATGAATATTTACATGAAAATACAGCTTGCGGTTACACTCCTACTCTCCCCTATCCTAGGTGTTTTAGGCCAAACTTCATCTTCTCTCGATCTGAAAGAACATCTCATCAACGGAGTGTCTCAGTTCTCATCAGGTGAGTTTTCCGAAGCTACAACTTCATTTAGCAACGGGAGCACACTCGAAAAGTTTGAGGATATCGCTGCCTATAATTTAGGACGAACTTTAATGGAAACTGAAGATCTAGAAGGTGCCACATCGGCATTTCAACAAGCCATAGCATCTTCAGAAAACTCTAAATTAAAATCTAAAGCTTGGTATAACACCGGCAATATCGCCCTCCAATCCCAAGACCCAGAAGCTGCCGTAAACGCATATAAATCAGCGCTTCGCAACTCCGCATCGAATAGCGAAGCTCGACATAATTTAGCCATCGCAAATAAAATGCTGCAGCAACAGCAGGAACAGGAGATGCAAGAAGGTGAGGATGGTGAGGATGGTGAGGATGGTGAAGAAGGCGAGGATGGTGAGGATGGTGAAGAAGGCGAGGATGGTGAGGATGGTGAGGATGGCGAGGATGGTGAGGATGGTGAGGATGGTGAGGATGGTGAAGATGGTGAAGAAGGCAAGGACCAGGAAAAGAAAGAGCCGCAAGGTGAAGAAGGCGAGGAAGGCAAGGACCAGAAAAAGGAAGAAAAGCAAGTAGAGGGTCAGATCTCAAAGGAGGATATGGCAAGGATTTTAGAAAACTTGGAGAACAAAGAAGCGGAAATTCAAGCTAAATTGCGGAAGCAAAAAGGAAAGGGCGAGAAAAAGACGATAGAAAAACAGTGGTAATGAGTATCGTATATTCAAATAGATTGGTTTTGGTATTTATTCTGACAATCGCAGGATTAACCTCTATATATGCCCAAACTCCATCTGTTACGACTTCAGTAAATGCTAATCCAGTTAGGTTAAATAGCCACGTACAGATTTCGGTCACACTCGACAACTGTACCTCCAGTTCTGGAAATATCCCCATGCCTAAATTACAAGGGCTCACATTTTTAGGTGGCCCGTCTCAGCAACATAGCACAAATTGGGTGAATGGGAAGAAGACCAGCAAACACGTCTACACATATTCCTACTCGATTTCTTCTAATCAGAATATTAAAATTCCGGCAATAGAACTGTCGACATCCGCTGGTGTACTCAACTCCCAACCGTTCGTTATCCAAGTTTTAAAAAACGGAACAAAGACGCCTAACACCGAGCAGCAAAAGGGCTTGGGCAACCTTGCTACAGTAATCGAAGTGTCGAAAAATAAGGTTCATCTTGGAGAAGCTGTTGTTTTTGAATACAAAATTTATAACCAACATAACTCATTAGAAGTACGAGAGTATAATCTACCGGAGTTGAAGGGGTTTTGGAAGGAGGAGGTAGAAGCTAAGGAGGCTCGCTGGGAAACAGAAGTCGTTAACGGCAAGAGATATCAAGTTGCTACCGTGGGTCGTGTGGTGGCGTTTCCCCAGCAGACGGGGACTTTTAACATCGACGGATTCAATATTAAAGGTTTTGTGAGAGTTAATTTTTTTAACGGTTCAAACGTAACCGCGACTTCAAAATCCATAAAAATAGAAGTACTCCCTTACCCCAACGGAAAACCACCAGGGTTTATCGGAACATTTAGCAATTTAACTGTAGATGCTGCTGTGGAGGTTGATTCTGTTAAGGTAAATGAAGCATTCAATTTTACGTTGAAGTATTCTGGAACAGGGAATTTAAAGCTGTTAAGGGAACCTGAAATTGTATGGCCTATAGAGTTCGAAGTGTTTGATCCGGAGATGACAGACAGGGTAAACGTAAGTCAATATGGCGAGTCTGGGAAGCGGTCCTATAAGTACGTCATTATCCCCAGAGCACCGGGCAACTACGAATTGCCTAACCTTAAAGTGAGCTACTTCGATTATAAGTCAGAAAAGTACGTGAGAACCTCAACAAGTTCAGGGAAGATTGTAGTTTACGGGCGAGAGTCGGGGGATGAAGGAGAGACTACCTTTGGTACGAAGAGTGATGTAATGATTTTAAATCACGACATCAGGCATATCAACACAACTCATGCGCATTGGGGATCGCGAGATGATGGGGGACTGAAAAATTTCTGTCTCTACTTGTTGTTTTTATTTGGGCCAATTGTAGCAGGTGTGTCTTATCTATTCAGGCGTAGAAGGGATTCTGAACTTCTCGACCCTACCGGTACTAAGAGTAAGAAAGCGCTTAAGGTGCTACATAAAGTGCTCGGAGAATGTGCTAAGATTAAAAGCCGCGAGGAGGCGTTTACTATTTTAGGTGAAGCATTGGAGGTGTACTTGTGTTCTAAATTACACATCGGAAGGAGTTCATTCAGTAGGAATACAGGAGTGGATGAGCTGCGGAAAGTTGTGGGTAAAGAAGAGGCTGATAAATGGGATGGGCTTTTAAAAACTTGTGAAATGGCGAGGTTCGCACCTGGCTTACTTCCAGAAATTGATGAATCGATTTCGCTTTCTCGAGATCTCACACAAAAAGGTGAACAAAAGATGAGATCTTCTCATTTACTAAGTGTTGTGGTAATTCTGCTTTCCATGGTCATGGCGCCATCTGTAGCGATCGGAAATGACAAGGACGTAAGCGACTTATTCCAACAAGCGAATGACGCGTATGTTGATGGGGAGTATGAATTGGCAGCTGCACTTTACGAAGAGGTAGCGCAAAATCACAAATGTTTTCAGCTCGAATACAATTTGGGGAATGCTCATTACAAGCTTAGCCATATCGGTGAATCTATACTTCACTACGAGAGAGCGCGGCTTATCAACCCACTCGATGGAGATTTGAGAGCCAATCTACTTCTTGCAGAACTAAGAGCTATTGATAGAATAGAAGCTTTGCCTGGGGTGGGAATCGATAAATTAGTGTCGGTGCTTTTTGCTGGGAACTTGTACTTGGTTTGGCTTATACTGAGCTTAGCAACATGGACGACAGCCTTTATATTTATCGCCATAAACCTCAAATTGGGGTTGAGTTTATCTAAACCTTTTTTAAGAGGTGGCGCATTGGTGACCGCGGCTCTTTCAATCGTCTTCCTCTTGTTTTTATACTCCACCAGCAAGAGGATTTCTGAAAGCTCATGCGCCATAGTCATGGACAGCCGTGTGGAAGTACGGAGTATGCCAGGGGAGTTAGGGATGAGTTTATTCCAACTTCACGAAGGGACCAAAGCCTGTATCGTTAGCAAGGAAAATGAGTGGACCCAGGTGAAATTGGACAACGGAAATGTGGGATGGCTTTTAACCTCTGCTATAGAGCCTATCTAAGAACTTCGAATTTTATAGAGGCGTTTCTCGAGTTAGAATCTATAAGCTGAGCGCTATACATTCCAGGTGAGAAGTCGTTTACAGACACTGTAATTATTCCGTCTTGCGATGTTTTCCCTGAGTAAACCTGTTGTCCTTTGATATTGAAGATTCTGATCGTAGCATTTGGTAGGCCGCCATGAATAGTAATATTTTCTGATGCAGGGTTGGGAGAGATACGCACAACAGCAGCAGAAATTGATGCAGTTTGAACATTATCTATTGCGGGTATGACATCGTATAGGACGATATCGTCTAAAGCAGCTTCAATTAAACTTCCTCCATCTAAATACTCTCCTATCGTGGTGCTGTCTGAGGCGATAAATCTCATTTGGAATTCATCTGTGAGATCTAAGTAGTCCGCCACTCTAAAGGCATTTCTCCTCCAACGAATATCCTGTTGGAGCGTGTTTTCTAGGTACTGCCAAGAATCTCCACCATTACTTGAAATCTCTACCTGCCACCAATCAGTAGCGGGATTCGCTCCAGTTGCTGGAGCATTTACATACCATCTCCAATAAGAAAATACTGGGTTTTCGTATTGTGTTAAATCTATCACTGGAGAAAGAAGTGTGGTGTGTCCCGCATCGACATCATTTGCACCTATCCCTGCGTCCGAACCAGGACTTACTCCTGTAAGAAAGCAATATCCACCAAAGCCCACTGTATGATCAAGTTGGGGAGCGACTAAAGATGAAGGCACGCCAGGCTCTCCGAATGAGCCTACAGGAATCGTCTCTTCCCACTTTCCTGTAGTTGCGTTATCTGTTGGGGAACCCAATTCCCAATCTCCAAGTTCAGCGTACTCATCAGAATCGTTGATGAGGTGAGGGTAACAGCCTACAATTATTTGGTAAGGCAAGTTGCTGTTAGAAGCTTTGTTAGCGGCAAAAGGGGTTACTCCACTTATTCCTCCAAACACATCGTGGATTTCCATGTAGTAGTCTATCACAGTTCCCGGTGGGAGAGCGCTTAGTTGAGCTGTAAACACATCACCATTTTCAGCCATCAACACTTCCGAATAATCATCGTTTGGGTTCGTTCTGTATTTCATGTAAACTCCCTCGAAATAAAGGTTGTACGGGAAAACAATATCGACCTCAGCTTCAATTTCAATAACCTGATCAGCTTCTGAGAAAAACAAAGGGAAGTGATCTACTGTAGCGTAGCTGAAAAGTGTAATTCCGTGGATCGCAAAACCTTCGATAATTTCAATAGCGTTAGGAGTTCCATTCATTAAATCGTCGTCGTCGTCGTCAGCCTGCAGGACATCTAAGAGGACGTCTGTGAAAGCTTGGCCTTCGTTCCCATCAACTGCTGTTGCTTGTAATCCGGGATATGCATCTACGAACAGCGATATCGTTTGTGACCATTCTCCGCCCATTAATAGGTGGGTGTCGTACCAAGCTCCGGCTATAATTTCACCATCAGCATGAACTTCTCCCACTAAGTTTTCTGGGTAGACCTTGGGATTCTCATCATAGCGCCTTATCCCATCGTTATTCTCCTCGTAAAAACCCTTTCCTATCTCTGCTATATCGCCCAATGACATCGCCCAAAAGTCAGCATATCCCTCTCCCATCGCACCATTGTTAAACCCTGCGCCAAGTGAATTGTAGTAGTAGCTATTTATCGCATGACCGTATTCGTGAGACACCACGTCCGCGATTAATGAGGTCGGGTTACACCCTCCACCTGTATCGAAAAAATTAATACTTCCGCCATCGAAAAAAGCATTACACTCTCCCTCAACGTCAATATTTGTAGTCATCGGAAAATCTAGTCCTGTAAATTCCGGCATCCATAATTTCATGTGGTCATGGATTAAATTCACACTCCTATACGCACTCGTTTCCTTCACATTTCCCGGGACAGTTAACACGTTGTATCCATCTTGTAAATCTATGTTCTCAGAAGGCATGACATCATCGGTATACACCTTACTCCATCTCCCCTCTAGAGCAAAGGGAACATTTAACATCCCACCCGGCTCTCCAGATACAAAACCACCATTCTCATCAGAGTAATATGTCGTCCCATTGAGGATCATCTTCAGGTGAGGCATAGCTAATTCCTCAGGGAGATCGAATGGATAAGCGGGGTGCGCTTGAGCGTTAGTTTGGCCTGAAATAACCGGAAGAAAAGGCTCTTGCGAAACCACCTTTCGCTCAGTTTTGACATTCGCTACCGGCATCCCCATGCTCCTCGTTGAGTGCTTACCTACATGGTGAACCACTTCGTTTTTTCTTAACCAAACCTGACCCGTTATTGCATCCACCCAAGTCGAATACTTCATCAACAACCCATCAATATATCCCTCAATGAGAACTTTTCTGACAAGCCTGAATTCTCCTTCGGCGTAATCATCAGGCAAAATCCCCCAACCGGTCCAAGTTGATTCGATGTTATTCATCGGAAGGTTATTTGTGGCAAAAGCAAGGATTTCATCATCCGATAAAATCTGTCCTTCTGGCACGATAGCATCTGGCCACCAATCTAGCCCCCACATCACGAGCTTCCCTTCACGCCATTTCGTGGTGAGTGAACTTAACAGGACATCATAACCTTCTATAGTTTGGCTAGAAAAAGCTCGTTCGTGAATGGCGCCACTAGATTTATATGCGTACCTCGCCTCGCCGAGTTGATCAACATCCACCCCGAACATACTCATCTCTCCTTGAATAAAGACTGCGTGCCTCATCTCCAACCCCTCCCCTTCTACTTCAATCCCTCCTCCCCAAGCTCTATGCGGCAACTTCGTTCCCTTACCCATGACCACTCTCCACCCTTCGTGTTCACTCGCCCAAACTCCCCACTCAGATTCCGCCCTCAGCACAACCTGATCAACCTCTTCTACCTTTGGAGTTAAATCCCCCAAACTAAGACGCACCTCGTATACATCGATACTCTGAGCATCAACAACAAACTGAAAACACACTAAACTAAAAGCAATCGCAATTAAATTTTTCATGCGACAAATTTAAGATAATGTTACTGGCAAATCGAACCGAAGTTTCCAAGTAATTGCAAAATGTCGCTCACGGTTACACTAGAGTCACCATCTACGTCCCCTGTGCAGTCTGAATTACACGGAGCGAACAAACACGAACCATCATCCCAAGACGCATCTGGCTGATAATTCAATGCCTGTATATAGGTACACCCACCCGGGACATCGTT
Organism: Bacteroidota bacterium; assembly: GCA_027619225.1. Classification (GTDB taxonomy): domain Bacteria; phylum Bacteroidota; class Bacteroidia; order Flavobacteriales_D; family Sanyastnellaceae; genus UBA974. The sequence goes on from JAQCFW010000010.1 coordinate 79,858, forward strand.
ACATGGTCCAGGTGTGAAAGATGTCACTCCAGCAAAGTTTATAGCGTAACACTCATTTGAGTATGTCACCCCATCACATCCACAAACTGGATCCCAAAGATCGTAACATGCAGCATTAAGGTCAATGAGCGATGTGTCGATACAATCATTCGGTTCACAGTCATCAATCACCATTATAGCTGACCAATCCATATCTCCTTCGCATAGTATGTACTCACACTCACTTATGTAGTATGAAGCTCCAACTGGGAAAAATTCTCCATCTTCAAAACAACCTAGATTAGGGTCTATTTCACACTCCCATGGATAAAAATCAGAGTTTAGAAGAAACATAAATCCAGCAAATCCAGCAATACAAGTGTAATTTTCACACCAAATATCACTCACTTCTAAAACTTCTCCAGGCAAGTAAAATGTACCATCATCAGCATAACATCCATCATACCAAATAGGGTCACACTCCCATGGATATAGATCCGCATTTAAAATAAACTCGTAATTTACTTCTGGAATATCAACTGGAGAACAAGTGTAATTTTCACACCAAATGTCACTTACTTCAAGGACTTGTCCTAACCCGTAGAATTCGCCAGCATCGGTATAACAACCTACGCCATTGTCTCCACAATCTGCATTACAAGCGTCGATAGAATCATAGAAGGCTGGGCTATAATCCACGCCATTAACTTCCCATCCGCATCCACTAAGATACGTACACACACCATTTTGCATAGCTACCCCCAAAACCATATCACACAAACCAAAGTCAACATCACCTAGGTCATCACAAGGAAATACCTCTACAATATTTTCACAAATACCTTCAGTAAACGATGTGATCCCAAAGAAATTTGTTGCCACACAGCTATTCGAGTATGTAATACCATCGCAACCACAAACCGGCTCGAAAACTTCAATGCACACATCAAAAATATTAATCAAGTTTTCATCAATACATAAATCCTGGCTAAATGAATCATTATTAAACATGAGTGCAACAAAGAAGAAGATAGTAATCTGTTTCATAGAAATTTAATATTATAATAAAAATATGAATTTACGACTTTCTACAATGAAATCAAAGTCGTACTTTTACAGTAAGTTAAATATAGAATTCTACTCAGATGTTATTCCCAATTAACAAATCAACTATTTCAAACTTTATAAAGAGTATTTTGCTGTTCTTCACTTTTGTTTTTTTCTTTGATTTTTCAGATTTTTCAGCCCAAACAGACATCCTCGGTTGCATTGATTCTACAGCTTGTAACTATAATCTCGACGCCACCGTTGACGATGACTCTTGTGATTTCTGCTCTTGTAGCGATGGCACATGGTTTGAAACTTCTGAGGCTGATTATGGTGTAGAAATTGAAGAAATAGCAGTTCATTCTGAAGGTGACCTTTCGGGAATGACTACTTATAGGCTTTATTTAACTGTACCCTCTGAAAACGATGCAATAACTAGCTTTACTGGTAATGACGAATTTGCTCTATCTCTTGCTACAACGACAAGTTTCTACCAAGAGCCTATTTTTGGCGGAGTAACTCCAGAAAATATTTCTGCAGGTGCTATTGGTTTCATACCAAACTTAGCATATGACTCTTGGGTAACTGTAGGACTTGATGGCCCTGCTTCTTCAGGAGAATCTGCAACAAGTCTTTTACCTGGCGCATGGTCTTCTGACTTCGAAAATGGAAATAGCTTTACTGTAGATGATGGAACAGGATCAGGTTGGTACATTCTTCCAGATTCGCCAAATGGCGTTGCTGGTTCTGATTTACGTATACTTTTCGCTCAGTTAACTACCGATGGAATTGTTTCAGGTTCTTTCAGATCTCAGATTTTTCCTGAAGGAGATAGCTCTAGTGACGTAAGGGCTGATATTTCATTTCTCGAGAGAAATTCAGACAACATCTGTGGGTGTATGGATGCGACAGCTTGTAACTACGATGAAACTGCTACAAATGATGATGGTTCTTGTTCTGTGAATGACGATTGTGGAGTGTGTGGAGGGGACAACTCATCATGTGGAGGTTGTACTGATTCTTCAGCTTGTAACTACGATGACTCAACTATCATTGATAATGGTTCATGTTTGATGAATGACGAATGTGGAGTCTGTGGAGGAGGAGGTATTGCTGATGGAGCTTGTGATTGTGAAGGAGAACAGCTCGATGTTGTTGGAGTTTGTGGAGGAAATTGTACAACTGATTTAGACTCTGACGGGATTTGCGATGACGTCGACGACTGTGTAGGTGAGTACGACTCATGTAGCATTTGTAACGGACCAGGAGAAATTTATGAGTGTGGGTGCACTGAATTACCTTCTTCAGATTGTGATTGTGGTGGAATGCAACTTGACGCTCTGAATATTTGTGGAGGAGATTGCTATGACGACCTCGACGATGACGGCGTGTGTGATGACATTGACGACTGTGTAGGAGCTTATGACTCATGTGGAGTGTGTAATGGACCAGGAGCTATATACGAGTGTGGGTGCGCAGATATTCCACAAGGTGATTGCAATTGTGAAGGAGAACAACTCGATGTTATTGGAGTTTGTGGAGGGAGTTGTACCGAGGATATAGACGCAGATGGAGTATGTGATGACATTGACGACTGTGTAGGAGCTTATGATTCATGTGGAGTGTGTAATGGACAAGGAGCTATATACGAGTGTGGGTGCGCAGACATTCCACAAGGTGATTGCAATTGTGAGGGAGAACAACTTGACTCATGCGGAGTGTGTAACGGACAAGGAGCCATCTACGAGTGTGGGTGCGCAGATATACCTGAAGGTGATTGCAATTGTAATGGAGAACAACTCGATGTATTGGGCGAATGTGGTGGAAGTTGTACCGAGGATATAGACGCAGATGGAGTGTGCGATCACATTGACGACTGTGTAGGTGAGTACGACTCATGTGGAGTGTGTAATGGACCAGGAGCCATCTACGAGTGTGGGTGCGCAGATATACCACAAGGTGATTGCAATTGTGAGGGAGATGTTCTCGACGCTCTAGGTATATGTGGTGGAAGTTGTACCGAGGATATAGACGCAGATGGAGTGTGCGATCACATTGACGACTGTGTAGGAGCGTATGACTCATGTGGAGTGTGTAATGGACCAGGAGAGATATACGAGTGTGGGTGCGCAGACATTCCACAAGGTGATTGCAATTGTGAGGGAGAACAACTCGATGTACTGGGTGTGTGTGGCGGAGATTGCACCCAAGATCTTGATGCCGACGGGATTTGTGATGACGTTGACGACTGTGTAGGTGAATACGACTCATGTGGAGTGTGTAATGGACAAGGAGCCATCTACGAGTGTGGGTGTGCCGATATACCGGAAGGAAATTGCAATTGTGAGGGGGATGTTCTCGACGCTCTAGGTATATGTGGTGGAAGTTGTACCGAGGATATAGACGCAGATGGAGTGTGTGATGATATTGACGACTGTGTAGGAGCGTATGACTCATGCGGAGTGTGTAACGGACCAGGAGCCATCTACGAGTGTGGGTGCGCAGATATTCCACAAGGTGAATGCAATTGTGAGGGAGAACAACTCGATGTTATTGGAGTATGTGGCGGGAGTTGTACCGAGGATATAGACGCAGATGGAGTGTGTGATGACATTGACGACTGTGTAGGAGCGTATGACTCATGTGGAGTGTGTAACGGACAAGGAGCCATCTACGAGTGTGGGTGTGCAGATATACCACAAGGTGATTGCAATTGTGAGGGAGATGTTCTCGACGCTCTAGGTATTTGTGGCGGCGTTTGCACTGAGGATATTAACGAAAATGGCATATGTGATATAGATGAGTATGGTTGTACAGACTCTTCCAACCCTAACTTCAATCCCTACGCAGCTTTTGATGATGGTTCATGCTTCATCGGCGGCTGCATCTCTGAATATGCATGTAACTACAATCCTGAAGCTGAATATCAAATATTTGGAGCATGTGACTTCACTTCTTGCTTGGGATGTATTGACTCAGAAGCTTGCAACTACAATTCTACAGCATCAATTGATGACGGCTCTTGCAATTACGCGAACCAAAATTATAATTGTGACGGATTGTGTATTAACGATATTGACTTTGATGGCGTTTGTGATGAAAATGAGATCGAAGGATGTACAGATTTATCTAATCCCGGATACAATCCTTATGCTACTGATGATGATGGATCTTGCTTAACAGGAGGGTGTACACTTCCGTTTGCATGCAACTACGATCCTTCTGCAGGTTATTTAGATATTACCTTGTGTGACTTCAATTCCTGCCTAGGTTGCATGGACCCGAATGCTTGTAACTATGACTCTGAAGCCACAATATCGTCCCCAGCCTCTTGCACTTTCCCACCTGTACCATTTCGCAACTGCGATGGAATTTGTAATAACGATAGTGACGGAGATGGGATTTGTGACGAACAAGAAATTGACGGGTGCACAGACATGCAAGCTGTAAACTTTAACCCTAATGCAACTGATGATAACGGCTCCTGTATCATTCAAGTAGGAGGATGTGTTATCCCATTTGCGTGTAACTACGATCCCTCAGCTGATTATTATCTTCCAGGATCATGTGACTTTAGTTGCTTAGGTGGAGAAATTGATTAAACATCAAATCCCAAAACACAACAAATAAAACAATACAATAATTTATCTTAAAAGATAACTTTTGTAGAGCTAAGAGGACTTAGGTCGAACGAGTTTGAGGGGGACTTGGAAAAGTTGATCAAATTTCAACGCGAAAATGATAACTGAACCTTGAGGAAGGTCTAAAAGTTATCTTTTAAGATAACTTTAGTAGCGCTATGCTGAGCGTAGCAATGTTAGGACTCAATCAATTAGTCAGAGATTGACAGCGTCAAGTTGATTTTAGAAAACGGTGAGAAATTCCTCATCTTATTAGTTTTAAGACAAAAAAGACACAGCGTCACCATTGTGAATATCACAAGTAAGGGAGTGCTTTTTTAAACTATATTAGCAGTATTACATCAACGACATGAAACTTCAATTAGCTCCTCTTTCTCGCTTATTCCTTTCTTTCATTTTGATATACTCCCTGTCTAGTTATACCAATATTTCTCTTGGCCAATCAAGTTGTGAGAACATGTCTGTTCCTGGGATTCATGTGAATCCTTTCAACATAAACGAATTGACCTTGCACTCGTTCAATGAAAATGATACAGAAATTTTTGATTATCCTGGCTGGAGGCTTTATGATGAGTC
>JAQCFW010000029.1 GCA_027619225.1 Bacteroidota bacterium
AAAATTGTTGCATTATTTGTTGCAGGGTTAGGATAAACACTGAAAAAATTAGTATTGTTTTCATCATCTAACACAGAGCTGACGCTAATTAATTCTTTATTTATGGTAATCTCTCCCGTACTGCTTCCAGCGAAATCAGTAAAGACGATTCTGTAAATATTCCCCTCAAGATCCTTCACGAAATAACATCTTTCCGCTTCTAAGTCGTAGGAGAACGAAGTCATGTTAAATATTTTCCAATCATATCCGATTGTATTCATATCCGATAAGAAGACGTGAGATTCATAATCGCTGTATGTAAATTGATTAGACAGATCATTCACTTCTGCAACTTCGATATTGTTGTTAGACAATGCGCCAGAGACATTGTAATAAGACCCGGGTGAAATTGTCGACATGTACTTTGTAAATGTCAAATCCCAGTCTGACATCAGAGGTTCTCTATCTATAGCCATATGAGAAGACAGAGAGTAATAGACGAAATTTTTGCCGTCATATTCAGACCTATCGATTGAAGCAAGAACCTCGTCAGTACTATCAAGGTTTGCATACCTAAAACTAAATACCCCACCGGCTAATTCTTCAATCATTAATTTTTTCCATTCTCCATCAATTGAGTTGATGATAAAAACAGCGTCACCAACTACGAAATGGGTAATGATATCGTAATTACCCCATCCATAGTTCATGTCTTCTGAGTTCGTGTTGAAGGCTCCATCATTCCAAGACAATTCTGAGTTCAGTAGTTGTGTCCAAGTGTTTAATCCAAGTGTGTCTATATCTGCCCAATCACTAACGTCAACATTTGGCACTTTGTAAAGAGAAGTCCCCATGCCTCCATTTATTCTAACTGTTGCTGATAATTCGCTTAGTGAAAATGCGATGTCCCAGTTGGTGTTATTCACGGCCGCAACTTCACCATTAGCCAGGCTGTAAAAGCTTTGATCAATATAGCCAGCACCCATATTTACAATGTCTGTCGTTTGACCTTTAAGCGTTACTGCATATAGTAGAGCGATCGTGAATAAGGAGTATTTAATGTTCATTTTATGTTAGTTCAAATTTCTCTGCAAAATTATCACTAGTATCCTCTACCAATTGTCATTTTTAAGTCATTTTTACGACTTGTAGATGCTATTCCTTTGAAAAATAAATTCTCATGAATATGATAGATATTTCCGAATTACACATAGAGTAAAATGTAATCAATTATTTATATTCACATATAACATTAAACTATAATGATACCTATCTCACCTGATGGCACGATACACAAGCAAGACATGTAGCATCTATCTGGAATGACTGATACTATGTTCTATTATTTAGGGAGTCACTGTCTTAATCTCAGTCCTTGTAATTGTGATGTAGAATTAGCTTGTCTGTCTTTCATGGATTAAATTTGCACCCTCAAATTTTAATTTATGGATTCAATATCTCAATTGGTTCTTGGAGCTGCAGTAGGAGAAACCGTATTAGGCAAAAAGCTTGGAAATAGAGCCATACTTTGGGGTGCCATAGGAGGCACGATTCCAGATTTAGATGTCCTGTCAGGTTTTTTTTTATCTGAATTAGGTGAGCTTACTTTCCACAGAGGGATTTCTCATTCACTGTTATTCTCAGTTCTGTTTGCACTTTTATTGGGATGGCTGATTCATAGATTTAACAAACCAACTTCACTAGTTACTAGAAAGGAGTGGCAGATGATGTTGTTCCTTGCATTTTTCACACACGTTATTTTAGACTGTTTCACAGTCTATGGCACTCAGGTTTTTGCGCCATTTTCAAGCTATAGAGTGAGTTGGGGATCCGTTGCTGTGGTAGATCCACTATATACCATTCCATTACTTCTGAGTCTAATAATTACAGCGTTTATTATTCGTACAAAGAAAACGAGAAGGGTCGTAAACTACCTAGGTTTGGCATTAAGTACTCTTTATTTGTTGTTTACGGTATACAACAAAGGGAGAGTGCAGAAAATTTTTGAGAATGAATTTAAAGCTCAAAACATAGAGGTGACCAGAATGATGACTTCACCTACAATATTTAACAATATACTTTGGTCGTGTACTGCAGAAGCAAATGATGCATATTATGTGGGGCTTTATTCTTTCTACGATACAGTTCCAGTGAAGTTTTCGAAAATAGAGAAGCAGCATACATTGATTCAGAACATTGACTCCGACCACACAATTACTTCGTTACGCTGGTTTAGCGATAATTATTTTTGCATAGAGAAGGTGGATGGTAAATTGTTTTTCAATGACCTGAGGTTTGGAGCATACTTTGATAAAGAAGGGAATAACACAGATTATATCTTCAGTTTCCTTCTTGAAGAGCATGATGGAAAGTATGACATGGTAGAGACGATAATCGGACCCCCTAAAGATCAAGATCAAGAATACATCGATAACTTTTTTGCACGTATTTGGGGCGAAAATTGAGAATCGTTAAGGGGGGGCAATCTCCACATTTCGGTGTGGGTTTACAACATGACGCGTGCTCCATATTTAGCGACTTTAAAACCGGCATCCTCAATCTTCGCTTCAACACCAGAATCTTCATTTAGAACTGGATTTGTATGGTTGAAGTGAATAAAATGTACTTTTTCTTTTTCACTATCTGGAATCTCTGACAACAGCTCTAGAGTTTCAATAATAAACGGATGCGGTATTTGGCTTATATCTCGGTGATTAATCTCCACTCCGTCGAAAAAAGTGCCATCTATAAAAGCACAGTCAACAGTAGAAATTATGGTTTCTAAATCCAGATTCCACTTCGACCATTTGTCAATATCGGGGATGAAAAGGGCGGATCGATTTGGTCCCTGAATCTTATAGCCCACCGTTTCAGAAAACTCGTCCCTGTGAGGAACTTCAATGGGGGTTACAATTAAATGATCACTTAACTCAACGGCTTTGTTGTGATTTAAATCACTCACAGAGATGTTGCTGTTCTCAATGAGTAAGCTCCACGGCCCATTGTTGTATAAAAACTCTCTCATCCGAGGCATAGCAAATACTGTAATATCAGAAGCATTCATCGCTTCTTTCCCGAAATACATAAGCCCTGAATAATGACCTATGTGAGCATGAGTGAGAAATACTCCCTGGGGAGTTTCTTCTGCCTCCCACGAAGCGCAAGACTTTAAATGCTTTAGCTGTTCAGGCATGTCAGGGGTTGCCTCAAATAAATAGGATTTCTGATTTTTATGATCTAGTACTCCCAGAGAGACAACTTTTCTATCAGTTACAGGTCTCAAAAATATATTTCTGCAACAGTCTTTCATACAGGCGATATGAGGTGATCCAGCGTCTTGTATTGTACCTAGAATAATCAATTCAACCCCCACGTCTTTTGACTCCATCCTCACCGAGTTTTGAAGATAAAATAAAAGGGCAAGAACAACAATTACAATACAAAAAAAGGGTAGGAGTTTTCTATTTTTCATGTTATCATTGACAGAGTCGAAAATTACTAAATCTTCTGTCGATATTTGCGATATATGGATTCTTATGTAAATAGAAAATTTACTGTTTCAGCCCCAGGGAGGGTTTGTTTATATGGCGAACACCAGGATTACTTAAGAATGCCTTCTATTGTTATGGCGGTTAACCTAAGGTGTAGGATACATATTGAAGAGAGAAAGGATAGAATAGTTGTTTGGTCTAGTCCAAAACTAGGTAAGGATTTTTCCGGAGAATTTGATTTAGATAGCCTTGAAACGAGTGAAATATCGGGCGTTCAAAATCATTTGCTTTCATCTTTGATTGTTGCAAAAAGAGAGGGTAGGCTGCCGAAATTTGGGTGGAATGCGACAATTGACAGTGATGTCCCTGTCCAAGCTGGTTGTAGCAGTTCTTCTGCGCTTTTAGTTGCTTGGATTGCCGCGATGCAAAGGCTTTCAGGACACATAACAACAGCAATAGAATTGGCTGGTCAAGCTTTCAATGCAGAGGTAAGTTATTACGATGCTCCTGGAGGGAATATGGATCAAATCGCCTGTTCTGTTGGTGGTTCTTTAAGAGTTGATCCAAACGAAAAGGATGGATATAAAAAGCTGGGTAATTCATCCTTCGATTTGGTGCTAGGAGATTCTAATACTCCGAAGGATACAATTGGAATTCTGGCAAGATGCAAGTTTGCTCGTTTGAATATTCTCGAAAAAAATGGTGGTGTTTGGGATGAAATTGATCTGAAAAAATTAAATGAAGTCGATTTATCTCTTGTTGAAGGGACCATTAGGAATAGGGACATAGAGAGGACGGCATCATCTAAATTATTGACCGAACATCAGTCAGTTGAGGATCTAGGTGCACTTATGTGTGAACATCATTCCATTCTTCGAGATGTATTGAAAATAAGCACACCTAGGATTGAGAAAATGTGTGATGCTGCAATGAATGCTGGCGCTATAGGTGCAAAAATATTTGGTTCAGGAGGAGGGGGATGTATGATTGCGATGGTTCCAAAAATTAATGAAAAATCAAATTTCTCCCTGATTGCCCAAATTCAATCTTCAATAGAACGTGTAGAAGGATCACTTACTTACCACGTGGAATCAGAACCGGGCGTTGATTGGGGTTTGAGTGCCGATGTAATGAACCCTGTTATAATTCTCGCTGCAGGAGCTTCTAGTAGAATGAAAAGTGTAGAGGGTGTTAGTGAAGATATCGCAAAAGAAGTTACATCAAGGCCTAAAGCAATGCTCAGGGTTGGCGACGGAAAGATCCCTTTTTTAGAACTTCTTTTAAAGAGAATAAAGAAGGAGGGAAGCAATTGTGTAATTGTTGTTGTTGGGGAAAAAGATCACATCACGAAGACGTATTTTTCATCGAACCCCATAGAAGGTTTGGAAATCAGATACGTAGTCCAAAAAATACCTGAGGACAGAATTAAGCCCTTAGGAACAGCTGATGCAGTAGAGAGGGCGCTATTGTCAAATCCAGATTTATCGAATCATTCCATTGTCGTTTGTAACGGTGACAATATGCCGCCTGAAGAATCTTTTAGTGAGATTTTTAAATTTAATTGCGCGATGCTTGCCTATGATTCTTCAAAACTGGGATTACCTGAGGATAGGGTATCGGTGTTTGCCGTCGTAGATATCGATTCAGAGGGCTATTTGAAGCAAATTATTGAGAAACCCTCTAAAGAAACCCTTCCGAATTTTATTCAGTCAGATGGAACTCTAAGAGTAAGTATGAATACGTTTAAAATGTCTTTCCCTGACTTTATCACTGCTGTTAAGGACTGCCCACTGGACGATGTTAGAAATGAAAAGGAACTGCCGACAGCAGTTGATAGATGGGTTACGGAGAATCCAAGAAAAATGAGTGCAATTAACTTCGGCGGAGAATTCTTAGACCTTACTCACCCCCGTGATTTCGAGTTTGTAATAAAAAAACTTCAGTGATATTGTCTCCATTGTCATCCTCAATATTTTAACGAATCTTATGATTTGATATTTTATATCGTAGATTGTACTTATGTTATTTATCTACAATAATTTAAAAAGTTTAATAACCCTTTTATTATTTACTTGTAGCACGACAATTGTGGGTCAGAATCCACAATATATTGTCATGGATGGTTGTACGGATCCCACTGCTTGTAACTATGACGAAATAGCTGCGCAGAATGGAGATGAAGATGATGATGATTGTATATTTTCTGATCCACTATGTGGTTGTTATGAAATTAACTTTTTAGTTACAGACACGATAGCGGGAGGAGAAAACTCAGACACTTTTGAAAATGCTGGGACAGGTACAATATCAAATGTGACCATAGATTTATACTTTGACAACTATCTCAACAATGGCAGTTGGCCTTCTGATATGGTGGTCCAAATAGGATCCCCGGATGGCACTTGCTACGAATTTGGGGGTATTGGAATCCTCTCTAATGTCTGTATAAATTCTGGTTTAGGAGCTGGTGTATACCCTTATGACTGGTCGGGAGCCACTACGGGTTTTTACTCAACTGTAGTCGATTTATCGTCATATAATATCGCAGGTGATGGCGTTTGGACTTTAACAATTGTAAATAGCTGGCCGGCTTCTTCCGGAGCTGGATTTGACACCTCGATAAGTTTGTCGGGGATATGTCCATATGATTTTACTGAGTTGTTGGGATGCGTGGATTTCATAGCCTGTAACTATGATCCTTCAGCAAATACTGAAGATGGATCTTGTTTTTATAGTTTTGATGTTATTGGAGTTTGTGGTGGAGACTGTACTTCGGATTCTGACAACGATGGGATTTGTGATTTACAATTGTGTGTAGAGGACCTAAATACTGATGGTTTTATTTCTGTTCAGGACATACTCATTTTACTCGGTGATTTCGGCTGTAACGTTCAATGCGAATATGATATAAATCAAGACGGCGCTGTTTCAATAGTAGATTTATTACTGATGCTTCAGTCCTTTGGTAGCCTTTGTGAGATTCCATGATGCATATGGTTGCCTTTTTTTATTGAAATTGTTGTTTAGATCCTCTTGCGTGAAACTATATCCCTGACGCAAATGCTGAAGAGGAGGGCTCTTGTGATTATTCTTACCGAGTTTGGACATGAAATAATAATCGTATCTTGTTGGTTCTTAATCACCACGATCTAATGAAGCTTATATATTTAAAGACGGCACTATTTTTACTTTTGATCGGGGGAGCTTCCATGCTTCAAGCCCAAACATTTACCAACGGAAATTATCTTCATCAAGGAGTATATAACAGTGGCGGTTGTGTAGGGTTCACAGATATGGATGGGGATGGTTTTGATGATGTAGTGGTCTTGGATTTAAGTAAGAACCTTCATGTACTCTATCAAGGGCCTGACGGTTTGTTTAATGATGTGGACTATGGCGCTGTAAGCGGGAGCAGTCAATGGGGTATGTGCGTTGCGGATTTCGACAACGACGGACATAAAGATGTGTTTTCGGGCGGGTCTTATGATGGTGTGCATGTTCAGCATATTACTTCACCAGGTGTGAGTACTTCGATGGAACTCAGCAATGGAAGTATGTTTATGCAGGCTTGTAACTGGGCGGATATTGACAACGATGGTTACTTAGATGTGTTTGCGTGTCACGATGATGGTCTCAGCCGCATGTGGAGTGGGGCAGCTGATGGAACATTCACGCCCACGACCGCTTTAATTACTTTAGACAACTATGTGTTGGCAGATTATGCTGGGGGAAGCGATCACTCGGGCAACTACGGAACGGTTTTCACGGATTTCGACAACGACGGGGACATCGATTTGTTTATTGCCAAATGTCGCCAATTTGTTAATGACCCCAACGATCCGCGTAGAATCAACCAGCTTTGGGTGAACGACGGAAACGGAAACTTTACGGAGGAAGCAAACGAGAGAGGTTTGGTTTTTTACGAGCAGAGTTGGACGGTCGATTTTGCAGACACAGACAACGATGGAGATTTGGATTGTCTGATCACGAATCACAGTACGACGCTCTTCCTTTTCGAAAATGATGGGTTGGGATACTTCACAAATATCACAGCCGGAAGTGGCTTAGAGGTGACGGGATTCTTCCTTCAAGCGAAGATGGAAGATTTCGACAACGATGGATATGTTGATTTGGTCTACTCAGGTGGGACGCATAGTTTCTTACATAACAACGGAGACAACACCTTTACAGAAGTTCCGGGAACTTTTCCTGGAAGTGATACCATGCACAGTTTCGCTTTCGGGGACGTGAATAGAGATGGTTCCGTGGATCTATACGCGAGTTATGGAAACAGTTACGTCAGCCCGGATTTAAACAACGAAGACATCTTGTGGGTCAACGAGGGCAATGCGAACAACTGGATCACCTTTGAATTGGAAGGTTTTCAATCAAACCGAGACGCTGTAGGTGCGAAGGTGGTCATTACGGGTGCATTTGGTACTCAAATTCGTGAAGTACGCGCAGGAGAGAGCTATGGGATTACGTGTACATCTTCTTGTCATTTCGGCCTAGGAGCAAATCAAATCGTCGAGACCGCAATGGTCCAATGGCCGAGTGGGTTAGAAACAATCATTGATACTCCTGCCATCAACCAATACCATACGATCAACGAAGCTACTTGTTTGGTTGAGGTGGCTATTGAATCTTCTGCTTACGGGTTTTGCCCAGGTGATTCTGTAGTAATTACAGCTCCTCCTGGATTTGAAACCTACCAGTGGTCCAACGGTGTGACGGGGATGAATTCGATCACTGTCACCAATGGAGGGAATTTCAGCATCTTAGTAACATCCTCAGAAGGATGTGCGGGTTCTTCAAATATTATTTCTGTCGTGGAAATTTTAGGTCAGCTGCCTACAATTGAAATCGCTGGAAGTCTCAACCTTTGTGATGGAGGTGCGATTGAGATGTCTGCAAGTGAAGCAGATTCTTGGGTTTGGTCTACGGGGGAAGTCACTCAGTCAATCAATGTTACATCTGAAGGAACATATTCAGTTACAGCCGTGGATATATGTTCCAACACATCCGTTTCAGCTGAATACACTGTGACAGTATTTGATGCGCCAGTGGGACCACCTGCAGTAAGTGATCTTGTCATCGTATCTGGTGATGAGGCTACATTCGAAGCTGTCGGAGAAAATATTAGATGGTATGACTCTGAAGCTGGTGGGAGCCAAATCGGATCTGGACCTACTTACACAATTCCTGCATTAACAAATGATGTCACCGTTTGGGCTTCGGCATCTCATATAACGACTGGAGTAAGTTCTGTGGGAGGGGAGTTAACGAATCAGTCCACGGGGGCATACCACTCGAATAGCAATCGCTGGTTAGAATTTGATGTATACGAAGACATGCTGCTCAGTAGCGTAACTGTTTTTGCAAACGGATCTTACGATCGCACATTCGAGCTCATTGATGGCTTAAATAATGTACTTGCCTCCACAACGGTTTTTGTTGAAGATGGTGAGTTCGTATTAAATCTTAATTTCGAAGTTCCAGTAGGTGTTGGATATGGGTTAAGATCCACGACTTCTGATCCACAACTGTGGCGCGAAGGAACGGGTTCCGTGCTTTCTTATCCATATGCTTTGGGGAATTTGGCTTCCATTACGAATTCAACAGCTGGGCCTCAGTTCAGCTACTACTATTTCTTTTACAACTGGCAAGTCGAACCTCTCCCTATCGCTTGCGAATCTGTAAGAATAAGTGCACTCGCAACAATTGCGTGTGCGGACTGTTTGGGATGTCCAGAGGATCTTAACTCGGATGGCTTCATATCAATTGTTGACTTACTTCTTTTACTTAGCGAGTTCGGATGTTTGTCCTTGTGCGAATATGATATAAGTCTAGATGGCTCTATAGCCGTTGATGACATATTGATCGTGCTTAGTGTATTTGGGAATACCTGCGAATAAAACTTTAGATAAATAACATGAGATATTTTGTTACTGCTTTGGTTTTTTCGATTTCTTTGGGTGTGCTCGGGCAGTCCTCGGTTAGTTGTGACTCTTTAGCACAAATAGCACTGGTCAATCCGGGGCCTTTCAGTTATAGTAGTATCAATGAATCAGACAACATCCGCAACGGACCAGATTATGCAGGTGCAAACATTTATTATCCAATTAACGCTAGCGGTCCACTAAGCAGTATCGTTTTAGCTCCGGGCTTTATGAATTTTGAATCAACACTTCAAAATTGGGGTCCTTTTTTATCGGCTCACGGTATTGTCACAATGACGATTGGTACGAATTTCTTAACAGACAGCCCAACACAAAGACAAGCAGCTTTGTTGGATGCCATTGTTACTTTAAAAGCTGAACATACTAGACTAGGTTCACCTCTCTACAATTCACTTAATATCAATAATATTGCTGTAGGAGGTTTCTCTATGGGCGGCGGCGGAGCTCAACTCGCAGCTGCAAGTGACCCTACTATTAAGTCTGTCATAGCTCTCTACCCATATCTATCCAACGTTAGCGAAGCAACCCTTGACCACAGCATCCCCATACTCATCATCTCTGGAGAACTAGATTTCATAGCCAATCCCAATCAGCATGCCAACATTCATTATGCCCTCACACCCGACAGTACTCCCAAGCAACTGTATGAGGTTCAAAATGCCGGTCACGACCCACTAATAGGCCCTTATGCTGGCTATGGAGAAGTCGGATCGAAAGTGCTTAGCTGGCTTCAAGCATTCTTGATTGACAACCATTGCTACTGTCCACCCATACTCAACATCCCTGTAACAGCGTCTGAGTTCACCCACAATATAGTTTGCGAAAATTTATTTATTCAGGGGTGTACAGATACAACAGCCTGTAATTACATGCCTAGTGCAACAATTGATGACGGAAGTTGTGAAATACAATCATGTTCATGCCCAGGCGATCTCAATGGAGACTATGCTATTACAGTTGCTGATGTGTTGTTAACTCTTTCTGAATTTGGATGTATGACGAACTGCACTGCCGATATAGATGGAGATGGCTTCGTTAACGTAACTGACATCTTAGAATTGTTGTCTATGTTCGGTACTGCTTGTTAGATTACTCCTTGCCACTAAACTCAGGGTAATCGTGTGTTAAAAAGCTTAAGTAAGCATTTACTCTATAGCTCCACCTCAATGTGCCTATGTTAAACTTATGCCAATCAGCTGGATATTTCTTTGTGAAGAGCACCACCCAGAAGGCAAGTATCATAAGCACCTGTGATGCTATCGATCGAAAGAATAAACAAATCCCATGAGGAATCAAAATATAAATCCCTCCGAAAAGAGCTCTAACTAAAACGGAAGATCTGCTCACTTGTTCTTGGTATGTCACTTGCAAATCCACCCCAGGTTGTTCAACATTCATCCCAAACTCAGGGTATTCATCTCTAAAATTCCACAGTGTAGAAGTTAGTCGAGCATTCCATTTCAAAGCATTAACCTGAAAATCGAACCAATCTTTTGGGAATTTACCAGTAAACATGATTACCCAGAATGTTAGTATTTGTAATACAGCAGCTCCTATCATAATAAACCAAAGCAGAAATAAATGTGGTATCATGATGTATATCCATCCGAAAAAAGTTCTCAAAAGCAACTGGCTACGGCTATAGTTCTCCTGAATTTCAACATTAAATTGTAACATGGTGTTGGTATTAATTTTCTTAAAGGTAGTTAATAATTCGCTTAATATTTAAATACATCTTTACACTCAAACTTTGAACCCCTTGCCCTAAATGCAAAAAAGCCTCCGATGAAGGAAGCTTTTTAATGGAGATTTCACGTTAGGTTATTTGCGTGGTTTAGAGATACCGAGTCTTAAGCTTGAGGATATGCCGAGGATTTAAACCTAAATAGCTGTATCTTGTAAGTCTGAATTATAGACTATGAGATATTTAGTTGCTGTTATAGTTTGTATGATTTCTGTGAGTGTGTTTGGACAAACAGATGTATACGGTTGTGCGACTTCAATTGCCTGTAACTACAATCCTGATGCTACCATTGATGATGGATCTTGCGAGTTCACATCTTGTGTTGGTTGCACAACCCCTATAGCTTGCAACTTTGATTCAACTGCGACTGTTCACGACCCTAGCGCTTGTGAATTTCCTGAATTCGGGTATGATTGTAACGGGTCTTGTTATTGCGATTGTCAATGCGATTATGACGGAGATGGTATTTGTGGCGTATTTTGTATACCTGGTTGTACAGATCCTGAAGCTATAAACTACGATCCTACCGCTGAAGATGATAACGGAACATGTACCTATCCTGTCCCAGGATGTATGGATTCAAGCGCATGTAACTTCGACGCAACAGCAACTCTGGATGACGGAAATTGTGCTGTAAATGACGAGTGTGGAATTTGTGGAGGTGACGGTATTCCTGAAGGCGATTGCGACTGTGCAGGAAACGTTCTTGATCCATGTGGAGTATGTGGTGGTGATGAAGAAGATTGTGACGAGGATGGTATTTGTGATTCTATTGATCAATGTGTTGTATGTGACGGAAATGGTGGATGTTACCCTGGTTGTACTGATCCAGAGAACCCTTGTTACGATCCTATTGCAGATGAAGATGATGGTTCTTGTTGTGTTGGTGGTTGTACAATATCTGTAGCCTGTAACTATAACCCTGATGCAGAATATCTACTGCCTGGAGCTTGTGAATTCTCTACTTGTGCTGGTTGTATGGATGCTGAAGCTTGTAACTACGATGAAACTGCGACCCTTCCAATCAACATTACTTGTACGTACGCTGAACCAAATGAAGACTGTGATGGAAACTGTTTAGATGACGTTTACGGAATATATGATGGATGTCCAATATTTGGATGCACGGACCCAGTTAACCCTTCTTACAATCCTTCTGCTAATGTGTCAGACCCTGAGGCTTGTCTAGTGGCAGGGTGTCTAATTCCATTTGCTTGTAACTATGATGCGGATGCAGATTACATAGATGTTAGCTTATGTGAGTTTTCTTCTTGTATTGGATGTACAGACCCTGACGCTTGTAACTACCTTCCAGATGCAACTCTTTCTTCGGCAGCTTTATGTACCTTCCCTACAAATCCATTCCGTGACTGTGATGGAAACTGTTATAATGATAGTGATGGAGATGATATTTGTGGTCCTGAGATTGCAGGTTGTACAGATTTAGCAGCGATTAACTATAATCCATTTGCTACTGATGATGATGGAAACTGTATGATCCTTGTGGGAGGTTGTGTTATTCCATTTGCTTGTAACTATGACCCTTTAGCTGATTTCTATGTACCTGGTTCTTGTGATTTCTCTTGTCTATGAAGATATGCCGAGGCTATAAATCTGAATAGCTGTATCTTGTAAGTCTTAAAAACTCCTACAATGAGATATTTACTTACTGCTTTTTTATGTGTCTTTACGCTGTCTCTGACAGCTCAGGAGATTGGATTTGGTCAGACCAATTGGTTGATTATCGATGAAGAAAGAGACAATCGAGAGATACCTTGTGTAGTGTGGTACCCCGCTGAGGAATCGGGCGCTGAAGCTATCCCATTAGGTGGTGATTTTCCAGTTTTTATTATGGCACATGGTTTTCTGATGTCAGCAACTGATTATGAAGACCTTGCTCTTCTTTTGGTAAATTCAAATTATGTGTTTGTAGCTTTAGATACAGAACAGGGACTGATGCCAGATCATGAAAGCTTTGGATTGGATTTGTCATTTGTAGCCAATCAAATCGTTGGTGGAGTATCTCTCGGGTTTCTTGATGAATCATTAAGTGGGCGAGTAGCAATAGGTGGACATAGCATGGGAGGAGGCGCTTCTTGGCTTGCTGCAGCTCAGACCTCAAGTATTGATGCAGTCGTGGCGATGGCACCAGCAGATACAGACCCCTCGGCAATTTTAGCGGGTGAAAACATTACAATTCCCGTTCTAGTGATCTCTGGAGCATCAGATACGGTAACACCTCCTGAAACACAGCATGAACCAATTTACAATTCTGCAGTAAATTCTTCATGTCGCGCGTTTGTTTCTATAGAAGATGCAGGGCATTGTGGATTTGCAGACACTGGAACCTTATGCAATTTGGGTGAGTTCGGTTTTTCAGGACTGTCTCAAGAAGATCAATTAGAATTATCAGTTAGGTGTATAGTGCCATGGTTAGATTATTTTGTTAATGATTTTACAATGGGGTTGGAACTGTTAGAATCTGAAATAAATTCAGAAGAATTACTTACGATAGATATGAATTGTACTCTTGAAGTGAAATCTCCAACAAGTTCATCTTGGCAGGTGTATCCAAACCCTGTCTCTTTTATTCTGACAGTCGATTTGGGTGACTTTATTGGGGTTAATACAACGATTAAGCTTTATGACTCTTCTAGTAAGCTAGTCTTTGAGAAGCAGACCTCTGCTACTCTACAGATTGATGTGTCAGTTTTTGCTAAAGGATTATATACTCTAGAACTGTCTACGTCTGATAAAGTCTTAAGAAGTAAAGTAGTACTCAAATAAGCTTACTGATATGCCATAAATGCAAAAAAGCCTCCGATGAAGGAAGCTTTTAAGACTTTTACTCTGGAGCGAAAAACGAGGATCGAACTCGCGACCCCAACCTTGGCAAGGTTGTGCTCTACCGCTGAGCTATTTTCGCTTATAACCGTATCGCGTTCGAGACGGGGTACAAAAGTAATACAGTTCTTCTATTGTACAAAGGGTATATAGATTTTTTAATTAATTCACGTCACATCAGATTCTTCATCTCTAGAGCCACTGACCATGTTACGTCAAAGAGCCGTTGACATGGCCTCGATCACTGGACTTGAAATGGCGGTCCGAATTAAGGTGTAGTTGGCTTTTTTTATAAATTGTTAGACACAACTTATAACCGTATCACATTCGAAACGGATAAAAAAAATTATAGACGTATCTTTGACGCGATGACAAAAATGAACTTGAAAGAGGCAGATCGTATTGATACACTGACCTATAATAGTAACAGATCGGATTTGATTATTCCTGAATATGGACGTGGTATTCAAACCATGATTGATCATATGATGGGTTTAGCTGATAAAGAGGAACGTTTAAAATGTGCCAAAGCTATAGTAAGTGTGATGGGGAGTATTGTCCCCCCAGAAGGTTCTGAAGAGGAGGGTAAGAATAAGCTGTGGAATCAATTGCACTCAATGACAAGATATTCTTTAGATGTTGAGAGCCCATTTGGCTTGCTAGATCCTAAAGAAAGAGATGAAGCTCCTTCAAGATTAAACTATCCTAAAGAAACCTCAAGAGCAGGGCACTTCGGCCGAACACTTGAAGCTATGATTGAGATGGCGAAGAAAATGGAAGATGGGGAAGAGAAATCTATTCTTATTGTAAAGCTTGCTAATTCCATGAAGATGCATTTCCTAACTTGGAATAGAAACACGGTTGAAAGATCATTTATTTCAGATCAATTAAAGGAGAAGTCTGGTGGTGCGCTTATACTTCCTGAGGAGGCAGTACTAGAAAGTTCTGCTGAGATTTTACGTAGTATTAGAAAAACGTCTGATGCGCTAGATAGAATTAGACCTGCGAAGAAAGGTGGTAATCAGAAAAAGCCAACAGGAAATAGGAATAACGGAGGTGATCGAGGTAATTCAAGGAATAACGGCCGTCGCTAAATCACGACGACTTCCCCTGAATCAGTCCACAATTTTATTCTAACAAGTTCAAGCTCCGTTGAGCTTACAACTGTTTTTCCTTCTCATTTTTACAAGATGAGTAGTTTTGTAATAGAAGGAGGTCATAAATTAAGTGGTGAGGTTACTCCTCAGGGAGCAAAAAATGAAGCGTTACAGATATTAAGTTCAGTACTTCTTACGGCTGGTGAGGTCGAGATTGAAAATATCCCTGACATCGTTGATGTAAATAAACTCATTGATTTATTGGGGTCGATGGGCGTGAAGACAAGGAAACTTTCTGTGGGTAAATTTTGGTTTAAAGCAGATGAAATAAATTTAGATTTCCTTAAATCAGAGGAATTCTCGAAAAAAGGTAGTTCTCTTAGGGGGTCAGTCATGATACTCGGGCCTCTGCTAACTAGGTTTGGCGTAGGAGCACTGCCCAGGCCAGGTGGAGATAAGATTGGGAGGAGAAGAATGGATACAACATTCTTAGGTTTTAAAGAACTGGGAGTCGAATTCAGTTATGATGTTGCGACAGGTTTTTATACGGCCACTGTACCTGGGGGGAAGTTGAAGGGAAAGTCAATTCTTCTAGATGAGGCCTCGGTTACAGGAACAGCTAATTTAGTGATGGCAGCTGTGATGGCTGAAGGGGTTACTACTATTTATAACGCTGCCTGTGAGCCTTACCTGCAACAGCTATGCAAGATTATCAATAAAATGGGGGGTAAGATTTCAGGAGTGGGATCGAATCTTTTAACGATTGAAGGGGTTACGGAACTAAGTGGCGCAAAGCACCGGTGTTTGCCTGATATGATAGAAGTTGGTAGTTTTATAGGGATGGCAGCTATGACAAAGAGTGAGATCACAATTAAGAATGTCTGCTATGATGAGCTTGGAGTCATTCCCCGAATATTTAAGAGGATGGGTGTCAAACTTGAGCGCAGAGGAGATGATATTTTCATTCCAGCTCAGGATTCTTACGAAATAGATACATTTATTGACGGGTCGATATTAACGATATCAGATGCTCCCTGGCCAGGATTCACACCGGATTTATTGAGTATTATTTTAGTAATGTCTACTCAAGCTAAAGGATCGGTTTTAATACATCAAAAGATGTTTGAAAGCCGTCTCTTCTTCGTGGATAAACTCATCGATATGGGTGCGCAAATAATCCTGTGTGATCCACACAGAGCAACGGTTAATGGGCTTAATCACAAGTCACCGTTGCGCGGAGTGACAATGACTTCTCCTGATATTAGAGCTGGAGTATCGTTGTTAATCGCAGCATTATCTGCCGAGGGAACATCAACCATTCACAACATCGGACAAATAGATAGAGGATACCAAAACATTGACACCCGTTTAAGAAAATTGGGAGCAAAGATTACACGCATAGACTAACAGAACAGTATATTTGAAAGCACGATATGACGCAACAAAAAAAAAGAAGTATGATTTTAAAGTCTGTAATAGCGGTGATGGCATTAGGCACTTTGTCTTGGATAGGATTAGTAGGAGCATCACCAGCGTCGGAATCTCAAGGTACAGTTACTCTAACGGGTTCATTTGATGTCGTGCCCTCAGGTAGAATTGGAACCAACATTGGGGATGAGGCTCCAAATATTGTAATGAATAACCCCAAGGGTAAAGAAATGTCTCTGAGTGATTTAAGAGGGAGTATTGTTCTTATTGATTTTTGGGCTTCATGGTGCGGCCCTTGCAGACGTGAGAACGTAAATGTGGTTAAGGCATATGATAAATATAAAAAGGCTAAATTTAAAAATGCCGACGGATTTGAGATTTTCTCAGTCTCATTAGACAGCAAGATTTCTTCATGGGAATCAGCGATAAAAAAAGATGGATTAAATTGGGACTACCACGTGAGCGATCTGAAGAAATGGCAGAACGAAGCTGCCGCTATGTATGGTGTTAGCTCTATCCCTATGAGTTTTCTTATAGACGAGAATGGAATTGTGGTTGCGAAGGACCTAAGGGGGTTTGAACTGCATCGCAATATCGATCAGCATGTAAAAAGTTTAAAGTAGTTCAGTTCTCAGAACACCAATTGACACGACAGCCTGTCGGTTTGCTCGAAGCGGACTGACAGGCTGTCCTGTTTAGTGAAAAAGAAGTTATTGGCACTTCCTTTGCCTTGCCTAAAGTCCAAACAAATTACATCTATGAACGATCAAGAAGAAACAGTCGAAAAGAAGGAGAATCTAGAGGCAAAGGTAGAAGAAACGACTGATCAGGCCTCAGAAGACAACAATGATTCAGCTGAAGAAAACTCTGAAAAAGAGGAAGTAGAACAGGTCGACTATCAGGATAAGTACCTCAGGCTTTATGCTGAGTTTGATAATTTCAGAAAAAGAACTATGCGTGAAAGAGTTGATCTTATTATGACCGCTTCCCAAGATCTTATTGAGAAATTTCTTCCCTTGCTCGATGATTTTGAAAGAGCATATAAGAACGCATCTGATGACGCAGACGCAATGAAGGAGGGGATGCAACTGATACATTCAAAGTTAGAATCTACACTCACTTCTAAAGGCTTAAAGGTGATGGATGTGAGAGCTGGAGATGATTTCAACGTGGACTATCACGAGGCGATTACAAATATCCCTGCTCCAACACCTGAGTTGAAAGGTAAAATTGTAGAAGTAGTTGAGAGTGGGTATAAGCTAGGAGATAAGGTTTTGAGATACGCAAAGGTTGTCATAGGCCAGTAAATACAATAAGTTTAGAAAAAATGGCAAAACGTGATTACTATGATGTTCTAGGCCTGAGTAAATCAGCTTCAGCTTCAGAGGTTAAAAAAGCTTACAGGAAACTGGCTCTCAAACATCATCCAGATAAAAATCCTAATGATGCGAGTGCAGAAGATAAATTTAAAGAAGCTGCTGAGGCCTATGAGGTTCTGAGTGACGACACGAAGAAGCAGCAGTACGATAGGTTTGGGCATTCAGGGATGAAAGGAGCCTCTGGCGGCGGCGGTGGTCACCATATGAACATGGAGGATATTTTCAGCCAATTCGGAGACATATTCGGAGGTGGTGGAGGTGGTGGAGGATTTGGTGGGTTTGGTGGAGGAGGAGGGTCTCGTAGAAGGCGAATGAAGGGTTCGGATTTGCGGATTAAGGTCAAATTAACTCTTGAGGAAATAGCTACAGGAGCAAAGAAGAAGATCAAGGTTACGAAACTTATTCAAGCATCCGGAGTTGAGCATTCAGATTGTGGTCAGTGTCATGGGTCTGGTCAAGTCACACGTGTGACAAATACAATTTTAGGGGCGATGCAAACAGCATCAACCTGCCCTTCATGTGGAGGGACTGGATACTCAATCACATCAAAACCGTCTGGCACTGATTCAAATGGTATGAAAAGAGAGGATGAAGTCGTAACGATTGATATTCCCGCAGGCGTTGAAGATGGAATACAGTTAGTCATGAGAGGCCAAGGAAACGGTGCTCCTATTGGTGGAGTTACTGGAGATTTACTTATTGTTGTTGAAGAGTTGGACCACGACGAATTCCAGAGAAATGGAAAAAATCTACACCACGATTTGTACATCAGTTTTATAGATGCAGCACTTGGAGCATCGGCTGAAATACCACTCCTTTCAAGCAAAGCAAAAGTAAAGATTGAACCGGGAACACAAAGTGGAAAACTTATTAGACTCAGAGGTAAGGGGCTTCCTTCGGTAGATTCTTATGGAAATGGAGACTTGCTTGTGAACATCAATGTTTGGACTCCCAAGACACTTTCAAAAGAAGAGCACAAAACTTTGGAGAACTTGAAGGAATCAACGAACTTTAAACCTGAATTAGACCACAATGAGAGGGGTTTCTTTGAAAAAGTCCGTGATTTGTTCTCATGAATACAGTAAATGACTCAAAACCTTCAGCACTAGAACTCGTAGAAGTTCGGAAACAGTATGGAGATCATACTGCCTTAGATGGTGTGAGTCTAAATGTTCCAGAAGCTAGTATATTCGGTTTATTAGGACCTAACGGAGCAGGTAAAACGACTCTGATAAGAATGGTCGCGGGTATCACCGGTCCAGATAGCGGCTCTATTTCTTTTTTCGGAAAGTACTTGACGTCAGAGCATATTAATGAAGTAGGGTATCTTCCTGAAGAAAGGGGATTGTATAAAAACATGAGGGTTGGTGAGCAGGCAATGTATTTTGCACGGCTCCGAGGCATGAGTAAAGCAGTTGCAAGGAAGGAGCTTTTAGATTGGTTCGAAAGGCTAGAAGTTGATGGTTGGTGGAACAGGGAGGTTTCTGATTTAAGCAAGGGTATGGCCCAAAAAATCCAGTTTATTGTCGCTGTAATACACAAACCTAAGTTTCTCATTTTAGATGAACCACTGAGTGGGTTTGATCCGATTAATGCAGCTCGTATTCGCAAAGAAATTATCAGGCTAAGGGATGAACATGGCACAACAATTTTACTTTCTACTCACGATATGTCTAGTGTGGATGAACTTTGTGATCACGTTGCTTTAATAAACCATGGTAGAAAGATATTAGATGGCCCCGTAAATTCTTTACGTGAAAAAGCCAGAGCAGGTAAAATTGATTTAATCTTTAGAGGAAATTTAATAAGCTTTACTGCTGCGCTAGGTTCTGGGGCAGTTTTGCACAGTGCAAATAGTATGGGTGACAATGTTCACGAGGTTGTATTAGGTCTTCCTGCTTCTATTCCTATTGAGAAATTCTTAAAATGGGTGACTACGGAAGTTGATGTCCTCTCTTGCAGTCCTCAAAGCGTGAGTATGGATGATGTGTTTTTACGAGCTGTGCAAGACTCCGCAGCAAATAAGATTGAACAGTCATGAATCGATGGTTAATTGTTGTTGGTAGAGAGTTTAAGACTCGTGTAAGAAAGCGAGCTTTTATTATAGCTACTTTGCTTGGTCCTATTTTAATGGTAGGAGCGATTGTTGTTATTGCTTTTCTCGCTGAACAGGCAACTCACTCTGATGCGAAAGTGCTATTTGTTGATCACAACAACCTCATTACATATTCCCTTTCTGGCAGTGAAGGCGTGAGGATACCTAGCTGTACTGAGTGCTTTTCTGAACGATCATTTTTAGAGTATAGATTCACAAACCAGGCGTTGACTACCGAAGAATTTATCGACAGTGACTTCACAGCAATGCTGGAGTTAGATGACGGGATTATGCAAAGCGCCAAAGCAGTACTTCAATATGAAGTGGCTCCATCAATTAGAGTAACATCTGCAATTAAGCGAGATTTGGGGGAAGCTGTAGAGAGGTTGAGGGTTAAAAATGAATCTTCTTTGGACTACGAAACCTATAAACGGCTTAAGGTCAGGATAGGTTTAGTCACTCAAGACATTGTGACTCAAGATAAAAACGTACAACACAAGACAGGTGTGGGATTTGCATTTGCGATGTTTATGTTCATGTTTATTATGATTTATGGGATGCACGTGATGCGAGGAGTTATAGAGGAAAAGAGCAATAGGATCGTTGAGGTAGTGATAAGTGTCATCAAGCCAGAGCATTTAATGAGTGCTAAAATGGCGGGGATAGGTCTTGTGGGATTAACCCAAATCCTTGTTTGGTCTTTGCTGTCTTGGATATTATTTATTGCATTCGGATTCTATGCAGAGTCGTCGGGACTCCTTGTCAATTTAATGAGTGAGCATGGGACTCAAGTTGCCACCACGGACTTCTCTTCTTTCTTGGAAGCGAGTGATGATTTAAATGTATTGATGCAAATTGATTGGTTGATGATGGTGGGGTGGGGAGCTTTCTTTTACGTAGCTGGTTTTGCTCTTTATTCGTCATTGTTTGCGGCTATAGGAGCTGCAGTAGAGTCTGAGGCTGATGCGCAATATCTGCTCTTACCAGCAATGCTCCCTTTAATGTTTAGTTACATGGTGAACATGATGATTTTAGAATCTCCTGAAAGCATGTTAGCTACTGTTTGTTCTTTTATTCCCTTTACCTCTCCCATTACGATGATGATAAGGCTGAGTGTAGGAGTTCCATGGTGGCATGTAGTCATTAGCGCACTGATCCTCATTGTGACTGTTTATATTATGATTAAAATGGCAGGAAAGGTTTACAAAACGGGTATATTAATGTATGGAAAGAAGCCCACATTAAGAGAAATGTTTCGTTGGTTGATGTATAAGAATTAATGAAAGAGGAGAGCCACATCATGGATTCAACTTTAAGAAGAGTAGCAGTAATAGATTGTGGGACAAACACTTTTAATCTGCGAATCGTTGAGTTTTTAAAAGATGTAGACCCTGGATCCCGTCCTTGGAAAAAGTTGTTTAGCCTGCGATTGCCTGTCAGGATTGGGGAAGGTGGAATAGGCAAAGGCATTATTAAACCTGATAGAATCGCAAGAGGTCTTGATGCTATTGGAATGATGCAAGAAGCGATTCACAATTATGTAACAGAAGAAGTTTATGTGATTGCGACAAGTGCACTTAGAGATGCTTCTAACAGTTCTGACTTTACGGATGAAGTATTCAATCTATATGGATATAATGTGATGATTATATCTGGATCAACTGAGGCGCAATTGATTCACGAAGGATCAGCATTAACATATAAGCCTGAAGATGGTACAAATGTCTTGACCTTGGATATAGGGGGAGGAAGCACGGAGTGTATTTTGTGGAATAACAAAGAAATTATTTGGACAAGGAGTTTTGATGTTGGAGTGGCTAGGATGAAAGATTTTTTTAAAATGTCAGGTCATTTTGGAGAAGATGCTTATGAGAAAATGGCTCCATATTTAGATGACATGTTAGATCCTTTATTAACGGTTTTAAAGAATGTAAAACCATCTGTACTTGTTGGGTCTAGCGGTTCGTTTGATACTTTTTATTATTTGACTAAAGTGGAGAAGAGCACTCCTAAAAAGAAAATAAAATCACAAAAAAGAATTTTTCACAAAGCTGATACAATTGATATTGATAGATTTCATGATGTATCTAAAATGATAGTCAATAATTCTCGTAACGATAGATTAGATATGGAAGGTATGCCTCCGGACAGGGCGGATTTAATGCCATACGCAGCAGCTATTGTCTTGTGGGTAGATAGAAATACGGATTTAAAATATTTTTATAGATCTAAGTATGCACTAAGAGAAGGGGTTTTATACCGTATATATAAAGGTGCCCCTGCTGTGCCAAGTTATATGTAACTTTGACTCATGGCGACTATTTTAATTATTGATGACGAACAGCCAATCCGTACAAGTCTTCGCGAGATCTTAGAGTATGAAGGTCATTCAGTTGATGAGGCACAGGATGGTGTAGATGGCGTAATAGCAGCAAGAAAGAAGCAATACAGTGTTATTTTTTGCGATATTAAGATGCCTAAAATGGATGGACTTGATGTTTTAGATATGTTAAAATCAAAGGAGGTAGATACTCCCGTGATTATGATCTCTGGGCATGGAACAGTTGAGACGGCAGTTCAAGCTTTGAAAAAAGGGGCTTTTGACTTTATTCAAAAACCGCTAGATCTAAACAGGATACTAATAACTTTAAAACACGCTACTGAGAAGGAAGAGCTTATTCAAGAAACAAAGCGACTTCATAGAAAGGTTCACAACTCTAAATCACACACCATTATAGGGGAATCAAAAGAAATAAAGGGAATTATTAAAATGATTAATACTGTTGCTGCAACAGATGCTAGGGTATTAATCAGTGGAGGAAACGGTACAGGAAAAGAGTCGGTAGCTCGCCAGTTGCATGATTTTAGCTATCGTAAATCAAACCCTTTTATTGAGGTTAACTGTGCTGCAATACCTTCTGAATTGATAGAGAGC
>JAQCFW010000045.1 GCA_027619225.1 Bacteroidota bacterium
TTCTTTCAGAAAAGAGGGGTCCTTCATCCGTGCTTTATATTCTTCAAGCTTACCACTCTCTTTGGCTAGTTGTTCAACAATTAAATTCATATATTCATTTTGTAACGCTTCCTTTACATTAACACCCTTCATTAATACATGGTCTTTTATCTTTTTGATTTGGCGTAACGAGATATCAAACGTCCTTAGTTGCTGAATTAACTTTATCCATAATGCTTGTTTTAGAGTGTACTTTCTCCTTGTAGTAGTCGTTCCTTGAAGTTCTGGAAGGATTTCTTTTTTAGACCAATAGGTAGCGTCTCTTGCATTAACACCCAAGTCTTTTATTGTGAATTGTGGAGTGTTCATTGCATCAATAAGTCCGGGATAGTCGAATTTGTATTCAGAACTTTTGAGATAATCCAACTCTTCTTGATCTAAACTAGTTATTTGTACTGACATAAGTGTAATTATTCTTATATTTGTCAAATATAGTGATATTCTCATCACAATGAAACAGATTAAATCAGAAATAATAGACCCTACGATTAGCGCCCCTTTACCAAGACCCATTTCCGCAAAGGAATGTGAGTGTGGTTGCGGCCATTCTTTCTCTCCCAGAAGAAGGGATAATATCTATTTAAACAAGCAACATGCTGATTTCGCTTACAATCATGGAAAGAGAAAGTCCAAGAATAAACAAAGGTTAATAGATGATAAAGCACTTCGGAAGAATGACAACCTTCTAGACAAGCATTTTAAAAGTGAGAAGGGACAGGGTGAAATTGATCGATTTTATGACATTCTTAAGGCAGATGGTTTCCAATCTGGCTATTACATAGGAATTTATTCCCAAAACGAAAAAGAGTATTACATTAGTTATAGATATATGTATCGCATCTACAAGAGCAATGGAGTTCTAATAATAAATATTAAAAAAAGATGACCACACCAACACCAATAGAAAACTTACCTGGATTCAATTCTGGGCTTAATTCACAGCCAGGATCAGACCCATGGTTAAAATTCATAATCGTTGGTGGGGTAATACTCTTAGGAGTTGTAATTTCTGCATCAATTATGAAAAGAGCACAGCAGAATATTCTTAAAATTAAATATCAAGTAAATGAAAACGAAAAAGATTAGATCTTCAAATGAAGAGATTCAAGAGCTTTCAAAAATTATGATTGGAGCAGTAATTATTGTTGCAGGAGCAACGGCATTGTTAAGATTAAGTAAAATAATGATTGTTGATTTTAAGGAGATGGGGATGTAAATTGAATACCTCAGTTCAATTAAAGTATACAATCCAAAAGGTGAGGCAAAACTGCTTGACCTTTTTTTGTTTTTAACAATTATGTTTAATTCCTTTTTTTAATAAAAAAAACCGACCTAATACGACGTTGATTGCCGTTAAACGTCGTTGTACTTCGTGATATGTATTTAAACGTCGTTAATCGACTACTTAAACACTGAAATATGTTTTGTTTGTGTACGTGAAGTAAGTAACTTATATTATCCGTATCTTGTAAGTCTTAAAACTCCTACTATGCGATATTTTCTTACTTCTTTTTTATGTGTTTTCACGCTGTCTTTTTCAGCTCAAGAGACGGTTAGCTACCCGTATAACCCAGATGTAGATTCTGATACATATGTAGGTGTTATAGACTTAATCGAGCTTCTTGCCCTTTATGGAACTTCATTTGAAGCAGGAGAGATTATGGTCAACGATATGACCTTTGAAGCTTATCTCAATGAGTTGTACATGCTTATCGAAGCTGCTGCTTTACCCGACGGAACTTCAGATGGTCAGTTTCTCAAGTGGAACGGTTCAGAGTGGGTGTTAGTGATTCCCTCTGTAGGATGTACCGATTTTGAAGCGTGTAATTATGCTGAAACAGCAAACGTGTATGATGAAGACAAATGCATTTACGAAGACACGTGCGGCGTCTGTGACGGTCCAGGCGACATCTACGAATGCGGATGTGCAGATATCCCAGAAGGCGATTGCGACTGTGATGGCAACCAGCTTGACGCCCTTAATGTTTGTGGAGGAGATTGTTCAGCTGATGAAGATGGAGATGGTATATGCGATGATGGAGACTCCTGCATAGGCGAAGCCGATGAGTGCGGCGTATGTAACGGTCCTGGAGCTATCTACGACTGCGGATGTTCTGGTATCGCTGAAGGTGAGTGCGATTGTGAAGGCACCCCTGATATAGATTTTGACGGTATCTGCGACCCAGAAGACGACTGCGTTGGAACTCCCGATGCAGCTGGAGTATGCAATGGAGATTGTGCTACTGATGCTGACGGTGATGGTATCTGTGATGACAACGGTAACGACACCTGTGATGGAAATGTTGATGCTTGCGGAGTGTGTAACGGTCCAGGCCCTATCTATGAATGTGGATGTTCAGATTTAGCTGAAGGAGCTTGCGACTGTGCTGGTAACACACCTGACGAAGAGGGTAACTGTCAGGACTGCCTTTCGGACACCGATGGAGACGGTCTGTATGATGATTTCTGTGGTCCTTGTTTAGGTGAGACAAGCATCACTTATAACGGAGATACTTATGGTCTTGTAGAGATAGGAGGTAAGTGCTGGTTTAAAGAGAACTTAAGGACGACATCTTACCGCTCTGGTCAGGAGATTCCTCATACGCCTGACGAAGGAGAGTGGAACTCTTTAGGTCACTCAGGAGGCTATTGCGCTTATGATAACGATGAATCCAATGCGGATACTTACGGTTATCTGTACAACGGATATACGACGGTCTCTCCAGAGGGCGTTTGTCCTCAGTTCTATGCCGTTCCTACCTTAGAAGAGTGGGATGCTCTTATCGATGGGTTAGGCGGTTCTGAGGTAGCTGGAGGGGCACTCAAGGAATCAGGAACGGATCACTGGAACTCGCCTAACACAGGTGCTACGAACTCCAGTGGTTTTACTGCTCTTCCAGCAGGAGGTAGGTCTGTGGGCTCAGCTGGATTTATAGGGCAAGAGATATCTGGGGAGTTTTGGGTTCAAGGAGGCTATAGTCCTTACGTGGATCAGGTAGGTGATTATATCGTTGTGAAGACACTAAGTTCTAACTCAGCAGATATCTCAGAGATTTCTCATTCAAAGGTAAGAGGTCACAGTATCCGGTGCCTTAGAGCAGATGTTTCCCTTGGCTGTACAGATGTCAACTTTATGGAATACGATCCCACTGCCACAGCAGACGATGGTTCATGTGCCGTTCCTGCGCTGCTGGGGTGTATGGATGATTTATTCATCGAGTATGACCCTTCAGCAAATGTTGATGATGGTTCTTGTTCTACGTTGTTAGGTTGTTCAGATTCTGATGTTGTAGAGTATGATGGCTATAGCTATTCTCTTATTTCAATAGGCTATCAGTGCTGGTTCCAAGAGAATTTAAAAACATCCATCTATCGAGATGGTTCTTCAATCCCTAACATCCAAGACCAAGGAGAGTGGTATTCTTTAAGAGAAACAGAAACAGGAGCTTGGTGTCATTACAACAATAATCCTGATTATGACGAAAACTATAACTATGGCAAGCTTTACAACTGGTACGCCATAGACGACTCTAGAGAGCTATGTCCTTCTGGGTGGCACGTTCCCTCAGATTTAGAGTTCACTGAGCTCACGGACATCTTGGGTGGTGAAAGTGTCGCGGGAAATTCTATGAAATCTACCTCAGGGTGGTATAATAATGGAAACGGCTCTAATTCAAGCGGATTTACTGGTTTACCAGGCGGCTACCGCTACTCCGGTGGTTTCGACTACGATGGGGGCTACGGA
>JAQCFW010000011.1 GCA_027619225.1 Bacteroidota bacterium
TCATCCATACTTAAATGGGGAGTGCGTTAACGATTCTGACGGTGATGGCGTTTGTGATGAATTTGAAATACCAGGGTGTTTTGAGCCAGAAGCATGTAACTACGAACCAAATGCGACAGACGACACAATGGATTGTGATTACTCGTGCTATGGCTGTACAGAAGAAGGGGCATGTAATTTTAATTCTATCGCGACAGTTGATGATGGAACTTGTGATTTTTTAAGTTGTGCTGGATGTATGAACTCTATGGCATGCAACTTTGACCTTGAGGCAACAATTGAGGATTCATCTTGCATCTTGCCTGGGGACCCTTGTGATGATGGCTATGTGAATTCTATAAACGATGAGATACAGTCAGGATCCTGCGAATGTCAAGGGATAGGTTGTAACGATCCAGATGCATGTAATTACGAACCCAACGCAATTCCCAATGCATCATTATGTAACTACATAACTCTGTTTGCAATATCCGGTGAAGTGAATCCGACGGCAAACATGCTCTTTTCATATTCTTACCCGAATACTTCTGGCAGCACCTATGATTGGGTAAGTACAAGTGGAGATGTCACAGATGGAGAGGGAACTTCAGACGTTAATGTGTCATGGTGGGGAGGTGGAACAGGATACTTATGTGTCACTGAAACGAACAATGGAGGATGTTCAGGCGAAGAGATTTGCTTCTCAGTAAACATTTCTGCGGTTTCTATTGATGAACTTGAAGATGGATATTTCCAAGTTTTCCCATCTCCTGCTTCTACTGACGTTCATATTGTTATTCAAAATGGTGTGCAATCAGGCGAACTCTTTATTAGAGACAATTCAGGCAGATTAGTCCGCAGATGCTCTTTACAAGACGAAACCACAATAAATGTGAGTGACCTTCCCAGAGGAGCATACCTGTTTCAGTTAAACATACAAGCTGAGCAACCGTCTTATAGGAGAGTTATCCTGAACTAATTGTTACAGATGAACAAGACCTAAAGTGATCCACATGTCAGGAAAGAAATCTACAAAGAATAAAATTTCAAGAAGGAAATTTATTGGCACAACAGGTTGTGCAGCTATGGGTTCTACAGCATTTCTTTCATCGTTTACCAGCTTAGGGATGATGAATTCACTCACTGCCCCATCTCAACCGGATGACTATCGAGCGCTCGTGTGTATACTTCTAGCGGGTGGGAACGACGCATACAATATGGTTGTCCCGACTTCGTCGGAACCATATAACGTTTACGCTGCTTCTAGATCTAATTTGGCTTTGCCCTATGGAGATCTTATCCAGCTGAATTATACTGATCCAGACGGGATACACTATGGCCTACACCCAGCTATGCCAGAAGTCGCTCATTTATTTAACTCGGGCAAAGCGGCTGTAATTTCTAATGTTGGAACGTTGGTGGAGCCAGTTACAAAGACTCAAATCTTAGCCGGTACAGCGCGACTGCCGTTGGGATTAAAATCTCACTCTGACCAATCTAGACATTGGCAGACTTCAGCCCCACAGTCGAGAATGGCAAATGGTTGGGGAGGAAAGATTGCAGAGATCCTTAAAACTGGAAATACGAACCAAGATCTGTCTATGAATCTCTCTCCCGGGGGCACAAACTTTTGGCAAGCAGGAAATAAAATTGATGAATTTACGCTCTCAAACCAACACGACGTTTTCACTGCCGCTATAGATAACCTTACACCCCTCACGACAGAATTCGCGGACACAGATATTTCTAATCAGATGAAAAGGGTCGCTCAGAGCATCGCTGTTTCGGGTAACTTAGGAATGGAAAGGCAAACATATTACGTCAAACTTAGCGGGTTTGACACCCATGAGGAGCTCCTCAACAACCACAACAATTTGCTTTCTCTTTTAAGTGGCGCAATCGGGTCTTTTTATGAGGCGATGGATGAATTAGGCACATCAGAAAAGGTGACGACCTTCACAATCTCAGACTTCGCAAGAACGATTACCTCTAACGGAAGTGGAACTGACCACGCTTGGGGTGGACACTCTTTGGTTTTCGGAGGGGCTGTAAATGGCAGTCAGATCTACGGAAAAGTTCCTTCTCTCGACCTTCAAGGAGATCGTGTAGTGGATAAAAATATCGTCATTCCCGAAATCTCGACAGACTCATATTTCGCAGAACTCGCTATGTGGATGGGTGTACCTTCATCTTCCTTAGCAGATATTTTTCCCAACTTGGAGAATTTCTATACTACGAGCACAGAAAACCCTATCGGATTTATGAATATGACATCGCAAGATCTAACGACCTAATACAACACGTTAGATTTCACAAGCCTGCCCAAACTCAGCGAGGACAGACAGTAAATCGCTTACGTTGACGCTTCCGTCAGAAGTGACATCAGCTATACTGCTTAATCACTATTTGAAAAGAGTTTGTGGATGTTAAGCAATAGCGACAACCTCACGAACACTTTCAATTTTTGAAGTTAGCAGGGTTTCTATACCGCCCTTTAAAGTTTCTGTTGAGGAGGGACAGCCGGAACATGCACCACGCAATTGAACATAAACAACACCGTCCTTGAACCCAACAAAATCTATTGCCCCTCCATCTTGCTCCACTGCAGGCCTTACATATTCGTTGAGAAGTTCTCCTATTTGTTCGTCGTGTTCAGAAGGGGATATGTCCTTGGCTTCAATTAGTTTTTCTATTGAACCTGCAGCTTTCCCTTCTTGATCAATGACAACTCCTATTTCAGAAAGTTTAGATATTTTATCTTCCTCTACGGCGAATTCATTGTCCACGAGCCACTCACGGATGTAATCCTTGAGCTGCATAACGATCATCTCCCATCCCAGAGATTCATCTTTCGTCACAGAAACGATTTCGCCACTGATAAAAACGCCCACAACGAAAGGGAAATTAAAAAGTTCAGCAGCGAGTGGAGAACAAACCAAAGCTTCTTTTACATTATGAAAATCAAGTTGATGCAATCCAGAAACTAATTTTCTATCCACAACGAACTTCATTGTTGCTGGATTGGGAGTTATTTCAGCGTAAACATTGGTGGGGAATTTAGTACTTTCCATGGCTTTTTTAGTTGCGTAAGGTTGCTTGTGCAAGTTACTCCTGCTGTCATTAACTTGGCCTTCTATTTTGCAATCTCTCTAGCTCCAAATGCGCAACCTACTCACAGCTTCTTTTGCAGTCTTTTTTGCCGGTCTTTTTTCTTCCGTCACTTTAGCCCAAACCCCTGCTTCGTCAACATTCCCCACCAACGGAACACTAGATAAACATCTTGTTAAGACAGTGCTGGAACATGCAACCGTCCATGTTGATGCTTCAACGGTTCTTTATGACGCCACCGTTGTTATTTTCCGTGGAGAGATTCTCGAAGTAAAATCTGGTTCCGCCACATCGAATTCTGCGGTTTCAGGTGCTGTCGTCAGACTTAACCTCACAGACTACCACCTGTACCCGTCTTTTGTAGATCTTCATTCTTCATACGGCCTTCCGGAAGTGAAGCCTGCTGGATGGTCACGCACCCCGCAATATGAAACCAACATCAAAGGGGCTTATGGTTGGAATCAGGCCGTTCGTCCAGAAATAGATGCTTTCGAGAAGTTTATTCCCGATTCTAAAACTGCAAAAGCCCTTCGCGAAGCAGGTTTTGGGGCTGTTCTCACTCACGTTCCAGACGGAATTGTTCGCGGTTCTGGTGCACTTGTAATGCCGATAGACGATGCCCGAGAATCTATGCTTCGTCCACTTGCCTCCACACATTTCAGTTTCCACAAAGGATCTTCTGCTCAGTCTTATCCCGGTTCGCTCATGGGTGCTACAGCGCTCTTACGCCAAACCCATCTCGACGCCTCTTGGTATGCTGACGCCTCTCCCCGAGGTCTCTCTGGCGGGACCAATCTTTCTCTCGAGGCCTTCAACTCGAACTCGGATCTCCCCTCTGTTTTTTCAGCGGGTTCGTGGAAGGATATCCTACGTGCTGAAGTCGTAGCCAATGAATTTAACCTTAACTACCTCCTTCTTGGCGGTGGTGATAGCTATCAGCGTGCCTCAGCTATAAAAGAATCTGGAGCGACATTAATCGTTCCCGTAAAATTCCCAACACCCTACGATCTTAGCGACCTCTTTTTAGCTCGCTTTATCTCTTTAACAGAACTAAAGCACTGGGAACTCGCCCCCAGCAACGCCTCCATATTAAATGACGCCGGTATAGAGTTTTGCCTTACCGCCCATGGATTAAAGAGCCCGTCGGAATTTCTTCCCGCCGTACGCATCGCCGTTCAACGAGGCCTCCCTGTCGATATTGCCCTCCGCGCTATGACGGAGCTCCCTGCATCTATGCTGGGAGTTTCTGATATCGTGGGCGCCATCCGACCTGGCCTCCGCGCGAACATCATCGTTTCTGACGGCCCTATTTTCGACACAGAAACCAAGCTCGTAGAGCATTGGGTAAGCGGTATTCCAACCATTATGCACGACCGAAATGAAGTCGATATTTCAGGAGATTACGATATATCACTAAGCGGGTATGGCGACGAAATCAAGCACATTGTAGTCACGGAAGATGGTAAAGCCACCCACATCATTAATGATTCAACAAAGCAGAAGGTCTCAGTTTCACTAGACAATAGAACCATCGTTTTGGGTTTTGAATCTGACGATGGCCCTCTTCGACTCACGGGAAATGTATGGATGGATAGCAGGATTTGGGAGGGGACAGCGATGATGCCTAACGGGCAGTTGACTTCCTGGAGCGCCGTTAAAGTCGATGCTCTTGAGCCTGTGTCTGATGAGCTGGCTGAAGTTCTACCAGAAGACTCGATTTCCGAGAAATCAGAACCACTTGGCGATGTATTTTATCCTTTTACAGCATACGGATCGCCATTAAAAACGACTCAAGAGAACGCTGTGATGAAAGCGGTTGTGGTGAGGGGAGCTACTGTTTGGACTTGTGAAGAGGAGGGGATTTTAGAGGAAGCGGACGTTTTGATTTACGACGGAAAAATTGCGGCAGTAGGGGCGAGACTCAATGTGAGTGAACTCCTTGGGAGAGAGGTGGAGGTAGAAGAAGTTGATGGAAGGGGCATGCACGTTACGCCCGGGATAATAGATGAACACTCACATATCGCAATTGAGAGAGGTGTGAATGAGGCAACGCAGGCCAGTAGTGCGGAGGTTTGGATAGGCCACTCGTTGAATAGTGAGGACGTGAATATGTACAGGCAACTCGCCGGGGGTGTTACATGTGCTCAACTTCTTCACGGATCGGCAAATCCCATAGGAGGCCAAAGCGCGATTGTCAAATTCCGCTGGGGCTCACTTCCCACAGAGCTTCTTTACGAGGGCGCCACGCCATTTATCAAGTTCGCCCTTGGGGAGAACGTGAAGCAGAGTAATTGGGGCGATGCGCAGAAGGTTCGCTTTCCGCAATCGAGGATGGGGGTCGAGCAGGTTTTCTACGATCTCTTTATCCGTGCTCGAGAATACGGAGAGTCCTTCATATCGTATAGGCACGAACTTTCGAGTACGAAGAAGCGCGACCTTAAAGCGGGGCTCGGACCCTTAGAGCCGAGACATGATTTAGAGCTCGACGTGCTTCTTCAAATATTACGGGAGGAGAGGTTTGTGACTTGTCACAGCTATAGACAAGACGAGATAAATATGCTTATGCACGTTGCCGACTCGATGAACTTCCGCCTCAACACCTTCACCCACATCCTCGAAGGCTATAAAGTCGCCGACAAGATGAAAGAACACGGCGCTGGGGGATCAACCTTTAGCGACTGGTGGGCTTACAAGTACGAAGTAAAAGACGCGATTCCATACAATGCTGCCGTCCTCCACGGACAGGGGATTACTACCGCCATCAACAGCGACGATGCGGAGATGGCACGTCGCCTTAACCAAGAGGCTGCGAAGTCGGTGAAGTACGGAGGAGTATCCGAAGAGGAGGCCCTGAAATTCGTTACCCTCAATCCGGCAAAACTCCTGCATATAGATCACATGACGGGTTCGATTAAGGTAGGGAAAGATGCAGATATTGTGGTTTGGGATGAAAACCCTTTGAGTATGAATGCCCAAGCTACCCGTACCTATGTCGAGGGGGAATGTCTGTATAGTTTAAGTTTAGATCAAGAGCTGAGGGAAGCTATCCGTCTAGAACGCGCACGCCTTACTAAGAAAATGATTGCTTCCGGGAGTAATCAGCCACCGGGGGAGCTGCGAGTTCCGTCCGAGGCCATCCGTACCCACTACCATTGTGACACTGTAACTGAGGAAAACAACTAAGCCATGAGATTTATATTTTTACTTGTTCTGGCCGGTCTAATGACTACCCCATCTCTTTCTCAGCAGACTCCTGCTCCAGACCAAACACGCTCCATTCTCATCCTCGGCGGTACCGCCCATCTTGGAACAGGCGACGCTATTGATGATGCGGCGATAGGATTTCGCAACGGAAAAATAGATTTTGTAGGAAGGACTTTCCAAGCTGATAAGAGCATGTACGACGATATTATCGACGCTACGGGCCAGCAAATATATCCGGGCTTTATCGTGGCAAATACCACTTTAGGTCTTCAAGAAATTGGTGCTGTCCGAGCGACTCAAGATCAATACGAAGTGGGCACTTTCCGCCCTAACGTTCGCGCAATAATCGCCTTTAATACCGACTCTGAGATTACCCCAACTGTTCGAACCAACGGCGTCCTTATTGGCCAAATTACTCCACGCAGTGGTGTTATATCAGGCGCCTCTGGAGTCGTTCATTTCGATGGATGGAATTGGGAGGATGCCGCCATAAAAATGGTGGACGGCATTCATTTAAATTGGCCTTCGACTCATCACAAACACGCGCTCGATGGCAAAATTGATGTAAGAAAGCAGAAAACGTACGAGCAAGCTAAGCATGAAATAGACCGCTACTTTTCAGATGCACGCGCCTACGCACTTTCTCGCCCCGACCTGCTATCATCAAATTCGGTGATGGACGTCAAGCACGAAGCGATGCGTGGATTGTTCGATGGCTCTCTCGCCCTTTACGTTCATGCGAGCGATGTTCGCGCCATCACCGAAGCCGTCCATTTTAAGAGAGAGATGGGGATTAAGCGACTTGTCATTGTCGGGGGATATGATGCTCACCTTGTAGCAGATATGCTCAGGGAGAATGATGTTGCCGTTCTGCTCACGAGCGTCCACAGATTGCCGAGATTTCCCGAGGACGATATCAACCTACCTTATCGACTTCCGAAACTCCTTGCAGATGAAGGGGTTCTATTTGGTCTTCAAGTCGACGCAACAATGACGGAAATGAATACACGTAACCTTCCTTTCTACGCAGGAACTGCACGAAAGTATGGTCTCACCGAGGAGCAAGCTGTTATGTCTTTAACTCGCAATGTTGCGAAAATTCTAGGTATCGACGATATATGCGGAACGATTGAGAGAGGCAAGGACGCTACTTTGTTTATTTCTTCAGGTGACGCTTTAGATATCAGAACGAACGATCTTACCCACGCTTTCATTGGAGGCCGCACCATCGATCTAGATAACCGACAACGAGAACTCTACAGAAAATTTCAAACGAAGTACGGAGCAGA
This sequence comes from Bacteroidota bacterium, assembly GCA_027619225.1. Classification (GTDB taxonomy): domain Bacteria; phylum Bacteroidota; class Bacteroidia; order Flavobacteriales_D; family Sanyastnellaceae; genus UBA974. The sequence continues at coordinate 7,581 of JAQCFW010000011.1, forward strand.
GATTTTAGATTAGTATCCAATCTTCCCCCTCACTCTAGAGAGGACTTCTGACGCTACAGCACGGGCGCGTTCAGCACCCTGAGCTAAAGCGACATCTATTTCTTCACGGTTAGAGATCAGTTCGTTATAGCGTGTTCTTTCAGAGGCAAACCCGTCTACGAGCGCTTCTACGAGTGCTTTTTTAGCGTGACCCCAACCATATCCTCCTGCGCGCAATGCAGCGGCCATTTCCTGGGCGTCAGACTCTGAAGCGACAAGTTTGTAAAGCTTGTAAACGACTGCTGAGTCAGGATCTTTAGGGTCTTCAAGGGGGGTTGCGTCTGTTACGAGCTGTTTATTTATCACCTTCTTGAGCGTAGCAGCATCGTCAAAGATGTTGATGGTATTGTCCTGCGACTTAGACATCTTACCTCCATCAGTTCCCGGCACATACATCGTCAACTCGCTGGTTAATACTTCTGGAAGAACAAGCGTTTCTCCGAATTTGTGATTGAATCTCGAAGCTACGTCACGGGTCATTTCAAGATGCTGCATTTGGTCTTTACCTACTGGCACTTTCTCGGCATTGTAAAGTAAAATATCCGCAGCCATCAGCATGGGGTAGCTGAAAAGGCCTGCATTTACATCCTCTAACCTCTCAGATTTATCTTTGAAGCTGTGGGCTAAAGTCATGCGAGAGTATGGGAACAGGCATTGCAAATACCATGCAAGCTCTGTCACCTCAGGCACATCACTTTGGCGATAGAATACACTTCTTGAAGTGTCTAATCCACAAGCCATCCAGGTCGCAGCAACTGCGTATGTGTTATTCCTTAGCCTTTCACCATCCTTGATTTGTGTTAAAGAATGCATATCTGCGATAAACAGAAACGAATCGTTTAAAGGGTCGTTGGCGAGATCTATGGCAGGCTTTATCGCACCAAGGATATTCCCAAGGTGGGGTGTACCTGTACTCTGTATTCCAGTGAGGATGCGTGCCATTTCTCTTCTTTTCTTCTTCGAGTTAACTCTAGCAGAACTCGTCGAACGCCTGTCTTAGGTGATCTGCAATCGCTTCAGCAGTATTTCCTTCGATGTGGTGACGCTCGACCATCATCGCGATCTTTCCATCTTTAAAAAGAGCGATGCTCGGAGAAGAAGGAGGGTATGGCAGCATGAATTTGCGAACATGTGCTACAGCTTCGACATCGTATCCAGCAAAAGAAGTAGTCAGGTTATCTGGAAGTTTATCATTGTCGAGAGCCTGAATCATAGCTGGGCGCATAGAGCCTGCTGAGCACCCACAAACGCTATTAATAGCGACAAGTGTAGTACCAGATTTATCTAACGCTTCCGTTACTTCAGCTTCGGAAAGAAGTTCTTTATAGCCAGCATCAACAAGCTCAGCTTTCATCGGGGCAACCATTTCAGTTGGGTACATTATTTATTGGAATTATATGTAGTTTTTAATTCGAGCTCTGCGTATTGGGCATCGTCGATGGGCGAAGGTGCGTCTATCATAACGTCACGTCCAGAGTTGTTTTTAGGAAAGGCGATAAAGTCGCGGATAGAATTAGAGCCTCCGAACATAGAACAAAGTCTATCGAAACCTAAAGCTAACCCGCCATGTGGTGGTGCCCCGTATTGGAAGGCGTCCATGAGGAATCCGAATTGAGCTTCCGCTTCTTCAGGAGTAAACCCAAGCAAGTCGAACATCCTCGATTGAAGTTCTCGATTGTGAATTCTAATAGATCCACCACCGATTTCTACTCCGTTTATTACCATATCATAGGCATTCGCTTTCACCTTTCCTGGATCGGTGTCGATGAGGCTGAGTTGGTCTGGCTTAGGGGAAGTGAATGGGTGATGCATAGCGTGATACCTCTCGGTTTTTTCGTCCCATTCGAGCAGCGGAAAGTCCATTACCCACAAGGGCTTGAAGACCTTCGGGTCGCGCAGCCCCAGTTCTGATCCGAGGTGCAGCCTCAATTCGCCTAACTGCTTGCGGGTTTTGTCTAAATCCCCTGAAAGGACAAGTATGAGGTCTCCCTTTTGTGCTGACATTTCTTTCGCCCAAACCGCTCTAGCTCCCTCATCAAAAAACTTATCTACACTACTCTTCGTTGTCCCATCCTCATTGATTCGACAATAAATAAGTCCCTTCGCACCTATCTGAGGACGCTTCACCCAATCTGCAAGCTTGTCTAACTTTTTACGTGTGTACTCCGCCCCTCCAGGAACTAAAATTCCGAGCACCGTTTCCGCAGAATCAAAGACTCCGAATCCCTTCCCTTTAGCTACCTCACACATGTCAACGAACTCCATCCCAAACCTCACATCCGGCTTATCCGAACCATAAATACGCATGGCTTCGTCGTAGTCCATCCTTGGAAAGTCTTCGATCTCCACCTCTAGAACCACTTTGAAGAGGTGTCTTACCATGCCCTCAAATGTGTTTAAAATATCCTCCTGCTCTACGAAAGCCATCTCGCAGTCTATCTGCGTAAACTCAGGTTGACGGTCTGCTCTAAGATCCTCGTCACGAAAGCATTTTACGATTTGGTAATAGCGATCGAAACCACTTACCATAAGAAGCTGCTTAAATGTCTGAGGACTTTGCGGAAGGGCGTAAAACTGCCCAGGGTTCATCCTGCTCGGCACAACGAAATCTCTCGCCCCCTCAGGCGTACTCTTAATCAAGTACGGTGTCTCAACATCGATAAATCCGACGGAATCTAAATACTTTCGAGTCTCCATTCCCACTCTGTGGCGAAGCATAATATTCGCTTGCACGGGTTTTCTACGAAGATCTAAATATCGGTATTGCATCCTCAAATCATCTCCGCCATCTGTTTCATCCTCGATTGTAAATGGAGGAGTTTTACTTGCATTGAGAACTTCGAGCGAGCTTACCTCTATCTCAATTTCCCCCGTAGGATTGTTTTTATTCTTGCTCACTCTTTCGATAACATTCCCCGAGACTTTAATCACGTACTCCCGACCCAGCTTCCTTGCTTTCTCACAAAGCTCATCGCTGGTTTCCATATTGAAAACAAGCTGAGTAATCCCATATCTATCCCTAAGATCTACGAACGTCATCCCCCCCAAGTCACGCGCCTTTTGGACCCAACCAGAAAGAGTAACATATGAACCTACATTTTCTAAGCGCAATTCGCCACAAGTATGTGTTCTGTGCATGATGCAAAGATAGAGCTAGAGAGATAGTTAGCAGGGATTTCTACCTACAATATCCCGACCGCCAATTCAACCCAAATTAGAATCAAAGTCAACAGGATAATTAACGTTAATGCAACTTGTTTTCGAACGTCAGCAACTTTTTGAAAAACAGTTCTCAAAGCAAATCCTGTGCTAGATAAAAGCACACCAGCAATGATAAAGTCAATTATATCCCAATCCATTTTCTTTGTTCGCTTAGTACTTTCAAAGTATGACCCCAGCTGTTCCAACTCTCCTTTTGTTCCTCAAAGTCATCGTTAAAAGGACCCGCGACAAGAATCAGCTCAGTGCTTTCTCCTTCTTCATCGGAAGAAAGAAACAATTTCTCGACGTAATTCACCCCTTCGAAATTGTAGTCTATTTGGATATATAAGCTAGGCCAAACGGCAGTTAGTCTACCGGTACGCAAAATATCACCCGATGCATCCTTAACGACAACCTTCGAATCGCGGTTCCAATCAGATTCATAGATCGCTTTTTCATAGAACCCCTCGCCTAAACGTGTTGCGTAAATAGAATCTGTGATGACCTTATAAATATCTTTAGCTTTTGCATCTATCGTGATTGTCTGTGAAATAAAACGCGAAGAAATCAGGTTTTCAACCTCACGATCAGTGAGGAAATCTACTTCATGAAACCTGGCGCTTCCATTCCCCCCGTTGATATACCGAAACCCCACAACTGAATCATTTTCTACGGTTACAGCTTGGATTACGATAATCAACTCATCGTTTTGTGAATACTCGTTGTAATACCGCGCTAGTTTAGGAGTTGTGATGTCCATGGGTTTGGCGTCGGGATACTTTGCCATGTCTATAAACATGAGTGATGACCCATTCCAGGTATCTTCCTGAGTTGCCATTCTCCCATTCACGACTGGCACATCTGCCCAATCTGAGAAATCTACAACAGGAAACCCATTGAGATTGTCAGGGCAATACCAACCTCCATAGTTGTGAGGCTCACGTCTTTCATTTTCTTCTTGTGGCTCTGATTCAGCTGAGAGTTGCCTTGTTTCAGTATCGTTATTATTTTCTTTGTCGGCATTAAGCTCTAAGTTGTCACAAGAAAAAAAGCTAAGAAGACCCATTGCTATAAGTGCGTAGTAATTTTTTTTCATTTTCTTAGATTTATAGATATTCAACTCATTAGCTCATGTTCGGACCCCGATTTTCACGAACTCTATGATATCATTTCAAGTCTATTTTATCGATCATGAGTTCAAACTTTTCATTCTGTTCATTCCCTATTAAAAATGTAAGCTCTTCAAAAGAATCGCTCGAAAAATTCGAAATATCTAGTCTTCTTCCTCGAAAAGATGGATACATGTCTTTTAGTGGTATTTCAATTTCTTGCCATTCTCCTGATGTTGAGAAAGGGTAGACGAAAGAATAATAATCTCCCGTGTTAGATTTAATTCTAAATTGATAGTTTTTGCCGTCACCCCGTAGTTTAATATTAACCTTGGTGTTGTCTTTGATTAGTATTTTTTCAAATCCAAAACGTACAGAAGAAAACCCGCCATTGTTCTCTAATGATATTTCACCTTCGAAAACACCATGCCCCTCAGCATTTAATCTAAAGTTGCCAGATGACCTTCCTCCCATAACAACATCATCTACAACTCTCCAGTTTTGAATGTCTGATTTTTTGTTGAAATCAAAAATCAATGGTGAGGTTATTAAAGAAGATAAAACCATGGTCCAGATTAAGTTTTGTAGCATTTGTGTGTGTAAGGTGTCTTGTCAAATTTAGACTCTAACAAGTGTTCTCAACATATAAATAAAGTTAATGAAAAAACCAGATACTCCTTTCGAATACCGCCCGCTTTGTAACTTAAACATGAATCCAATCTACCACCACACAATAAAAAAAGTTAGATATAAATCTTCACATTTTTGCCAACACAAAGACGCTTGTTTTTCTTTCATACTTGTGTTAATGAAATTCTCCACACCCGCAAAGTCTGTCCAATTTTCGTTTTCAGAGGGGTTCATTCCCCACTCCTTTTTTGGTGGCAAATGATATTCTTTTGCTGAATTGTCTAAGTTGGAAAATGTTTCAAAATTGAAATAAAAACCACGAATGGCTTTTTCATAAATGGGACTGAAACTTCCTTTGTATTCATAAGGAACAAACAATGAAACCAACAAACAGATGGCTTGAGAAACATCCTCAATTTCTATATTGTTAAACTTTGCCTTAGCACAGTTGTGGTATAGCAAAGGCAATTGTTTTTGTTTTAATTTCTCTAATTTTTCTCTCAAAGAATCATTTCTATTGGGACCAATCCAGTTGTTTATGGGTGAAGAAGAAATACTTGGGTCAAATAGATAAAACTTATAAGCTAATTCCAAATGGATTACCTGACTTGAAGCGATTTCTTCAATAATGAAATCTATTTCACCGATGGTTTTTTTGTCTTCAATGAGCTGAATATTTTCATAAAGCACTTTGTAGTTGACAGAGGATTTAATTAATTCAGACACAATTTTTTCTGCCAAATGGCCCAATCTTATATTGGTGGGCAAATCAAATTCTAGATCATTAGATAGCTCCAATTCTGACAAATTAAAAGTGTGTAAACCAGTAATTGAATAGTCAAGACTGTTCGCTTTAAAAATTGACTTTATCCTTGACTTTGATTTCATTTATTTGTTTCTGTACGAATTATCCAAGGCCTGTGCTCTGTTGTATTTAATATTTCTCGGATTTTCATTTTTTAAGTTGGTTATAACTTAATTGCTAAAGCAAGTTATACAATTTGTCTTAGCTGCGGTTATAACGGGTTTTACTTATCAAGATTATTCAACAAGTATTAAAAATGCAGCCTTTGAATGATTCGATACAAACCATCACATTAAAAGCCGTAATGTAATGCTTATCTTTACCTAATGGAAGCGGAAACTTCAAATAATGACATCCAGAGTTTACGTACAAACGCACACTATTTAGAGGTCATTAATACGTTCGCTTCGGAGTTGCTAAAAACAAGAACAACTGATGAAATTGTTTGGACCGTTGCAAAGCACGCCATCGCAAAATTAGGCTTCATAGATTGTGTGGTCTATCTGTTCGATGATGACAACGAATTCTTGTTGCAACGTGCCGCTCACGGACCCAAGAACCCAATAGCTTTTGACATCAAAAACCCGATCAAACTGAAAATCGGTCAGGGAATTTGTGGTAATGTTGCTTTAACAGGCTTGCCAGAGCTAGTGTTAGACACTTCGACCCACGACAAGTATAAGATAGACGATGCCATGAGGTTGTCTGAAATAGCCGTTCCAATTATGTCTGAAGGAAAGGTTCTGGGGGTTATAGATTCCGAACATCCTGACAAAAACTTTTACACCCAAGAGGACCTGCGCATTCTTATAACGATTGCTTCGATGACCTCATTTAAGCTAGTGGAAGCGGATGTCCAACAGGAATTACTACAGTATCAGGGTCAACTCGAAGAATTAGTTCAAATACAAACTCAGGAATTGCACACTACCATTGATAAGCTTCACCTCAGTAATCTTGAAAAGGAGAACCTTCTTACCGACATTACAGACAGTATTTCGTATGCAAAAAACATTCAAACTGCGATTCTTCCTTCTAAGAAAATCATAAAGAAATTATTGAGAGACTCCTTCATCTATTACAAGCCCAAAGACATTGTAGCAGGAGATTTTTACTGGTTGCAAGAACGAAACAATAAGTTGTTGTTTGCTGCTGCAGACTGCACAGGACATGGAGTCCCGGGAGCCATGATAAGTGTTGTTTGCAACAATGCTTTGAATCGTTCAGTTAGAGAATACGACTTAACAGATCCCGGTAAAATATTAGACAAAACCCGGGATATTATTAAAGAGGAGTTCGAAAAAAGTGGAAAGGAGGTAAACGACGGAATGGACATTGCGCTGTGCTCGTTGGAAGGTGTTCAACTGAAATATGCAGGCGCACTAATTCCTGTTTGGATTATTAGAGATGGTAAGATTATAGAAATCAAAGGTGATAGACAACCAATCGGGAAATATGTACAGCAAAAGCCCTACACTACCCATACACTTGATTTGCAAAAAGGCGACACGATCTATATTTTTTCTGATGGATTTGTATCTCAATTTGGAGGCGAAAAAGGAAAGAAATTTAAAACGCAACCATTTAGAGATTTACTGCTGAAAATCCAAGACAAGATCATGTATGACCAAAAGACAATTCTTTACAGAACTTTCGAAGACTGGAAAGGCAACTTGGAACAAATTGACGACGTATGTGTGATTGGGGTTCGCGTTTAGTGAAGAGCACCAGTATTATTCATTCAGGGAATATTCCCCTATTAAATATGTTGTTGCTATCAATAACAGAAGAAGACCAAAAGCGTTATAGTGATTAATTCTTTTACCTTCTAGAAAGTCTCTAATAGAATGACCGGGTCTTGTCATAAGTTCTTTTAATGAAAAAAAGAACCGTTTATTAATCACAAGGGCTCCATTCAAAATCCCATTGTCAAAGAAATGTTTCAAAGAAAATCTATGTATCGACGTTTTTTGGCCGCAAAATTCACAAAAGTTTTCTTCAGCAGAATTAGTACAATTTAAACATTTCATTAATGTTTAATCATCTTTTTTCAAAAATGAAAGAACAGCTTCTAAACTTTGATTTGGGCTCTCTTCCATTGGAACATGACCGACATTACTCAGAATAACTAAAGTATCATTGGGCAAGTCACGATGAAACTTGTAGGCCTCTTCTACAGGAATCAGCAAGTCTTTTTCTCCCCACAGAATGAGTGTTCTTTGCTCGATTAATTTAATATTATTGTGGGCAATTAAATCAGTTTGTGCCTTAAACTTATCAATAAAAGCCTGTCTATTTCCTTTCCTTAGCGCAAGTTCGAAATACCGGTCCACAAGCGCCTCTGATATTTTAGTTTTGTCAGCATATACATTTTCGACACTTGCTTTTACGACAAACCGAGGTGTGATAAATGTAAAAATATTTTTAACGAGAGGTGTCTGAGCGATCCGAAATGCCAAGGGAACACTCTTCGCTTCAGAGGGATAACCAGAAGCATCAATAAGGATCAATTTATCGACCATTTCGGGATATTTGCATGTAAAATTCCACGCAATACTTCCGCCCAAAGAATTCCCACCAAGTACGCATTTATTTATTTCAAGGGAGTCTAAAAAGTCAGCAATAAAATCTACATAATTGTCAATTGAATAATTCCTGTTTGGGAATGGTCCGGTAAGTCCGTAGGCAGGCAGATCCATTCTAACTACACGATGGTCCTGTTTTAATTGTGCAGTCCAATCATTAAAAGTATGCAGACTCGCAGCGGTTCCATGAATCAGAACAATGGGAATTGAATCTGGCGCATCTCCTTCATCACGAAAATGAACGTCCATTCCATTCACAGAAATGAACGTAGAGGGTGATGGTGCATATTTTGTCTTTAATTCTTCCAAAGGCTTGTCTCGATAACCGAAAAGTGATAAAATTAGAACCGCCAAAAAACAGATACTACAAAGAAATATTTTTATGATCTTGACCATCAATTTAACTTGGTTTTTAATTTCTATATCTAATTGTAAGATTGTCCTATACTTCCAGAAGTAAATTCTGTCGTTCCGTTTTGGATTGAAATTTCAAAATATCCTGCAGTCGGCACTTTTTTATCTCCGAATGTTTGGACTCCTCTCATATCAACTTGTAAGTTATAAATTCTAATTTTCCCGAGTAGATTGTCAACTGTGTAAAATCCTTTGGCAAACCAACGCATTTTGTCAGCGACATTTTCATCAATTTCTTTTAAGTACTTTTCATTAATTGGAAATACTTCAATTGAATTGTTATTCTCAGATAGGATTGAATGCTTAAGCATATAAATATTTTCTTGCCCTTTTGCCACACCATACCAATTGATATTTGCAATTCCCACTGGCATTGTTAATAATGAGCTGAACTCAATGTTTTCTTTAGCCATTCTTCTTGAAATTTCTTCATTTACCTTTTCTTTATTTATGAGCGTAAACATTAAATAAAGCGAACTGATAATTATTCCACAATTATTAAAAGTTGATCTGTTAGGCTTTAATTTATAAATCCACAGACTTAATAATAAGCCAATAAATAATGGTACAGTATAAATTGGATCCACAACATTTATACTATCTAAACCTAATCTTCGATCACTAAAAGGTAAAAAAAGTTGAGTCCCATAAGCTGTAAAAGTATCTAAAAGCATATGTGTAAAAAGACATAGCCAAGCAAACATTAGAAGGATTCTAAATTTGATACGTCTAAACAATTTTATTTTACTTAAAAAGAATGCGACTATTAATGATCCAACTATACTGAAAGCTATTGAATGACTAAAACCTCTATGAATACGTAGCATTTCGAATTTATCGTAGAATAAATACAGAGCTACATCAAGGTCTGGGATTGTTGCCACAACCGCTCCAACAACTGCACCTTTATTCCCTATTTTTTTTCCGAGAATAGATTCTCCAATTGCAGCTCCTAATAACCCCTGGGTAATTCTATCCATTTTCTTTTCCCATTTTTTCTACTTGCCACATAACGGTTTTGTATAACGAAAGTGGCGACTGGCGGCGCGCGTTCGGCTAGATTATCCCGCTTTGCGGGAGTGGAAGCGTCAGCGTGCGTTTCGGAGTGTCGGCAGAGTCGTTTGTTCGTTTTTATCAGATAGCAATTTACATAAATTGTAAGAGAAAACATTCTTTAACCATCTGTGCCAGCCATTTATGTTATACATTGTTAGAAGCCGTTATTGAGTTTTTTGAGATACTTCATTAGCCTTAAATTCTTTGAGACCTTGTATAGTTCCTTTAATACATTCACAAGGTGTTGTTCCTCCTTTCCTGGCATCTTCACAAGGCTTTTCAATTAATTCTGGCCGATTCTTTTTTATCCAATCCTCTGCTTCATAGTATACGTCAGGATCATTTGAGGATGTTTGAACAGATCGGATTTTTCTATCTTTTATGATAATATGAAAAGTGTCCGTAACATTTAAATCTAATTGAAGTGCTCTCATTAGATCATTTTTTACTGTAACAGGACATATAACTAGCGAATCATTTTTTTCTACACCGTCAGCATGATTTAATACTTCGTAATTTCCACATTCTGCCCATTTCTGATAATACAAAATAGAAGGATGTGATTTTTCAGCATATGATAGCGATAATTTCAAAGAATCTTCATTAAATGAATAGAATGCATCAATAAACTTATTTGCTATTTCAACATTATCGTTTTGGTGAATATTAATTTCAGAGTTAGTTCGATTTGTACATCCAATAAATATTAGAATAGATAAGTAAAATATTTTCTTCATTGTTTTAATGTTTTTTGGTTTGGCTTTAATGACTTCTAACACTACGCTAAACAACAATGGTGTTTATCTGCTAATATAACGATTTGTTGGACTCCTTATCTTTATTGGGACCAGACCCCATGATGCGATCTAAGGGACTCGTTATTTTGCGCAGGGAAGCATCAGAAATTTGAGTATAAATCTGAGTGGTCTTCAGGGATGAGTGCCCCAGCAAATCTTGAACGTACCTCACATCTGTGCCGTGTTCTAGCAAATGGGTTGCAAAACTGTGCCGAAGGGTATGTGGCGTGACTTTTTGTGAGACACCTGCTCTTTGAGCGGCCCGTTTGACGATATTTAATACGGAGGTGCCAACCTACGTTGGAGGAGTTTTTTAGAGTAGAGCTCAATCATTTCTTTTTGCATACTACATGATACAGTCACGATGAAGATTGTTGACTTCGCTTTTGTAGATGATAGAAGTAAATTTATTTTCGTTGCTCGAAGGATGAACTATGGGGCACGAAAAGAGGTATTTATAAACAAGGATATTAAATCTTCCTGACGATGCAGTAAATTAGCGATATGGGAAACAAGCAAGAAACGCCAACTGAACGACTTAAGAATATGCGGGCCGAAGCCCTTTTAGGCGGTGGCGAGAAGAGAATCGAAGCCCAACACGCGAAAGGGAAACTCACCGCTCGTGAACGCATAAGCTTACTATTAGACCCAGGAACTTTTGAAGAGTTAGGGATGCTTGTCACTCACCGTTCAACCAATTTCGGGTTAGACAAGCAGAAATTTTTAGGGGATGGGGTGGTGACGGGTTACGGTCAAGTAAACGGCAGACTCATCTACGTTTTCAGCCAGGATTTTACAGTACTTGGCGGATCGCTTGCCGAAGCTCATGCTGAGAAGATTTGTAAAATCATGGACCTTGCCCTTGAAAATGGAGCCCCTGTGGTGGGTCTGAACGATAGTGGAGGGGCCAGGATACAGGAAGGAGTAGTGAGCCTGGGTGGATATGCAGACATCTTTCACCGCAACGTTCAGGCCAGTGGTGTTGTGCCTCAACTTTCGCTTATTCTCGGACCGTGTGCGGGAGGAGCAGTATATTCTCCGGCACTTACCGACTTTACGTTTATGGTGGAGGGGTCTTCATATATGTTTGTGACTGGACCCAATGTGGTGAAAACCGTAACGCACGAGGAAGTGACTTCAGAAGAGCTTGGAGGGGCGAAAACCCACGCAACGAAATCAGGAGTCACCCACTTTACAGCTCCCCACGAAGCGGCTGCGATAGATCAAGCAAAACAGATTCTTGCTTTTCTCCCCCAAAACTGTGAGGAAAACGCAATGCATGTAACATACTCTTCTCCAGAATCCGAGAAGCGTGAAAAGTTAGATTCTATCATCCCTGAAAATGCTCAGAAACCTTACGATGTTCGAGAGGTTATTTCAGAACTAACAGATGAGAATTCTTTTTTAGAAGTCCAAAAAGACTATGCGGAAAACATCGTGATCGGATTCGCTCGTTTGGGCGGTCGTTCAATAGGTATTGTAGCTAACCAACCAGCATTCCTCGCGGGAGTGCTAGACATCCACGCTTCGAAGAAAGCGGCGAGGTTTGTGAGAACCTGTGACGCCTTTAATGTGCCTCTTCTCGTTTTAGAAGACGTTCCGGGATTCCTTCCAGGAACCGACCAAGAGTGGAATGGAATCATCACCAACGGCGCGAAATTGCTGTACGCTTTCTCTGAAGCAACGGTCCCAAGAATTACTGTAATTACCCGCAAAGCATATGGCGGAGCTTACGATGTAATGAACAGCAGGAATATCGGTGCTGATATGGTGTATAGTTGGCCCACGGCTGAAATTGCAGTGATGGGGGCGAAGGGAGCGGCGGAAATTATTTTCCGCAAGGAAATTTCCGGAGCGAGTGATCCTGCTGCGAAGCTTGCGGAAAAAGAGGCTGAATACGCAGAGTTATTTGCAAACCCATATAAAGCAGCAGGTCGTGGTTACGTAGATGAGGTAATTTCCCCTTCGGATACTAGAGAAAAGCTTATTAAAGCCTTCAAAATGTTAAAGAATAAGGTTAGAAACACACCTAGAAAAAAGCACGGGAACATCCCACTGTAGAAAAAATATTTTTTCTTAGAAGGATTTAACTCTTTGTCCTTTTTATAGAGCAACCCACTGCTTTGGTCGAATTGGTTTTGATTCGCTTCCCTTCTGCTGAGCGAGAGATCGCATCTTTAAGAAAATGCTCTTCCACTGCATCAGCGCTATCTACACTGTCGTCAATAGATCCCTTGTAAATTAATTCTAGATCAGAGTTGAAGAGGAAAACGTGAGGTGTTGTGCGAGCTCCAAAGTTGTTTGCGAGCTTGCTTTCTTCGTCTAAAACGTATGGTGCAAGATACCCCATTTCCATAGCGCGACTTTTCATTTTTATGAAGCTATCGCTGTCATCTCTTCTTGCAGCATTTGAATTCACGAGCAACGTTCCAAATCCATTTTCAGAAGCTAACGCAATGATTCCATTATATCGTCCTTCCCAACCTTCTGTGGTTTCTCCACGCCCTACTACGAATGGGCATGAGTTACAAGTAAAAATCACCAAAGCTCCATTTTCTCCTTTAATGTCATTTATAGACACTTGCGAACCATCGATATTCATCATTGAGTATGATGCTGCAGGGGCGAGATTGCCTATTTCAAGTGTGTTTGCGGTTTGGGCGTAGCCTGAAAACGAAACGATCAGACAGATAGACAGCGCACCAATAAAGTGGACGGGGGCAGTTATAAAATTCTTCATAATGCGAAGGTAGGTAGAACCTACTTAATAAGTAGCGCGTCACCGTAAGCGTAGAAACGATAACCTTCTTTTATAGCCTCGTTGTAAGCTTCCATAATCAATTCGTGACCCGCAAATGCTGATTGAAGCATGAGGAGTGTTGACTGTTGAGTGTGAAAGTTAGTGAGAAGACTATCTGCAACGCGGAAGTCATATTTAGGGAAAATAAACTTATTCGTCCAACCTTTATAAGGCTTAAGAGTATTCGTTGTGCTCACAGAGTTCTCCATGGCACGCATCGATGTAGATCCGATGGCACAGATGCGTCGTCCTTCAGCTTTAGCACGGTTAACACGCTCGACACAACTGTCCTCAATAATGAGTTGCTCACTATCGACTTTGTGCTTGGTAATGTCTTCAACCTCCACTTCTCGGAATGTGCCCAGACCGATATGAAGCGTGATGTACGCCATGTCTATACCCTTAATCTCCATGCGTTTCATAAGTTGCTTAGAGAAATGAAGACCTGCAGTTGGTGCTGCAACAGCTCCTTCAGTTTTAGCGTAAATAGTTTGGAATCTTTCGACATCAATATCTTCAGTTCCACGTTCTATGTAACGTGGGAGTGGAGTTTCTCCGAGCGCTACAATCTTCGCCATAAACTCGGTTTTACTTCCATCGAATAAAAAGCGCAATGTTCTTCCTCTTGAAGTTGTGTTGTCGATAACCTCAGCGACAAGCTCATCGCTTTCTCCGAAGTACAGCTTGTTTCCGACACGAATCTTTCTAGCGGGATCAACAAGAACATCCCAAAGCATAGCTTCTTCATTTAATTCACGAAGTAAGAAAACTTCAATTACGGCACCCGTCTTCTCTTTGTTTCCGTATAAACGAGCAGGGAAAACCTTCGTATCGTTTGCAACGAAAACATCCCCTTCATCGAACATTCCAAGAATATCCTTGAACATTTTGTGTTCTATTTTTCCAGTTTTGCGATCGACAACCATCATACGGCTATCGTCACGATTTTCTAGGGGGTATTGTGCAATTTGTTCGGTCGGAAGATCGAATTTAAAGTGCGAAAGCTTCATTCTTTGAGCAGCCATAATACAAGAGTTTTTTTATTGCGAAATCTGAGCGCGCGAAACTAATCAAAAACAGTATACAAGTCAAGTGTTTTTAGCTATTTTTTGTAGTTATGCCGCAATACTTGACAGCATCGAGTAATTCAGTTAAATCCCATGCTTTTTCAGCCATAAAATCTCCGCTCCTCGTTCGCCTTAAAGCCGTCAAAGTTCCCCCGACATTTAACTCCTTACCGAGGTCTCTTGCGAGAGCTCTGATATACGTTCCTTTAGAACAAACCACCTTGAAATTCACATCTATAACGCTGTAGTTGTCGGAATCAACCCCACTAACATTATCAACAACGATTTTATTAAACGAGTTGATCTCAAAAGAATTTACGGTAACCGCTTTTGGCTTTAAGGCGACTGTTTCACCTTTTCTGGCAGCTTTGTAAGCAGTCACACCATCGACTTTTTTTGCAGAATACTGTGGAGGCATTTGGTTAAGATTGCCAATAAATTTAATAGAAGCCTTCTCAACAGAACTGGGGTTAATAGCATCTAAAATGGTGAGATCACAATAATTATCTACCTCCGTTTCGCTGTCGAAGGAAGGGGTAGTCACTCCGAGGCGAATGGTGCCTGTATATGTTTTTTGCTCAGCTTGTAGTATGTCTATAGTCTTCGTTTTACGTCCCGTACATACCACCAAAACCCCAGTCGCTAAAGGGTCTAAAGTCCCAGCATGCCCGACCTTAATTTTCTTAATGTTAAAGGTGTGCCTAATTGTTCCTCGCAACTTATTTACTACATCAAAACTCGTCCAGTCTAATGGTTTATCGATGACTAGAACCTGACCTTCAAGAAAGTCTTCAAGTGTATTAAAATGTTTTGTAGGGGCCATTTTACTTTTTATTTCTTGCCTTTTCTGCAGCCTTTCTACCACTTGTCATTTCAGCAGCTTCTGCGGCAGTCATACCTGCCATATCTTCAAAAACACCTAACATTACCCGAATTGAATTTATGTTTTCGATTCTCAATCTAAGGGCTCCATTTCGCTGATACATACTTGCATCACGTGAATTTTCCTTGAGGTAATTTAACACCCTAGCGAACATAGGCCCTTGGAAATAAGGGCTTTTCTCTTCACTGACAAATGCCGCTATTAGTTTTCCGGCTTTTAGAATCACTTTTTCCATTCCCAATATTCTAGCAACCCACCTGAGTCGCATAGTGAGCAGAAGCTCCTCGGTTTCTGTAGGCAAAGGCCCAAACCGATCCTCCAATTTTACTCTGAATGCCTCCAATGCATGCTCACTATCAAGTCCGTCTAATTCTCTGTAAAGCGTAATTCTCTCAGGAATGTCACTAATATAATGGTCGGGGATTAACAAGGAAAAATCGGTTTCCAAGATGGTTTCTTCAACATATTTTCCGGTTTCTCTCCTTTCCTCTTCGAAGAGGTCGTTAAATTTATTTTCTTTCAATTCATTTACAGCCTCCGCAAGAATCCGTTGGTACATTTCAAATCCTATGTCTGAAATAAATCCACTTTGTTCAGCACCCAACAGATCTCCTGCACCTCGAATATCGAGATCTCTCATCGCTATTTGAACTCCACTGCCTAAATCGCTAAATTGTTCTAAGGCCTGCAGTCTCTTCTTAGATTCAGAAGGCAAAGAGCTTAGGGGTGGGGCCATTAAATAGCAAAAGGCTTTCCGATTAGACCGACCGACCCTTCCACGAAGTTGGTGTAAATCACTTAAACCAAACTTATGCGCATCGTTTATTAAAATGGTATTTGCATTGCTGATGTCAATCCCGCTTTCTATAATGGTGGTGGCAATAAGCACATCATATCCACCCTCAATAAACGTAGCCATCACATTCTCAAGCTCCTTACCCTCCATTCTCCCATGACCTATTCCTATTCTTATATCTGGAAGCAGCCTTTGTACAATTCCCGCAACTTCTTTAATGTTTACGATTCGATTGTGTACGAAATACACCTGTCCTCCTCGACTCACTTCATAACTAATGGCATCCCGAATGAGCTCTTCGCTGAACGAAGTGACGACAGTTTCAACAGGGTGTCGGTTTGGTGGTGCAGTCCTAATGATACTTAAATCACGTGCTCCCATCAAAGAAAATTGCAAAGTTCTGGGGATGGGAGTTGCGGTAAGAGTCAAAGTATCAACATTTTCCCTCATGGTCTTCAGTTTATCTTTCACTCCCACGCCAAACTTCTGCTCCTCATCTACCACCAGCAGGCCCAAGTCTTTGAATTTTACTTTCTTGCCCACAATAGCATGAGTTCCGATTAATATATCGACTTCACCGGATTCAACTTTATCTAGGGTTTCACGAAGGGCTTTTCCAGTTTTAAAACGATTGATGTAGTCTACAGTAACCGGGAAATCTTTAAGCCGACGGGCAAAACTACGTGCGTGTTGCATAGATAAAATGGTTGTCGGAACGAGCATTGCGACTTGTTTTCCATCGGTCGCAGCCTTAAAGGCCGCACGTATAGCGACCTCAGTTTTTCCAAACCCCACATCTCCACACACAAGCCTATCCATTGGAATGATTTTCTCCATATCCTCTTTTACAGCTTTCGTTGTAGTGTGCTGGTCCGGGGTGTCTTCAAACATAAAACTTGCTTCAAGTTCATGCTGTAAATAGCTGTCGGGTGTAAAGGCAAACCCTTCTGCTGCTTTTCGCTTGGCGTACAGATGTAGAAGATCGTAGGCTATTTGCTTGACGCGAGATTTTGTTTTGGCCTTGGTCTTAGCCCAAGTAGCAGTCCCGAGTTTATTCACTGAGGGAGTCGTTCCTTCCTTAGAAGTGAATTTAGAAATACGATGTAAAGAATGTATGCTTACATAAAGTACATCTCCACCTTTATATGACAGCCTTATTGCTTCCTGTTCTTTGCCATTCACCTCAATCTTATGAAGGCCAGAAAATTCACCTATTCCATGGTCAATATGCACCACAAAATCCCCCACTTCTAAAGACATTAACTCTTTAATAGTGAGTGCTTCTTTGCTTTTCCTAAAACCATCTTTAAGACGGAACCTGTGGTATCTATCAAATAACTGATGATCAGTGTAGACGAGGACTTTTAAATCTTTATCTACAAATCCTACACTGAGTTCCATAGGGATAGGTGTGTACGGAACGTCCGGACTTTTCTCACCATTTTTATCCTGCCGATCAGTAAAAATATCATGAAGCCGCTCAAGTTGAGTGGCTTGTCCTGACACGATTACATTCACATATCCATTTCGATTGTTTGCAATGAGGTTCGTTGCGATCATGTCAAAATGCTTGTTGAATGCAGGCTGCTCAGTCATTCCATAGGAAATTGTCAACCTGTCGGAAAATGTTTTCCCTCCACCGAATTCAACAACAGAAAAATCTTCGATGAGACTTTTGAAAACCTCAGGATCTAAGTACAGCTCAGATGGTGGAGTTCTTTTCGTCTCTCCCACAAGACGTTCGAAATGAGCAGTTGCCTTTTCTAGTTCTTTCTGCAGGCCGAGTTCGCAACTTTTCACATCGCTCATCCAAATCACAGAATCCTCAGGAATAAAACTAAAGAAGGCTTCCCAGCTTTCATGAAGCGTTTTCTTGCCCACATTGGGAACGATTGTAGCCCTCGTTAGCTTGCTTACACTAAGCTGGGAAACGGGATTAAATTTACGAATGCTTTCTATCTCCTCTCCGAAAAACTCTATTCGATAAGGGTGGTCGAAAGAATAGCTAAAGACATCAACGATCCCACCTCTCATGGCATATTGACCAGGCTCATACACAAAATCCACTTTTTCAAATCCATATTCTAAGAATACTTCATCTAAGAAGTCGAGCGTAAATGAGTTTCCTACATGAATAGAAAAGGTTTGGGCACTCAGCTCCTTTTTGGTAATCACCATTTCGCTTAAAGCGCCAGGATAGCTAACGATGATACACCCTTCTCCATCTCTGTTGATTTCATTTAGAACTTCGGCTCTCTGTGCGATATTTGCATTCTCAGTTATTTCTTCCTGATATGGCACCCTTGCTGAACGGGGGAATAGAAAAACGGGTCGTGGATTTTCGACTAAGATTTGCTCTAAGTCGTTCATAAAATATGCGGCCTGCTCTTTATCGTCAAACACGAATAAATGAGGTCTCTTTTTAACGCCTTCTTTCAGCTCGTTTTCTAATAATCCAGCGGCAATCAATGCAAGACCGGAGCCCACGACTCCTTTTAATTCAATCTTGTTAGATGTGTCCTTTAGCGCACGAAGTAATTTGCCAGTACGATGATCACAGCGGTAAAAATTTAGAAGGTCGTCCGTTCTCATTAAGCGTTTTAAGAAAGATAAAGATAAGCTTACTTTTCCGCTTGTTGAAACTTCAAAAACGCTTCAACTAAGTTTTTATTTCCAACATAATAGGGCACCCGTTGATGCAAATCTGTTGGCGTTTTTTCTAAAATACTTCCATGATCATCAATGGCAAGACCACCAGCTTGTTCAGCAATAAATGCCAAAGGTGAACACTCGTATAGCAATCTTAACTTTCCTTCAGGTTTATCTTTGAGAGAAGGGTATAGGTAGATTCCACCGTGAATAAGATTTCTGTGAAAATCAGAAACCAAAGAACCTATGTAGCGGGCTATGAAACCAGCATCTGTATTTTCTCGACACTCTTCAATAAATAATTTAGTTGGGGTTGAACATTTACTCAGAAGCGCATCGTTCATAGAATAAATCTTCCCGATTTCCGGAAATTTCATGCCTGGATGAGATAGAAAAAATTCACCTACCGCAGGGTCTAGTGTAAATCCGTTAACCCCTGAGCCAGTTGTGTAAACTAGCATTGTGGAAGAACCATATAAAACATACCCCGAAGCAACTTGTTCAGTCCCAGCTTGAAGGAAATCATGCTTGGTCAAAGGTTCCCCCATTGGTGTTTTGCGCCGTTGAATACGGAAAATTGTACCTATACTAACGTTAACGTCAACATTTGAACTTCCGTCAAGAGGATCTATAAGCACGATATATTTACCAGCTTTTCCAAGGTCACCACATAAAATGGGTTCTTCTTGTTCCTCGGAACCAATTCCCGCTACGGATTTACCAGCAGTAAGAATCCTCATAAAAGTTACATCGGCAAAAACATCTAGTTTTTGCTGAGTTTCATCTTGAATATTTGTGGACCCCGCATCTCCTAAAATACCTGCTAATCCTGCGCGGTTTACTTGGTGATTTACAATTTTCGCCGCAACTCCGATATCTGTTAGCAGTCTCGTAAGTTGGCCTGAGACAAACGGGAACTCCGCCTGACCATCCATAATAAACTCCCCAAAAGTTGTTGCCTTGCTCATTTCAAGTGCTTTTTTTCGAGTCAAATAACTAAATAAATCTGATGTAAAGTTACGCCAGCTAAGATGATGTAGGTAACAGTGCGATAGCGAGTATATGAAATTCTTTGGGACTGAGTTGCTCAGCCCGTTGTTTCAAGAACTCTTTAGGGATCATTTCTTCAGCAAAACCAGCACTAGTTAATGCATTTCTAAGTGTTTTACGCCTTTGGTTAAAAGCGCCTTTTACAACTCTTTTTAAGTGTAGAAATGAACACCCCGGATCTATCATATCGTTTCTAAGTAGTCGGATAACGCCACTTTTTACTTTTGGTGGCGGATCAAAGGCGTCCTCGTCAACTGTGAAGAGGTATTCTATATCGTAATAAGTTTGGAGTAAGACGCTTAAAATACCATAGGTACGTGACCCCGGACCTTCAGCGATTCTCTGGGCTACTTCTTTTTGAAACATCCCTACAAGCTCGGGAACCCTTTCTCGCCAATCTATTACCTGGAATAGAATCTGAGAAGAAATGTTGTAGGGGAAGTTGCCGGCTACAATAAAAGGCTGGTTGTTTGGGAAAGCCATGTCAGGGTTCCATGAAAGTAGATCAACCCCATGAACTCTCTCGGAAGGCAACAACTCCTCAGTAACTAAAAAATCTACACTGTCAGTGTCTAATTCAACGACGTGTAGATCTAAATCCCCCCTTTCAAGAAGCGGCAACGTCAGAGCCCCTGTGCCGGGCCCGACTTCTAAAACAGCATTACATCCGTTGTGGCATGTAATGGATTGAGCAATTCTATCGGCGATTCCCGGACCTATTAGAAAGTGTTGGCCTAAGTGTTTTTTTGCTTTAACCATTTTTCTTGGGTGTATACTGCCCTTCGAATATAACGGGAAGGATGGTCCTAAAGGCGGCGGCTTTGCTTCCCCATTTTTTATGGAAATCTGCTTGAAGAGCTGGGGCACAATCGGAAGTGTAAGCTTTGAATGTCTCTGTAGAGTATGCCAAATACTGCACTGCGTAGGTCTCTCCTCCCTGCTCATCACCTTGTACCCGACATAATTTATAGTCGCGAAAATGACCTGTCATCATCACTGCTGGGATGTGATCGTTAATCATGTATTCGAGCCATTCTTTTTCGCACTCTTGATTAACAGAAACGGTAATGTTATATAAGATCATTGCACAATAATTCCATCTTCATTCATCTCTCTAAACCTCTTTCGAGCTTGAATAACATGCAGAGATCCAGAATACTCAAAGACGATCCTCTCGTACAACTCCTCCGCTTTTACAGGATCATTTAACTCGTAGTCATAGATCTCGGCAAGTTTAAATAAAGCATCATCCCCGGTTATATCATCGAAATGGAGTTCTGCAACTTCAGAATAAAACTTTAGTGCGGATTCAATATCGCCATCTAAAAGAGCCAAATCACCCTTGACAATTAAGATTTCATCTTCGAGGGAATGTCCAGGCCAAGTTGTTAAAATTGTGTCTAATGTTAAAACTGCTGCACGATTTTTTTTCTGCATGATAAGTAAGTCAGCACGAGCATACATTTCCATAGGTTCGAAAATTGTGTCTAAATTGAAGTTATCTGTGATCAATAAACTCAGGTCTATCGCATCATTGGAGATCAGTTTAGATGTTGAGGCTTTTAAAGCATCCAATTGTGTTTGGGCCCAAGCAAAATCTCCAGTAAAATAACTTATCCGAGCATTTCTATACTTTGCTTCATGGCCGATAGGGTCATCCTTAAAATCAAGTATAACTTGAGAAAACAAGAGCGACGCATCCCAAACCAAATCTTCAAAGACATAGATATCTCCGAGTTCTAATTTGCAAGCTGCGGCGACTCGCTCATTTAACCCAAAAATTGCCAAGGCTTCCTCCATCACCTTGATTGCTTCATCTCCTCGGTCGAGAAAAAAGGCCAGTATGTGTGATTGATCTTTTAATAAAACAGCTGTCTCAGCCATGACTCCGAGCTCTATGATACTTGCGGAATAGTCCTCTTCAAGCAATTCGAGCATCTCAATATTAACAGGGATTTGAGTTGTTAGATCATGGAATCTAATCTGCAGAAGTTCGTTTCTTGCGATATAGAAATAGGCTGTGCCTGCACCCTTTGAAGCTACATATTTAAAGCACTCAACGGCGGTAGGCAAATCTTTATTCGAGGCGGCGGTATTCCCCAATTCCATAAGGCCCACGCCAATTCCTCCAAGTCGCAAATCAATGGCTCTCGCATGTATGAAAGCAGATGCGAAATCTTTTATTTGTGTAAAATGCCAAACAAGCATCTCGGGATAAATATTGTCCTCTGGATATTTTGTAGCGGCTCGCAAAAGCGCAATTCTAACAAGCTCACCATTCTCTGGTTCACTTTGCAACCTCAGATTCCGGTTTAAACTATTTTGAACTGTACTTAGATAATTTGGTTTTGTATGTAGAAGCTCTAAAAAACTCTCTACCATTCCCTGAAAATCGCGCCTCATTCCTTGTAGGTTCGCAAATTCATAATGAAAATCGTTGGTTCCCAGGCCTTGAGCTTTCTTATACGTTGCGTATGCCAAATCTAATTCGTCTAATGTAATGAAAGCATTCGCTAATCTCACCGCTTGACTCCTACCTGGCTGAAGAAGCTCCAAGGCTTTGTCGAAAGCGGCTCGCGCATCCTCTGTCATATCAAAGTTTAAATAAAGAGAGCCTAAATCGACGTATACGTTTGCTTTGCTGTTTTTATGAGTTCTTTGGATTTTTGTTTTTACAAGACTTTCAGCGGCTTCGAAATCCTCCATTGCTAAGAGAGATTTGTAGTACATCTGATAAACAGCGTTGGTCTTGTTTCTCTTATATATTTCTACAAGGTATAGTTTTGCTTGTTCAAAGCTCCCCTCGTTGTAGTAGAATTCGGCGAGCTCCAAATCTGTTTGGGCTTGAGCCCCATGATTTACACCCAACCCGAGAATACAAAGGGAAATTGTATATATAAGCCCCCTCATATCTCTTCCCCAGCTTTAGCGATTCCTCTTGCCCACTGACCTCTTTTCACCTCTAGCAAGCTGTCGATGGCTTCACGTGAAGAGAAATCCGTTTCAAGCCCCAATCGAGCAAGTCTTAGCGTTTCTGTAACAACATCCTCGAGTTTTAAAACCGCATCGAGTTCAATCTCAACATTCCTTTTTATGTAAATATCATCAATAGAATCACCTAAAGCATCAAGCTCGGCGCCGGATTCGATAACATCGATTAATCCAGTAACCTGTGTTTTACATCGTTCGATTTCCTGAAAAATCCCAGCAAACCTATTTGGCGAATCCTTCAGATAACGAGTTGCTTTCGAGAGTTCCTCAATCACCATCGCATCGGATCTGACAAACACAACATTGCTATCAGAGCCTAGCCAAATCAAGTCCTTTTTTGCCTCTAGCAACCAATCTCTTACAGAATTGATTGAATCAAGAGGGGCTTCCCTCACCAGTTCTTCCAAGCTTTCTAATTCGGTGAAAGCAGCATGTAAAGAAAGCTCTGTTTTATGATCACTACACCCAGATAGAAAACAGATCAAGCCGCTGTACAACACTAACAATTGGAGGAAGTTTTTCATTTTCTAGATTTTTATATTCTATCGAATCCGAGAAATGGTACGAGCGCCTTAGGAATCTTAACGCCATCGGCATCCTGATGATTTTCAAGAAGAGCGGCGACAATTCTTGGTAGAGCGAGTGCAGAACCGTTCAATGTATGGACCAGTTGGTTTTTCCCATCGGAGTCTTTAAATCTACACTTAAGTCTATTCGCCTGGAAGGTCTCAAAATTAGAAACGGAGCTCACCTCTAGCCACCTTTCTTGTGCAGCACTCCAAACCTCAAAGTCGTAAGTCATGGCAGCTGTAAACCCCATATCCCCAGCACAAAGTCTCAATATTCTATATGGGAGTTCTAAAGCTTCGAGTAATCCCTTGACGTGATTCACCATATCATCTAGGGTTTCAGCGGATTTGTCGGGATGTTGGATTTGGACTATTTCAACCTTGTCAAACTGATGGAGGCGGTTAAGCCCTCTTACGTGCTTGCCGTAACTGCCCGCTTCACGGCGGAAGCAAGGCGTGTACCCACAAAGCTTTATAGGAAGGTCCATAGCGTTTTGTACAGTGTCGCGAAAGATATTCGTGAGGGGCACTTCACCCGTTGGGATCATATATAAATCATCCTCTGCCATGTGGTACATCTGACCTTCTTTGTCCGGCAACTGTCCAGTGCCAAATCCACTTTCAGCATTTACCATGAGTGGCGGGATGTACTCCGTATATCCAGCTTCATCAGCTTTATCTAAGAAAAAGCTAATTAATCCACGCTGTAGCTTAGCTCCCTTGCCTTTGTAAAAAGGAAATCCAGCCCCGGTTACTTTTGCACCTAAATCGAAATCGATTAAATCCTTTTCTTTTGCGATATCCCAATGGGGTTTATTATGCTCCCCTAAATCTGGGTGATCACCCCAACTGTACACCAATTCGTTATCTTCCTCAGATTTACCAGCAACGACGAGATCACAAGGAGTGTTAGGTAGGTGAGAAAGGATGTCGTGAACCTCTTTCTCCAGCTCGGACATCTTTTCTTTAAGTTCGACCGAGAGCGTCTTAAGACCGGAGGTCTCTTGTTTTACAGCTTCCGCTTCTTCACGCTTGCCTTCTTTCATAAACTCTCCGATTTTACGGCTGAGGATATTGCTTTGAGCTAAGGTGTCATCTAATTCTTTTTGAATTCCTCTTCGATCCAAGTCGAGCGAGAGGATGCGGTCTATACTTTCAGCAGCATCGATGCCACGTTTTGCTAGACAAGTAATAACGCTGTCGCGTCTTTCACGTAAGTTGGTAAGAGTAAGCATTTATAAAGTCTAATTTCGGACAAATATGCCTGAATTGGGGTTAAAATTTGAATAAAAAAACTCCCGCCCCGAAAAGGGGACGGGAGTCCTTGAAAGAGTTATTTAGGAAAAAATCCCTACTACGCTTCGCCTCCCGCAGAAACTACGGATACGAAGGAGCGATTGTTACGTTTCTTGCGGAACTCGACGATTCCGTTAGTTAGGGCGTATAAGGTATGATCCTTACCGATTCCTACATTGGTACCTGGGTGGTGAGCTGTTCCGCGTTGGCGAACAATAATGTTGCCTGCGATACAAATTTGACCACCGAAGATTTTTACGCCAAGTCGTTTCGACTGTGACTCACGTCCGTTCTTCGAACTACCTACACCTTTTTTATGCGCCATGATATATGAGTTTTTCGGCTAGTGGCCGATTACGCTTCTTGTTTAGCTTTAGTTTCGGCTGCTTCTTTTTTAGGAGCTGCTTTTTTTGCTGCCGCCTTCTTGATATCCGTAATACGAATCTCAGTTAGGTAAGGACGGAAACCGTTAAGCTTCTGATATCCTTTACGACGTTTTTTCTTAAAGACAAGAACTTTGTCTCCTTTTAAATGCCTCTCTACGGTGGCATGAACGGCTAGGCCGTTTATAGCTGGGGCGCCAACTGTTACGTCACCGGCCTTGTCTGTAAGGAGAACGCGATCGAACTTAATCGTCGCTCCTTCCTCAGCGTCTAGGCGGTTTACGAAAACCTGTTGGTCTTTCTGTACCTTGTACTGGTGCCCTGCTATCTCTACGATTGCATACATGGAAATTAAATTTACCCTTCAGAATTAGATATAAAGGGGGCGCAAAGATACGGCTTTCACTAGAAATTCCCAACTTTTTTCTTCTTCACTCCATTGACAAGTGCAACGCCTAATAATATCACCACTCCACCTACAAGATGGACGATTGTCAAATTCTCCCCATCCATCCATCCCCACATTGCCGCAAATAAAGGAATGATGTATGTTACTGAACTAGCCGTTAATGCATTTGTCCATTTTATAAGAGTATTAAATAGAATCAACGCACCAGCTGTTCCTATGGCTGCTAGAACGGTTATAGCGATCATTCCACTTCCTCCGTGAGGGTTTTCTGTAAGGGTGGAATATGCATTAGAGTATAATAGCACAATTACAGCTGCTGGAAGTACCATAAATAAAGCAATTGAAGCAATTGCTGTAGAAGGAACACCATCAAGTTTGTTTTTCAGGATATTGACGCTAATTCCATAAAACAGTGTAGCCAAAGCGACCCTGCCGCAAGCCCACCATTCAATATCTCCACTTACCGAAGTTACCCCAAAGTCACCGGTGGCAAGTAACAAGGCCCCAACAAGACCTATTGTTAGCCCAGAAAATTGAATCTTAGTCACAGCCGTTTTAAACACAAACGCGGCCACAATCATAGTAAACAAAGGCGTAAGGGCATTTAACATCCCTACGATTGCTGATGGGATAGAACTTACAGCTGAGGTAAATAAATACGCGGGGAACAAATTCCCCAATGTGCCAATTGCTAAAAGAGGTAGTATCTGAGATCTTTTTATCGATTTCAAATATTTTATTGTAATAGGCAAGAGTACGATTCCAGCGATAGCGATACGCAAAGCAGCTACCTCTAAAGGAGTGTAAACCATCTCCCCGGAAGTGTCAAAAATAGCAATCTTCATTAAAATAAATGAGCTGCCCCAAACAAATGCTAAGAGAAGTAGCATCCCCCAGATTGTTATTTTTGATTTTTGATTTAGCACAGTTTGGCAAATGTACACCAACCTTGTATCCGCAATTCAACCCTACATTTGTGTCATGAGTAAATTTGCCACACTTTTATCTACTGCCGTAGTAATTGCCGTTTTTATGATCACAGGCTGCGATCGGAATATTGAAGTTTATGAATTGGTAATTACAGAAGTTAATCAGGTAGGGGAATTGAGTAAAACAACTGCAAGGCTTGAAATTAAAGGAATGATGTGTGAGGTAGGTTGCGTTGCAAAAGTCAAGAAGGAGCTTTTAGAACAGAAAGGGGTGTCCAATGTTACAGTAAATTTTGACAGCGACAGAGAGTTTGATTTTGCAACCATAGAGTATGACCCTAACATAGAGACGGTAGAATCTCTAGCCTCTGTTGTTACTCAGATAGCTGACGGCAAGCTTTATGGTGTAACCTCCGCATTGGTGACAAATTACGCGCCGAGTACCTCAAATTGAAACGCATATCGAAGATAGCATTTGTACTGGTTTATTTAGTTGTACTTGCTGGTTCTGTGGTTAGAATGACGGGTTCAGGTATGGGTTGTCCAGACTGGCCTAAATGTTTTGGCCTACTCATACCTCCTACTTCTGAAGACCAAATAAAATGGAGTGTTGGAATTGAGTATTCTGAGGGAACAATGGTGATTGAGCGTGACACACTGTGGGTGTCAACTGAAGATCATTTGTCATTTGGAGAGGAATTTGAGAGTTCTAATTGGGAGCCATATCCCAAGCACAGTTATGCGGAGTTTAACGCTTTACATACTTGGATAGAATACTTTAACCGCCTTATCGGGGCGCTCTCGGGAATCCCGATCATAATTCTGCTTGTTCTTGCGATAAGGTCGCGAAGAATCATCCCGATACTTCTTACTTCAGCGACCGTAGCGTCAGTGCTGTTTGTTTCTTGGCTTGGAAAACTTGTTGTGGAAGGGAATTTGATTCCATTCTCAATCACCATTCACATGGTGAGTGCTTTGGCAATACTCGTTTTACTTGTGGGGTTAATCCAACACCTTGAAGGGACAAAAACATTCATTAGAAAAGCCACCAGAAACTGGATCTTCATCTCACTGTTGATTGCTTTCATGCAATTGATTTTCGGAACTCAGATCCGTGAGGCAGTTGACCTTGCTCTTGCGTCTAATGTATCAAGAGCGAACTTGATTGATGCACTCCCAGGATGGTGGGTTTTACACCGCTCAGCTGTTTGGGGAATCATTGCAATTCATTTGATGTGGGCCATTCCGATGCTGAAGAATGAGCACTTCAGGAATTATGCTAAAATCACCATAGCGATCCTTTTAGGCCAAACCACAACAGGTTTACTGTTCACACAAATGGGCTTTCCAGCATTCGCTCAGCCCATTCATATCATTTTAGGGTTTGCCCTAATCCTCATAGACTTCCGAGCGTTAATAGCCTCAAAGGTCTAAAAAGTTGCGGGGATTTTAGAGTCTTAGCTGCCACACATGTCACAGTCATCACCGTTTTCTATGCTGCACATTTCAATGGCCTCTTCTTGAGTAAACTCTGGGACTTTAGGTGAATCTTTTGTCTTATACTTCTTGTCTACCGTAAACTTAATGGCATCAGCGGCCGCCTTAGTTCTTAGGTAGTACATTCCTGTCTTAAGACCACTTTTCCAAGCGTGAAAGTGCATGGAGGTGAGCTTAGAATTTGTCACATTCTCCATAAAGATATTTAGAGATTGTGATTGGCATATGTAAGCACCACGATCTGCTGCCATATCAAGAATTGAACGCTGAGATATCTCCCAGGCGGTTCTGTAAAGCAACTTGAGATTGTCAGGAATCTCATCAATGTTTTGTACTGATCCATTGGCTGCAATCAAACGATTTTTCATATCATCATCCCAAAGATCGAGTTTGACTAAATCTCTAAGTAGGTGCTTGTTTACAACGATAAACTCACCTGACAATACACGTCGAGTGTAAATGTTAGAAGTGTAAGGCTCGAAACATTCGTTATTCCCTAAAATTTGAGCTGTAGAAGCTGTAGGCATAGGAGCTATTAACAGAGAGTTGCGCACTCCATGTTTCTTGATTTCCTCTTTAAGAACATCCCACTCCCATCGTTTTGACGGAGTTACATTCCACATGTCGTACTGAAGAATTCCTTTTGAAGCAGGCGATCCTTCAAACGTCTCATACGCACCGTCAATTTTAGCGAGGTCTTTAGATGCGGTACAAGCAGCATAGTAAAGAGTTTCAAAAATCTCTTTGTTCAGCGTGCGCGCTTCATCAGAATCAAATGCATGTCGCATTAAAATAAATACGTCAGCCAATCCTTGAATACCAATTCCGATTGGACGGTGGCGCATATTTGAATTGCGCGCTTCAATGACTGGATAGTAATTTCTATCAATAATGCAGTTCAGATTCTTAGTCGTCTGATAGGTTATCTCAAATAATTTATCATGGTCGAATGATCCATCAGACTTGACAAATTTAGGAAGTGCAAGAGAAGCGAGATTGCATACAGCGATTTCATCTGGAGCCGTGTACTCGATGATCTCAGTACAGAGATTTGACGAGCGAATTGTCCCCAGATTCTTCTGATTAGACTTAGCGTTAGCCGCGTCTTTGAATAACATGTAAGGCGTTCCAGTCTCAACTTGGCTCTCCAGAATTTTAAACCAAAGGTCTTGAGCTTTAATCGTCTTTCTTCCCTTTCCTTCTTTCTCGTACTTGGTATAAAGCGCATCAAATTCAGCGCTATGTGTCTCAGGCAAGCCAGGACATTCGTTGGGACACATTAAAGTCCAATCCCCATTCTCCTCAACCCTTTTCATAAACAAATCTGGAATCCAAAGAGCGTAAAAGAGATCTCTCGCCCTCTGCTCTTCTTTTCCATGATTCTTTCTCATTTCGAGGAAGTCAAAGACATCAGCGTGCCACGGTTCGAGGTACATCGCAAAAGAACCTTTTCTACGACCGCCACCTTGGTCAACATATCTAGCGGTATCGTTAAACACTCTCAACATAGGAACTATTCCGTTCGAGGTGCCATTTGTCCCTTTGATGTAGGATCCCTTGGCTCGGATATTATGCATAGCTAAACCTATACCTCCAGCACTTTGAGAAATCTTAGCACATTGCTTTAGCGTGTCGTAGATGCCAGAAATGCTGTCCTCCTTCATGGTTAAAAGAAAGCAACTTGACATCTGTGGCTTAGGTGTGCCCGAGTTAAATAAAGTAGGTGTTGCATGCGTAAACCAACCTTCACTAAGCATGTGATATGTGCTCACAACAGATTCGAGATCGTCTTTGTGTATTCCTACACTCACCCTCATAAGCATCTGCTGCGGTCTTTCACTAATCGCTCCGTTCATCTTTAACAAGTATGAACGCTCTAAAGTTTTAAACCCAAAAAAATCGTAGCTAAAATCCCTGTCGTAAATAATCTGTGAATCTAGGTATTCTGCATTTTCTTGGATGATTTCATGTACGTCTTCAGCGATTAAGCTTGCAGGATCACCAGTTACAGGATCTACGTAGTTGTAGAGTTCATCTATCGTTTCAGCGAAGGATTTTTTAGTTGCTTTGTGTAAGTTGCTTACCGCAATACGACTCGCAAGACTGGCGTAATCGGGGTGAGTTACAGCGCACGTCGCAGCCACTTCTGCTGCGAGGTTGTCAAGCTCAGTCGTCGTAACACCATCGTAGACGCCCTCGATAACACGCATAGCGATGCGTTGCGGATCAACAGATTCGTGTAGGCTATAACAAAGTTTTTTTATTCTGGCTGTAATCTTGTCAAATTGAACAAGTTCACGTCTTCCGTCGCGTTTAACTACGTACATGGCAAATATCTAGAGGGTGGTTCAGGTAGGATAATGGGTTGGTATTTTTTTAGAAGTCAGCTTCCATATTGAAACTTTTGCTTTCTTCAGAGCCGTGGTTCATTACCCCGGATTTGTGATATTCTCCCACTCGTTTCTCAAAGAAATTTGTTTTTCCTTGAAGTGAAATCATATCCATAAAGTCAAATGGGTTTGTGGCGTTGTATACTTTTTCATTTCCTAGTTCCACAAGGAGTCTGTCAGCAACAAATTCGATGTATTGCTGCATAAGATCTGCATTCATGCCGATGAGTCTCACGGGAAGAGCTTCAGTAACGAACTCCTTCTCCATATCAACAGCATCAACAATAATCTTCTCTACGGTTTTCTTAGGGAGTTTATTTACAAGATGATTGTTGTACAGGAGACACGCAAAGTCACAGTGCATTCCTTCGTCACGAGATATGAGCTCGTTTGAGAATGTAAGCCCAGGCATAAGCCCTCTCTTTTTAAGCCAAAAAATCGAACAAAAACTTCCGCTAAAGAAGATGCCTTCAACGGCAGCAAATGCAATTAAGCGCTCAGCAAAACTTCCCTTGTCGATCCAGCGCATAGCCCACTCAGCTTTTGCCTTAACAAACGGGAGAGTCTCAATTGCATTAAATAAATGATCCTTTTCTTTCGTGTCTTGTATGTAAGTGTCGATGAGTAACGAGTAAGTCTCAGAGTGTATGTTCTCCATCATAATCTGGAATCCATAGAAAAACTTAGCTTCTGTATATTGAACCTCTTGAACGAAATTTTCCGCGATATTCTCATTTACAATCCCATCCGAAGCGGCAAAAAATGCAAGAACATTTTTGATGAAAAACCGCTCATCATCGTTAAGCTTATCTGACCAATCAGCTAGATCAGAAGAAAGATCGATCTCCTCAGCTGTCCAAATACTAGCCTCTTGCTTTTTATACTCAGCCCAAATATCGTCGTGTTGAATTGGGAACAAAACAAAGCGCTTGGGGTTTTCAATTAAGATAGGTTCTTCCACCGCTGTGTTTTCGGGCAGCACCTCCTCAATTGATGTTTGTTCGTCTAAAGCGACTTGTTTAGTCTGGGTTTTTGTCTCGATCTCGGTCTCGTTTATTTTAGGGGTATTTGCGTCCATATCTAGTGTATAATCGTGCTTTAAGTCAACGTCTCAAAGTAACAATCTAGACCCCTATTTATGCAAGGTCATTTAGACTACTTTACCACCGAGTTTTTAACACTTGTGTTAATAACAAAGATCGTTGCCTTTATCTACTGTGCTTCGAGCGATTATAAATTCGTGGAGATTTGGCAAAACGGAAGAAAAATGACTGTTTTAGGGTATATATTTTCAGCTCAAAAAGCATTCACAAAATGGACTTATTTAAGGAACGCTGAATGCGTACTTTTGCACAATGCTTAAAGGCCTTTTAAAAATATTTCTAGGAGATAAATCATCCAGCGACCTGAAAGAACTCCAGCCAGTTGTTGATGATATTTTGTTGGCTGAAAAGTCCCTCATCAACCTCAGCGCCGATGAACTCAGAGCGAAATCTACTGATTTACGAACAAGAATCAAGGATCACATTTCCGATTTGCAAGGAGAGATTGATGAATTAAAAATAAAAGCAGAGACCATGCCCGAGTCTGATCTCGACGCTAAAGAAGCTGTTTTCGAAAAGATTGACAAGTTAGAGCTGGACATCAATGAGGAACTCGAAGTTGTACTTGCGGAAATTTTACCCGAAGCCTTCGCCGTTGTAAAAGAGACTGCGAAGCGATTCACAGCAGAAGGTGAAATAGAGGTTACTGCATTGCAGTTCGATAAGGATATTGCTGCAAAACGGGATATGGTTAGGGTAGAGGGTGATAAAGCTTTTTGGTCTAATACCTGGAAAGCAGCAGGGTCAGATGTAACCTGGGAGATGGTTCACTACGACGTGCAACTTGTAGGTGGAGTGTCCCTTCACAGGGGTAGCGTGGCGGAAATGCACACGGGTGAGGGAAAAACCCTCGTTGCAACTTTGCCGGTGTTCTTGAACGCCCTCACGGGTAGGGGAGTTCATCTTGTGACCGTGAACGACTACTTGGCTAAGCGTGACTCGGAGTGGATGGGTCCATTGTACGAATTTCATGGTCTGACAGTTGATTGCATAGATAAGCATCAGCCTAACAGTGAGTCTCGAAGAGAAGCGTATAAGTGTGACATCACGTTCGGTACGAACAATGAATTCGGGTTCGATTATCTGCGAGATAACATGGCGAAAAATCCGGACATGTTGGTCCAAAGGCGTCATCATTATGCAATCGTTGACGAGGTGGATTCTGTACTTATTGATGAGGCAAGAACGCCACTTATTATTAGCGGACCCACACCTAAAGGTGACGAACAGGAGTTTGAATCTCTAAAACCCATGGTTGTTAAGCTGATTCAAGTTCAGCAAAAAGCAGTTCAAGGATTTCTGTTAGAGGCAAAAAAACTCCTTACCGATGGGACCTCAAAAGAGGAGAAGGAAGTCGCTGGATTAGCACTTTACCGAGCTTTTCGAGGACTCCCTAAATCGAAGCCCATCATTAAATTCCTGAGTAATGAAGGAATGCGCCAACGCCTGTTAAAAGTTGAGTCGTTTTACTTAGCTGACAATCAGCGCGAGATGCACAAGGCGGATGAAGAGTTGTTCTTTGTTATTGATGAGAAGCAAAACCAAATTGAACTTTCTGAGAAAGGTATTCTTTATCTTACTCAAGGGATGGATGATGACGCATTTTTCACCATGCCTGACATTGCAACAGAGCTTGTCGCAGTAGACAATTCAGATTCTAGCGATGACGAAAAATTATCTAGGAAGCAGGAGGTGATGCAAGATTACGGAGTCAAATCCGCGCGGATTCACTCTATGAATCAACTTCTTAAAGCATACACGTTATTCGAGAAGGATATCGAGTACGTTATTATGGAAAACAAGGTGAAAATTGTCGATGAGCAGACCGGTCGTATTATGGACGGGAGACGCTACTCGGATGGTTTACACCAAGCGATTGAAGCGAAAGAGAATGTAAAGATTGAGGCTGCCACTCAAACATATGCGACAGTAACTCTTCAGAACTTCTTTAGGATGTACCACAAGCTTGCTGGTATGACTGGAACAGCGGAGACAGAGGCAGGTGAGTTTTGGGATATCTATAAATTAGATGTTAAGGTAATCCCTACAAACAGGCCTATTGCACGTGACGACAGAGAGGATTTGGTGT
Organism: Bacteroidota bacterium; assembly: GCA_027619225.1. Lineage (GTDB taxonomy): Bacteria > Bacteroidota > Bacteroidia > Flavobacteriales_D > Sanyastnellaceae > UBA974. The sequence goes on from JAQCFW010000011.1 coordinate 41,118, forward strand.
ACAAGACGAAGCGCGAGAAATACAATGCAGCGATCGATCAAATCGCTGAGCTTAGCAAATCTGGACGACCAGTACTTGTAGGAACGACTACAGTTGAAGTTTCTGAATTGCTATCTCGAATGTTAGACATGCGTGGATTAGCCCACCAGGTTCTTAACGCGAAGAGACACCAACAGGAGGCAGAGGTTGTGACCAGAGCCGGTCAGGCTGGAACGATTACGATCGCGACAAATATGGCGGGACGTGGTACCGACATTAAATTAACAAAAGAAGTTAAAGAGGTTGGAGGTCTTGCTATTATAGGAACTGAGAGGCATGACTCGCGGAGAGTTGATAGACAGCTTAGAGGTCGTGCAGGTCGTCAAGGAGATCCAGGATCGTCACAATTTTATGCATCTTTAGAAGATGATTTAATGCGATTGTTTGGCTCTGACCGAGTGGCGAAGATGATGGACAGGATGGGACACAAGGATGGAGAAGTCATTCAGCACAAGATGATTTCGAAGTCCATAGAAAGAGCCCAAACGAAAGTCGAGGAAAACAACTTCGGGATAAGAAAGAGACTTCTTGAGTACGACGATGTCATGAACGCCCAGCGTGAAGTGATTTATAAGCTCCGTAGAAATGCGCTGTATGGCGATAGAATTAGAACGGATATTGCAAACATGTTCTTCGAACTTGTTGAGGCAAATGTCGATGCTACGCATGAGTCTAAGGACTACGATAATTTCCGTTTGGCGCTGCTTTCTAACTTAGGGATGGAAGCTCCCATTTCAGAGAACGATTTCCTTTCCTCAGATACGGATGATTTGGTTTACCTATGTTACTCTAAATCGGAGTTACATTACCGATCTAAAATTGAAGATTTAGCTCAGCGAGCTCACCCAGTAATCCAGCGTGTTTACGACGATGATTCTAACGATTTCAAAAGCATACTTGTCCCATTTTCTGACGGACGGAAGACGATTCAAGTGAGTGCAGATATTGACGAAAGTGTTGCAACCGAGGGGGTAAGCGTCATGAAGGCTCTCGAGCAGCAAGTGGTCCTTGCTGTGATTGACTTGCATTGGAAAGAGCACCTTAGATCTATGGATGATTTAAGAAACAATGTTCAGCACGCGAGACACGAGCAAAAGGACCCGCTTCTCATTTACAAATTCGAGTCATATGAGCTGTTTAAGCAAATGGTTCAAAAGGTAAATGCTGAGGTCGCTTCATTCTTAATGAAGTGCACAATTCCGATAAATGCAGGAGAACAACCATTGCGCCAAGGGAAGAAAATAGAAGCGGCTCCATTAGGTAAAACATCTAAGGCCGGCATCGAGAACATTGCCCAACAAAATTTTGCTTCTCAATCTGCTGGAAATAGGAGTTCTTCTCCAGGCCAAGCTCCAACTCGCCCCAAGCCAGTTGACCCGATTCGCTCTGACAAGAAAGTTCAACCCAACTCACCTTGTCCCTGTGGTTCTGGCAAGAAGTTTAAAAAGTGTCACGGTAAGTAACGCCTTTTATTTCTTGATAAAGTTCTTGAGTGCAGTTTTTCATGGAGAAGATAGGATAGTTTCGTGCTTAATATCCCAAATCCAGCTCCTGCAACGACATCGGAGAACCAGTGTTTGTCATTATATACTCTAAGATAACCTGTAGTAGCGGCGGCTGTGTATCCTAGAATCCCATATAGAATAGACTCGTTCTTATACTCTTGATATAATATCTCAGCACACATAAAAGCTGTCGCAGTATGTCCAGAAGGGAAGGAAGTGCAGTCGGATTCGTCTGGTCTTTCTTTCCCCGTAAGTAACTTAATACTAGCGACTGAAACACCTGTAATCACAATCGAATAGCCTGTAATTTTCGTGAGTTCTTTTACATCATGCACACCCTTTTTCCCAAGAAGATTTAATCCGTAAACGGCAACCAAAGGGCTGAATTCTAAATAATCGTCAAGATGAACTTTTCTCTCAACATACCTCAATTCATCCCTCATACTTACGTCGAGACCTCTAAGCCTTTCGTTATTTAACCCGATAAATCCATAAGTTATAAAAGCAGAGGGTAAAATCAGCGGGCGGAACGAAGTTCGCTTTTCAAGAGGTGAACTTGTGTTTTGCGCTAAAATAGAACTGGTGAAAAGACAAAAAATAAGCGTAATTAGTTTCATTTAAAAGTGTATTTTATGAATGACCTATTGAATCATCGCTTCAAACTGACTACAAATTTCTGGAGTAAACTCACTGTCTGTAGTATGTACAAGTAGGTCGAACGAGTCGAGTGGCGTTCCTGCGTCCTTTAATTTTTTTAGCAATGTACACCAAACCATCAACCTCTTCTCATCACTATCATGTCCATCATAACCTCCAAATCTGACAAGAAGAAACGGTGCTGTAAGTCGCATATGTAGAGCGTCAGGCCTTCCGACGGTATCGCTAATGACTGCTCCGATTCCTTTGTCGGATAACAATTTCCAAACGGTTTCTGCCTCCTCACCACCTTTGAACCACTCGGCATGACGAAATTCCACAGCCATCTTTATTTCTTTTGGCCAATTGTTTAAATATGCAATCAATTTTTCACTGTGCTTAGGTGCATAATGAGGGGGGAGTTGGAGAAAAACAGGGCCGAGTTTATCTCCTAAAGCGAGTATGCCTCCAATAAAATCATCAGTGGGGCCTTCACAATTGTTGAACCGCCTATAATGTGAAATTAGTGCTGGAAATTTAGGGCAGAAAACGAAATCGTCAGGCATTTCACGAGCCCACTCAGCCATCTTTTCAGGTGAGTAAATCCTATAATGGGTAGCGTTAAATTCAATGTTGCCAAATCGCTTTCCATAGTGATTTGGCCAGGTTCTCATCGGATCTTTCATGGGGTAAACACTCCCCCTCCAAGATTTAATGCGCCAGGAAGTCCCCCCAGTCCTTACCAATGTTCTTATTAAAGTATTCTCATTTGGGTCAAGCTTCTCAGCCCATTCTATCTTCTCGTCGGGAAGTTCCCAATGATCTTTATTAAGCTTCTCACCTTCCAGATTAATATCTATTTTACCAAATTTCACCTTGCAAACCTAACGACTACAAGTTCAACACGATCTATTATAAAATCATTAAAAAAGGGTTTTGAAATTTTCCGTCCTTAGTATCTGTAAATTTTATAAAGTGAAAAAAACGATTACATATTTAGCCCGTGCATTGATTGAAGGGTTTGTTCCTCGGACCTGCCTGAGTTGTAGTAAGCCTATATCGTATTACGGACATGTTGCTGGGGCGTGTAGTTTATGTGTTGTAAATTGGGGGGTGTATGCACCGGGTTTGGTAAGCAATACATTGTTTAAAGAAAGAATGAACTGTGTTTGGTCTGCAATGGGATTCCGTTTAAGCGATGGAGGGTCGAGGGCAATGATTCACAAATGTAAATATGGGGGCGAGCCATGGAGGGTTAAACAACTCGGCGAATGGATCGCAACCCGTTGGGATCCACCGCCAGAAGGCGTAGTCTTAGTTCCCGTTCCGATTCATCCCAAAAGAAAACTCCAAAGAGGGTACAACCAGGCTGAAAGATTGGCAGCTGGTCTGGGAGAGGTTTGGGGTGTTAAGGTGGATGAGGCTGGTCTTATTCGCAAAAAGCACGGTGCTTCTTTGACGGGTTCAAATAGAAGCGGGAGATCTCAAGCATTGAAACAGACTTACGGTTTTAACAACATGAAAAATAGAAGCAAGATGAGTCCGGTGATTCTCGTTGACGATGTTTTAACAACTGGTGCGACGTTGAGAGAATGTCGTGAAATTCTAGAGTTAAGAGGCAGAGTGGTGTTAGGTGCGGTAGTTCTTGCACTTGCTTAGCAGTTGCTTAGCACTTGCTTAGCTAAAGGCCACGCGTAACGTGAGGGAGTTATTATATTTGCTAAAAAGAAATGAAATTATTTGAGGACATATTCGTGCTGACACAGGCCTTTGTTGTCTCAATAATTATCACCTCGTGCGCTCAGGTAGGAACCCCTTCTGGTGGCGGAGTGGATACAGAGGCACCAATTGTTTTAGAAATTTCCCCCAAACCTGGGGCAACCAATGTGATTTGTGATCGTGGAGGAGCCATTTCTGTGACATTCGACGAGTACGTGAATGTAAAATCACTCAACAGTCAACTGTTGGTTTCACCACTCCTCCCTCAAGGATTACAGTGGTCTATGAAAAGAAAAACCGTAACTTTTGTTTGGAATGATGAATTGCAGGCAGATAAAACCTATGTGTTTCAATTTGGAGATGCGGTTGTAGATATAAGGGAGGGAAATTCGCTTGACAACTTTGTTCTTGCATTTTCCACAGGAGATCATCTAGATTCACTTTCAATAAGCGGATCTGTAGTTGATGTTTTTACCGCAGAGCCTAAATCGGGAGTTCGAGTTCTGATGTATGATTCTGTTATTTCACCGGATTCAATTTTTAAAGGGGCAAAGCCCAAATTTGTAGGTACAACGAATGAGTCAGGTGAGTTTCTATTGAATTACCTGCCTTCGGGACGATATAAAATCATGGCTATCGAGGACAATGACAGAAATTATGTTTGGACTTCAGGAGAAGGATTGGCAGTTTTTGAAGAGGTTGTAGTTGTGGACGGACATGTGACCCTAGAAATGCCACTCAGAATGCAGCCTACAAGTGAGCTAGCGGTGAAGTATTTTGAGAAAAGTTCTAGGGATTCCCTTGGACTCGTTCATGTTATTTTAAGTGCGCCTATCGAGTTGTCTGACAAAATTGATGTTAGTGGCAATCGGATTTTTTATGACAATGAAAATTTATGGGTGTTGTCTGGCGAGAGTTCATCCGATGTTGTTTGGTGTGGAAACGACACTTTAAATTTTCAGGAAATAGAATTGATTCAGATGGAAACTTTCAGAGAAGTTAAGGGACCAGAAGGAAAGGTGGTGTCATCAAATATCGCCGAGTTCACTTTTTCCAGACCCTTAGAAAGTGTAGCAGATTCTTTATTTATACTGATTACAGAAGACAGTCTAGAAATGTTTTTAGATTCTGTTTACATCGATGATTTAGACCCGTTTAAGGTTGTTGTTGAAGGAAATTTTACAAGGGGAAACTCTTTTGAATTAACACTTGTTCCCGGTGGAGTTGTGGGGTATGGTGGGGTCCAAATTTCCGATTCTACCAGTTTTAAATGGAGTGTTTTCGAAAAGAAAAGCTTGGGAGATTTGAGCGTAAAAATAGAGAAAGAGGGTTGGCTTGAATTAATTGCTTCAAATGGTGAAGTTGTAAAAAAACAGAGGCTTCAGAATAAAGAGGGTGTTGAATTTAAAAATCTAACACAAGGCACATATCAATTAAAATGGACGGGTGACACGGATGGTGATGGACTTTGGAGAAGCGTTGATTTACTGCAATGGAAATCTCCAGAACCAGCTGAAATCATGCTTGAGAAAGTAAAAATTAAGTCAGATTGGAGCCACGAAGTACAGTGGCTTAATTAAATTGCCTTTACGCGTTTATTTCTAGGAATTTTTTAACGGCCTTGAAGGGGCCAAATACAACTAGCGTATCGGTTTCCTGAATTTCCGTATCCATCTGAGGGAGCCCGATAATATGTTCAGTAATTGTTGTTTCTCCATCAATAATTTCCTGAAATTCACGTCTTATCGTAATGAGTCGAAGCTCATACCTAGAGCTTAATGCGATATCTTTCAAAGTCCTCCCGAAACAATTAGGTGGGGCTTTAATTTCCGCTATTTCATATTTATCGGGAAGTTGCAAGAACCCACGAATACTGGGGTTAATGAGTCTTTCAGAAACGACTTCGGCAACTTCACTCTCTGGACTTAGGATTTCTTTTACCCCTAACGATTTAAGGATCCTGTGCTGGTTTCTATCGTTTGCTCTTACAATAATGCGAGGAATACCGAGGTCTAAAAGATTTAAGGTAGTAAGAACCGTAGCCTCAAAGTTTTCTCCTATGGCAACTACCGCAGCTTCCATATCCTGGACGCTTTGGGCTATAAGAGCTCTCTTGTCGGTAGCATCGAGAGTGATAGCAAGGGCAACGTCTTCCTTCAGTAGCTCAGCACGTTCTGGTTTTATATCGAACGTATAAACTTCAGCGCCACGCTTTGCAAGAGAAAGAGCGATTTGGGCGCCGTAGCGACCTGTACCGAAAACGGCGAAACGAGAATTTACCATACTGCAAATTTAACTTAATGATTCGGCTAGAATGTGTCCAAACCTTGCAATGTCTTCAAACGAGTTGTAAAGAGGCACCGGAGCCATTCTAATTACGTCGGGTTCACGCCAATCTACAACCACACCTGCTTCAGATAATTTATCGTGGAGATCACGACCCTGCCCGTGAGCTACAATGCTCAATTGGCATCCTCTTTCAACGGGGTTAGAAGGCGTAATTATCTCTAAATTAGCTCCTGTGGTTGAAGCGATAGCACGAACAGTTTTCTCAAGGTAAGCAGTAAGTCGCAATGATCTCTCTCTTAAAGCAGGCATCCCCCCGGCCTCTTCGAAAATGTCGAGTGATGCTTTGTGAACAGCCATGTTTAAGACAGGAGCGTTACTGAGCTGCCAAGATTCAGCTGTCCCCATACTATTGTAACTTGGGCTCATTTCAAATCTAGTGGACTTGTCGTGACCCCACCAACCTTCAAAGCGAGGTATGTCGGAGTTGTGATGACGTTCATGAACGAAAATCCCGCTTACTGCCCCTGGACCGGAATTCATATACTTGTAGCTACACCAGCATGCAAAATCCACATCCCAGTTGTGTAGTTCGAACGGGACATTGCCCATTCCGTGTGCCAAATCGAATCCACACAGAGCCCCAACTTTGTGTGCGGCTAAAGTAATTTTTTGAAGATTGTGAAGCTGACCAGTATAGTAGTTTACTCCTCCGATCATCACGGTTGCAAGGCTTTCTCCGGCATCGAAAATGGCCTTTTCTATATCCTCAACCCTCAAACAATGCTCGCCCTCACGGGGAGAAAGTTCGATGAGGTTTTCGTTGGGATTGAGGTTGTGAAAGTTGATTTGGCTTAAAAGAGCGTAACGGTCAGAAGGGAAAGATTTTGCCTCACAGATGATCTTCGTACGGGTGCCTTCCGGCTTGTAAAAACTAACTAAAAGCAGGTGGAGGTTAACCGTTAGAGCATTCATAGCCACTACCTCAGTGGGAAGTGCACCAGCCAATGAAGCGAGAGATTTTGAGAAAAGCTCGTGGTAGTGCATCCAAGGATTGCGGGCCTTGAAATGTCCCTCCACACCATGTTCAGCCCAATCATCTAGCTCCGCTTGTAACGCTTTTGCCGCAGTGCGAGGCTGCAACCCCAAGCTATTCCCTGTAAAGTACATTGTGTCTTCCCCCTTGTGTTTAGGAATCAGGAACTTCTCACGAAAACAGCTTAGCGGATCTGCGGCATCAAGTATGCGCGCATCGGCTATTGTTGGAATAGTAGATAACATAGAAGCAAAATTACGAATTGAAAAGAGATTAATCCATCAAGAACGATACTGTAAAAAAATTCACTGCGATTCCGTCCCGCTAATATAGGAGATACAAATGGAATAGAAATGATGGCGTGGATCAGTAAACTATAACCCACTATTTGAGGTATAGCTTCCATGATTAAAAGCCCCGCCCACAAAACACCAGACCCTCCAACTAAAATCACAGCTCGTTGAAGCGAACGTTTTGTCCCTATTTGTTGGGGCATTGTTTTCATATTCACTGAATCGATGTTTAAATCTCTGACATCAAAAGGAATGGTAATTCCTGCGATATATAAAAACCGTGCAAGCAACACCGTCACCAATATTGGAGTAAAATCGGACAGTTTAAACCCCGCAAGTAAAACGGGGTACACAACAGTCGCTAAAGCAAAAACACCAGCGATCAGTGGCAACTTTAAATATGCCTTTTCACGAAGTGGAATCGCTGCATAAGCTATACTAATAATGATTAGAAAGGTGACTAAAGCATTTGCAGAAGTAGAAAAATCGACTGCACCAAGCATGATAACAGCCATGAACACAATCCCCCAAGCCACAATTAACCCGACCCCATATTTCTTCATAAAAGCTATCCTTTCAGGAGGAGCTGAAAGAGGGAAAAATCGTGTTTTAATCAATCTTTGGACCGTATAACCAAGCCCTGTAAAGGCGCCAATTAGAGTTGCCGCTTCACTCATATCTCCTCCTAAACCCAATGACAATCCACTAATGTACGCGGTCACCCCTGCACCAACAGCAATCATTAAATGGCTGTATCCAAGAATCTTCACGAGTTGCATGTTACAAAGGTGATAAAAGATATCTTTGCGCTTTCTTTTTTGCTGTTTCAATCTTCATATTTATCTCATATGAAATTAGGAAGTTTCGCCTCACGGCATATGGGTCCTCGTCAAGAGGACCTAAAAATCATGCTTGCGACCATAGGTCTTAGCTCTATAGATGAATTAATTGAGAAAACAGTCCCAGATGTAATTAGGCTGAGGGAACCTCTTAATCTAGGCGAGGCCTTTACAGAAAGTGACTACTTAGAGCATGTAAGTGACCTGTCAGAAAAAAATGTAACATATAGGAATTACATAGGAATGGGCTATTACCCTACTGAAGTTCCGAGTGTAATCAGGAGAAATATACTTGAGAACCCAGGATGGTATACAGCCTATACTCCCTATCAATCGGAGATTGCTCAAGGTCGATTAGAGGCCCTCTTAAATTTCCAAACCGTAGTTAGTGATTTAACAGGAAAGGAGATTGCGAATGCGTCGCTCCTCGATGAGGGAACCGCCGCCGCCGAGGCAATGGCGATGCTCTTCTCAGCACGTCCACGCAAGCAAGTAAAAGCCGGAGCGACCACCTTTGTTGTCGATAAGGCAGTCTATCCACAGACTTTCGATGTGATGAAGACCAGAGCAAACTCGCTTGGGATAACCATCATCGAAGCTCCTCGCTCCGAGTGGAAGTTCACGGACGAAGTTTTCGGCTGCCTACTTCAATATCCCGATGCAAATGGCGAGGCAGAAGATCTCGAAGGGCTAGTAGCGCAAGCTCATTCGTCAGATGTTAAGGTCGTGATGGCCACAGACCTTATGGCACTACTAATGCTTAAAAGCCCGGGTGAAATGGGTGCAGATGTTGTCGTTGGATCTTCTCAGCGCTTCGGAGTTCCGATGGGCTACGGAGGGCCCCATGCAGCATTTTTTGCCGCAGACGCAAGCTACAAGCGTAACTTTCCCGGCCGCATTATTGGAGTGAGTGTAGACAGAAATGGCAGCACCGCCCTCAGAATGGCGCTTCAAACACGAGAGCAACATATTCGCCGCGACAAAGCGACATCGAATATCTGTACCGCTCAAGCTCTACTTGCTGTAATGGCTTCGATGTACGCTGTTTACCACGGCCCCAGAGGTTTACGAGAAATTGCAAAACGAATTCACAAAAGAACCAAATCATTTGCAGCTGCTCTAAATTCTAACCTCTCAATGGAGGTCGTTAACTCATGCTATTTCGACACCCTTAAAATCAGAGTAAGAGGTGGGGAAGATGAAGTGAACTCCTTAATAGCTCGATGCCATGCATTGAGGATTAACATCCGTTATTTCAATGACGGTGAGCATGTGGGAGTTTCTCTCAACGAAAGAACGAACATTGAGGATCTCACGAATCTTTGTTCTGCTTTCGGAGTGCCATTAGTGAGAGGTATCGAAGTTGACAGAGCCTTTTTCGGAACTCTATATCGCGAAATTGACTATTTAGAACACCAAGTATTCAATAGCCACAGATCGGAAACGGCCATGATGCGTTATATCAAACTTCTCGAGAACAGAGATTTCTCTTTGGTTCATGGAATGATTCCTCTTGGGTCGTGTACGATGAAGCTAAATGCTGCAACGGAGTTGTTGCCTATTGCTTGGTATAAATTTGCGGAGCTTCATCCTTTCTGTCCTTCTGAACAGGCTTGTGGAATGATAGAGATTTTACAAAATCTAGAATCAGATTTGGCTGAAATCACAGGTTTTGACAGTGTTACACTCCAGCCCAACTCTGGTGCCAATGGAGAATACGCTGGTATGTTGGTTATTAAAGCTTACCATGAGAGTATAGGAGAAAAGAATAGAAATATATGTTTAATTCCTTCAAGTGCACACGGGACAAATCCTGCAAGCGCTGCTATGGCGGGCTTAAAAATCGTCGTGGTCGGATGTATGGAAAATGGAGACATAGACATTGAAGACTTACAAGAAAAAGCTGAAAAACATCGCGAAAACTTAAGCTCTATTATGATTACTTACCCCTCTACTCATGGAGTTTTTGAGGCAAGGATTCTAGAAATTATCGAAATTGTTCACACCAATGGAGGCCAGATATATATGGATGGTGCAAATATGAATGCCCAAGTTGGGCTTACCAGCCCTGGAAATATTGGCGCTGATGTTTGTCACCTCAATCTTCATAAAACCTTTGCGATACCTCACGGAGGAGGAGGTCCAGGAATGGGCCCTATTGGAGTTGCGAAACACCTCACTAAATTTTTACCTGGTCACGCTATTATACATCAAGGTGGAGAGGATTCAATCTCCGCTGTATCATCTGCTCCTTTCGGGAGTGCGTTGATAGGACTTGTTCCCTACGCTTACCTTAAAATGTTAGGTGTAAAAGGAGCAACTCAAGCTACAGAGATTGCTATATTAAACGCCAACTATCTCAAAGTTAAATTAGAAGGAGCCTACGATATTTTATACCAAGGTCCGAATAACACTGTCGCCCACGAGATGATCATTGATTGCAGATCTTTCAGATCGTGTGGCGTGGAAGTTGTTGATATCGCAAAACGCCTCATCGATTATAGCTTTCATGCCCCTACAATTTCTTGGCCTGTATCAGGCACGATGATGGTTGAGCCCACCGAGAGTGAATCTCTTGAAGAGTTAGATCGATTTGTAGAAGCGATGCTAAGCATAAGAGAAGAAATACGATCGATAGAGTTAAAACAAGTTGATGCTGTGGACAATGTTATAAAAATGGCACCTCATACAATTGAGGAAACGACAGCCTCTGATTGGACACATCCGTACACAAGAGAAGAGGCTGCTTTCCCAGTTGAGAAGTTGAGAAAAGGTAAATTTTGGGCTTCTGTTGCAAGAGTAGACGACACATACGGCGACCGGAACCTAATGTGCAGCTGTCCATCTATAACTGACTACAGAGACTAAATATCTAAATTAAAACACTATTTTGTGTTTGTTAGTATCTCTAAATAATCTTCTGCTAGAATTTCGCGCGTTATATTTGCGAAGTTAAAGATAAATAGAAACCATAAAACGCTCAATATGAAGCAAGTATACTTTTTAATTGCCGCAATGTTCGTAGGAACAATTGCAAACGCACAGGTAAAGATGCCGGTGCAAGCTGCTAAAGACGCACAAGCGTCAAGCATAAACTCTGAAGCTCCAGTGCAAGCTGCAAGAGCTGTATTTTGGTCACACGACTGTAATATTAACGACTGTGCAGACTGGTCATTTGGTAATGGAGCGCTAGAAGTTGGTGCCCCTTGGTCCGAAATAGACATCAATTTTGAATGTACTACTGATGGACCTGCTGGACCATACAATCAGTGGGCTGGAGGTTCTGGAGACGGATCAGCAGCTAGCGCGATGAACTCAACAACATCGGCCAACGGATTAATCATGGTTGATTCAGACCTTTTTGGAGCTGACGCGAACTACGATGCAAACTGGGTTGAGAACTGTTGGTTCTCAACAGTAACACCTATTAATTGTACCGATCATCAATATGTGAGCATCTCTTTGGAGACACGCTACCGTTGCTGGGATAACGGAGGTTCTGATGACAGTGAGAAGTGTCTTATTGAAATCTCTCGCGACGGAGTGAATTGGCCAGCTATTGACAGCTGGGATGAAGCTTCTGGAACGGTAGATTACGGTGGAGAAACAACTCCTGTTGCTTCTCGTAAAGAAGTATTCCCTGGATATGGAACAAGTGACGGATCAGATAACCCATCTCTGTTAGAGTTTGATATTACTGAAGCTGCTGGTGCACAGGAGACTGTTTACATCCGTTTCCGTTGGTCTGGAACTTGGGGTTACAGCTGGGAGATTGACGACATTAAAGTTTACGACACTCCTGCAAACGATACGCGTATCGATAACTACTTAAGCTACACTGACTTTGAGCGTACAGGATATTATGAGTACGGTGCTTGGTCACAGTCTCAAATCCCTGCTGATCTTGCCGCAGCGGCAAAGGTGTATAACGTAGGTTATGAAGACCAAACGAATGTAACGCTTGGTGTTACCGCAGCTGGAACAACAGCTTCTTCTTCCGCCATAACTCTCGCTTATGCAGCCGCAGATACTTTATCTGCAGCCTATATGCCTTCAGCTCTTGGTCCTGTAACAGTTGAATACGCTCTTACTGCGGATGCAGTTGATGAGAACCCAGAAAACAATATGGCTTCTCAGTCTTTCGAAGTTACAGACCTATCATGGGGACGTGATGACGGAGTTTCTACAGCTGCTGCACCTGGAGATGGTACAGATGACTACATCGCTATGTCTCTTTTCGACATCGTTGAAGATGTTGTTATCTACGCTATTGATGTAGCTATTATGGATGGTTCTGAAGCAGGAACGTCAGTGATTACTCACCTTTTCGACCTTTTCGACGAAAACTCACTTACAGAACAATACGGTGGATTGCTCCAATCTACGGATGAGTTTGATATTATCGAAGGAAACACCAACGCAGTTGGTGAGGTTACAACGTGGTATACGTTTGTATTTGATGAGCCATACATGGCTGCTGCTGGAGATTGGTTAGGCGCTGGTTTCGAGCACTACGGTGGATCTAACGTTCAGTATGGTGAGTCGAAATTTACTTCAGACCAAACAGCATTTATCTACGGACCATTCGGTGCAGGATCTGCTTATGACTGGTATTACACGAACGAGGTACCTATGGTACGTCTTAATCTAGATCCAAACGCTGTTAACACGATCTCTGAGGAGAATGTAAGTACAACAGGATTCCAGATGTACCCAAGTTTCCCTAACCCAACGAATGGTGTTACTCGCGTCCAGTTCCGTTTAGACCGTGCGTCTGACGTGAACTTTGAAGTTCGAGATATTGCAGGAAAGATTGTTTACTCTGTGAATATGGGAACTCAAGCTCCAGGCTACAACAGCATTTCTGTTGACGCTTCTGAATTTGCTTCAGGTGTTTACACATACACTTTATCTGTTGATGGAGAGCGCGCTACTGATCGCCTCATGGTGAAATAAGATAACGATACATTAAATAAAGGGGTAGATCATTGTGGTCTACCCTTTTTTTTGTACGTAATTTGCTGCAAATTATTTTTTTTAATTAAACACCCTTATTGAGAATATGAAACATTTGACTTTAACTCTTGGAGCACTCTGCATTTTCGCATTTGCTTCTGCCCAAAGACTGGAGACTCTTCATTCATTTGCGCACAAAATCACATCTGCAACTCAAGCTGAAGTTGCAAACTCACTACTTGCTGGCGAGGAAGCACGTTCTACTCAACGCGGAGGTGGAAACATCCTTTTTTCTGAAGATTTCTCTAGCGGATTCGATGGAGTAAACGGAAACGGAGCATGGACTACAATTGATAACGCGAACGATTCTTTGTGGATTTGGATTAGTCCAGACAACACGGGTTTCTACCACAATGGAGACGCTACAGGTGAAGTCCACCCAGCGGGAGAGTATTCAGGGAATACGGGTACTCTAGAGTCAGAAACTCCAGATAACGGTTGGATGATTTTTGACTGTGATTATTTCAGCACCCCTATAGCTGATGGATATCAAGACACAGACGGGTCTTTAACGAGCCCTCTTATAGACTTTACAAATGACGGGTCAGTGATCTTAAATTGGGACCAATACTTCCGTTACTGTTGCTACAATTATGCACCTATCTATGTAGATGTAACAAATGACGGTGGAATGACTTGGACGACGTTCGATGCTCACGGATCTTTTACAGAATCAGCAAATACTGCTTCAGCGAACCCACTTCCAACGACCCTGGATATTAGTTGTGTTGCTGCTTACAATGATTCTGTTCAGTTGCGCTTCTCATATATGCAGGCTCCTGAAGTAGGAACCGGATACAGCCACTACTATTGGGGTATTGATGATGTAGTTATAAGTTCAAACGAGAACGCTGATGACCTTGCAATGGTTCAACTAACAAACGGAGATATCTGGAATGTTTGGGAATACAGAGTGACACCCATGGAGCAGAAGATTGCCGCTGGAGACGGTGGAGTTCTTGCTGGAGTCCTTTACCGCAACAACGGAACTGAAAACCAAGAAAATGTGGAGGTTCTTGTTGAAGTTCTATCTGAGGAGGGAGATGTTCTTGCTTCTGTTAGTGAGACTATACCAACTGTATATTCTTTTGCAAACGGTCTCAACTGCCCAGCAAATTCACAGGACACCATCTACATTGCTACTGGATGGGAGCCCTCTGCAACAGGAAACTATATCCTTCGTTCTACTTTAATTTCGGGAAGCAGTACAGATGCTACTCCTGAAGACAACACAATGTCTAAGGTGATGGTTTACACAGATGATGAGTATGGTCACGATGACGAGGCTGCCTTAGATGGAGAGATGTTCCCAAGGGAATCTGATATTGAAGGTCTTTACGACCCTTCAGGTCAGGGAGCTTTTTACCACATGGTGAACGGTGGATCTACTGCTTACGGAATCACAGTTGATTTCGGTGCGAGCTGTGGTCTTAACATAGATGGCGATGAAGCGGAGTTAGAATTTGAGACACGCCTCTATTTCTACGACAATACAGTTGGAATTACTGACAGTCCTTTCGAGAGTGCTTTCTGGACATACGACCCAGCCTGGTCTAATGCAGGAGCGTACTATCTTGCATTTGAAGATCCCATCGAACTTGACGCTGATGCGGTTTATTTCGCAGCTGTAATTGCAGAATACGAAAGTGACGGAGGTTTAACGGTAAACGCTCAGCTTAATAGCGATACAGATAACAGTACTGGAGAGTTTAACCAAGCGGGTGATGGAAGCTTTGTTTGGTTTGGATCTCAAGCATATTCTCCTGCAGTTCGCCTCATTTTAAGTGAGCGAGTAGGTGTGGATGAAATTGCGAACCTGAATGGAATTAATTTAAACCAAAATATTCCTAACCCAGCTTCTAACGTTACGACTTTCAGTTTCGATCTAAACCAGAGCCGCTCAGTTCAGTTTGAGATTCGCGACCTAAGTGGACGTGTTATTACTCGCCTTGAAGAGGGTACTTTGGGAGCAGGTGCACACACGGTTACTTACGATGTAAGCGCACTTTCTAGCGGTTTATATACATATACACTCATTGCTGACGGTATTTCTATCACTAAAAAGATGGTTATCCGCTAAGTAAAGAATAAGCGTAAAGCTTAGTAAATACTGGTAATTGAAGAGGCTTCCTATGTAGGTGGCCTCTTCTTTTTTACGACTTGTTTTATTCTTCAGTACTTTCGCATCATGGGATTGAAAGCTTCATTAAGTAAACCGTTCGCTAGAGCGGCTATGGTAGAGTTGCGAACTAAGTCGGCTCAACCAGCTAATGCGCAGTTAAAACAATTGAATGAAATTGTTAAAACGGCAGAGAAAACTTCGTTTGGAAAAGATCATGGATTGAGAGATGGAATGTCTATTGAGGCATACCAAAGAGCAGTGCCTGTGAATGACTACGAAGGAATAAAATCGTATTTAGAAAGAGCGGTTGCAGGAGAGAAAAATGTTGTTTGGCCTGGATTGCCTTTGTACTTTTGTAAAACGAGCGGAACCACCTCAGGAGCGAAATATATTCCCATTACAGAGGCTAGCCTTTCGAACCACATTAATGCCGCTAGGAACGCCCTTCTTGCAAGAATTGTAGGTTCTGGAGATGCGAGTTTTGTGAGCGGTAAAATGATTTTCATTCAAGGCAGTCCAGAACTGGATAAAACTGAAGGGGGAATTAACTTAGGTCGTCTTTCTGGAATCGTCGCACACCACGTACCTAAATATCTACTTCGCAACCGTCTTCCTTCGATGGAAACGAACTGCATTGAGGATTGGGAAGAAAAATTGGATGCAATCGTCAAGGAAACAGCAGACCAAGACTTGCGCTTAGTTAGCGGTATCCCTACCTGGGTTCAGATGTATATCGAAAAACTCCTCAAGTTCACCGGTAAAAAGACTGTGGAGGAGGTATTCCCGAACTTGAGCCTGTTTGTTCATGGAGGAGTGTCTTTCACGCCTTATGCTGAGAAGTTTAAACAGCTCATCGGTTTTGATATCGCTCGTGTTGAGCTTTACCCTACTTCTGAGGGGTTCATTGCTTTCCAGGACAAACCAGATGTTGAGGGCATGTTGCTCAATATCGCTGACGGTATTTTCTATGAGTTTATTCCCATGGATAAATACACCACGACCCGTCCTAGATTAACCATAGAACAAGTTGAATTGGGGGTACAATATGCAATTATACTGACTACCAATGCCGGGTTATTCTCATACGATATAGGTGATACCATTAAGTTTGTTTCTCTTGAGCCACATAGAATTGTCGTTACTGGGAGGACGAAGCATTTCACGAGCGCCTTCGGCGAGCATGTGATTGCAGAAGAAGTAGAGGCGGCGCTTGCCCAGGCAGTTGAAGCAAATGGTGGAGTAGTGTCTGATATGCATCTCGCTCCTGAAGTGAAACCTAAGAAAGGAAAGCCCTATCACGAGTGGTTAATCGAGTTTGAGTCTAAGCCCAAGGACATTAAAAAATTTGCTGCAGATCTCAACCAAGCTTTGTGCGACCGCAACACTTACTACAACGATTTGCAGAAGGATGGAGTCCTTGCATCAGCACAGGTGACAGCCTTAAAGTCTGGTAGTTTTATTAAAGCGATGAAGTCTAAAGGCAAGTTGGGAGGCCAAAACAAATCACCCCGACTCGCCAACGATCGATCTTTTGCAGATATTTTACTCTCCTAACTTTATTTAAGGCATGAAAATCGTCGCATTAACTGGAGGCAGTGGATCAGGAAAATCAACAATTCTAAATGGAATTAGAGATCACTTCGGCGACGACATTACAATTCTGTCTTTAGATGATTATTACCGCCCTATATCGGAAATTCCGGTTGATGATAAAGGCGAGACTAACTTTGATTTGCCCGAGGCGATTATCTATGACAATCTAGTTAGAGATATTTACGCTTTACAAAGAGGAGAGACAGTAGAGATCGACACATATACTTTTAACAGAGATATGATGAAATCTGAATGTGTCATAAAAACCCCAAGTCTTTGGCTTATTGTTGAAGGTTTATTCGCTCTTCACGATATGAGAGTTCGGGAAATGATAGACATTAAGGTCTTTATCTCAGCTTCAGTCGAAACAAGGTTAAAACGAAGGAAATATCGAGATCTAACTATTCGTGGCTATAACAACAGGGAGGTTCAATATCAGTGGGACAATCATGTGAGACCTTCGGACATTGAGTTTATCCAACCTTGGAAGGAAAAATGCGATGTTGTCATTGACAACGAGGACAATTGGCAAGAAGGCGTTGCTCATTTGATTCGAAAAATGGATGTGGTTTCTGAAAAAGTTTAATCATTCTTAGATGAAAAAAGCATTTACACTCCCAACTTGTAAAACATGCCAACGCATTTTTGACGACATTTCCCCCGAATTGAAAGGTTGCGAAATCGTAAACATCAAAGAAAGCGGAATCTCTTCTGCGGATCTTGACGCTATGAAAAACCTTGCGGGTTCATACGAAGCCCTTTTTTCAAGGCGTGCTATGAAATTCAGAAGTTTGGGACTCGCTGAAAAAAGCTTGTCAGAGCAAGATTATCGCACGCTCATCTTGGGAGAATACACCTTTTTAAAGAGACCTGTTTTTTTATTTGATGATTTAGTCACTGTCGGATCTCGCAAGTCTGAAGTAGAGAAAGCAAGAGAACGTCTTGGCTAGAGACAATCCCATTGCGGCTCACCTGGCTCTATTTATTGTTGGAGCCATCTATGCAGGAAACTATGTGGTAGCCAAAGGGATTATGCCTGATGTAGTAGGTCCCTCCGGGTTTATCGTTCTAAGAGTGGTGGGAGGCTCTGCCATGTTTCTATTAACGATGGCTTTGACTGGATTTTTCAAACGAGATCTTAGAATTTTTGAAAAAATAGACAGACAGGATTGGTGGAGATTTATCGCAAGTGGTCTTAGTGGAGTTGCGATCAACCAACTTTGTTTTTTTAACGGGCTCTCCCTCACAAGCCCCATTAATGCGTCACTAATCATGACGATAACCCCCATTTTCGTTCTGATAGTCAGCTCAGTTCTTTTAGGATCTATCATCACAAAAAGAAAACTAATCGGAATTTTTATCGGTGGTTTAGGCGCTGCGATGTTGTTGATGTACTCAACTGAATACACTGGCACAGACAACACTTCAGGGACAAGCATGCTGGGAGATACGTTCATTTTAATAAACGCATTGTCCTATGGAATTTATCTCGTGGTGGCGAAGCCGCTTATGCAAAAATACAGACCCCTTACAGTAATCACTTGGGTATTTATCATAGGAACCGTTTTCGTGCTCCCTATAGGTTGGAACCAAACCACACAAATTATGTGGAGCGAGTTAACCTCCTCACACATACGCTCGATCGCATATGTCATTTTAGGCACAACTTTCTTAGCCTATCTCTTAAATATCATTGCTTTAAAACGGGTCGCACCGGTTGTTGTAAGCATTTATATTTATTTACAACCCCTTCTCGTACTCGTTTTAGTGGGCGTTTTAGCTCTTTTAGGAGCGAGTGAATACCACAAAGATCTAAATTTAATGACGGGAGTCTGTACTGTGGCGATATTCACAGGGGTTTGGTTAGTGAGTGTTCCAAGGGGTTGGAAAATGATGGGAGGAAAGTCGTAATTTGGGCTTAGAAATTTAAAACAAAGAAATTATGGCTATTAGGAGACCTTTCAACCTTGCGAAGTGGATTGAGGAGAATCGCGAACTGCTGAAACCGCCCGTAGGCAATAAGAATCTGTATGTAGATAGCGGTGATTATATCGTGATGATCGTTGCCGGGCCTAACGCTCGCCAGGATTATCATTATAACGAAACGGAGGAGCTTTTTTATCAGCTAGAAGGGGATATCTGCGTAAAGATTCAGGAAAACGGCAAGGCCGTTGATGTGCCGCTTTCAAAAGGTGATATGTTTCTTCTCCCCGCAAAAACGCCCCACAGTCCTGTCAGATCGGAGAACTCTATCGGTCTTGTCATTGAGAGAAAGCGTGAAGCTGGACACAAAGACGGACTGATGTGGTTTTGTAATGGCTGCAATACAATTCTCCATGAAACATATTTCAAACTCACGAACATCGAGAAAGATTTTCAATCTCGATTTATTGAGTTTTATGGCTCAGAAGATCTCCGCACTTGTAAAAATTGTAGAGAGGTGATGGATGCAGATCCTAGGTTTGTTAATTAACAGTTGGGTGAAAAATTCTGACATGTAGATGTCTTAGATTGCTGTTTTAGATTGAAATACTGAAATTTTATTGATTCTGATATGAAAAATTTATTCTTTGGCTTTCTAACGTTACTAATAGCCCCACTAGCTTCTAATGCCCAAATCGACTGTGTTGTCGACCTCGTATTTGAAGCTTATTTTGAATATGTAACTGTTGGTTCTGTTGACTTCCCGGAGGGAGCGACACTGAATTGGAGTATCAACGGCGAGATGATGAATAACGGCAGTGACGTTATCGATCTGTCTTTTGGTTTATTTTTAAATGGTCCCGTCACAGTGTGTGTTTCATTTGTGTCAGATGCATGTCCTGAGGGAGTAGAGATTTGTGAGACTGTGGATTTGAATGATATAATAGGCGGCGGCAGCGATTGTCCTGAGATATTAGGTGCGATGCAGCAATCCACGGGTCCATGCAATTGGATCTTCGAAGTAGAAGGATCAGGAGAGGGCGCTGAAGTGAATTGGGATTTCGGTGATGGAACCGGAGAATCGGCAGGTCATATCGCAGATCACCATTATGCTGAAGATGGAGATTATATTGTTACAGCGGCCTACTCGGATTTGCTGTGTGAAGGAGTTGTCTTGTCAACTGTTATTTCAGTAGAAGGGTGCGGAGAAGTCGAAGATGATTGTACGATAGAATTTGATTATGAGTTTTACGATGGCTACGCAATTTTCGAGGCATACAATTACCCGGAAAATGTTGAATTGGTTTGGACCTATAACAATGAGGTATATGCTACAGGAACTCATATTATTGAAGTTTTGGAGCCCAATCCTTTTCCTGAAGATGGAGTTACTATTTGTGTAGGGTATGAGAGTGAGAACTGCCCTGAAGGTGTTTTTGCATGTGAGTGGTTAGGAATGGAGGACGAATGTGAACTGGAATTGGATGGATGGTTTGAAAACAATATGGGGTATTTTGAAGCGTACGGATATCCAGCCGAAGTAAATTTAATTTGGAGTATTAATGGAGCTGTTGTTGCTGAAGGTGTCAATGAGGTTGAATTAATGAACGCCGATTTTCCAGAGGGTTTTCATCTATGTGTTTGGTACCACAATGATGAATGTGGCGTTGTAGAAACATGTGAATGGATAAACCCTGCGGGGGGTGACTGCCCAGAGCAAATTGAGGTAATCTTTCCTAAGTGGGACATGTGTTCTTGGGCGTTTGGGCTTGCGAATGGTGAAGAAAACAGTGATGTTTCTTGGGATTTTGGAGATGGATCTGAAGTTGAAGGAGGATCGTTTTGGGCGTCACACAATTATGAGTCAGATGGAGTCTACCTCGTATCAGTTCAGTATTATAGTGAATCATGTCCAGATGGAGTTTCCCTACATCTTACCATCGTGGTTGAAGGTTGTGGAGAAGAGGATTGCATTAACCAAGACCAAATAGATAACGATATGTTATGTACAGAAGAGTGGAATCCAGTTTGTGGCTGTGACGACATTACTTATTCTAATCATTGTTACGCATACTATTACGGAGGAGTTACTTCTTGGGTAGAAGGAGAATGTGAAAATCAAGGATGTATTTACGAAGATGGCACCTTTTACAATGTTGGGTCAGAGGTTTTTTTAAGTGAATGTGAATATATATACTGCGAAGGCCCTAACAATTGGTCTAGCGTCATTGAAATTCCAGATTGTGGTGAAGAAGAATTTTGTCCAAATAACATAAATATTATTCCTCCTAAATGGGATTTTTGTACCTGGGCATTTGAAATAGATACAGTATGGATGGGTGCTGGAAATCCTCCGTCTTGGATGGAAGTTGGTTGGGATTTTGGTGATGGCTCGGTCCTCTCTAACGAAGATTTTTGGTCACATCATGTTTATGACACGGATGGCGTCTATGAAGTCAATGTTCAATATTGGGATTCAAATTGTCCGAATGGTGTAGAGCTTTCTGTCGTTATCCAGGTTGAAGGTTGTGGTGAGGTGGGCGTAAATCATCTAGAGGATGCATCATCATGGAATGTTTTCCCTGTTCCCACTTCTGAAGGGGTTACAGTGCGTGGATTGCCTCTCGGGCTTTGGCCTGTGAAGATGTATGATTATCAGGGTCGAGTGGTTCTTGAAGTGGCTGTATCAAACGGTGAGACGATATCCCTTAAAGAGTTAATCAACGGCTGGTATACAATGCAAATTGTAGGTGTTGAAAGCTCTGCGAAAAGAGTTGTCATACAGAGATAAGGCGGGCTATTAGTGTATATATTCGCGGTGCAATTATTTGCGAAAAACTGAATTGCCTGATTGAATGCGCTACGATCGTTTAAATGTTATTGCTGGATGGTCTGTTTGGGCTGTTGCGACTGTTGTTTACCTTCTTACGGTTGAACCTACTGCTAGTTTTTGGGATTGTGGAGAGTTTATCGCTTCGGCGTATAAACTTGAAGTAGGTCACCCTCCTGGGGCACCTCTCTTTATGTTGCTCGCACGTGCTCTGATGGTGTTTGCCACTCCAGAGACAGCTGCTTTCGCTGCGAATGCGCTTTCAGCTTTGAGTAGTTCATTCACCATTTTATTTTTATTCTGGAGCATCACACACCTTGCGCGACGTTTTTCCGGTGGGTTTTCTGTCGAACCTTCTTCAGCTGAAAGATGGGCGATTCTAGGTTCAGGTGTGGTAGGCGCGCTAGCATACACCTTCTCTGATTCATTTTGGTTTAGCGCAACAGAGGGAGAGGTTTATGCTCTGTCTTCGCTATTTACAGCAGCTGTGTTTTGGGCTATCTTAAAGTGGGAAAGTGTGGCTGACGAACCTGGCTCTTCAAGGTGGATTATCCTAATCGCTTACTTGATGGGACTTTCAATCGGAGTTCACCTACTCAACCTACTTGCGATACCTGCTATAGCTCTCGTGTACTTCTTCAGAAAGCACGAGTTCAGTATTAAAGGCCTGGTGATAACTGGAGTTGTTTCGATAGCTTTACTGGGATTTATCCAAATCGGACTCATACAGGGTGTGATTAAACTCGCTGGAGATTTTGAGAGGATTTTCGTGAATTCTATGGGGATGCCTTTTAATTCTGGCATATTTGCATATCTCATTCTTCTAGTTGCGATTCTGTCAGCAGGAATTATCTATTCTAGGAAGAAAGGTTGGTGGGCCGTAAACACCTTCGTGCTCAGTATTGCAATGATGCTCATTGGGTATAGCTCTTTTACAACGATCGTAGTACGTTCTAGCGCCAATCCTCCCATGGATGAAAACGATCCGGAGAATTTTTTCCAATTACTGAAATATCTCAACCGTGAGCAGTACGGAGACAGACCACTTTCAATAGGACAATATTGGGACTCTCCACTTGAAATTGAAAACCCTCAGGGAGATGGTGGAGCTACTTGGGTGAAGAGCTTTAGTGTGAAAGAACAAAAAGGCACGCGCGATGTTAGGGTGAAGTCTTTCAAAAGTGAATCAACAGCACTAAATTTTATTGAGGATTCTAAAAATTCTCGTTTACATCTTGTAGAAGAATATATTAATTCAGGGGAAAAGAAGGGAACCGTTTCGAATTATAACCCCGACTACACGATGTTTTTTCCAAGGATGTATTCCTCGGAAGGACGTCATGTAAAAGAATACAAGAGGTGGAGTAATTACAAGGGTTTTAACGAATCTGCGAGTTACACAAGTCCCCTTGTTGATGGAGCGATGTCTAGACAGGCCTTTTTACTTCACCTCGAAAAGGATGTGTTAAGCGGAGGTCTCTCTAAAGCTGAATTAGAAAGGACTTTAATACATCTATTTAAAGAATATGGCCAACGTTGGGATGGTGAATTTGAAGTAAGAGATGCAAATTCTGTTCTGGTCAGGGACCCGCAATCTGGTGGTATGAGTCTGGCTCCCCTCGATGACCCCAGAGCTGTGGAAGCTCTAAACTCTATGCTTATACAGAGATTTGATCGAGGGTTAACAAGCGGAAAACAATATGTAAAAGGACTCAACCAAGAGAAGCAATACTTCGAGAGTATGGCTGCAAGGGCGAAGGACTACCCTGAACAACAAAGAGCCCTTAGTGCCCTCGATGGAATCCAAGCGAAGCTACAACCCACTCAAGGAGAAAATCTGCGCTATTTCGTGGACTACCAAATGGGCTGGATGTACTTCCGTTACTTTATGTGGAACTTTGCAGGAAAGCAAAACGACACGCAGGGTCACGGAGATTTTACCAGTGGAAACTGGCTTTCAGGCATAGACGCCATAGATGAGCTCCGCGTAGGAAACCGCGACACGCTCACGCAGGAAATGAAGGACAACAAAGGGCTTAACCACTTCTTCTACCTACCTCTTCTCTTGGGGTTCCTAGGTTTGATATTCCAAATACAGCGCGATCCACGCGGAGCCGGAACGGTGGCTCTACTCTTCTTTATGACAGGTATGGCGATCGTAGTCTATCTCAATCAAGCACCTATGCAGCCCCGCGAACGCGATTACGCATACGTTGGGTCTTTCTACGCCTTTGCGATGTGGATAGGGCTTAGCGTTTATGCTCTTTTCGATGCAGCAAGACGCGCGGATTGGTTAGTACACGCAAAAGGCCTTGGCCTTCCACTCGGTGCCGGAGTAGTATTCTACGTGCTCGAATCGATGAGCGGAATCCCTCACTATTTGTCTTTAAGCATCCTGTTTATGACACTTGCGGCAGGTGTGCTGTATGGAATTGCCCATGCGGTGAGACTCGCGGGACTGAATGAAAATGCCCGGGCCATAGCTCTCGTGGCAGTAACGATGTTCGTGCCCTTACTGATGGCATCTGAGGGTTGGGATGATCACAGCAGGGCTCACAGAACCACAGGCGTTGATTTTGCGAAGAACTACTTGAATTCTCTCGCTCCGAATGCGATCCTCTTCACGAACGGAGACAACGATACATTCCCGCTTTGGTATGCGCAGGAAGTGGAAGGTATTCGGACAGATGTAAGGGTTTGCAACTTAAGTCTTCTCAATACGGATTGGTATATAGACCAAATGAAGCGCCGCGCCTACGAAAGCGCACCCCTCCCCATAGAGATGACGGAGGAGCAATACAGACAAGGAACGAGAGATATTATCCTACTTGAACCTTCTCCCGCAAACGAATATTTAGATATTTCTAAGGCGTTCGAAACAGCTTTAAACGACGAAGACCAAAAATCCTATGGCGCCAAGAGCTATCCTTATTTTCCATCGAACAAATTCAGTATTCCAGTTGACTCTGCCCACGTTGTTAATTTAGGAATCGTGTCAGAAGACGAACTAGATATAATCGCTGAAGCTGTTGAGTGGGAAGTTGTTGATGGCGAAGGCAAGCCTATGCAGTACGTTCTGAAAAATCAGGTGGCTCTCCTTTCTATGCTTGCAAACAACAATTGGGAACGCCCGATTTACTTCGCTGTAACTACGGGGGGAGATGCATATATCGGACTTCAGGATTACTTCAGGCTGGAGGGCTTAGCCTACAGATTGGTTCCAATTAAATATCCAGCCAACCCGAACCCCAATGTAACAGGTGGTGTTTCTACAGACCTGATGTATGACAATGTGATGGGCAACTGGTCGTGGGGTGGAATGGATGACCTTGAGCACGGCATCTATATGGATGAAAACAACCGCCGCATGGTGACAAATATCAGACTTCAGATGGCGAATCTTGCCGAAGCTTTGATTGAAGAAAACGATCCTGACAGAGCCCTTTCCGTTTTAGACGAACTCCTCAGAGGTACCCCAAAAGAAAACGTCCCATACACAAGAGTTCTGATGCCTGTTGCAGAAGCATATATTCAACTCGCTACTTTGGACACTCAATTAGCGCCTAATTCTATGAGCCTTTCAGCTGAGAAAAAAGCAGCGGCTTTACAGATGGCACACGAGCTTGTACTTGATTTGTTTGAGCAACAACAAGAGGTAGTTGCATATGCCACATCTCTCGATCCACAATTCTACTCCGCGATGACGTCCGAAGTAGATCTTGCGCTTCAAGTAAACGACAGAATCTTACGTGTTTTCAAGTACTACATGCCTGAAGATTCTCTAGTAAAAGAACTTGATAGGCGCATTCAGACCATGGAAGAGGATGTAAATCGTTACGAGCGGAATATTGTCCAACTGGGATTTATGGAATTCTAAATACCTTGGTGATATGAGAGTAGCAATCTTAGCTTCTGGAAGCGGTTCGAATGCAGCAGCTTTGATGATTCACTTTTCTAACACAGAAGGAATAGACGTTGTTCTTGTGGGGTCAAACAGAAGCAGCGCCGGTGTCCTTGAGAAAGCAAACCAAGCAGGAGTAGCTTCGTTGCACTTTTCTCGTGAAGAACTTGTCAGTGGAGCGCTTTTAATGAAGCTCAAGACATTAAAGGTAGATTGGGTTTTGCTTGCGGGATTTCTCTTGAAAATCCCAAAAGAATTTTGCCGAGCTTTCGAAAATAAAATTTTAAATATTCATCCTTCTTTGCTCCCTAAATTCGGAGGGGAAGGGATGTACGGTATGAATGTGCATCGGGCAGTTTTCGAGGCTGAAGAGAAAGAAAGCGGAATGACGATTCACTATGTTAATGAGCGTTACGATGAGGGCGCAATCGTCTTTCAAGGGCGCATAGACGTTTCAGAATTTACGTCGGCTGAGGAAATTGCCTCAGAGGTGCTTAAATTGGAACACGAATACTATCCAAGGGTTGCTCGGGAGATTATACTAGATTCGCAAAGAAATATAAAATGACACAGGTTGTTGTATATACTGATGGAGGAGCCAGCGGAAATCCTGGCCCGGGTGGATATGGGGCCGTGATGCTAGCCTCTGGGGGAAAGTACTACAAAGAACTCAGTGGCGCCTTTCGTTTAACCACGAATAACCGCATGGAACTCCTGGCTGTCATCGTTGCTTTAGAAACCTTAAAAAATGATGGTACACAAGTGACCATTTATTCAGATTCGAAATATGTAGTCGATGCGGTAGTGAAGAAGTGGGTCTTCGGTTGGGTAAAAAAGAAGTTTAAAGACAAGAAAAACCCAGATTTATGGAAGAGATTCCTGGAAATTTATGCCCGACATGAGGTGAAGTTTGTTTGGGTGAAAGGACATGCAGGGAATGAATACAACGAAGTAGCGGATAAATTAGCTGTCTCCGCCTACGCCGACGGTGTTTTAGAATTGAAAATAGATACGGGGTATGAAGCATCGAAATCGGGAGATAACAACTTAAATTTGCAGTTCGAATAATTCCAGAGCAATGCGTACAGATTTATACACAGGACACGATTATTTCAACATGGACGACCTCCTCACGGAGGAGCACAAACTGATCCGTGATGCTGCTCGAGAGTGGGTGAAGAAAGAGGTGAGTCCCATTATTGAAGATGCGGCGGAGAACCAGGTGTTTCCTCAGCACCTCCTTTCTGGTCTAGGAGCTATCGGTGCTTTCGGGACTTACATCCCGGAGCAGTATGGTGGATCAGGTTTAGATCAAATCTCGTATGGACTCATTATGCAAGAGCTTGAGCGCTGCGACTCAGGTCTTCGTTCTACGGCTTCAGTCCAAACCTCACTTGTCATGTACCCCATCTGGAAGTACGGATCAGAGGAGCAAAAGATGAAATACCTACCCAAGCTCGCTACGGGGGAGTGGATAGGATGTTTTGGGCTTACAGAGCCAGACCATGGATCTAATCCTGGCGGCATGGTAACGAGCTATGTGGAAGATGGAGACGATGTCATCCTTAACGGAGCGAAGATGTGGATCTCAAATGCGCCGTTTGCAGAAATCGCTGTTGTTTGGGCCAAAAATGAGGAGGGAAGGATCCACGGCATCATCGTAGAACGTGGGATGGAAGGCTTTTCGACCCCGACGATGAAAGGCAAGTGGTCGCTCCGCGCATCCGACACCGGAGAACTCATCTTCGACAACGTTCGCGTACCTAAATCCAACATCCTCCCAGAAAAATCCGGCCTCGGCGCTCCACTGGGATGCCTCGACTCCGCGCGTTATGGAATTGCTTGGGGAGCTATCGGCGCTGCGCTCGACTGCTACGACACAGCTCTACGCTACTCCAAGGAGCGCATCCAATTTGGCAAGCCTATCGCAGGATTCCAACTCCAACAGAAGAAACTCGCTGAGATGATCACTGAGATCACGAAAGCTCAGCTCCTTACTTTACGTCTCGGGCAACTTCGCAATGAAGGAAAAGCAACTTCCCCACAAATTTCTATGGCGAAGCGCAACAACGTCGATATGGCCATCACCATCGCTCGTGAAGCCCGCCAAATGCTTGGCGCCATGGGAATTATGAACGAGTACCCCATCATGCGACATATGATGAACCTCGAATCTGTGATCACTTACGAAGGCACCCACGACATCCATTTGTTGATTACAGGGATGGATATTACGGGGGAGAATGCCTTTAAGTAAGTGATATTAACAACTGTTCGTAGAAAGCTTTTGGTGATTTTTTAAATTAAAAACTCTATTTTAGCGCAACCTACCAAGAAAATTTACATGATTAAATTTCGGACTATTGTATTACTGACTGTTGTTAGCTTCTTGATATCCTCTTGTGCGACGAAACAATCTGTCATTTACTTTCAAGATAATGTCGAAAAGGATGCGCTAAGCGTTTCGCAAAACATTTCGACGAAGTATGAAAATCATACCATACAAAAAGACGATATCCTAAATATTTCCGTCTCCGCGATAGACATGACTTCCATAGCTCCGTTTATTGTAGATAATGTACAAGCGAGAACACCGGATCAATATTTAATAGAAGGTTTTAAAGTTGATGAAAATGGAAAAGTCAACCTACCTTTAATAGGAGAAATCAATGTTTTAGGGCTGACCACTAGCGAAGCATCACGTTTCATTCAGCAAGAATTAAGCAAGTCTATCATCGACCCCATCGTCAACATTACTTTCCTCAACTTTAGGTTTACAATTCTCGGAGAAGTAAACAACCCAGGAACTTTTACGGTGTACAATCCTAAAATCAATCTCATCCAGGCCCTCGGGTTAGCAGGAGATATCACGATGACAGGCAAGCGAGACAACATTAAGCTGATCAGGGAAATAGATGGTGTGACAACCAAGACCACAATCGATCTTACAAACTCAGATTTCATGAATTCAGAGGCTTACTATCTCGAAAAAGACGACATTATCTATGTAGAGCCTACGTTTACTAAAATCACAAACTCAGGGTATATAGGTCCTTTAGGGAGCATCGCTACGTTTATCTCTTTGCTTTTAAGTGTTGCAGTATATTCTCAAAATTAAATGAACGATTACGAAAAGTTTGACGATGATGCATTAAGCATTTTAGATATTGTCAATGAGTTTAAAGTGTTGTTTTTTACCAACATAAAAACGATAGTCTTAGGGTTTATTGCGATTTGTTTCTTAACGGGTTTTTATTTGTACAATACCCCCAAGCAGTATGTGTCTTATGCAAAAATAAAAGTCCTCGAGGAGCAAGAAACCTCTGCTTTCGTTCTTGAAGACATGCTTGATTTCAGTTCGGGATTTAAAGACAAAGAGCTTTTAAACAATGAAATTGAGATCATTACCTCAAAAAATATTCTCGAACAGGTTATACAAGAACTTTCTCTAACGCACAGCTATGACAGAGTTGGAGTGTTAAACAACCTATCATTATCACATTCAGAAAGACCTCTTTCTATTGAGCGGGGTTCTTCAACAGAATCTTCCGGAGAGTACATTGTTTCTATCTTAAAGGACCAGAATACAATTTCAAATTTATTGGAAGAAAAATCAACCACTTTCACGTTTGGGAACAGCTTTCTACTGGGTGTTGACACATTCAATATTTCTAAAACTAAATTTTTCAAAAGCCTAGAAGAAAATGGCGGTGAATACGCATTTAATGTTTCATCTGGCTACAGTGCCTTCCAAAGTCTTAAGGCAAAGATTCAATTAAACCCCATTACCGATATGGTGTTAGGGCTTTCAATAAAAGGTACAGACCCTCTTTTAAACGTGAAGATTATTGAATCTCTCCTCCAGGCCTACGATGCAGACGGGAAAAATGACAGCAAACTTATTTCAGAAGGTACCTCGGACTTTTTAAGCGATAGGATTCAACTCATTAAAGGCGAGATAGACATCATAGAATCTTCCTTGTCTGAGATTAAGCAGAAAAATGATTTTATAGATATTGCATCGATTAATTCCTTGTTCAGCAGTCAGAAGATCGTTTCCAATGACCTGACTTTTGAGATTGAAACACAGACTCTTTTAGCAAACAGCTTCCTTTCTAAACTAGACACTCAAAAGACAAATGAATTGTTACCTCTTCCCATACAAGTTGGGATTTCAAATTCTGAGTTGTCAACTTTCACAAGTGAGTTCAACGCCATCGTTCTTGAGCGCTCTAGATTGCTAAAGGGAAGAACGAAGGACAATCCAGAAATTTACGCTTTAGACAGCCAACTGTCCAATCTCCTTGTTAATCTCAAGAATTCCGTCAACAACTACCTTGCGAATCTCGATCTAAAAAGGAATAAGATTGATGATTATGACCGTGATTTAGAATCACAACTTTACCGATTGAATGACACAGAGCTTACGATCGTTAAATTTTCGAGAGATCTTGAAGTAAAAGCAAAGATTCTACTCTTTTTACTTGAGAAGACAGAAGAAAACGCACTGAAACTGGCTGTAAATGCCCCTACATTTAAGATTCTCGACTCCACGTACACAAATTACAACGACCCTTCTCCGAAAGCCCGCATCGTTCTACTGGGAGGTTTTTTACTTGCCCTTCTCATTCCTTTCGGTTTTGTGTATCTTAAAACGCTCCTTTACGATAAAATCATTTACAAGGATGGATTAGAAAAGTTACTAAATAAAGACATCCCTGTGTTAGGAGAAATACCAATTGTGGAAAAACCACTACTTTCTCTTGAAAATACCAGAGGGGCTTTGATGGAAAGTTTCAGGCTTATCAGAACGAATTTGAATTATTTTGCTAAAACGAAAGTGATTCTTGTTACTTCTTCTATACAAGGGGAAGGAAAAACCTTTGCTGCGGTAAACCTAGCTCAATCTCTTTGTTCAGTTAAGAACAATAAAGTACTCCTATTAGGTCTTGACTTAAGAAATCCAAAGGTTCACACAATGCTTGGTATAGATAGAAAATCCAACAAGGGAATCACGAATTGCCTAGTTGATGATAAACTAGACATTTCAACATTGATAGAAAAATCTGATCAAGTTTCTTTCGATTTCCTCCTTTCAGGACCTATCCCACCGAATCCTACAGAGTTGCTTCTTTCAGACAGACTTTCTGAAATAATAGAATTTGGTAAACAGCATTATGACCATGTTATTATTGATTCTGCACCTTGTCTTCTCGTGTCTGACACGCTCAACATTTCTAAGTATGCGGATACAACACTTTACATGACCAAGTCGAAACATACTAAGATTAAACTCATAGATTACATCAATAAACTTCATGAGGACAAGTCTTTAAATAACATCGCAGTTGTGATCAATGGTTGTGAATCTGGAGGTCAAATGGGCTATAGTTATGGCTACAGTTATGGCTACAATTATGGCTACAATTATGGCTACTCGTCCAATGAGGAAGATTCTAAGACATAGTTTATCGTGAATATTGCTATTGTGGGTTCCGGATATGTTGGGCTCGTGTCAGGAGCTTGTTTCTCTGACATGGGGAATACAGTAACCTGTGTTGATAGTGACAAGGATAAGATAGATCAATTAAACAAAGGCATAATTCCCATTTATGAGCCAGGACTTGAATCAATCATCCTTAACAATTGTGAAAAAGGAAATTTAACTTTTACAACGAGTTTAGAAGGTGCCTTAAGAGATTGTGAAATCGTTTTTATCGCTGTGGGAACTCCAATGGGAGAAGATGGTTCTGCGGATCTTCAATATGTATTAGCGGTTGCTAAAGAAATAGGTCAATTAATCACAGACTCTATTGTGGTTGTCAATAAATCTACTGTTCCTGTAGGTACAGCTGATAGAGTTAAAAAAATAATTGCAGCAGAATTAAGTATCCGAGAAGTTGAAATACCTTTTTCAATAGTCAGTAACCCGGAGTTTCTAAAAGAAGGGGCTGCTATTTCCGATTTTATGAAGCCAGACAGAATTGTTGTAGGTGTTGAAAACAAGCATTCTGAAGCATTGATGAGAAGGCTCTACAGGCCTTTTACCGTAAATCACGATAGATTTATTTCAATGGACTTGCGGTCAGCTGAGATGACGAAATACGCTGCAAACGCTTTTCTCGCAACTAAAATTTCTTTTATCAATGAGATGTCTAATATTTCAGAACGATTGGGAGCGGATATTAACATGGTCAGGGAGGGCATAGGGAGCGATAAGAGGATAGGGTTTGAGTTTATATATCCTGGGTGTGGATACGGTGGCAGTTGCTTCCCTAAGGATGTCCAAGCTTTAGTAAAAATGTCTGAAGAAGTGGGGTATAATTCTGAACTTGTCAAGGCGGTTAACACTGTAAACGTAAAACAGAAATTAGTGCTTGTAGAGAAGGTCATTAGTGTATTTGGAGAAAACCTATCAGGAGTCACACTCGCTGTTTGGGGATTGTCCTATAAACCTGAAACTAGTGATATGCGCGAGTCTCCAGCGATTACAATTGTTAATGAACTGACTGGTCGGGGTGCTAAAATCCAAGCTTACGACCCTCAAGCTATGAAAGGTGCTGAAAACCACTACCTAAAGGGAAACAGTCGTGTCACATACTGTGAAACTAAATATAAGGCTATTGAAAACGTTGATGCTCTTTTATTAATTACGGAGTGGAAGGAGTTTAGATCTCCGGATTTTACAGAGTTAAAAAGCAGAATGAAATCTGCGGTTGTTTTTGATGGGAGAAATCAATATGTAAATTATCAATTGGATAAAATGGGCTTTGATTACTATTTAATTGGTAAACAATAAGAAGTGTACTCATTTACATTCTCTTATTTTACTTCTTCACTTAGTTTAGTGAATTAATGTCTTTTATTGTCAGCTATATTAAAGATGTATAAAAACGAATAGCCGTATATTTAGTTTTTAACATGGCCTTTATAAGCATATTCTATATTGAAAACATAGTTTTATTAATTCAGCCAAAACAACAGTTAACTTGTTAGATTTCATTCCATTAAATTCTAGTATTTATATACTCTGTGGGCTATTATTCTCAATCATACTGTCGATGATTTTGGTGCCTTTATGCTATAAACTGGCGACGGCTAAGAATTTAACTGATACCCCTTCAGCAAGAAAATCACATTCTTTACAAGTACCAATTTTAGGGGGAGTTGCTGTTTTTTTGTCTGCAGGCATACCCATCCTCCTCTTTTCTATCTTTTTTCAGGATTTAATAGTGTCAAATACCGCTTTGATTTTAGGGTTTGGTTCAACCACATTGATTGTCTTAGGTGTAAAAGATGATGTCAGCGGTGTGAAACCACTTACAAAATTAATATTTCAATTATGTATCGCAGTTTTCGTTATATACACTTTACAAATTAATATTGAAAACATGAATGGGCTTTTGGGAATTTTCGAATTACCAAAAGTTAGTTCAATAATTTTATCAGTATTTGTTTATGTTATATTCATGAATATGCTTAATCTTATTGATGGAATTGATGGATTAGCCTCAGGACTCTCACTCATTGCATTTACATTCTTTGCTTATCTCGCTTATAGAACGGCAAGCTCTTTCAATTTACTAATTTGCCTTTCATGTATTGGCAGTATACTCCCGTTTATGTATTTCAACATGTTTTCTGATAAGAAAATTTTCCTTGGTGACAATGGCTCACTGACCTTGGGTTTTATATTAGGCTTCCTGTCTCTTGAACTCTTATCCACTGAGAATCAGGAAGCATCATCATTGCTTGGGCTGAACATACCTTTAATACTTATGAGTTTATTTTCTTTCCCCTTGGTAGATACACTTAGGGTCTTTACGATTAGAGTTTTAAGAAAAAGAAGCCCATTTTCTGCGGACAAAAACCACATACATCATCACCTCTTACGTTTGGGATTATCACATAATAAAGCTACTTTACTAATTTTAGTTTATACTATTCTAATAACGATCCTCTCATGTCTCTTATTAGAATTAAACATTAACTTCGCATTTGTTGTTTTATTAACTGTTGCAGTCTTTTGTATTTGCCTTCCAACATTTCTTGAACGTAAAACCAATGGATCAATTCAATTTAAATCTAGACATTAAGTTTTAATAGTTATCTCCGTAATTTTGATCTAGAATGGTAGCTAAATCAATTATTTTAGACTAGAGTTAGATGATGAATACAGAAAAACAAATAGCAATCATTGGTCTAGGCTACGTTGGTCTGCCCTTAGCTGTTGAATTTTCAAAGAAATATAAGGTTATTGGATTTGACATCAATACCAAGCGTGTCAACGAGCTTAGAGAAGCAAATGATAAGACATTAGAAGTTGCTCCTGAAGATTTAAAAAAGGTATTAGTAGATAAAGATCAATTTCAATTAAGTGATAAAGTAGGTTTATTTCCTAGTGATAATGTGAGCGAGATTACATCTGCTAATATCTATATTGTTACAGTTCCGACCCCAATAGACGCTCATAAGCGACCTGATTTACGACCTTTACTCGAGGCTTCGACAATGATTTCAAAAGTCTTAAAAAAAGGAGACATTGTTATCTATGAATCTACGGTCTATCCAGGTTGTACAGAAGAAGATTGCGTGCCAGTATTAGAACAATCAAGTGGACTCGTATTTAACAAAGACTTTTTTTGTGGCTACTCACCTGAACGAATTAATCCAGGTGATAAAATCAACACTTTAGCAACTATTAAAAAAGTAACCTCTGGTTCTACGCCAGATATTGCTGTAGTTGTAGATAAATTATACAAGTCTATTATTACTGGAGGGACCCACCTTGCGCCTAATATGAAGGTAGCCGAAGCGTCAAAAGCAATAGAAAATGCTCAAAGAGATATAAATATCTCCTTTGTAAATGAACTGGCTTTGATTTTCGATCGTATGAATATAGACACCCATGATGTATTGGAGGCTGCAGCTACAAAATGGAATTTCTTACCCTTTAAACCCGGATTAGTAGGTGGACACTGTATTAGTGTAGATCCGTATTATTTAGCACATAAAGCAGAATCTTTGGGATATCATCCTGCAGTTATACTTTCTGGCCGGAGAGTTAACGACGCAATGGGCGCATTTGTAGCCACGAAAGTCATTAAGTTAATGATCCAAAAAGGAATCCAAATAAAAGGAGCTAAAGTGCTTATTTTAGGAATCACTTTTAAAGAAAACTGTCCTGATATTAGAAATACTAAAGTAGTAGATATCCACAAAGAGCTTATAACCTATAATACCACGGTCGATATTTACGACCCATGGGCTAATAAAGAAGATGTTAAATATGAATGTGGAATCGATTTAATTCAGCAATTAGATTTATCAAAATATCAAGCTATCATTTTAGCTGTATCTCATAAGGAATTTGAACAAATTAACTTTGTAAATTTAAAAAATAAGAATACCGTTATTTTCGATACGAAGGCAGCAATAGATCTTATTAATACAGATGCTAGACTTTAGTTTCCCTCAACTACCCACAATTGGATTCACAGCTACCAAAAATTTTCAACTCCATATCCAAAGTAATCAAATCCCAAAACGTATATTAGTAGTATGCTGATTTTGTTAATCCTATAGTGCCTTCGAAGCTTGAACCAACGCTTGGTGACGTGAGGGAAAAATAAAAATAAAAGGCACAGAAATACAAAACAGACTACCGGTGGTAGTCTTTGAACAATAGAATTATGAAAGTAGGAATCACCTTTTCAACCTTTGATCTTTTTCATGCCGGGCATGTAAAGATGCTGGAAGAAGCCAAACGTCAGTGCGATTATTTAATTGTAGGTCTTCAGTTAGACCCTTCGATTGATCGTCCTGAGAAAAATGGGCCTTCACAGTCTATAATAGAGCGTTATATTCAGCTCAAAGGATCCAAGCATATCGATGAGATTGTTCCTTACGTATCGGAGCAAGATTTAGAAGATATTTTACGTTCTTTCAAATTGGATATTAGAATTATTGGGGATGAGTACAAGGAAAA
>JAQCFW010000046.1 GCA_027619225.1 Bacteroidota bacterium
GCTCGTCGCTGAATAACTCCAACAAGTTCCAGTCATATCTTGACTTTTAACAGAAGTCTCAGTAAGCTCGATCCTTGGAGTAAAAGTGTAAGCGAAATCTTTACTATCTTGAGCGGAATAACTTGAAATCGAAGCAAATAAAATTGCCGAATAAAAGTAATTTTTTATTTTCATGCCCTAAAAATACGAACTTGCGCTCCATGAATAAGGTTTTCTCTCTTTTAACAGTTGGGCTTCTAGGATTAAGTACTTTAATCTCAGCCCAAACAACACCATACTTTCAACAAACCGTAGACCACAACCTCCATGTCAGTTTAAACGACACGGACCACGAACTTGATGCTGAAATTTGGACGACGTATACAAATAACAGTCCTGATGAACTTGAGTATTTGTGGTACCATGTTTGGCCCAATGCGTATAGCAGCGGTAAGAGTGCATTGGCAAAAGAGCAGTTGCGTGGAGGGGATATGTTCCTCTTCTACGCGATGGCGAAAGACCTCGGAGGAATTGACGGCCTGGACTTCAAAGTGAATGGTGAACCCACTGAGTGGGAGTTTCACGCTGAGCATCCAGACATCGTAAAGGTGCATCTTCGCGAACCTTTGAAGCCCGGCGAAACGATAGAACTTCACACCCCCTTCAAAGTTCGCATCCCCAGTGGAAAGATCTCTCGCCTAGGACACATCGGGGAATCATACCAAATCACACAATGGTATCCCAAGCCCGCAGTATATGATCGAGATGGTTGGCATGAGATGCCCTACTTAGGTCAGGGAGAGTTCTATTCCGAGTTCGGCACATTTGACGTGACTATCACGCTACCGGCGAACTACACGATTGGCGCTACAGGTGATATGCCCGTCTCTAACTTTACCGACAACGAAGCGGAAATTGCTCGCCTCAACCAGCTCGACCTCAGCACGCGAGAGTATTTCAAAACAAAAGATCTAACAGGAGTTACCGACAACGAAACAAATGAATTTCCGGAATCTTCCAAGTCATTAAAAACCCTCCACTATCACCAAGAAAACGTTCACGATTTCGCCTGGTTTGCCGACAAGAGGTTTAAAGTTCTGAAAGACTCTATTGAGCTCCCTCACTCTGGAAGATCAGTCACAACTTGGGTGATGTTCACCCCCAACGAAGAAGATCTTTGGCGAGAAGCCTCTGACTACATTGGGAATGCAACCTATTATTACTCCCTCTGGAACGGAGACTATCCCTACGAGCAAGTCACCGCCATAGACGGCACCATCGCTGCAGGTGGTGGAATGGAATACCCCAACGTAACTGTCATAGGCGAGAGTGGAACAGCTTTCGCATTAGATGTTGTAATCGCGCACGAAGTAGGACACAACTGGTTTTACGGAATACTAGGGTCTAACGAGAGAACGAATGCTTGGATGGACGAAGGTCTAAATTCCCTGAACGAAACACGGTATTTGTTAGAATCATACGAAGGGAAAGATTTGGGTCTTATTTCTTCTCGGCTTTCTGAAAAATGGATGAAGAGACTAGATTTGAATAATTTTGAATACAGATGGATAGACGAACTGGCTTCTATTTTCCCCGCTAGATTTGGAACCACCCAGGCTCTGCAATGTCATTCCGAAGCTTTCTCCTCAAGCAACTACGGTGCGATCGTCTATAAAAAAACTGCCGCTATTTTTGCGTTCTTGCGACAATACCTAGGCACAGAGAAGTTCGACAAGGCGATGAGGCAATACTTCCAAGATTGGAAATTTAAACACCCCTCTCCGATCGATTTACAGACTTCAATGGAGCGTTCTTGTGGCGAAGATTTGAGTTGGTTTTTCAATGACTGGATAAAAACCACAGGTAACAACGATTGGAAGATTACAGGGGGTAAGAAAACAGAAGATGGCAGCAGAGTAAATTTAGTCAACTCTGGCGATCTCACCTCACCTGTGGAAGTAGTTGCTTTTAAAGATGACATAGAAGTGGGTAGAGTTTGGGTAGAGCCATCTACTCCCGGCACTCGCGTGACTGTCGACATTCCTGGAGCTGGCGCTACGTCAGTCGTTCTAGATCCCGATCGTTACGACTTAGACTATGATAGGAAAAACAACAACTATCGATTTAACAGCTTATTGAGTAAAGTCGAACCTCTTCAAGTTCGC
Source organism: Bacteroidota bacterium (assembly GCA_027619225.1). GTDB lineage: Bacteria > Bacteroidota > Bacteroidia > Flavobacteriales_D > Sanyastnellaceae > UBA974. Next base: position 2,145 of record JAQCFW010000046.1, read on the forward strand.
TTTGGCACCAGATTAGAAGACGGGACAAAGACACAGGTATTTTTCCTACCCTCTGTGGCATGGAACGCTCACAACGGAATGATGTTCGGGGCTACTTTTCACAATACCACACTTCCGCTTAGAAATTTTGAATGGATGGTTACTCCGCTGATAAGCAATCCCACTGACAGTATCAGCAATGATTTCCACCTCTCCGGATTTGCACAACTGTCCTATCACACTGGCCCACTATCAATAAATTTAAAGGCTCGAAGATTTTCTACAACAGAGTTTATAGATGCAATGAACATAAGTTTGAATGATCCAACACCTATGAATCGATTGAGCATAAGCGTTATTAGAAAATTCAACGCGGTAACCAATTCAAACTGGGAATCTAAAATTAAATATGAATCTGTTTTCGTGAATGGTTTTATGGATAGTGAAAAATATGAAGAAATTCCCATCCTCAAAACACCATTTAGGGCCTCGCATAGCTTTGCTTTTGACGCAATAAAGAAGCGAGGTAAGATCATAGGACTTAAACAGAAAATGGGCTTCGAAACACGTCAGTTCATGACTATGGAGAATCGTATTGAGGCCCAACCAGTTGGCCCCTTACTCATTTTATATAAAGACATTTTTAATATCTCGACTGCATACTATCAAGCTACGAAGCGGATTGCCAATTCAAATAAAACGATTAAACTGAATATCCTATCTAGCATTATATTTAATGACGAAGATGAATTTATTTGGAACGGCCTTAATAACAATGCTCAAATCCCAACATCAGGATTTGGAGCTCAATTCGACCCCATGGCTGATAATTTACTTTTAGAAAGAGGTGCGTCATCGGGATTGCTTTCAGCCCAAACCCAACTCAAACATGGTGCTCTGCCGTTAAACAATCTTGCAAGAGAGTGGATGTCGAGTGCGAAACTTGAATTCAAATTTTCTAAATATCTATCTGTTTTCACGGGCGCCTTGGTTTATGACGACAACAACTTTGATGCTGTAGCTGGATTTACATGCTCATTA
>JAQCFW010000001.1 GCA_027619225.1 Bacteroidota bacterium
TTCAATGGTTGAGAAGGATGTAAATGAGGCATGAGCAGATCATTTATTCTCACCAATGACATCTTCATTTTCAATGTAGTATTTGTATTCCGTGATTGGATTGATTTGTTGACCATAGAGTGAAATAGTCAAAAACAAAAAACACAGTGTAAAATAGATATTCTGTATCATTTTAATCAGGTATAATTTTACAACAAAAATTTAGTATTTTGCTGATTTCCCATTTGGAAGACTGTTCTCGATAAACTCCCTAATGTCTTCATTGGCAGTTTTTAAATCAGCCTTGCGCAAGTACATCATATGACCACTTCTATATCCTTTAAAACTTAAACGATCTTTCAATTTCCCACTTGGGTCTATTTGCCACATGGTATATTTAGAGTTAAAATAAGTGGTTGCACCGTCATAATAGCCCGACTGAAACATCACATTCAGATATGGATTTTCCGCCATTGCTTGTCTTAGGTCGTCTCTGGTATTGTTGTCTTTGTCATCCCAAGGGTGAACAGATCCAAACATATTATATTTTATATCGGTTTTAAAATTTAAGTGCTCACGAAGGTAAAAATTAATCGCAGGCGTAAAAGAGTGTAACCATGAAGTAAGTTCCGGACTGTAATCAGGTCTTGACCCAGCCTCAGTTCTATCTAAACCTAAATAACGTGAGTCAAGCCTTCCGACCGTATTGCCAGTTTTATCACGAAGCAAGTCTTTCCAGAAAAAATGGGGTGGTACATCAAGGTTATGCTGCATGATAGATTTTTCTGACAAACCGGAATAGTAAGAAATTTTAGCTGCGAATTTTTGTTTTTCTTCTAATGAAAGAGAACCTCCTCTTGCTAAAGCAGGCATTAAAACGTTCAATGCAAATTCTTCAGCTTCTGGCAATATCTCTAACAAATCCATCTGCTGTAGAGCAGATGGAAGGGCTTTGTGATACCATGCTGCTGCAGTAAAGTATGGCAAATTAAGAGAGGAGGAAATCGGGCTGTCAGAATTAAACACGTTATAATCCGCAGGAGAAACCAGGATTACGCCATTCAGATACATCCATTGCTTTTCTTGTAACTCTAAAGCAAGTCCAGACACTCTTGTACCACCATAACTTTCACCTATAAGATATTTAGGAGAAGTCCATCGTTCATTTCGTGTAACAAACGTGGTTAACCATTCCGCCAAATATTTAATGTCAGCATTTATCCCAAAAAAAAGTTCTCTTTCAACTTCTTCTCCACTCTCAGGTATGGTTCTTGAATACCCCGTATTTACAGGATTTACATAAACTATGTCTGCTACATCGAGAATAGAATAGTCATTTTCATGCACACCGTAGGGTTGAACGGGGTAGCCTTCGTCATCGATATTTATAACTTTTGGCCCAGTGTAGGCAACATGCATCCAAACTGAAGCTGAACCTGGCCCGCCATTAAATGAAATCAGCAAGGGCCGATTGGCAGAGTTTTCTTTGGTCGTTTTTTTGTAATAGGTATAAAAAAGAGTCGCAATTGGTTTTCCCAATTCATCCCAAACTGGCTGCATTCCTGTTGTTGCAGTATAAGCTAATGTAGTGCCATTTATGGTTGTTGTGTGAGCTGTTACAACAGTTGTGTCAACAGCAATACTCCTAGTCTGAGCATTTGCCCATATCGTACAATGCAACAAGCCCAAAATTAAAAAAGTGATGTTTTTCATGGCAGTATATTTATTTCGTTACAATTTGCATCAACGACAACTCTATATTTTTGTTTTGTTGAATCCAAATTTAGGGCAATCCGCCAACATAATGAAATCTAGAGTGAGGATGAAAAGTTGAGACTTCAGATTTGGAGCGTTTTTTTTATCGAAAACGTGAGTGGATATTCACAAACTGTTTAAAGTTTTTTTAATGCCCTCTCTTAGTGGTGTGATTTGTAATTTCAGTTCGTCAACGGCCTTGTTTGGACTCACCTCCCAGTGGTAATTTCCACGTCGGACCCATTTGGTGGTAATTGTCGGTTTTTTATTTAGAAGTATCGCAAAAAAACTAATAAAATGGGCCATAAGCAATTGAACGCCAATATTCGTTTTAAAGAGCTGATAATCGAGGCCTGATTCCTCCTTCAGTATTTTGAAGAACGCGTTGTAACTGTGGTTTTCTCCGCCTAAAATGTAAGTTCCTCCTTTTACTCCATTTTCCATTGCAAGGATGTGCCCTTTCACAACATCATCAACGAATACGTAGTTGCCTATTTTTGAACCATCACCAGGAATTATTCTCCACCTACCTTTTGCGTACTTACTGATTAATAAAGTTAAAGAGGCCGGATCGCCAAACAAGACAGGTCCGAAAACGCGCGTCGGAGAGACAATTACCACATCAAGATTCTTTTCAGCAACGTAACTCTTAACAAGTGATTCAGCCATCGCTTTAGATGACTCATAATCGTTAAAAAAGTCAATATTTCTAAACTTCTTTTCAGTTACGACACCATCATGTGAGGGCCCCAATACTCCAGCGGTTGAAGTGAACACGACTCTCTTGACATTAAGTTCAAGAGCAGCGTCTAAAACATTCCGAGTCCCATCGACATTGATGGTGTAATAGCGAGAACTGTCCTTTGCCCAGATTGAAGCGTCACCTCCCATGTGATAGACTTGGTCACAACCTTTCATTGCTTCTTTGATGCTCTCACTGTCACCTAGATCCCCTTTGAAAAGAAGAAGTCCCTCTTTTGGAAGTTGAGTAGCTTTTTCAATATTCCTCACCAAAGCATGAACCTGATGTCCCTTCGAGATTAATTCCTTGATCAGGTGTGCACCTATGTACCCTGTACCTCCTGTAATGAAAACCTTCATTTTACAAACTTCATTTCAGGATTGTGGTATATTGAAGAAAAGCTGTTCGTTAAAGCCATTGTGATATGCACAACGATAGCGACCCAAAGCGTTCCAGTCATCAATGTGATTAAGCACAGGACGACACCTAATAATGCCGCACCTATCGTTTCATCAAGGCCTTTAGGTATGTGCGTCGCAGAATACATCGCGGTGTTGATCGCAACAGCAGGCCAAACACCAAGAGCATCTACCAAAGGGAACAACAATATCCCTCTAAAAAGAAACTCATAGCCCAACAAATAGGCTGACCAACCCAAGCAGTTTTTCAAAACCAAACTCCTGGTCCAGTTCTTCTCTCTGATTTGAGGGTAATTTACTTGATGAGAAGGTTTTTTGCCACTTAAAAACGCAAGAGGCATTGTTAGCGCAGCAAGAATCGAGATCGCTACAAGAGAAGTCATTGTAGTGTCAGAGTTGCATGTGAGTCCATAGTCTGCAAGCGTGTACTGGGGCATTAGTATCAGTGCGATTGTTGCGGGTACAATGCCCATGGTAAATAGCCCCCAATACTTTGTGAACAAAACATTTTTTACTGATCCATCATGAATCTTAGTTGCTTTTGAAACAAACCAAAATGTAGTAAATCCGATAAGGCAAAGCATCATAGGTAAGGCTATGACCATATCGCCTTCCAACCATCTGCACTCAATTCCTATTGGATTCATCTTTGTTCTTTTGCTTTTCGTATTGGTTAATTGAGATTAATGCTGAGAGCCTATAAGGCAGAGCTAACATTAGTTGTCTAATTAATCCATGTCTTGTACCCGTAGTAATAATTTTCTTGCCTTTTAATGTTTTGTCAATAGCTCTTCTAGCAACCTCATTCGCACTCATAACAGTAGCTCTTGCAGCATAAGCTCCTTGTTCAATTTGGGACGATACAACTTGGTTTGTGGGAGTAGCTCCTGGGAGGAGTACGCTGACAGAAATGCCTTGTTTTTTAAGTTCATATGCAAGACTTAAACTCATGTTTCTTACATACGTCTTTGTTGCAGCGTATATTGATTTGTAGGGTGCAACTATATCGGAAATAATACTGCTTACGTTTAAAATTCTAGATGGTGAATTTGATTTAAGAATGGGAATAAACATATTCATGACATGCGTAGTAGCCTTGATATTTAAGTCGATCATTTTATTGATATATCCTTCGCTCATTTCATCAAATGCCATCGTTCCACCAAAGCCCGCATTGTTGATTAAGAAGTTTACATGAAATCCATTCTCCTCAACCCACTTCAGTAAATTATTAAGGTCACTTAATTCTGTCAGGTCACATTCGTGATATTCAGCTTTGATCTTGTACTTCTTTGAAATTGATTTTGATGTAGCCGCTAAATCCTCATTTGGTAGCGAAACAAGCAAAACATTCATGCCCTTTTCGGCACAAACATTAGCCATTTCAAGGCCTATGCCACTACTTGCTCCAGTTATCAAAGTGAAATTTATCATTTTGCAATACTACAAATGGTTGTGTATATAAATACAAATAATTAACCGTAAATCTCCTATTTTATTTGGAACGATTCATCATCCAACATGAGCAAATAGAGGTCCTCTACATGCTCTCGGGCCCAAGGCATTCTTCTTAAAAAACGGACGCTTGATTTCATTGTAGGGTTGTACATGAAACAGCGAATATTGACACGATCTGCCAGATACTCCCAACCATAATGATCTACCAGACGTTCTAAAATTTGGGCCAACTTCACCCCATGCAACGGATTGTTAAGTTGTTCTTCAGTAGCTTGTTTCCTCTTTCGCCTAGAAGGATTCTCTTCATTGAGTTCTTCATTCGTCTTAGCTTTGAACTCTCCATCCGAAAGTTCATTTGTTTGCTTCGGCTGGTCAGGAGGGGCGTTCTGGTGATCGTCGTTTATGTCCATATTTTATTTAAGGTTTGCTAAGGGTAAAAATCAGGGTTGAGCTGCTAATATAATGATTTTACTGATGCTTCTCATGCAGAGTTTAGAACTCATCAATGTGAATCTTTTCTTCCCAAAATTTTCGATCATTATAAAAAAAATGTATTCACTACTCCTTCAGAATTTTGTGAACTCCACCACCTCTCCTACAACATAAACGCTTCCACAAACGACAGAAATTGCCTTTTGATCCATTTCTGAATATAAAGAGTGTACCGCTAATCTAGATGCAGTTACAGCTTCCGAAACTGAGCTATAAACTTCACCCGAGAGTCCCGATTCAAAGCCATGGTTTTGTAAACATTCTGTACCCATGGAGCGCACAACCTTGGCTGAACACCAATACATAACTGAGTTTTTAGGAATTAATTCAAGTACTCTACATGGGTTTTTATCTGCAACCGTTCCGAAGACAATGTGGAGCTGGGTACCTGGGTGCTTTTGAGATAAGTAATCCATAAGCACTCTTATTCCATCGACATTATGAGCACAATCAATTAGAATTTCAGAGAGATTTTCAGCTGGGGGAATCGTTTGCCATCTCCCCAATTGACCCGTTAGTTTCTTGTAGTTTTGAAAGCCAGCTCTTTCTGACTTTTTTGTAATAAGCCATCCTCTACTTCTAAGAACATCGATGATTTTAACAGCTGTAGCAAGGTTTTCAAATACAAATGGAGAGTCCACTAAATCTATCAAACTCTCTGGAACAATCCTGCCATAATGCATCTCAGAGCTTGCTCTTAGAGACGCTTTGAGTATCTCAGATTGGGCTTCTGGACGCATCTTCCCCAGAACGACTGGCACCTCATTTTTTATGATCCCAGCTTTTTCTATGGCAATACTCGAGATATCATCTCCTAAGAATTGTGTATGATCTAAACCAATGTTCGTAATGGCACAAATTTCAGCTGTGGGGATCGCATTTGTGCTGTCAAGTCTGCCGCCCATTCCTGTTTCGAGGATGACAATGTCAGCACACTCATCTTTAAAATACTGAAGGGCCATCCCAAATGTGAGCTCGAAAAAAGATGGCTCTCCCCAAGTATCTGAATACTTATCGACAAAATCAACGACTTTAGATTCCGGAATCTTTTCCCCATTGAGCCTAATTCTTTCACGAAAATCTACAAGATGAGGCGATGTAAAAAGTCCTGTTTTATATCCAGCTTTTTGTAAAACTGCAGCGACCATATGTGAAACTGTGCCTTTGCCATTGGTTCCAGCGATATGAATAAACTTAAGATCGTTCTCAGGGTTTTCTAAGAGTTTGCAAACGGCTCTAGTCCCATCCAGGTTAGCCTTGTATGCTGCTGGCCCCGAACGTTGAAACATAGGGAGCTTGGTAAAAAGGACATCTACAGCTTCTAAATAAGTCATGACCCTGATAGAGGTTACTCAAGTTCGAATCGAATCGTAATAAATCCAGATCTTCGTGGTATAGACGCATTGGGCGAGAAAGTTGCAGACAGTGCAGCTTCACGTGCTAAGCGGATGTGTTCTGCATCGTAAAGTGTGGAATTTAATCCACCATCAAATTTTGCAGAAAGGACTTTGCCATTCGAATCTACTTTGATATCAATTCTGATTACACCTTTTTTCTTAGGTTTTTCTTTTAGTCGAGGGGCATTAACGAGGGTTCCACCATCTAGGGAAGCATCACCAAAATCACCGGAGACCACTCCTGAGCCTTCAATTTGACCGTCCTCATCACCTTGATTACCCACGGACTCAGAAGACCCTTGTGAACCACCTCCACCAGATGTGGCGTCAGACCGAATTAAATTCGCAGCTGCAGAAACTCGAACGGGCTCTGGCTCTACGACTGGCTTTTCCTCTTCGACTTCTGTTTGTTGAACTGGTATGGCGATTTCGGAAATTTCTTGGGTGACGATTTCCTCTGTGACAACAGGATCGGTTATGGAAGGTGCACTTACGACTTCTTCAATGACTTCCTCAACTACTTCAGAGGGGGTTTCAGACTCTGTGGTACCTGAGGCATCATCTACTGAGCCGAGATTGGCAAATCCTACAGCGACATACTGCTCGCCAAGTGGTGGGTCAGGGATAGTGAAGGCGATTAGAAAAAAACACAACAATAAAACACCAGAAAAAATAATTCCAGTTATCACGCCGGCGCGAACCTTTTGCTTCTTCTCATTGCTTTCGTGTAATATGTTTGCCTTTTCATTCATATAAATCCTATCACTTACTTCTTAGGATTTGCGCCCAACATGACTTTCCATTGATTTGCTTTAGCGAGACCTATAAGCTCTACTGTTTGGCCTGTAGGAACAGCCTGATCCACTTGGAGATATAGAATCTTCTCATTCTGCTTATCCATCTCAGCCTGGAGCTTGGGTTCTAAATCCGACCGGTTAATAGATGTCGCAGAACCGTTCAAGTAGTAACTACCATCCGCCTTGATGCTTACAGTAAGATTAGACGTTACGGAGGTTGTACCCTTACTTGAAGGCAGGTCCACATTCACGCCGTTGCTGACCAGAGTAGAGATTATGATGAAGAAAATAAGAAGGAGGAAAACGAGGTCCGTCATAGAACTCGTTCCTGCATTCACACTAATTTTATTCCGAGTAGATAAATTCATAGCGGCTAAGTTTACCTTGCTGGCTCTTCAAGAATATCAATGAATTCAAGCGATGTGGCTTCCATTTTATGCACCACCTTCGAAACTTTTCCCACGAGATGATTGTATGCCATATAGGCCAAAATCCCCACGATAAGTCCCACAATAGTGGTAACCATAGCCTGTTTTGTTCCCGATGAAATATCATAAATTTGAACTGTACCTGCAACCTCCATACTTATGAATACGTTTACCATTCCGATGACAGTACCGAGCATTCCTACCATGGGAGCAGCTCCGGCAACCGTTGCAAGAATGTTCATGTTTTTTTCGAGAATGTAAATCTCTAATTTACCCACATTTTCAATACTTGTAGAAATATCGCTAAGTGGTTTACCTATACGAGAAATCCCTTTTTCAAGCATTCTAGCCATAGGGGTGTCGTTGTCTGCACAGAGATTTTTAGCTGAGGGAAGTTGGCCCTGAGAGATGTAGTCTTTAAGTCGCTGCATAAAATCTGGAGAGGTTTTTTCAGCTCTTCGTATCGCCATGTATCTCTCAAAATATACATACATACCAAATATGCTCATGAGAGCTAGAGGCAACATTATATACCAACCTCCTTCCATCAGGAGTTGTAAAATATTTACATCAACCTCTGTAACAACATCAGAAACTGCCTCGGCAGTATTGACTTGTAATAAAATATTTGAGAGCATTTGCTTGTGTTTAGGCTATAGTGAAACTAAACGACTAAGTTCATAGATTTATTATCACACAACACACACTCTTACTTTCGTTTTCAAAGTTGAAAGGTTAAAAACAAAGAGGAATGGCAAAGATCTTCCTAAAGGGCAAACATCAATAAATACACACCTGCTCCAGCGAAATATCCAAGTATAGCTAGTAAACTTATATTCTTTAAATACCAAACAAAATCTATCCTCTCAAGCCCCATGACAGCGACTCCAGCAGCTGAGCCAATGATTAAGGCGGAACCTCCCGTACCTGCACAGTAAGCAAGGAACTGCCAGAATGCTCCATCTTGCACGAAGGCCGCTGACCAAGCGTCTGTCACCATACCAGGTTGGACAATTTCATACATGCCCATAGATGCTGCAACAAGAGGAACGTTATCAACGATAGCTGAAAGCAGACCAATCGCCATGTCGATGAGGTAAGCATTGTTTAAAGATTCACGTAGCGAAGTGGCTGCTAAAATCAAGTGACCTGCTTCTTGTAAAGCGGACACGGCAAGAAGGATTCCAAGGAAGAAAAGCACAGATGCTGTGTCTATTTTTCGCAAAACTCCTATCACTGAAAGTTGTGATTTATGTTCTACATTTTTTGTATGATGTAGGCGTTCTGTAATCAACCAAATCATCCCTAAAGACATCATCATTCCCATAAATGGAGGCAGGTGAGTTACCGTTTTAAAAACTGGAACAAACAAAAGACCTCCCAATCCAACAGAAAACACCATGTTACGCTCAAATTTAGTTGTGGGCTCTGAACCGGGATCATTGTGATAAACAGGACGAGCCACTTCACCTTTTAATCTGAGTGTCAATACCGCAAGAGGGACTAACATCGCAACAAGAGATGGTAAAATTAGGTTTACGATAATGACCGAAGTGCTTAGTTGGCCTCCAATCCAAAGCATTGTAGTTGTGACGTCACCAATCGGAGACCAAGCTCCACCTGCATTAGCTGAAACCACTACCATACCAGCAAACAACCATCGTGTTTCCTTATCATCTATAAGCTTTCTCAGTAGAGAAATCATAACGATGGAAGTTGTGAGGTTGTCGAGTAAAGCAGAAAAGAAGAAGGTTAGAATGCAGATAATCCACATTAATTTAACCTTATTCGTGGTATTAATCTTATCAGTTATTACGCGGAACCCCTCATGAGCATCAACCAACTCTACAATTGTCATGGCTCCGAGAAGGAAAAATAAAATACTGGAAATATCCTGCATATGATGCATAAGACGGTGCTCATAGAAAGTGCTCAAAGATCCATGACCACCATGACTTTCTGCAGCAAAATTAGCAAACATATCAGCCAGGTGTGGAGGGATCTCTTGGTACCCCAAAACAAACAATCCCCAAAGAATTGTTCCGGTTAATAACGCCGAAGCAGCTTTATCAATCTTTATATTGTGTTCAAGAGCAATCCCCAGATAACCCAATACGAAAACGGCAACTAAAATATATTCCATTTTATTCTATGTTATCCTAGTGTTTTAAGTGCAATACCCAATGCTGTGGCTGTTAACAATGTTGTTTCTTGACGATTTACGTGAGTCGCTTCTAATGCTCTACAAATGGTTTCTGAAGTATCTCTGAAAATCGCTTCGTCTGACATATCAGCATTGGCATCGCTCATTAAATAAGCGAACACTCGAGCCATTCCACAGTTTGCAATAAAATCCGGTATTACAGCTATTTTTTGATCAACCATTTCTGCGATAGGTCCATAGAAAATCTCTTTGTCGGCGAATGGCACATTTGCACCTGAGGAGATCACTGATACTCCAGCTGTGATCATTCGATCAACCTGCTCTTTTGTAATTAATCGAGAAGCGGCACATGGCAAAAAGACATCTGCTTTTACATCCCAAATCTGATCATTTATCTCTTCATATGACATCATGTTATTTGCAGAAAGGGAATTGCCTCGCTTGTTAAAAAACAAATCAGCAACAGCATGAGGCTCCATGCCTTCAGAATTAATTAAACCGCCAACCCTATCAATAATACCCACAACCTTAGCCCCAGCTTGAGTTAGGTAATAGGCAGCAGAGGCACCAACATTGCCCCATCCCTGAATGATCACACGTTTGCCTTCTACATTTCCACCGTATATATTGTAGTAGTGACGAACTGATTCAGAAACACCATAACCCGTTATAAGATCTGCTACTCTGTACTTTCTATTAATATCTGGCGAAATAGTTACATCCTCAATAATTTGGGAAACTCCCTGACGAAGATTACCAATTCGACGTACTTTCTGAGCTTCGTTGGGCTTAAAGTGTCCCGTAAAAACTCCTTCCTGCGGATGCCAAACCCCGTTCGCCTCAGTCATAGGAATGACTTCGTTGATTTCGTCCACATTTATATCGCCTCCTGTTCCATAATAATGCTTTAGAAGTGGTGTAACAACAGCATACCAACGCTCTAGAACTCCTTTTTTCCGAGGGTCGCTGCCGTCGAAACAAATCCCCGATTTAGCTCCGCCGATTTGAGGGCCAGAAACTGTGAACTTAACCTCCATCGTTTTTGCTAGGGACTCAACCTCTCTTTTATCTACTCCCAAGTGCATACGTGTGCCACCGCCAGCAGCCCCTCCACGTAACGAATTGATCACAACCCACCCCTTTGCCTCTGTCTCACTATCCTGCCAGCTGAAAACTATTTCTGGTTTGCGGTTTTCATACGCTTTAAGTAAATCCTTCATAGAAAGTATTTCTTGTGTTTCAAGCCGCAAAGATAGTTATTCTAAGGCAGCCAAACAGCTCCACCTGACGACTCTTTCCTTGCACCTGTAGTAGACTTTAAAACGTTTGGTTTCCCTAACCATCTTAGAAGACCTAGGAAGGCAAAGGCAAAAGCTTCCTTTCCATTGATAACCTCAGACTCTGGCAAATAAAACTCAACACCATCGCCCAATTCGTTCAACCTCTGAATCAAAAAACGATTAAAAGCCCCGCCTCCAGTGACTAAAATTTTTCCCACTTTGGGACAGTCATTAACAATGGAGATGGCAATGTACTCAACAGCAGTTCGCATCCTATCTTCAAGAGGGTGGTCAGCTACCTTCTCAAGCAACGGGTATAGCTCTTTCTGCATCCATTCCACGCCCAAACTTTTAGGGGGAGGAAGTCTGTGATATGGAATAGACAACATCTGTTGGAGTAAATCACCAATGATTTTCCCTGATTTAGCGATACTGCCTTCAGCATCATATTCAACGCCCTTTTCACGTGCTAAAATATTGAGAAGGTTATTGCAAACTCCAATGTCCCAAGCCATGGGGAGAATAGAAATGTTTGCAAAGCCTCCAAGGTTCAGACAAGCTGTATATTCTGAAAACAAGGTAGAATCGACTAAGGGGACAAGCGGTGCACCCTGACCGCCATAAGCGATGTCAAGACTTCGCAAATCACAGACTACGGGGAGGTTTGTTTGAGCGGCTAAGACAGCGCCAGACCCGATTTGGACTGAATAACCATCTTGAGGATTATGAAACACGGTATGGCCATGGGAAGAGAGTAATTGAACTCGGGAAAGTAATTCTGGTGATGTTTTAGAAATGCACTCTGCCGCGAAATGAGCCCAACTTTTATCTAATTTCCACAAATCCTCAGCGGTTAAAATCATGCTGTTTTTTAGTGAAGAGCGCAGGGCTTCTGGGAAGTCAAACATGTTAAACTGAAGTATACGCCCGCTCCAAGTTGAGTCACAAGTGAATTCGCATATGGCAACATCCAGACCGTCTAAGGATGTACCGCTCATTAAACCTATTACTGTATATGTCCGGTTCTCGGAATTTGATAATGTATCTTCGCAGTCCATTTATTAGAATTATGAATTTCGAACTTACAGAAGAACAGATAGCTGTACGTGATGCGGCAAGAGATTTTGCACGAAATATACTTAAATCAGGTGTAATCGAACGCGATAGAGAACAAAAGTTCCCTACGGAGGAGATCAAACAACTCGGAGAGCTTGGATTTATGGGTGTTATGGTGAATCCCAAATACGGAGGGTCAGGAATGGATACCCTAAGTTATGTTCTAGCGATAGAAGAGATTAGTAAAATCGATGCTTCGGCGAGTGTGGTGATGAGCGTAAACAATTCTCTAGTTTGTTATGGTATTGAGAAATACGGGACTGAGGAACAAAAGGAAAAGTTTCTACCTCCACTTGCAAGTGGACAAAAAATCGGTGCTTTCTGCTTGAGTGAGCCAGAAGCGGGGTCTGACGCGACATCACAGAGAACTACAGCCATTGATATGGGGGATCATTACCTTGTAAATGGAACGAAAAACTGGATCACAAACGGGGGTTCGGCTTCAACCTACATTGTCATTGCTCAGACTGATGTTGAGAAAGGGCATAAGGGGATAAACGCTCTTATTCTAGAGCAGGATATGCCTGGATTCATTGTCGGTGCAAAAGAAGATAAGCTAGGAATCAGAGGGTCTGACACACACACTTTAATGTTTCAAGACGTAAAAGTCCCAAAGAAAAATCGAATCGGAGAAGATGGGTTTGGATTTAAGTTAGCGATGAAAACTCTTGCCGGGGGACGTATAGGAATAGCAGCTCAAGCACTTGGAATCGCTGCAGGAGCATTCGATCTTGCTCTCGCTTATTCTAAAGAGCGCAAAACATTCGGTAAAGAGATTTACAAGCACCAAGCAATCGGATTTAAACTTGCAGACATGGCTACTCAAATTGAGTGCGCTAGGCTGTTAGTTTACAAAGCTGCTACAATTAAAGATGCTGGAGAGAATTACGATATTGCTTCAAGTATGGCGAAGCTATACGCTTCTGAAGTTGCTATGCAACAAACAATCGAGGCAGTCCAAATCCATGGTGGTTATGGATTCGTGAAAGAATACCATGTAGAGCGTTTAATGCGCGATGCAAAAATAACTCAGATTTACGAAGGGACAAGTGAGATTCAGAAAATCGTTATTAGCAGGAGCATCCTAAAGAACTAACAACAATTCGTCGATCTAGGTTAGTTGATTTTTTCATTTCTCGAGTTATATACAGATCTAACGCCGTTTAACTCTGTAACCACTTCCTCCACTCCATCTCCGTCCATGTCAATAAGGGAAACTTTATCTGCTTGAGCAAGCCCCGACATACCTACATGTTTCGCGTCTGCAAAGGTGAGCTCCTGAACCCAGCCCTGTTCATCAATAAACAGCACTGCGGTTTTACCTATTGTACTAGACAACCTAATCGCAGGAGTGAAAGTGGGATTTATTCTTACTGACGTTGAACCTCGAAGCTGACCATTTCTCCTTAGAAGTCTAACACTCCCATCACTGCACCCTGCGTAAATGTAATCGCTTTGGCCTACTCTAAGATGAGATAATTGTTGGATGCTCACCCCATTTCTTAGGACTTTAAAATTCCATCCAGGAGTATTCTCCCCCTCTCCTCTAAGATTGTAAAGACGGCCTGCGTCATTCGCCACCAAGAATCTGAACTTGTCATTGTGATCGTAGTCAAACACTGCAAAACTGGTAATTCCGTTCTCTTTGTAGGGGAATCCCTTTACGTTATTGCCTAATATATCCACTAAGAAGATGGCGCTTGCTACGGCAAAGGCTGTTTGGTACTTATTGTTCCCGTATAAATCCACTTCGAATGACATCCCTATCGGCTCTAATCCCTCTTCTAAAATTTTAGACCAAACAACCTCACCCCCACTCCCCATCGCCTGGACTGCATTTAAATCTACATTCCAAACAATATCCAAATCGCTTCCATTTCTATGATTCCGGGTCAACCCTAAAATATCATGAGCGATCACCCGAGACACAGGATTAACAACTTCCTCATCAACCTCATCAACTTCTATACGAGTATACACCGTTCTATCATCTAACAAGGATGCTGAAAATCCATCGATAATCTCAGGCTCATCGAATGAATTTATCCAAACAACAATTTTATTCTTTCCAGCAAGAAGTTTAAATCTACCATCTCTCAGATTCTCTAAAGCAAGATACTTGTCACTCGATACAGTCCACTTTTCTGACATCTCACCAGGCTCATCTACCCACTTTTCTAAAGAACTTAATGTCCCAACCAAATACCCTCCTCGATAAGGCTTGATTTCCATCTCACCGCCAATGTACCCCTCAACACTGGCAATATTATTTTTATGTTCGATGTGGAATACTTCTTTGTTTGGGATAGAAAATCTATATGACACTGCTCCATCCTCATTCTCCCACCTCTCCCAAACATCCCAAAAGTCTGAAGCATACTCCGTTGGAGACTCTACTTCGCCTCCCTCGGAGGTAGAACCGAATAAGTAAAACCAAGCCGCACCTGCCGCAAGTAGTACCGAGAAAATGGGTAGAACTTTCATGCTTCTAAGTTCATACAATCTCTAAGAGATCCGACTCCAATTGGGCCTGTCTTTTTTAATTCTATCTAAATTCACTCTCAGAGTCTTGTGGACAGGAAGCTCAATGGAGGGGTCCTCCTCTAAAACTCTTTGCGCCATATACCTCGCCGTGGTCATTAAATCTCTGTCTCTTAGCAAATCAGCCATCTTTAAATCCGGCAATCCACTTTGTTGGGTTCCTAAAATATCTCCAGGTCCTCTTATTTCCATATCCACCTCGGCAATGACGAAACCATCGTTGGTCCTGCACATTGTTTCAAGCCTTCGCCTTGCCTCCTTGCTGAACTCATCCTTCGTCATAAGTATGCAATAGCTCTGATCGCCTCCCCTTCCGACGCGCCCTCGGAGCTGGTGCATTTGGCTCAAACCAAAACGCTCGGAACTCTCAATAATCATAAGTGTCGCATTGGGAACATTCACCCCAACTTCGATCACAGTAGTGGCAACTAAAATCTGCGATTCTCCACGCACGAATCGCTTCATCTCAATATCTTTGTCAGCCGGCTTCATCTTTCCGTGCACGATCCCGATTCTATACTTAGGCAGAGGGAATCGCCTAGAAACACTCTCATAACCATCCATAAGATCCTTGTAATCCAGGGTTGCACTCTCTTCAATAAGCGGGAAAACCATGTAAACCTGCTTGCCTTCTGCAATTTGTTTTTCAACGAACGCCATCACCTTTAATCTACCTCCATCCGTCCTATGAACGGTTTTTATCTCCTTTCTCCCCGGCGGCAATTCATCTAAAACACTTGTGTCTAAATCCCCGTAAGCGGTCATCGCAAGGGTTCTTGGAATAGGTGTTGCAGTCATGACTAAAACATGTGGTGGTGGGTTGGCTTTAGCCCAAAGCTTGGACCTCTGTGCCACTCCAAACCGATGTTGTTCATCAATGACTGCAAATCCTAGGTTTTTAAAAACAACAGAAGGCTCAATTAACGAATGAGTCCCTATTAACAAATTCACACTTCCATCAGCGAGTCCTTCTAAAATAGGTATTCTGTCCTTTTTTTTCGTTGACCCTGTAATGATCTCAACCCGAATATCCATTTCCTTTAAAAGATCGCTTATACCCTCAGCGTGTTGGCGTGAGAGAATTTCAGTCGGCGCCATAATGCACGCCTGATACCCATTGTCAATAGCCAGCAAGGCTGACATCAAGGCGACAATAGTCTTCCCACTCCCCACATCACCCTGCAACAGCCTATTCATGTGGTGACCCGTATTCATGTCAGCTCTAATTTCTCTAAGCACTCGCTTTTGGGCTCCAGTAAGTTCAAACGGCAAGTGTTTGCTGAAGAACTCATTAAACCTCTCCCCAACTTGCCCGAATTTCACACCGCGCAAATCAACAGTAACCGTCTTTTTATGCTGCAACAGCACCAACTGAAGGTAGAGCAACTCTTCGAACCTCAATCTCTTTAATGCTTTGTCAGCCTCCAGTGGAGAACTTGGCAAATGAACTTCCTCAAAAGCTTCTCTTCGTCTAGGTAGACGTAATTCAGACAGCAAATGATCGGGCAGGGTTTCACCTATTTCACCTTTCACTTCGTCGACAGCGACCCTAATTAATCTCGCAAGCCCAGAACTATTGAGTCCCCGCGACGATAACTTTTCCGTAGTTGAATATACAGGATGAAATCCTCCACCCCTCCTGTTTTCATACGCCTCCACCTTCTCAACCTCAGGGTGGGCTAATTGCCATTTACCCCCATAATTTGAAGGCTTACCATAGACGACCACCTCCACATTTAAAGGCAATTGATTCAATATCCTGTTCGCTCCTTTAAACCAAACAAGTTCAAGACTGTCCACCCCATCATGAAACACAGCCAACAGTCTGCTCGCACGTTTTGCACCCACAAGTGCCTTTTTAACAATCTTCCCACGAAATTGAAAAGCAGTCGACTCTACTTCGATGTCAGCAATACGATAGAAAACGGATCTGTCCTCGTACCTAAATGGCAGATGCTGTAACAAATCGAATACAGTGAAAATACCCAACTCCTCCTTGAGAAGTTCAGCCCTTTTAGGCCCAACTCCCTTAAGATATGCTATGGGTGAATCAAGATTTATTGACATCGCTGTAATTGCACTGAGTGCTGCTAATGCAATCTACCTCTCAAAAGCGTAGTTAGACGAGCATAAGAACAGGATTCTCAAGTAAGTTCTTGAATTCCTGGAGGAAAGAAGCTCCTGTAGCACCATCGACCACTCTGTGATCACAGCTTAAAGTCACTTTCATAACGTGACCAGGCACCACCTCATCATTCTTGACAACTGGCACATTACTTATACCTCCGATAGCTAGAATGCATGCATCAGGTGGGTTAATAATAGCCGTAAAGTTTTCTATACCAAACATCCCAAGATTAGAAATAGTGAAGGTTGACCCCTCCCAATCTGCAGGTTGTAAAGTCTTTGCTTTTGCTCTACCTGCAAAATCTCTAACCTCTTCACCTATTGTGGCAAAAGACTTGCCATCGGCAAATCTAACAACCGGCACTAAAAGGCCATCCTCAACAGCTACAGCCACTCCGATATTTACGTGCTCGTTGTAGCGAATCCTATCTTCTAACCAACTGCTATTTACGGCAGGATGCTTGCGAAGAGCTACTGCAGTTGCCTTTACAACCATATCGTTAAAAGAAACCTTGTAAAGTCCTTGGTCATTTATGGCTTTACGAGCCTGCATTGCATTCGACATATCTATAGAAATAGACAAATAAAAATGAGGGGCTGTGAACTTACTTTCAGCAAGTCGGCGCGCAATGGTTTTACGCATTTGACTAACACCTACTTCAGTAAACTTCTCCTGAGTCATAACAGGCATACCTGTTGCTCCGGCCATTTTAAAGTTCTCTACATCCCGCTTAACAACTCGACCTCCTTCTCCTGAACCAGGAATTCTATCTAAAGACAAACCTAATTTATCAGCGAGTTTTTTCGCAAGTGGTGATGCAATCACTCGAGCATTTGTAGCTAAAGGTGCTGGTGCTGCATGTGTTACAGGAACAGGTGCTGCAGGAGCAGATACCGCCACAGGAGCAGCGATAGCAACTGGAACGGGTGCTGCTGAAGGAGCTGGTACAGACGCTGTATCTGTAATAACAACGTCTTTTTCAGCATCTGCTAAAATTCTTTTAATATCTTCTCCCTTCTCACCCAGAACACAAAGTATACTATCTACTGGAGCAGTCGCTCCAGTCTCAACACCTATATGTAAGAGAATACCGTCTTGGAAAGACTCAAAATCCATCGTTGCTTTGTCAGTCTCTATTTCAGCTAAAAGCTCTCCGCTCTCAACCTCATCACCTACTTTTTTATGCCAAGCTGCAACGACTCCTTCTGTCATCGTATCACTTAGTTTTGGCATACGTACAATCTCAGCCATGGTCTGGTTTTTTTAAATCGGTAATTAGTCTGTTACAAAAGGGTAATCTTCCTGAGTATATACGTCCTCGTACAACTCATGCGCTTCAGGTTTGGGGCTTTCTTCCGCAAACTTTACAGCTTTCTCAACAATTTTTTTTACGTCCGCCTCAACTTTTTTAAGTTCAGCTTCGCTCATCCACTTCTGTTCTAACAATACTCCACGAACGTAACTAATGGGATCGCGATTTTTGAAAGCATTCACCTCGTCTTTCGTTCTGTACTTCTGAGGATCTGACATCGAGTGACCTTTATATCGGTAGGTCTCTATATTTAAAAGTGTTGGCCCTTCTCCATTTCGGCCTCTTTTCGCTGCGCTCTGAATAGCTGCACAAACATCCTCCGGGCTCATCCCATTGACTGTTTCAGAGGGCATCTCATAGCTGTCTCCCAGCTTCGAGAGGTCGTGGACGTTGGTCGTCCGTTCTACACTTGTGCCCATAGAGTACTTGTTATTCTCAATCACGAATATTACAGGTAGTTTCCAAAGCATAGACATGTTAAATACCTCATGGAGCATACCTTGACGTGCTGCTCCATCCCCCATAAAACAGATGGTTACATGGTCTTCATTGCGGTATTTATCTGCGAATGCGATTCCAGCTCCGAGACCTATTTGGCCACCAACAATACCGTGCCCGCCAAAAAGATTTTTTTCCTTATCGAACATGTGCATAGAACCTCCCTTCCCTTTAGAACTACCGGTAGCTTTACCGAAAAGTTCCGCCATCACAATGTTCGGATCGGTGCCTAAAACCAACGGATGCGCGTGATCACGGTAAGCTGTAATCACCTTGTCCGTGGGTCTCAAAGCTTCTTGCATGCCTGACAGCACCGCCTCCTGACCTATGTATAAATGGCAGAATCCTCCGATTTTTTGTTGGATGTATAGCTGTCCACTTTTCTCCTCAAACTTACGCATGAGGTACATGTCTTTGTACCATTTTCTGTACACATCCTCAGAATGAGGAAGCTTTGTAACTTTCTTCTTAGCCATCAGCTTTTAATTATCACCTTAAAATAATCAGGCAAATATAACGTTTGTATATTTGCAAGCTCTAACAACAAGAATAATTTGTCTTCGCAATCAAAAACTATTTTTCTTCATATAAATCTATAAACCTGAAAGGACTAGAATCTGTTGCTTTAATGGATAGACGGGAAGAGAAGTTTCTTATACCAAACACTTGGTGTGCCCCCCTCGCTAAATCACTCGACAAAGACTATAAGATTCTCGAGATAAATGGCAACAGGCAATTTGAGTATCGCAATCTGTATTTCGATACACCTGAAAACAACTTTCTTGATGACCACATTAGAGAGAGGAAGAATAAATATAAAGTAAGGATAAGATCATATGTAAATTCTAACATTTGCTTCCTAGAAATAAAAGAAAAAAATGTTCACGGGCGCTCAGTCAAGATGCGAGTACAGCGTACTTCAGAAAAATGGGACGCTCCATTAACAGATTCTGAAAAGCGTTTTCTGTCTGAACGAATCCCCTTCGCCTCTGAGTTAAGTCCTGTTTTATATATCAGCTACTCACGTTTCACTTTGGCACATTTGAATAAAGGTGAGAGAATAACATTTGATACAGACCTAACGTTTACTTCTATTCAAGGTAAAATTTCCAAACCTCTTCAAGGACTCCTTGTTATCGAAGTAAAACAAGCAGAAACTGACAGGAGGTCTCCTTTGTTTGTATTTCTCAGAAGCCTCCCTGAGCGAACAGCTCAAGTAGGTAGAATAATTAAAATCAGTAAATATGTACTTGGTCGTCTTTCTTCTGACGATAGTTTATCTCCTCGTACGTACCTTTCAAAACTCAAAGTTCTAAAACGAGCTGCTAACGCAATAACATAACATGATTCCTGCAGAATTTTCATCATTAACCGCCCTTTTAATAGGATTTAGCGCCAACTTAATTTCAAGTTTAGTCGTCGTGAGAATGATATACCACCTCGCATCTAAGCGCCGCGACTACGTCTTTACTTTTATGCTTGTCTCAACTTCTGTCTTTTTCCTTTGCACGCTTCTTAGTGGCGTAGAAATTGAGATGGGATTTGCTCTGGGATTATTTGCCATCTTCAGCATCATCCGATATAGAACTGACGCTATTCCTATCAGGGAAATGTCCTACCTATTTATTGTTATCACACTTGCAGTTATCAATGCTCTAGCTCCTCAAGCCACAGACTGGGGAATCATTGCTGTAGCTAATGTTGGGATTTGGGGGTTAGCATTTGTTTTAGAACGCCTTTGGTTTGTAAAACACCTCGCCACTAAAATAGTTGTTTACGATAGAGTTGATCTGATTCACGCTGGAAGAAGAGATGAACTGAAACAGGATTTAGAAGAAAGAACAGGAGTGGATATTCACTCACTAGAAATTGGAAAATTGGACTTGTTAAGGGACACCGCTATTATCCGAGTTCATTTCTACGAAGACTTACAGCCAGACCATTTCGAGGACAATGCAACCTAAGCCACACTGGGGTTTTTAAGCTTTCTTATTTAAAAGAACTACAGCGTGGGCACTAATCCCATCTTCTTTTCCTACGAAACCTAATTTTTCTGTAGTCGTTGCTTTAATACTGACTTTATCAATATGAATGCAAAGTAGTTCAGCGATGACTGCTCTCATAGTATCTATCGACGGTGAGAGCTTAGGTGTTTGAAGACAAATCGTTGTGTCTAGGTTACCTATATCCCAGCCCTTTTCAGAAACTTTTTCCCAACTTTCTATTAACAGCCTTGTGCTATCAATACCCTTGTATGCTGGGTCTGTATCCGGGAAATGATACCCTATATCTCTCATCGCTAGCGCGCCAAACATAGCATCACAAATTGCATGCAATAGCACGTCTGCATCTGAATGACCAACGGCTCCTTTTTTGTGTGGAACTAGAACACCCCCAATCCACAGCTCTTCACCCTCCTCTAAACGGTGAACATCATATCCATATCCTATTCTGATATCCATTAATTTACAGCAGAACCTACATCCAACAAATCACTGAATTGCATCCTCAAAGTAAACCTAAGAGTATTCGCTAAAGGATTCGTTTGCGTTGTACTCACTAAGTAGCTTAAATCGATCGTAAACACAGTGTATTTCATTCCAGCACCCATCGTAATGAACTGCCTGTTGCCTTTTGACCAGTGCTCAAAGAAGTAACCCGTTCTAAAAGCAAAGACGTCAGAAAAGGTGTACTCCAGTCCACCTCCAAGATTAATTTCTCTCATCTCTTCACGAAAAATACTGCCTGGCAGTATTGAATAGGTTCCGTCATCATTGAAATCAACAATACCCGGAGCATCATAAAACGATTGAACAATACCAGTTGCTGTACCTACATCATTTGAATAGCCACTTACGATGGTGTTGCCATCTTGCTGGTCATAAACAGGTGCCGTAGGTACGAGTAGTTTATTTCCATCTATTGTAAAAGTAATGTCGTTATAATCATCAAGCTCCATCGTATAAGCAACACCTAAACGAAGATTAGCCGGGATAAAATCACGAGCTGCAGTTTCTGTGTAGCTCATTTTAGAACCTATGTTAGAAATGTTCATCCCGTAGTTGAATGTCCCTTTTTTACCTCCCCAATTTGCATTTTTATTCGAGTAGAACACACTTACATCAGCCGCTACAGCTATGCCTGGCTTAGACTCCGCCCCTGAAACACTCGTTCCTCCAGTTAAATTCGAATGAACAAACCGTCCGGCAACTCCACCACTAAATTTATCCGTAAATTTTTGTGAAAACCCTGCATCAAGACTTAGCTCAGCTGGTTGAATATCTCTAATCGTAGTTCCTACTTGATCCGTAAACGTAATGTTACCAAGGCTGAAGTACCTTAGAGCCAAACCATAAGCTTGTCTCTTATTAATCTTGCGATTCATCGTTAAATACGCAAGATTCATATCATCAACTAACGCCCTTAACCAAGGAGCATAACTAAGACTCGTTTCTAGCTCATTCTCAGAAAAAACCATTTTCGCAGCATTCCAGTGCAGACTGTTGCCATCGGGAGAAAGAGCAACTCCCGCATCACCAAGAGCTCCTGACCTAGAATCAGGTGCAATCATTAAAAATGGTACTGCCGTAGTAATTGTATTCATATCTACTTGATTCTCACGGCCACTCGCATCAGGATCGAGTTGAGCAATAGAAGATCCTACCGATAGATTTAAAACAACTGCGATAGCTGTTAAGTGAAGTAAATGAAATTTATACGTCATTAAATAGTTTTATTCGTCAGGCAAATGTACTACCTCAGATTCTGGATTACGGCCTTAGAACGACAAGTTTACTTCCATATTGCGCATATGTACCATTTTCTTTCGTCATTTTAATTTTAAACAGATAAAGCCCGGCGGGCACATCAGCCCCGCTGCCATCGATTAGATTCCAGGATGCAACATCTGTTAAGCTACCATGGGAAACTAAATCTTTCTTGAAAACTTTAACCGTACGCCCTGAAGCATCGTAAATCTCAACCTCAGCCTCTACAAGATTACATACTTGATTGTGGGCAACTCTGAATGAAACATGAGAAGAAGCAGGATTGGGATATGCAATAACTGATTCCAGAGCGACCTCAAATGAATTAACGACGATGAAGGAAGTAAGTGCAGTTGCACTGTTGTTTTGGACATCCCAAACCTTAAACTCCAAGATATGCTCACCATCCTCCAAATCATTGAATGGAAATCTTACCGTCCCACTTTTATATGTATCTAGGTCTGCAGTGAAATACGTGTTTAAAACATAGGGGGAATCGTAGGACTCATCTAAGATAGCTTTTAAATCATGTCCTATCCCGTTTCCTACAGTATTGATCCCACTCTCATCATAAACTCGGGCGTACAACCAAGGATCTTCACTTGTTACACCGCCTTCAATAAATAGGGAGTCGTTAATGTACAATGACACTTGAGGCCCTAAATCGTCTATGGATACAGAAGACGATGTTCCTCCAATAACAAAGGCTTCGGAAGCTCCATGTGCATCCGTTTTTATCTCGTTGTTTTCAGAAATAGCGTAGCAACTAACCCTTCCATTACCATATGTATAATCAATATCTCTTGGCACTACAAATTCGAATTCAAAGACACCATTAACAACACTTGCAAGACCTTTGTGAATCACATTCCTGTACATGGTGTAATTAAACTCTCCAGCAACATCATCATTGTCTAAAGTGCTTAACTCAGATCTCTTGTCAAAAACTGTTGGGTAAATCTGGCCATTAAATTCTTCTATTGTATCTCCCGAGGAAGTTCCTACATAGCCTCTCATTTTCACCAAATCTAAAGACCTAATCGTATCTGGAATTTCTGTGAAGAAAACATTATAGGCAGGATAAGCTAGCAGCATAGCTGGATCTCCTAAAAGTGAGAAATTTCTCATATTTGTCACACTTGTTACGTCGGGACTGTTCTTCGTGTCCTTACATATATCTCCCAAACATCTCAACTGTCCAGTTCCAGAGTCTTCATCTAGGACAGTTTTAAAAAATGCAGTGTTGAGCTCTTGGTTACCACCGCTAAAAACAGTTCTGGTCGTTGTCAGCATCCCTACAGAGCCTCCATCAGGATTGAATATTAGCATTTCTCCTGCTGATTCTACTTCAGGATCATCGTAACGAGAAAGCTCGCAAGTTGCAGTCATGAAAACCGGCATTCTGTTTTTATTCGTCCATTCTCTAATTGTAGTCGTATTTAGAATTCTCTCGTGTGCCCAACCTCTTGCACCACCATGACCTATATAATCAATAATAAGCGCCCCTTCTTGAACTTTACGTGCTATATCAGCTTCTGCTTCGTCATACCTTTCACCCCCGGGAGTAGCTTCTTGTATATATGAATCTGGATATATTTTAATGACGTCATATTCATTGTGTTCTTGAGACACTCGCGCCGAATGAATCTCACTATCGGACATGTGACGCCACCCGTCATTGTTATTCCCATCTTGATCGTCAGTAACGAAAATAATGCGATTTCTCCAAGACCCGTAAATTGATGACTCTCCACCTGCTTCACACTCGGCTGTTGGAGATGATTCTCCTGAAGCTCCTAAGTATGTCTCCACTTTTGAAACAAAACCTAACGCTTGAGATAGATCAGTCGCTGGGATTCTCCCCACTCCGATAGCTAGTTTGTCGCCAGGAGACTCCCCCATACCATCTTCTAACAGTCCGAAATAGTCATCAGTCACATAGCTACTGACAGTACTTTCAGAGTTCGAACTTTGGAATGTAATGATGTTTATCTCATCTGGGTTAAGGTTTCTATTCTGAAAGGTTCCGTCACCCATAAGGGTAAGATACTTAGGCTGATCTTCTGTGTTTGCTGCTCTATCGCGCAACATCATCATAAGCATTTTTATGGATGTTGGATCTGGCGAACCAGATGAAAAGGCATCAAAAACCTGACGTTGATTTACGACAGCAACCCTCATCCCTCTATCAGCGTGAAGAACAGCTAATCTTCTCGCAGCTGAGTCCAATGGCAAAGCGGTCAGAATAACTAAATCCAAATGCCCCAATCCGTGAAGATCTGTTTTACCTACCTTTCCTAAGGCTCGAACATCTTTAGAAGCACTGTACCTAAAAGCGACAAATCGTCTGGTTGTATCCATATTCGCTTTAAACGCTAATTCCTCTCCCAAATCTTCAATCTCAACAGTTACAGACTCTAAAGGATTAGTTATATCCCAAACAGCATCAACAGATTCAGCATTTTCTAATGTGTATCTGGCTGAGTTCGTGAATGAGTTCATGCGTGTGCCATTTATATAAAACTGCCCACCTGAAACCACCAAATTCTGCCATGCTTGAACCCTTACATAATCTACCCAACCCTGCGCTGATTCATTTCCTGGAGTAAATGACAACTGAACTTCAATACCATCACCAGGCATTTCTACCGAGAGAGAAAGATTCCTTTTTTGGGCCAAAAGAAGAGAACTCTCACTGAGGGAAATATCGCTGGTTTGAGATTCCTCACCATTACACAACAGGATGAAATCACTGGTTGCACCTAAGGTCCTACCCGCAATTCTAGCATCAACCCAACCGGTGTCACCAACAAGATTAGGTATGTTGAAACTAAATCCATATAGCTGACTGCCTAAATACGTAAAATGTTCGCCATAAAACTCCCTTCCACTTTTCGCAATATTATGCGATTCAACTTCATGAAATCTCCTCGCCAAATGCGTAGACCATTCTTGCGATATCGGCAAATTATTTGCAATCGGACTTCCTATTCTACTGCCAATTAGATTCGAAGGACCATCTATTCTAAGGTAGTAATAAGCACTGTCCGACCAGTTGTGTTTTTCGTGAGACCAACGCTCACTAGACCCATTCCAGTTCCATGAGTCCACACCTGAAGAATGGAAGAAAATCGCATCTTCCGAATCGAAAACACCATCTTCTTCACCTTGGGTTTCAACCTTTAAAAGAGGCAGGTCAAGCGGCCTGTCCGTATCGTTATCAAAAGGCAACATTCGACCCCCATTTCCGTAAAGTTGTATGTTTGAGAAAATCAGTGTGTCTGGATTGACACCCGAAGCCACAAGGTCTGAATACCCTATCCTAAAAATTCCTTCTTGCCCGGTTGCAAATTTCAACCATGTTCCCACAGATAATTTTGAGTGATCTGGCCAAACTCTTACCACTCTGCTCTCTTCAGCTGGCGAACTTCCAATTACCCCACTCCAGTTTACCAACTTCTCAACATCACCATTTTGTGAAATTCTATATTTAGGCGCTCTGAATTGAGCGAACCACTCTCCGGTATTCGGTCCTCTTACGACTCTCCAAGGTTGATCTAAATTTTTGGTAATTGTGAAATCTTCAGCATCGGTACCCGCAAATTCCCAGACATAATTGTTGCTCAAAACTTCAACGCCAGTCCATTTTGACTGAATTTGAACTTCACCTACTAGAATTTCGAAATCATTTTTATTTGTTTCGAACGCAAAACTCACCTCAACTACCTGACCTATAATAGCGCTAGCTTTGATAGACATCATCAAGAAAAACGAAGCAAATACACGAAGCTGTGTGTATATCATTTTAAATAGTTTGTTGTTAACCCTGTTTATTTCGCCAAATTTCGTCACTAATCATGGAACAAACGTAAACAAGCGAAAGATATTATTCCTGCTTATTAACTTAAAATTCCGTATTATTGTGAGTTCAATGGGAACCTCTATGTTGAAAACACCACTAACCACCTTTTTAGGATTCGCGCTTCTTGCGGGAATCATGTCTGTATGCACTACAAATGAAGTGCATGCTCAAGATGCAGAATTTACGCAATATTATGCGAATCCTCTGTTCTTAAATCCTGCTTTTGCTGGAGGAAATCGAGATCCAAGACTCGTGATGTCCTACAGAAATCAGTGGCCCGCTATGAGCGGATCATATGTGACTCAGGCAGTTTCTTATGACCAACACGTTAAAAATATCCAAGGTGGGCTTGGATTAACTGTCATGAGTGATCAGGCAGGTCAGAACACACTCCAAACAACTAGAATTACGGGGATGTATGCTTACCAGCAAAATCTAACTCGTAAGATTTCTTTAAGAGCTGCCCTCGAAGCTAGCTACTTCCAGAAGGCATTAGATTGGAGTAACCTGACGTTTGGCGATATGATAGATCCCCGAAGAGGATTTATTTATGAGACTCAAGACACACCTAGAGGTGGGAAAATCCAAAATGTAGATTTCGGTACTGGAATCATCGTTTTCACAAACAAATTCCATTTGGGGTTTGCCGCACACCACTTAAATGAACCTAACGAATCATTGGTTGTAGGGTTAAGTCGTCTTCCTATGAAACTCACCCTCCACGGTGGTGCCAAACTCCCTATTAAAACGAACATTAAAGGAGAAGATGTTGCGTCAATATCTCCAAGCTTCCTTTTCCGTCAGCAAGCCGAATTTAAGCAGATGAACTTAGGATTATTCGTAAACAAAGGACCTTTATTTGGTGGTGTTTGGTATAGAGGGATCGCATTTACTGAATATAGAGATGCATTAATTGCTGTTGTAGGAATAGAAACAGACATCATGCGAGTTGGGTATAGCTACGATATTACAATATCAGAGTTAACCCCTGCTACAGGTGGTGCTCACGAGCTTAGTATGACCTTAAAATTCAACAGCAAACAAAGAAAAGGAAAGTTCCGTAAAATACCTTGCCCTAATTTTTAGTTATAGATAGACATTAAACGATTTATTTTCGGACGCGCTTACCTGCAAGAACGATAAACTAACATATTTAAACAAAGAACAAGATGACCTGGAAACAACCCACAAGCATTCTTTCACTTTTTGTAATGATGGCTGCACTCACTGGATGCTTCAAAGAGCGTTCTGGAGCTACGGGCTGGTCGTACAACTCATCTGACAATGGGGGATTTGAAAGACCTTCTTTTTTCGAGCAAAAAACTGGCCCAGGGCTTGTATTTATTGAAGGTGGAACATACACAATGGGACAAGTTGAAGATGATCTAATGGGATCATGGGATAACGCACCGAGACGTGTGACCGTTTCTTCATTCTATCTAGACGAGACAGAAGTAACAAATATGTTTTGGCTTGAGTACCTAACATGGCTTGAACGAGTTTACGGAAATTCATTCCCTGAAATTGTTGAGCGCGCACTTCCTGACACATTGGCTTGGCGTGAAAAGCTTGCTTACAATGAGCCCTTGGTAAAGTACTACCTGCGTCACCCTGCATACCGTGACTACCCTGTAGTAGGAGTGTCTTGGAATCAAGCAAATGATTTTTGTAAATGGAGAACGGACCGCGTAAATGAAGATATCCTAGTTAGAGAAGGGCTTTTAGTTCATAGCCCAGATGCTCAAATAGATGAAGAGCATTTCACAACGTCAACTTACTTGAATAGACAATATATAGGTGAGCGTGAAGTTGAAGGTGTCAGGGATTTCAGACCTAACTCAAGCGGTTATCGTGATATTAAGTTAGAAGATGGATTGCTTCTACCAGATTACAGACTGCCCACTGAGGCTGAATGGGAATACGCTGCCCTAGGCTTAATCGGCAATAGCTACGGCGAACTTATCGAAGAAAGAAGAACCTACCCTTGGGATGGTCACTATATTAGAAATGACGATCTAAGAGATAAGGAATACGGAAAAGTAAACGCGAACTTTGTAAAAGGACGTGGAGATTACATGGGAGTTGCGGGGGCTTTAGATGATGGAGGTGATATCACAGTAAATGTGCATAGCTATGCTCCGAATGACTACGGTTTATACAACATGGCTGGAAACGTAAACGAATGGGTTATGGATGTTTACCGTCCTTTATCTAACCTAGACAACGCTGATTTCCGATCATTTAGAGGTAATGATTTTAAAACTATGGTTACGAATGCTGAAGGGAGTCCCGAAGATAAATACGACTTCGTAGTGTATGACATCAATAGTGTCGCTCAGTTCTTAAAAGCATACATAGCTGAAAATAAAGGAATCGGCTTATCACCTGAAGATGAAGAGTTGCTCGATGGTATAGACTTAAAAATTGAAACTGCACAGGAAGTGAGTTTGAAAAGGCAAGAAGAGGAAAGTCAAGTGATTATGTCTGAAGCTATGGAGCTTATTGTTGACAGCAAAGCTCTTATTGCTTCTGATTTGAGAAAAGGTTTTAGTAAAAATATTGTTGCTGTTCCTGGCGACATGCGATATAGAGATGTTACTCTAGAAGAAAACATCGGAAGAACTAACTATAGAATTGCGGACAACATTGATTACCGTGATGGTGACATCAACAGTTCTGTTGATTTCGGGAACCCTGATGACGCATCTGAAAACGCGAGTCGTATGTACAACTACGGGTCCTCTAGTCTTGTAAATAACGAATCTAGGGTTTATAAAGGTGGAAGTTGGGATGACAGAGCTTACTGGCTCGTACCTGGAACCCGTCGCTTTATGGATGAGCGTCAGTCCTCTTCGACTGTTGGCTTCCGTTGTGCAATGATAAGAGTGGGTACTTCTGTGCCTTACTCAGGTCAATAAATCAATAACTTGAAAATATTTAAAACCCTAATGTACATTGTGCGTTAGGGTTTTTTTAATATCTGAACATCTATGCAAACTGAGGAGTTATATGAGATTTTCTTAAAAGCAGAAAATGGAATCACTACCGACACTAGGGCTTGTGGGAAAGGAATGCTGTTTTTCGCTCTACATGGTGAGAATTTCAATGGCAATAAATTCGCTCATGATGCTTTAAAAGCAGGGTGTATAGCCGCGGTTGTAGATGATGATAGCATAGGGGTTTCAGACCAAATCATTTTAGTCGATGATGTACTTAAAACATTGCAAAACTTAGCGAAATTCTATAGGCGTACATTTATCGAGATGCCGGTATTGGGTATAACTGGGAGTAACGGCAAGACAACGATGAAAGAACTTACGGCGGCGGTGCTGTCGAAGAAGTTCAAGGTGCACGCGACGAAGGGAAACCTTAACAATCATATCGGGGTACCGCTAACGATTCTCTCAGCACCGAGGGATTGTCAATTTTTAGTGGTAGAGATGGGTGCCAATCACATCGGGGAGATCGCTAATTTATCGAGGATAGCTGAACCTAACTTGGGGATAATAACCAATATAGGCCTTGCCCATCTCGAAGGCTTTGGAGGCGAGAATGGAGTAAAGAAAGGCAAAAAGGAATTGTTTGATTACCTCCGAGAAGTAAAAGGGGCGCGAGTATTCGTCCATGGAGGCAATGATAAATTAATGGAAGTGAGTGAAGGTTTAGAAAGGAGTGTTTTCGGAACAGAGGAAATGAAACCTGTTGTGAGGTTTGAGATGGACGGGGGGAGGAAGTTTGTTTGGGCTGAACAGGGATATGAAAGTAAAAGTCGAGATATTCAACTTGAAGGCGATTATAACTTAGATAACATTGCTGCGGCGATTTCTATTGGGAGATATTTTGGCGTAGGGCGAGAAGATGTGGGTAAGGCTGTCTCAGACTATGTTCCCTCGAACAACCGGTCACAGGTGGTGAAAACTGCGAGTAATAAAATTCTGCTCGATGCATATAACGCGAATCCCTCTAGCATGGAGAAGGCTCTTGAGTCATTCGCTAAAAACAACAAAGGCGATAGGCTTGTTATATTAGGAGAAATGAGGGAGCTTGGAGATTTCTCTTTCGAGTCTCACAAGAGAGTGGTGGCACTTTGTGCAGAACTCGGATTAGATGGAATTTTTGTGGGGGTGCAGTTTTACAAGGTGAAGGAATTTGAGGGTGGGACTGGAAGATTTTATGAGGGAGTGGAGGATTTGGCCTTAGAAATCGAAGAGAATAAGGTGGAGGGGAAAAATATATTGCTAAAAGGGAGTAGAGGAATGGCGATGGAGCGCCTTCTACCGCATCTGTAAACTTATCTTTGCGAAATGGATCTGATTGAAGAATTAAAATGGAGGGGGATGTTACACGACATCATGCCCGGACTGGAGGAACAACTTGCAAAGGAAAGTACCGCTGGCTATGTGGGATTCGACCCTACTGCTGACTCACTTCATATTGGAAACCTAGTACCTGTGATGCTTCTGTTGCATTGGCAAAGGGCTGGACATAAGCCGGTGGTTCTTGTGGGTGGAGCAACAGGGATGGTGGGAGATCCAAGTGGCAAAACCAAAGAGAGGCAGCTACTGGATCTAGATGTCATGGAGCATAATCTCAATAGTCAGAAAAATCAGCTTAAGAAATTTCTTGACTTTGAAGGAGAGAATGCAGCACGTGTGGTGAATAATTTTGATTGGTTTAAGGACATTAACTTCCTTGAATTCATACGTGATGTAGGAAAGCACATCACTGTGAACTACATGATGTCCAAGGACAGCGTGAAAAACCGGTTAGAGGATGGTATGAGTTTCACGGAATTCACTTACCAACTCGTACAAGGATATGATTTTTATCATCTTTGGAAAAATGAGAATTGTAAAGTCCAAATGGGAGGATCCGACCAATGGGGCAATATCTTAACTGGCACCGAGCTTATCCGTAAAAAAGGGTCTGGACAAGCTTTTGCCTTGACTGCTCCTCTTATAACCAAGGCAGATGGAAGTAAATTTGGTAAGAGTGAGGGAGGTAATATTTGGATTGATAAAAAACGCACATCTGCATATAAATTCTACCAATACTGGTTGAATGTAGCTGACGAAGATGCCGGTAAATTCATTCGGATCTTCACTCTTAAAAGCAAGAACGAAATAGAATCTCTTGAAGCTGCGCATACTGAAAATCCTCGCGCAAGAATTCTTCAAACAGCCCTTGCAGAGGACATTACCACAAGAGTCCATTCTGAGGAAGATCTGAAAACAGCTGTCGCCGCTTCCGAAATCCTATTCGGAAAGAGCGCTAAATCTGACTTAGAAAATCTCCCGGAATCTGAGTTCCTATCTGTATTTGAAGGTGTCGATAAAGCGACTATCTCTCTTGAACTGCTTAACTCTAGTGTAGGGGTTATAGATCTCCTAAGCGAATACACAGGCTTCTTATCATCTAAAGGAGAAGCGAGAAGAGCTCTCAAAGAGAATAGCATTCGTTTAAACAAGGACATCGTCGAAGAAAGTAAATCCGTCGATCGAAGTGATTTATTAAACGGCAAATACTTGCTATTACAGAGAGGAAAGAAGAATTACTTCCTCGTTTCTGTAAGTTAGAATGAAAAATCCTACACTGAAAGCAGATTACATCCTCTGACTTCAGAGTGATCAAATCGACCTATAACTTCAAACTCGTGGCTATCTTCACTCTTCATACTCCCCAAATCGGAGGTAGAGATAAATGCGCAACTATCAATGTTCGCGAGATCTACAATTTGTAGTCTTCCTGTGCGACCCGGTTTCAGTATTGATCCAGGGTCTGACGGGTCTCGAATGACCACTCGCATCCATGAAGGAGGCCTGAAATAACGACCATCTAAAGAGTATGCCTGAGAAAGCAGCTCTGTCATTCCATATTCACTAATGATTGTAGCGTTCGGGAGTACCTTTCGAATGCGAGCATGAACCTCACTTCTAATGGGTTCCCTCCCATGCCCCTTCATACCTCCTGTTTCAATTATCGTGAGTTGTGATTCTAGTATTGCATGTGGAAGGTTTGAAGCATTATCCGATTCAAGAAGATTTAAAAGAGCATGTGTAACACCTATGATCGTAACCTCATCACCTTTTGAAATAGAGTGAGTAAGGTCATCTATTAAAGCTTCTGTATTGTTAAGGTAGAATCGCTCTGGCTGGCCTGACGCTCTCATGAATGACCTTGACATCTCAACAAGTGATGCGTTCTTTCTCTCTAAGTAACCTGGGAGTAAAGCGAACAAAGTAAGATTGTTGACTGGACAGACTAAAGATGAATAAATTCTACTTGACACCTCATTATACCAATCTACATTGCGTACTCTGTGTTCCGATCTTTTGCCTGAATCTGTAGTTCCTGAGCTTTTATAAATTATTTCTGGTGCAAACTCTCCCGTAGTTACATTATGATCTCTAAACGCTTCAATAGGTAGAAATGGAATGTCTTTATATTGTGAAATAGAGGCCGGCTTGATATTTAACAGTTCGATAAATTTCTTATAAGTTGAATTGTATTCAGCTTGAAATCTAAACGTTTTGATCGCTAGACTCTCGAAGTTAGAATCTTGCTGCACATCCATTTTCCTTAATCTTAAAATTAATTCACTACGAATTTTTATGAAATTGTCTTCGATTAACATTTCGCTAAGTTCGGAAGTGGTAGCTTCGTATCAATGAAAAAGTTTAAAAATAGTTGCATCGTCTTATTTGTCAGTTTAGGTTTTACAAGTTGTCTCCCCGAACCTAACTATCCTATTGAACCTGCAATCAAATTTCTCGCTTTTGACATTTATGAAGACAATAGCGCGGTTCTATCTATTGAGTTTACAGACGGTGATGGAAATTTAGGATTAAACTCGTCAGACATACTTCCCCCATTCTGTAGTACGTGTGAGCACCACTTTAATCTGATGTGCGAATACGACGAACTTAGAGATGGTGAATGGACACATATTCCACTTGTCCCAGCTCAAGGGCAAGTGCCCTTTTACTACAGGGTTCCTCGAGTAAATCCTTCAGGTTCTAATCCAGCGCTAAAAGGCGTTATTGAAATCGCTATGAATACTTGGAGTCTTCAGTCTGAATATGATACTTTAAGGTTTCGCATCACTTTAGAAGACAGGGACCTTAACCTCTCTAATGAGGACACCACGATTTTAATTATAAAATAGATGATGTCTGAATGTATTCAATATTTGAACAAATAAAAAGGCACTCCTTTCGGAGTGCCTTTTCTAGATTTTATTGATATACATTAATCCCTATATCAAAAGACTTGAAATTACTCACAAATACCACCGAATGCCCCAAGGAAAATGAGAAGGTCACCTGTCGTAATCGATCCATCACCGTTAAGATCTGCAGGGCAATCATTCGCTGATGGAGCGAAAGTACAAGTACCATCATCTAAAGTAGCTCCATTCGTGAAGTTCTCTGCATCAGGGTAAGTACAACCGTAACAGTCGTACGTACAAGATGAATTGTCTGCTAAATAAGCCGTAGCATTGTAATTACAAGCTGTAGCATCGTTACATCCAAAAGCAGATGAATTAGCTGCACCCGGTGTTCCTCCATCCACCCAAGAAGCTTGCCAGTTATTCCCAAACGCGTTATCTGCAGAAATTGTTCCCGCAACATAAGTGACGAGAATTTCCGGGATATATTCGAGTGAAGATCCGCCACCGTTCGGGTTCCCAATAAGCGTACTGCCTAAAATACTGAACCCTACACCTGGCCAAAGACCAGATGAAGCATATGTAACATCGTCTACAACATTGCCCCAAGCATCTTGAAGTGACACTGCTTCACCACCGTTTGAGAAGTTACCTAGATCCATTTCGAATACCTGATATCCATTTCCAGAATAGTTAAGTGTTCCTCCACCACCAGCAACAGTCACAATCACAAACTCTCCAGCAGCGATAGATGTTCCTGCTGGGAAAATCAATCCCAATTGAGGTGAACCAGAAGCTGAGTTAAAGAAATGATATCCACTCAGATCTGCTGCGAGATCTCCTGCGTTATATAATTCACAGAATTCCCAATCAAAATCTTCCCCTTGAGCAATACTAGAGTTATAATGTATCTCATTGATTAAGATGGAAGGTAACGTGTAGTAACAAAGCGTGTTGTCAACGACTGTCGCATTGACATTGTAGTTTAATGCGAGAGCGTCAAAACATCCTGTTACCATACACGTTCCATCGTCTATTACAGCTGCAGGGTTGTAATTGTCAGCTGCAGGATCAGTACATCCTGGCACATTTGAACAAGAGCCATCATCTTCTGCAGCTAAAGGATCAAAATTCACAAATGCTACATCCATACACCCAAGACGTACCACGTCCGTTGCAAGAGTTGGTACCAATTTCCAAGATCCGTATGAGTAGAAATTTGGAGCAGTCACACGGTAAGTGACACCCAATTCAACAACAGGAGTCATTACCAAATCAACCAAAACACTGTCAGAAACAGCATTATAGCCGAGATTCGCAACCATCGCATTTCCAGAACCGTCGTCTAGTAACCAATCTCCGTAACCAGCATTTGCATTAGATACTGGAGCCAATACTTGAGTCAAAACACTTTCCCACTGCTCGTCATTGATTGAACCAGTAGCAAGAAGCTCTGCCGCTGGAAGCGCGTTTCCTGAAGAAACAACTGTCGAAACAGCACCCACAATTTGGCGTAAGCCGTAAACCTCAGATACAGTTCCAGCAATATCCACTAAATCTCCCGCAACTACACCGGTCCCTAGACACCAAATAGCTGAATAAGGTCCTGTACCATTTTGTATAACATAAGAAGCATTTCCACCCAAAGAACTAGAAGCTGCATAGACTGCTGTTACGATACCGCCCGTAACAACTTGACCAGTTACAAGTCCGTTTTGAATTTCCTGAATCGTTAAATTGGGAATGTACACACAAGATCCGTCATCAGTCGTTGCAGCGAAGTCATAGTTAGAGGCTCCTGGGTCAGTACATCCACCCGTATTAACAGCACATCCACTCGTAAACACATGAGAATCTAAATTACTCCAATCGTCAATAAGATTAACAATCCACTCACCATCGAATTCATTTGTACCTGCAGAAGCAAGCCACATACCAGCGTTACCAGCATTCACATCAGACTTACGTACCAGAGTACCATTTTGAGTCGCATTTAAGATACCCGACACAGTAAATCCAGAACCAGGATCAGGTCCTATATCACCTATCAGATCAACAAGTACAGTATCAGCACCTACAATTTCAGCAAGAGCATATGTATCATCGCCATTAGATAGGTATAAGTAAGTCATATCTGCAACAGCAAGAATTAATGGATCAGCAGAAGGATGAGCAATAATGTATGTGCTGTTTGGAGCAACTGTGGCACCAGCAGGGAAAGTCAATGTCCAGTAATCAAATTGATCCGTAAGATAAACAGCCGTTGGTGTATCACATCCATTGCTACAATTGGCCATTGTGTACTGGTCTAAGAAAATCGTTGAACTTGTAGGGTTATACAGCTCAATGTATTTGTTGTTTGAAGATCCTTCCGCAATCTCTGACACGAACAGCGTACATGATGTACCTGAAAAAACACAGCTTCCATCATCCACTGAGGCTGCCGCATCGTAATTGTCCGCTGCATCAGATGTGCAACCATAGAGAAGAACGTCGTTGACGTCACGTGGTTGAATCTTGAATGCACCATATGAGAAGTCTACTGCCCCTGTAACTTGCACACTGGCGCCAACAGTAGTAAGACCCGCAGCGATTGCATTAAATCCTGCATCGTCAAGAACAACTGCTCCAGAAGCATCGTTCACAGACCATTCGTTATTTCCTAGGACATCACTTTCTACAACTCCAGAAGTTTGGACCAAAACACCTTCCCATTGTTCTGCTGATACAGCTAATGTAGAAAGTACTTCAGAAGCAGGAAGTGCATTGCCTTGACTGAGAATAGTTACAGATGGAGAGTTTAGTTGTGTTAAGCCGAAATTCTCGGCAACAGTACCAGACACATCAACCGCATCTCCAACCTGAAGAGCCACATTTGATCCATCAATCCAAATGCCAGAATAAGCTCCAGCTCCATCTTGTATCGTCGCTCTGCCACCATACACTCCTGTAACGACACCTGAAGTCAAAACTGCGACACCCTCAAAAAGAGCTGTTTCTTGACCTATTTGTATGTCTGCAATTGAAGTATATGGAGAAGCCAAACAAGAGCCATCATCGAAATCAGCAGCGGCATTGTAGTTGGGAGCAACTGCATCCATACATCCACCTACACCGACAGTCACCGTTCCTACCATACCTAGAGCGGCATGCGAACCTACTGAACAATCATAAGAATAAACGCCTGGGATTGTGAACGTGTGAGAACCAACACATACACCTGCAGCATCTCCTGATACACTCGCAAAGCCGAAAGACTCTGGATTCCCAAAAGAAAGTCCAGTTTGTGTGTCAATATCTCCGTTTGCATTGTGTGATCCACCATTGTTTACCCAAAACACAAGTGAACCTACAGCAACAGTTAAGTCAGCAGGTACGAATGCAAAACTAGAAGCTGTTACTTCTATACCATCAAGATTACATGCATTTGCGAATGCGCATGATCCATCATCAGATGTTGCAGCAGCATCATAATTAGAAGCATTAGGGTTCATACAACCCGGAACAGCATCACCACAAGAACCGGTGAAAGTATGTACTCCTAAATCTGTCCAAGTATCAACTGGCAAGACAATCCACTCCGAAGACGCATCATCTGTTCCTGCAGATAAAGTCCAATCAGTATTTCCTTGAATTACTGTTGACTTTCGAACCAGTACATGATCCTGAGTTGCATTTGTAACTCCAGCAACAGCCCATCCAGTACCTGGATCAGCATAGTCTAGGTCAGTTATATTTTGACCTATGACATCAAGAACAACAAAGTCAGTCTCTGTACCCTGAACAAGTGCGAAACCATCATCCCCATTAGATAGGTAAGTATAATTTTGATTGGCCAAGGCGAGTATAGAAGGATCGGCTGATCCGTGAGATACAATGTAAAAACCTCCAGCTGGGACTACAGCGCCCAAAGTAAAGGTGTTCCAGAATTCATGCACTCCTGGAGTAGTAGGCGCGTTACTCACGCTTGGAAAGGCGTATCCGTCTAGAGAAATGTCAGCACTAGTGGGATTAAAAATCTCTAGATATTTATTATTAGATGTACCCTCAGCATACTCAGAGAAGAATAGTCCACACTGAGCCTGTATGTTTGTCATTGAAACAAGAGTAGCTGCAAAAAAGAAAAAAAGAATGCGTTTCATAGTATAATTGATTGTTTTTATAGGTATGCAATTTAACTCAAACGCGGTGATTATTGTTACATATATCTAAAAAATAAAGTGTTAATATGCATAAACAGCCATTTCGTCAGGCGTTTATAGCCCTAGAGAAGTTTAAAACTCATTCTATGAATAGGTGTTGGTCCTAATTTATAAATTGCCAATCGATGCGCTTTAGTGGGGTATCCGAAATTTGAATTCCAACTATAGCCAGGCCATTTTTCACCTTGCTTAAGCATGAAATCATCTCTGTGTGTCTTGGCTAGTATACTCGCCGCAGCGATGGAAGAGAACTTGGCATCACCTTTCACAATGCAAGTATGAGGAGGCATTGAATCGGATGTTACAAATCTATTGCCATCAATTAAAAGATGCTCTGGTTTGGTCAACAGTTGGTCGACAGATTGCCTCATCGCTAAAAAAGAAGCCTGAAGAATGTTTATCTCATCAATCTTATCGTGTGGCACAAAAGACACAGCCCAAGAAATTGATTGTTCCTCAATTTTAACTCTTAGTTCATTTCGCTTTTTAGCGGTTAACTGTTTACTGTCATTTAAATCTAACTCTTCAGCTACAGCCTTATCTAAAATTACAGCAGCCGCAACAACCGGCCCCGCTAAACACCCTCGCCCCGCCTCATCACACCCTGCCTCAATACGGTTGGACTCTAAAAAAGGTCTAAGCTTAATCATGAGCTCAGAAGTTCAGAAATTATACTAGAAAACTTCTCAGCACTTTTATCCCAGCTAAAATCTCCTGCCCTTCGAATGCCTGCATTTGATTTTTCTTTACACCAAACCGCATCATTTTCTAAATCCAACAAAGCTTGTGCAGCTCCTTCAAAATCTTTGGGATCAACCAATGCAGCGGCAGCTCCTCCGCACACTTCAGGAAGAGAAGATGTGTCGCTTGCAACTACAGGGACACCACAAGCCATTGCCTCTACAACTGGGACACCGAAACCTTCAAAAAACGGCAGATATAAAAGTGCATTGGCTCCCGCAATTGCAGATACCAAGACTTTATCTTCCAACCTTCCTACCCAATGAACACCTTCTGTAACCTTATGTTCATCCCTCCACATTGCAGTACCTACAATTACCAAATCTGACTTCCCCCCTCGTTTTCTATACTCTCTATGAGTATCTAACATCCCACGAATGTTTTTTCTTGGGTGGATCGATCCGACAAAAACGTGATAGCTGTTGCCCTTCGCAAACTCATTTTTAGAATTCAATTTTTCTGAATCTGAAATCGGGGAGAACTTACTGTCAGGTGCATTGGGAATGATAGAGATTTCAGATTTATTGATGTTGTATTTCTCAGCTATGTCAATTCTACTGAAATTTGAAACTGTACATAGTTTTGTAGATTTCCTAGCGTAAACAGGAAATCTTGCTCTG
This sequence comes from Bacteroidota bacterium, assembly GCA_027619225.1. Taxonomy (GTDB): domain Bacteria; phylum Bacteroidota; class Bacteroidia; order Flavobacteriales_D; family Sanyastnellaceae; genus UBA974. Next base: position 38,867 of record JAQCFW010000001.1, read on the forward strand.
AAATGATTCGAGAATCTTGGGGGGAGCCACTCAGGATGATGCTCGAAATTGATGTCGTGAATAACATTTAACTGTGGAACATTCGTCCTTCTCGATATGTAACCATCTGTTGAGATAAAAAGATCTGCTTTCCAAAATCTCAACTTCCACGTTATCGAGTAATCAAACCACAAATCAAATAACCATGGTCTTCTGGCCGGAGGCATTAAACAAATGTTTTTACAATTCGACCCATAATCGATTTCCACAGGGGGTGTTCTATCAAAAATCAATAAAAAATCATCTTGAGGCCGTGAGGCAATAAATCTCTTATAGCACTGGTGAGTAAACAGCCCTGTCCCTTCAAGCTTTCCTGGAATAAGTAAACGAGCATTTAAAGCAATTCGCGCCATCTTGCTAAGTTAAAGAACATCCATTGAGCTTAAATCTGTTTGTTGCTTTAAAATCATACTTATTTGTGCTTTAAATACATGAACTATCTTGCATGATTACGCATAACTTTGCCAAATGATTCAAAAAGACGAAAATAGAGATTCAGCTAAATTAGACTCATCTCACCTGTTGTTATTTGTGTTTAGCAAACTGCGTATATTCATGATCGTAGGGGTTATTACATTCATAATATCCGCAGGTGTTTCACTCGTTATAGAGGAGAAATTTGAATCCACTGTGATTATGTTCGCAACGACTCAAAGCTCCATTGGTGAAGCATTCTTCGAAGAAAGTAAACAGGGTGATTTACTTGCTTATGGAGAGACTGAAGATGCTGAAAGGCTGTTGCAATTGCTCAATAGTAATAAAGTGAGATCTCAGATCATAACCAACCACAACTTGGACAAGCACTATGACATAGATCTTAAAGAGGTGGGATCTAGAACCCTTCTTCAGGAAGAATACAACAGTAACGTGGGGGCTGATTTAACAAGGTTTGGTTCAATCAGAATACATGTTTTAGATAAAGACCCAATTGTCGCAAGAGATATCGCAAATGATTTGGTTTTCCTAGTCGATAGCCTTGCGAATGCCTTGCGAAATGACAGAGCTAAGAATGCTCTTCAACTCGCTAAAACATCCTACAACCAAGCAATTCAAGAGATTGAGGACGCTGAAAATGAATTGAGTGAACTTCATTCTCATGGGATTTATGACTTTGAAGCTCAAGTAGAGGGGTTAACTGCTGAATATGGAAGAGCTGTCGCTGAAAACAATATGAGAGGAGCTGTAATTTTAAAAGAGGATTTAGAACGAATCTCTAAACTTGCAAATAAATACAATAAGCAAACAAACTTCCTTGAGCCAGCTTATGAGCAACTTGCCACATTAAAGAAGAGATTTGACTTGATGAAGGTCGATGCTTCTACACAGTTGCCATCAAGCCTTGTGGTTGACTTTGCTGAAGCAGCTGATAAGAAATCTTATCCTGTAAGGTGGCTCATCGTTGTTGTAAGTGTCCTTTCAACTCTTGCCATGACTTTAATCTTGTTATTGATAGTCGACAGTCTTAAAGTAAGTGAAACTCGAAGTAAGTGAAGTCGTGGCTGACAGATAAAACTGTTCTTTTAGGAACACTTCTTTTTTCCATTCTTTTAGGAGTATGTGCATACAATGAATTTTTGTTGATTGCTATTTTACCTCTTGTGATTTTACTTGCATGGTGGAGTGTTAAAAGGCTTGATTTATATATTGGGTTTATTTTATTAGCTGTTCCTTTCAGCATTAACCTCCAAGAATTGGAGGTAACATCTGTGGGGCTTTATATGCCAACCGAACCTTTGCTTTTCGGGGCGTTAATCATATTTTTATTTCGATTTTTAAGAGGCTGGCCAGTAGACAAGAGACTTTTTTCACACCCCATTTCCATCACAATTGGCTGTATGATGGTCTGGATGGCTATCACAACAGTAACAAGTTATGATCCACTCGTTTCACTGAAATTCATGACGTCTCGGGCTTGGTTTATTGTTAGCTTCTTTTTCTTCTTAGGGCATATAATGCTCCACAAGCCAGAGTTTAGAGAGCGCATGGTCATGCTGCTATTATTTCCTTTATGTATTGTTGTCGTGTATACTGTAATTCGACATGCAGGTTATGACTTCAGTAAACACGCTGGCCATTGGATGATGAAACCGTTCTTTAAAGACCATACTTCATATGGAGCGGTCTTAGCGATGATGTTGCCCCCAGCAATCGCACTCTTATCAAAAAAAGACAGACCTACTTTGTCAAGGTTGCTGATAGCAATTGCAACAGGAATAATCGCAATAGGCTTAATCCTCTCGTTCACAAGAGCAGCATGGGTTTCTCTTGCAGGTGTCGGTGTTCTTTTTATCGCCATGAGAGTAGGAATTAAGCTTAAAACTCTAGTTTCAATAGGTGCTTTAGCGTTGGTGGTGGTCTTCGTTAATTTCGACACCTTAATGATAGATCTTCAGAGAAATAAGCAAGATTCATCAGACAACTTGACTCAACATGTGAAATCAATTTCAAATATTTCTAGTGACGACTCCAATTTAGAGAGGCTCAACCGATGGAGCTGCGCTGTCTCTCTTTTTCAAGAAAGACCTATCACAGGTTGGGGACCTGGTACATATCAGTTTGTGTACGCACCATTTCAAAAGTCAGAATTAAAAACCATTATTAGTACAAATAATGCTGACGGGGGCAATGCGCACAGTGAATACCTAGGGCCTCTTGCGGAACAAGGTGTTGTGGGCGCTTTGTTAGTCTTAGTGTTAATTTGGTGGGCATCAATTGTCGGATTTCGTTTGTGGAATAACCTTGAAAACAAGGATGAACGAAATTTAGCGGTATCGATATATCTAGGTCTAATGACCTACTTCATTCATGGAGTATTAAACAATTACTTAGACACTGATAAAGCTAGCGCTCCATTTTGGGGGTTCTTAGCGCTTTTAGTGGTTCTAGATATTGAAAGTCGAGGTAAAGTTTTACCTAAAGCGACAGCTTAAAAGCGCTGTATCGTCTAATGGGGGTGTTGAACCTCTAAAATCCTTCAGAGACTTAACCATTGTAGAGTGCATAGCATCAATTGTCAACCCTTCACCTTGCCTTACTATTTCCTCTAATCTTGTCATTCCAAACTCTTCACTTTTTTCATTCTCTTGCTCCACTAAACCGTCTGTATAACAGATTAAGGTGCTCCCTGAAAGAACTTCCACATTACCTGAAACAATCGTGGGTAATTCCTTAAACATCCCTAAACCCACTGCCCCGAGCTCTAATAACAAAGAATGGCCTTGTGCGTCAATCCACAATGGTGGATTGTGTCCACAGTTCACATATTCTAATGAATTGGATTTTTTATCATATACAGCAACGAAAAATGTAATAAATTTCTCACCCTGAGCGCTATCCATTACTCGTGTATTTAGCTCTTGTACTTTTTCTATTAATGGTTTTGAACCGCTGTTGAAAATCGCCCTCACATTTGCTTGGAAATTCGACATCAAAATAGCTGCACCTACCCCCTTTCCACTCACATCAGCCATACACATAACAACCTGATCGACTCCTGTTAAAAAGCAATCGTAATAATCTCCTCCTATTTGTTGATGCGGCTGATAATACCCTGAAACATCTATTTTACTATCCTTAGGCCAAACCTTAGGCAATAACATTGCCTGCATTTCTCCAGCTAACTCAAGTTCTTTCCTCACCCCCGCTTGCCTTAGATTCTCTTCTACAAGCTCTCTGTTTCTCAAAGCCACCACTAAAATATTAGTAAGTGTTTGGATGAAGTTTAAGTGTTTAACCACCGGACTCATACCCGGCGCATCCTCTTCTTTATCACCTGCCAATACAAACGCTATTACTACATCGTCTTTATATACTGGAATAACAATATCAAATGAGTGATTGTTTAAACCTTCTACTCCAGCTAATGATATCCCTCCTGAATTTAATTTATTAAAGAATTCAATTGGCTGAGTTTCCGGCACTTCACTTGATACACCATTGGCAATAAGCAATCTCCAAAACGACCTCCCTAAATCTACCGAATAAATAACCAAGCGCCCAATCCCTAGATGGGTTTGCAGTGCTTTACTATAATGTTCTAAAAGCTCATCTTCAGATGACTTAGAATTAATGGCACGAGTTACATCAAGCAAAGCGCTAAGTTTAAACTCTCTCAGCTCAAGCTTTCCTCTCAATCTTTTTTCGCTAATATTCCCCATATTTAACCTTACTTTTTTACTCTCTCAGAATACTCTTTAGTCCGAGTGTCTACTTTAATAAAATCACCTGTATTAATAAACAATGGCACACGTACTTCAACTCCTGTATCTACTGTTGCAGGCTTTAATGAATTTGTAGCTGTATCACCCTTCACCCCGGGCTCGGTATAAGTAATCTCAACCTCAATATGATTGGGCAAATCGCAAGAAATAGCCCGTTCATTATCTGCATCAAATAATATCTTGCAGAGAAGCCCATCAGTTAAAAACTCTGGCGCATTAATCAGGTGCTTTTCAATTGGAATTTGCTCGTATGTCTCATTATTCATAAAGTGATACCCCATATCATCGTTGTAAAGAAACTGATACTCTCTCGTTTCGATCCTCACGGGGTCAATTTTCATACCCGCATTAAATGTGTGATCAACGACTTTCCCCGTCTCTATATTTTTAAGTTTGGTCCTTACAAAAGCAGCTCCCTTCCCAGGCTTTACGTGTAAAAACTCAATGATTTGCCACAAACCATGATTGTGATTCAAGCACATTCCATTTTTAATATCAGAAGTATTCGCCATATTTCCTTTAAATTCTAAGTTGTCTGCAAGATACATACTCCATTACCGCCCTTCAAACCGTATTGAAATTCGTTGTGACGAAAGTTCTCCTTCATCGATTTTTGATTTTGGCCAAACCTTCTCGAACGAAATCACCAACCTATCCACAATCACCTCCCAAGTAATGATCGCACGCCTTGTAGAATCCCCAACCGAAAACAACCTGTATCCTCGCGCAGTGGGGAGGAGTTGATATAATCTTCCAAGCATATCATCACCACCATTCATCACCGCAACAGTGAGCGTTCTCTCATTTTTAATATCCACTCTAAACGCTCTGCCAACACTTGCAAATTCATTGCCAGATTTGATCACTTCACCTGTAAACACTACAAAAGGAAGGTCCCATTTTACTCTCGCTAGTAATTCTAAAGCACCATTATAAGCTCCCTTAATTTGTATTCTAGTTTGTAGTTCTCCACCTATTTCTAATTCCGAACCCCATGACAATGTTGATCTGAAATTCAACTCTCCATGCTTCATTTCAGATTTTACAACTAATTTCTTGTTGTTTTCTTCAATGAAAAACCCACCCCCTCCAACCCAACTTGAATCAAAATTAGATTGCTCACCATACATCCGATACGGATGGTTTAAACTGTGTTTATCAAGGCTAGCAAAAACAAAAATATTTTTACCAGAGGCAAACACAGCTCTATTGTTCATTGAGACACCTCCTTTAAATAAAGATATTTCAGATTCAAAACTAAGAGCATTTTTTTCTCTTCTAACAACCAATCCTACAATATTTCCTGGCCCCACCTCTCCCAATACACCTAACATAGTATGGGGATCTTTGTGAAAAATACTCCATGCCAATCGACTTTGCCGGACTTCTGAACGTGACCTTTCAACTTCTGTCCTATGTAAACCCGATGAATAAATAGAGGTTATTTCTCCTGTGGCACTATCAATAACACATTCTCTACTTTTCGTGTCAAATGAGGTCGATATCCACCAATTTTTATTTGTTTTACTAACTGCAAAACCTCTGCGGCTAGGAGTACCATCTCCAGTATTAACGCCACTAAAATCACGACTTGTTTGACCTAAATTATGAGGAGCGCGCATGGATTGAAATGGGTCATACCTATAGACGGTAGCCCCTGAACCCCAATGAACCCGATGGTCTCCTATAATAAAATTCACTCCTTCACCTAATCTGCTTTGAAAGTAACCTCCAACATAGTCCACTCCCACTTCACCCGCATCTCTCTCAGCCACTGTGCCCCAATTTGGACCTTTTACACGGGCAATCATCCCCGTTCTACCCCCTTCAAAACCCTCTAGGTTAGAAGCGGCGCCAGAACCGAAGTCACCGACGCCTACAACGTTCCAACTTATCGATTTTGACTCTGGAGATAGTGACTCTCTCCCCCAGCTACACCACACCCCCCACCTATCGTGTTGAATCACTTTAACAATAACCTCTTCACGGACACCGTCAATAGCCCAAGCTTCTTCTGCTACTACTGGCCAACCATATTGCAATACATGTTTCGAAATGTATTCACCCTCATAAACTTCCATCCACCCATCTTCAATAGCTGGAATAATTAATTTATTTATAGCCGTTTGGGATTGAGAGAAGAATGCGAGGGTTTGAGTTAAAAAACCCAGGATGAAAAAAAGTTGCTTTACCATTTTAAACCCCAATTTGTAGAACCACCTACAGCTCCTTGTTTGTGAAATAGTGAGCTGTGAATCTTACCAAAACGTTTAATTCCACATGATAAATAAAATTGTGGTCCTTGCAAATTCACTGATACTTCAATCTGATCGATTCTCTTGCTGACAAATAGGGACCAACCGTGGCCACTCAAATCTGAATTCATACCCGCTCCTATCGACAATGATGAAGACTCCCTTAGCTCTACAATTCCTATTATTTTCCATTGTTCACCAAAATCAATTAGCTGAGCATCTATTGTTCCTTTTTTTTCAGCATCTTGAATTTCAAATAATATCCCCAGCTCTGAAATACCGTTAAACTGACGAACATTAATTTCACTTAAACGCTCAAATTCACCTCCCAATAAGGTCCAACCAACAAGCTTTATTCCTGAATCTGAATCAAATAGTTGAATTTCCTTCCCTGCCCAAAAACTTGATGAACTCCAAGCCTCCCATCCACTCCATGTACAACCTAACCAAGCGCTAGATACATTTGGCATTCGCTTTTCAAAGACAAAAGAATTCCAGCTGGTCCCCCACAACAATTGAGAAACTTCAAGGTGACCATTCTTAAAATTGTGATTAATTTGAGAGGCTTGAAAATGATACTTATCAGTAAAAACACTGCAAAAACATAGTGTTAAAATGATGATTATGAGTCGATTTATTTTCACACCAGCAAGTTGGAAGAATAATAAATACCATTTAAAACAAATCAACTCGCGTTAGTCATAAATTTATTCGTGTTTTACCTTGCTTAGCCATATATTTGCGACCCTATTTGGAATGCGGGTGTGGTGAAATTGGTAGACACGCCAGACTTAGGATCTGGTGCCGCAAGGTGTGTGGGTTCGAGTCCCTCCACCCGCACAATTCCAACTCTAATAGGAAGATTCTTCAAAAGAACACCATGCAGATAAGTCAAGAACCGATTGATGCGCTTAGAGCGCAAGTAAGTGTTACACTTGATAAAAACGACTACAAAGATCGTTGTGATAAAATACTAAAAGCGCAACGCAAGCAGATCACCTTGCCAGGGTTCCGAAAAGGAAAAGTGCCTATGTCTATCGTACAAAAGCAGTACGGAAGAGCTGTTCTTGCAGAAGAAATCAACAAGCTTTTAAGTGAATCTCTCACTAAGCACATCCAAGAAAAGAAGATGCATGTTCTCGGGAATCCTATCCCCGCAGAAAACATCGAGGACGAAGGAGATTGGGAAAACCCCGACACTTTCAAATTCACTTATGAAGTGGGGCTTGCTCCTGAAATCAAATTAAGTTTTGGTTGGAGAGCAAAATTCACGCGCCACATTATCCCTGTAGATAAAAAAGCAATTGACAATCGCGTGGTAGACATGCAGCGTCAACACGGTAAGATTAGCGATATAGAACAAGCTGGTGAAAAGGACATGCTGTTAGGCACATTCACTCAGCTTTCTGAACACGGTGAGATCCTTGAAGGAGGTATTGAAAACCGCAGCTCTATTTCAGCTGAATTCATTGAAGAAAAGGCTACTAAAAGTAAAGTTGTAGGATCTAAGGTTGGTGACGTTTTAATCGTTAATCCTAACAATGTAAGCCAAAATCATGAAGATCTAGGTCGTATGTTAGGCATTGACCACGAGCAAGTGCACTCGCTCAAAGGGGATTTTAAATTCGTCGTTGAAGAAATTAAACACCTCGATCCTCATGAAGTTGAGCAAAGCCTTTTCGACAAAATTTACCCGAAAGGTGAGGTCAATAGCGAAAAGGAATTTCGTTCAAAAATAGAAAAAGATCTCGAAGGACATTTCGATAGGGATGCCGAATGGGTTTTCCGCCGACGCTTTGTAACTGACATTATTGACTACATGAAAATCCCTTTGCCTGAGGAGTTTCTAAAACGTTGGATTGTGAAAGCTAATGACAAGCCTGTTACACCTGAACAGCTAGAAAACGAATTCGAAGGTTACGCCGCTTCATTGCGTTGGCAGCTTGTCCAGCAAAGCGTTTTAAAGGATCAAAACATTCAAATTACTGCTGAAGAATTGGAATCTGAAGCACGGAGATTTGTCGGAGCACAATACGCTCAATACGGGATGCCTTTAGATGAAGAGCAATTAGACGAGGTTGCAAAAAGTGTGTTAGCTAAGGAGGGCGAACGACGTAAAATTGCGGATGTGATCCTTGAACGTAAAGTTGTTGATCATCTTAAAACACTTGTCAGCATTAAGGAAAAGTCCATTCCTTACGAGAAGTTTGCAAAACTTGCGGCTGAGGTTAAGTAATTATACTTGTCTTTGTGAATATCCGATGGTATAAAAGTTAATACATAGTCATTAGCTCCTTAAATTGCAGGCATATTCAAGCATCATGAACAATCGCAAAGAGTTTTTAAAGTACGCCGTAAAAGATCGCGGCTTAAGCAGTCATACAGTAGGAGATTTTATTTCATCTGCTTATGGCCCTGAAAACATGACACGAACAGTCATTGAAGAAAGATCTATGCCCTTTCGTGAGGTAGACGTTTTCTCTCGCTTAATGGCTGATAGAATTATCTTTATGGGAACCGGAGTTGATGATAATATTGCCAATATTATTCAAGCTCAACTTTTGTTTTTAGAGTCAACAGATCCCGCAAAGGATATTCAGATTTACATCAATTCACCTGGAGGCAGTGTTTATGCAGGACTAGGTATTTATGACACCATGCAATATATCCGCCCTGAAATTGCAACTATTTGCACAGGTATGGCTGCATCAATGGGTGCCGTTCTATTGTGTGGCGGAGCTGCTGGAAAACGTACCGGACTTAAGCACAGCAGAGTTATGATACACCAACCATTGGGAGGTGCGCGTGGACAAGCTTCAGATATTGAGATTACAGCGCGTGAAATTCAAAAACTAAAGAAAGAACTCTACGACATTATTGCTCACCATTCTGGAAAAACATACGAGCAAGTTTGGGAAGACAGTGATCGTGATTACTGGATGACGGCTGAAGAAGCTAAGAAATACGGTATGATTGATGAAGTTCTTACAAGAAGTTAATTAGAATTATTTATACCAAATGGCGAAAGGAAAAGACAGTGGATCAAAGGAAAAATGCTCTTTCTGTGGTACTGATAAAGAAGAAGTAGAAATACTTATTGCAGGTATTTCCGGGCACATTTGTGATCGATGTGTAAGACAAGCTGAGGAGATTGTTGATAGTGAAACTTTTACTGAAACCACTGATCAATTAAAATTAGAGCTCAAGAAACCTCTCGAAATTAAAGATCACATCGACGACTACGTAATAGGTCAAGAGGAGGCAAAAAGAACACTGTCAGTAGCTGTTTACAATCATTACAAGAGGCTTCTGAATCCGCCAATAAAAGGATCCGAAGTTGAATTAGACAAATCAAACGTAATTCTAGTTGGAGAAACCGGTACAGGGAAAACACTTCTTGCGAAAACGATAGCTAAAATGCTTGATGTCCCATTTTGTATCGCTGATGCAACGGTATTAACCGAAGCTGGATACGTAGGTGAAGATGTCGAGAGCGTCTTATCACGGTTATTACAAACTGCAGATTTTGATGTTGAAGCGGCTGAACGAGGAATCGTTTTTATAGATGAAATTGATAAAATCGCCCGCAAAAGTGACAACGCATCAATTACACGGGATGTGAGTGGTGAAGGTGTTCAACAAGCACTTCTGAAACTTCTTGAAGGAACCGAAGTGAATGTACCACCACAAGGAGGGCGCAAACATCCAGAGCAAAAGTTAATCAAGGTTGACACGAAAAACATATTGTTTATCTGCGGGGGAGCATTCTCAGGCATTGAAAAACAAATTGAAAGAAGACTGAGTAGATCAACGATCGGTTTTAAAAGCGGAGGGGCTGCAAAAGTTGAGGACAACATACTTTCATATATCGCACCTGCTGATTTAAGGAGTTACGGTTTAATTCCTGAGTTAGTTGGTCGATTCCCTGTTCTAACACATCTGAATACTTTAGACGGAAAAGCGCTTAGAAGGATCTTAACAGAGCCTAAAAATGCAATCATAAAACAGTATGTTTATCTTTTTCAGTTAGATGGAATTCAACTGAAATTCAAAGCTGATGCTCTTGATTGGATCGTAGAAAAAGCGCTGGAGTTTAAATTAGGAGCTCGTGGACTTAGAGGGATTCTTGAGACAATATTAACAGATGCAATGTTCGAACTTCCCAGCGGAGATGTTGTGGAGTTGGTCGTCGATCAGAAGTATTGTGAGGGTCACAAAGGGTCAATTGCCAAACAAGGCCTGAAAGTCGCATAACATCGTGTTTTGTTCGTCTGTTGTGGACAAAGGACAGGAATAATTAATCTTAAATTAGAGATTGATTAGTAGCTTGGTCTTCTAACTTTTAACGAAAGAAGACGTGGCAGGTAAGGTTACTCCTTTGATGCAGCAATACAACCGGATTAAAACAAAACATCCGGACACTATTCTACTTTTTCGAGTGGGCGATTTTTACGAAACGTTCGGTCAAGATGCTATTGTAGCGTCTAAAGTCCTAGATATTATCCTCGCGAAAAGAGGAAATGGAAGTGCCTCCGAAATTGAGTTGGCTGGATTCCCTCACCATTCTTTAGACAATTATTTACCTAAGCTCGTCAGGTCGGGGTTAAAAGTTGCCGTTTGCGACCAGCTAGAAGACCCTAAACAAGCTAAGGGGCTAGTTAAAAGGGGAGTTACTGAACTTGTAACACCTGGGGTGGTCATGCACGACCAAGTATTACAGTCAAAGCAAAATCATTATTTAGCAGCTCTTCACTGGACTAGAAATGAGTGTGGAGTCGCATTCTTAGATATTTCAACTGGAGAGTTTCTTGCCGCTGAGGGTAGTTCAGAGTGGATTGACAAACTTCTCAAGAGCTTTAACCCCAAAGAGTGGGTTTGTGAAAAAAGGCATGAATCAGATTTAATCTCATTGTTTGGTGATGATACGCCTCGATCTAAACTTGATGATTGGGTTTTTTCTGAGGAGTTCGCGAATGAAAAACTACAATCTCAGTTTGGGATTACTTCAATGAAAGGGTTTGGATTAAATAACGCTCCTTCAGCAAAAATTGCTGCAGGTGTTATTTTAGAATACTTAAAATTTACACACCACACTAAATTATCTCATCTCCAGGGGGTGAAGAGATTAAGGGAGACTGACGGAATGTGGCTTGACCGATTCACCGTGAGGAATCTGGAAATCATTCATCCCAGTCATCCAGATGGCACTTCGCTGGCTGATACCATCGATAGAACATCAACACCCATGGGGGCAAGGATGTTAAGGCGATGGTTAATTATGCCTCTAACTGATAAGACTGCCATAGAATTCAGACACAATGCAGTAAGTCTATTGATGGATAAGGAGGAATTGTCTTCAAATCTTAAAATCATCCTGTCTGGGGTTGGCGATCTTGAGAGGTTGGCGTCTAAAGCAAGCACGGCCAAGATTAACCCTCGAGAACTAGTGCAACTTAGAAGAGGCCTCGAAGCTGTCATAAAAGTTGCAGAAGAAGCTGCTGGAGAAGAAGCTTTGTTGTCTACACTTGAAAGACTATCTCCTTGCGATAAGCTTCTCTGGAGATTAGAGAAAGAATTGGAAGATGAAGCCCCTAACCAAGTTGGTAAAGGTGCGGTCATTAAGCCAGGTGTTAGTCTTGAATTGGACCAAGTCAGATGTTTGGCCTTTGAAAGCCACAAAGCTTTGGAGTTAATTCGAGAAAGAGAAGTTGCTCTAACCGGAATTAGTTCACTAAAAATAGGGTTTAACAATGTCTTTGGTTATTACCTAGAAGTTCGACATGCTCACAAAGACAAAGTTCCGGAAGCGTGGATTCGGAAGCAGACATTAACACAGGCCGAGAGATATATTACGGAAGAATTAAAGGTTTTAGAAACCCAAATTCTAGAAGCGAAGGACAAGGCATTGTCTCTTGAGCTGGGACTTTATGAATCGCTCGTTTTAGAAACTGTAAAAAACACAACTGAGTTAATTGGCAATGCCAGGGCAATGGGCGAGCTCGATGTTCTAAATTGTTTTGCCTCTGTTGCTTTAGAATTCGGCTATACTCGTCCTCGAATAAATGAAAATCATGGGGTGAAAATCATTGAGGGGAGGCACCCTGTCATTGAAAGACAACTTCCACTTGGGGAATCTTACGTTTCAAATAATCTAACGTTAGATCCTGAAAAAGCTCAAATACTTATGGTTACCGGGCCTAACATGGCTGGTAAAAGCGCACTTCTAAGGCAAACTGCATTAATTTGTCTTATGGCTCAAAGTGGCGGGTTTGTCCCTGCAAGAAGTGCTGAATTAGGTATTCTTGATAGAATTTTCACAAGGGTTGGCGCCTCTGATAATATTTCAAGTGGAGAATCTACCTTTATGGTGGAGATGAATGAAACTGCTTCCATTTTAAATAGTATTACAGGGAGAAGTCTGGTTCTACTTGATGAAATAGGAAGAGGGACAAGCACATATGATGGGGTAAGCATCGCTTGGGCTATTGCAGAACACCTGCATGGTTATGAAAAAATTAGACCCTTAACTTTATTTGCCACTCACTACCATGAGCTCAATGAGATGACGGCTTCTTTCCCCCGCATTAGAAATTTTAATGTCAGTGTAAAAGAGGTAGATGGAAGTATCGTTTTTCTGAGAAAACTCGTTGCTGGAGGATCTAATCACAGCTTCGGTATTAACGTAGCTAAACTAGCGGGAATGCCTCGGGCGTTAGTTAGGCGAGCTGAAGAAGTACTCATTAAACTCGAGTCCAACAGAAAAGAAAATGGTGGGTCAACAAATTCCGGTGAACCTAAAATCTCCCCTGTTAAGCTACCAACATTAGAGGATTCTTTTGACACAAACTTTGACACAAAAAGCATTGCTGCTGAACCAGGTGTTCAGATGAGTTTTTTCAAATTAGACGATCCAGCTCTTGAAGATGTCCGAGATAGGTTGCTCGATTTAGACATTGACAATCTTACCCCACTAAACGCATTATTAAAGCTTCATGAAATCAGAAAAGTCGTGGGCGGAAAGTAAGATTTTAAAATCAGAATGTTGCTAAAAACAAGTCCAAGTCCTTAAACGGAAGATCTCGTTCTTCTGCCACATCCTTGTTCGTTATTACACCTTTATACATATAAACTCCTGACTTGACAATATTAGCACCTCTAATAGCAAGCTCAAGTCCACCATCAGAAACAATCCCTAGGATAAAAGGAGCAAGTATATTGCTCAACGCCTGACTCGCTGTTCCAGAAACACTTGAAGCGATGTTAGGTACGCAATAATGAATCACACCATGTTCTATATAAGTCGGGCTTTCATGGCTTGTCATACGCGACGTTTCAAAGCAGCCTCCTCTATCTATACATACATCTATAATTACAGATCCCTCTTTCATTGAACTGACCATAGGCTCACTTACGATCATGGGTGACCTTGAACCATCTCCACGAAAAGCACCTATTGCAACGTCAGCAGTATTCAGAGCCTCGTTTAAAACTGATGGTTGTAAGGTTGAAGTCCAAACTCTGTGGCCTAAACTTTGCTGGATTCTGACAAGCCTGTGAGGTCTGTTGTCAAAGATTTTCACCTGAGCACCTAGACCCATTGCAGCGCGAGCCGCAAACTCACCTACAGTACCAGCACCTAAAATAACAATTTCGCTGGGCCTAACTCCGCTAATCCCTCCCAGCATAGCCGATTTGGATTTTTCACCTGAAAGAAGATTACCAGCAATTAAAATAGAAACATTCCCGGCTATTTCTCCCATAGCTCTCACAAGCGGATACAGTCCATTATTATTTCTGATAAGATCCCAAGCAATTGCAGTGATTCTCTTCTGACTCAGCTTGGCCAGAAGATCTTTATTTTGAACACTTAACTGCAGGGCGCTTATCAAAGTAGCTCCTCGTTCCATCAAAGCCACTTCATCTAAAGATGGTGGCTCAACTTTTAATATAATACCAGCTTCGAAAACCTGTTTTCTATCATGGATAATTCTCGCACCTGATTCGCTATAATCAATGTCTGTGAAATTCGAGTTCTCTCCAGCACCAGCCTCGACAAGCACCTCATGTCCATGCGCGACTAAAAGAGCTACGGCCTCTGGAACAAGAGCAACACGTTTTTCTTGCAGGCTTATTTCTTTGGGGATACCAATCGTAAGATCTTCCTGACTTGCAAGAACTTGTAACAATTCCTCTTGAGGCAATAGTGAAGCTTCCTTTGCTAGAGCTTTTATGGCTTTGCGTCCTGTTTCCATGTAGCTGGTAATTTAATACTTTAACATCATTTAATCGCTTTAAATCCCAAGCAAAATAATATTTCTTCTTTCTTCAACTTCATTCAATCCCTCATTATCACATATATTCACCTTCACAACTAGGCTATTCTGAGGCAAGTAATCGGCAATTCTTTCTGGCCATTCTATAAGGGAAAGCCCAGCCTGTGCAAACAAATTAAATATCCCAGCTTCTTCGGCCTCACGCTCATCTTCTAATCTGTATAAGTCGATGTGGTTTATGATTCCACCATGATTCTTATGGTAAACATTGACCAAACCGAAAGTGGGGCTCGATACATGATCATCAACGCCGAGACGCTTACATATTTCTTTTATTAGCGTGGTTTTTCCGGCTCCCATTTCTCCTTGAAAGACAACAACACCATCGTTTGGCATAAAAGGAGCAACCTTGTCAGCTACATGAGGCAGATCTGAAAGATTAAAACCAGTAACCTCAAGGAGAATTTTTAAACTCCTCATTTGTTAATTCTTCGCATCTAAAATGGCGAAAGGAACTATAATCTCCTCTAAACTAACCCCTCCATGCTGAAACGTATCTTTAAAATACTTTACAAATTGATGATAATTGTTAGGATACACTAAGAAATCCCTATCCTTCGCAAACACATAACTTGAGCTAACATTTGCTTTAGGTAAACCAAACTTTTCTGGGTCTTCCGCAGCAAACACTTCTTTATGATTGTACCCCAAATTCTTCCCAACTTTATAACGAAGGTTGCTGTTGGTACTTCTATCTCCACGAACCTTAATGTCATTGTTGACTTTTACAGTCCCGTGATCAGTAGTAACAATGACGCGGCCATTCACCTTGGCCATTTTTTCTAGCATCTCCCGCAACGCGCTATGCTCAAACCACGTTAAAGTCAAACTCCTGTATGCTGCTTCGTCGTCTGCAAGTTCTTTAATCACTTCCATGTCAGTCCTTGCGTGGCTAAGCATATCGACGAAATTATAGACTATCGTAGTTAAACTCTCTCCTTTTGTCTCATGAAATTGATCAAGTAATTTCCTTCCTGCAGCTAAGTTTGTCACTTTGTGATAACTCGTTCTTCCATGAATATCAAGTCGTTTTATCAATTCATTTAACAGCTGGCCTTCAAACTTATTCTTAGACCCCTCTTCATCTTCATTCGTCCACCACTCGGGGTGTAATCGCTTAATGTCAGCAGGAAGCAATCCTGCAAAAAGAGCGTTTCTTGCATATTGAGTAGCCGTCGGAAGAATACTCATGTACGTATCATCTTTTACGACAGAAAACAGATCGCTTAACAAGGGCTCAATAGCTCTCCATTGATCTAACCTTAGATTATCTATAACAACTAAAAAGACCTGCCTGCCATCGGCGGATTTAATGGCTTCTGGCAAGAAATGAGGGAGAACCCTGTGAGAAAGTATTGGCACTTCTGAGGGTAAGCCATCATCCCCCGCACTTATCCACCCTTCATAATTACTCTCAATGAACTTCCCAAACTGTCTGTTTGCATCTTCAAATTGCATGGAAAGGACTTCCTGCATACTGTCATCCTCGGACTTCTCTAACTCAAGAGTCCAGTGAGTTAGACGTCCATACACATCATACCAATCTTCAACATCCATTTTCCCCATCATCTTTATCCCCAACTCTCGGAACTCCCTTTGGTAATCAGTCATCACCTTCTCGCTCAACAGTCTTTTTCCATCAAGACATTTCTTAACGGCAAGCAAGATTTGATGAGGATTGACTGGTTTAATAAGGTAATCACTAATTTTAGAGCCTATGGCTTCCTCCATAATATGCTCCTCTTCACTCTTCGTAATCATAATTACCGGAAGGTGGGCTCTAAGTACTTTGATACGTTGAAGTGTCTCAATACCATTAATTCCAGGCATATTTTCATCTAAAAAGACCAAATCAAATACTTTTTTCTCTACCTCTTCTAACGCCTCCACGCCACTATTTACAGGAGTTACTTGAAATCCCTTACCTTCGAGAAAGAGAATATGAGGCTTGAGCATATCGATTTCATCATCGGCCCAAAGTATATGTGGTTGTCTCGTCATGTGCTTAAGTATCTTGCGCAAAGAAACATCAACGAAATTAATCTACGTTTCGTATTCTAAATTCATGTCAACAATTATGTCAAAGACAAATCGTTATAAAATATTAAACGACCCCATTTATGGTTTCGTTACACTGCGCCATTCATTTACTATAGACATTCTTGACCATCCGTATGTTCAAAGACTAAGGCGCATAAGTCAGCTAGGGTTGAGTCATCTCGTGTATCCAGGTGCAGTGCACAACAGGTTTCAACATGCTGTGGGGAGTATGTTTCTTATGCAAGAAGCTCTTGATGTCCTAAGGACAAAAGGGGTTGAAATCACAAGAGAAGAGGACGAAGCAGCTTGTTTTGCAATTCTTCTTCACGATATTGGTCACGGCCCTTTCAGCCATGCGTTAGAACACAGCATTGTAAAAAGCGTGCATCATGAAGACCTTAGCACGATGATCATGGACCGGCTGAATATAGACTTCGAAGGGAAGTTAACCTTGGCAATCAAGATTTTTAAGAACGAATACTCCAAGAAATTCTTACACCAACTCGTCTCGTCTCAACTTGACATGGACAGGCTTGATTACCTCGCTCGTGACAGTTTTTATTCAGGAGTAACTGAAGGTAAAGTTGGCAGTGAGAGGATTATAAAAATGCTATCTGTTTCAAATGATCAATTGGTTGTAGAAGAAAAAGGAATCTACAGTATCGAAAAATTTATTGTTGCTCGAAGACTTATGTATTGGCAAGTATACCTTCACAGAACTGTTATAAGTGCAGAACATATGCTAACGCTTGTTTTACGCAGAGCAAAACACCTGGCTCAATCTGGCAGCGAAATCTTTGCAACACCTGCACTTTCTAGATTCCTTAACAACGATTTTGACAAAAAATCATTTATATCAACGCCCAACATTATCGATTCTTTTTGTGAACTCGATGATTCAGATATTTTCAGTGCAATGAAGGCATGGAGACATCACAGTGATCGAGTTCTTTCCTCATTAAGCGCAAGACTGCTGGATAGAAAACTATTCCGCATAGAACTTAGACCGCACCCATTCACAACTGATGAAGTGAATGAAAAAATAAATTTGATTGCTGCAAAATGGGGTTTGTCTATCGAGGAAGCATCTTATTTTGTGTCAAATCAGTCAATCGAGAATAAAGCTTACACACCCAATGGCATTCTAATAAAATACAAAGACGGTACCACAAGAGATTTTGCAGAATCTAACGATCACCTCAGCTTAGAGCTTTTAACAAAACCAGTAAAGAAATCATTCTTATGCTACCCCAAAGACTTAGAATAATCAATGTTTTTCTCAGATAGTAAGTTCCTCACCTCTTGCATTGTAGATATTAAATTCTAATATCTCCATTGATGAGTTACTTTCTAATTCTATAGTTAATCCAAGCTCTTTCTCCCATTCTATTCGGATTGAAGTACCAAACCAACCTTTAAACACCTTTATCGGCTCGCCTTTTAATAAATATGCTTCTAAAATTGGATGAACGAAAAGCGTTAGCTTTTTCTGTCCTTCTTCCTTAGATAAATACTTCAGGCTAGACTTAATCGTATCTGTTACTAATATCGCAGCCTGTATAGCCCCTGTTCCATTACAAGAAGGACATCGGTCCTGTGTTTGCACATTTGCAACATCTCTAACTCGTTGACGTGTCAGTTCTATGACTCCAAACTTACTTGGAGGAGCGATGTTGTGCTTGGCCTTGTCAATCTTCATCGCTAACTTCATAGCGTCAGTAAGCTGCTTGTTATGCTCTTTCTTAGCCATATCGATAAAATCAATCGCTACGATGCCTCCAATATCACGAAGACGAAGTAAACGAGCAATTTCCTCAACACACTCAATATTTGTCTGTAGAGCATTTTCCTCTTGACTGCTAGCACCCTTTTTACGCCCTCCACTATTTACGTCAATGACGAACATAGCTTCTGTTTGTTCTATAATAAGATACGCACCACTTTGAAGATTTACTTTCTTGCCGAAAGTTGCTTTTATCTGACGATGAATCGAGAGCGTATTAAAAAGATCTGAATCCTTTGTAAACTGTACGATATCAACTTTATCCGAGCCTATACTCCCAAGGTAAGTCTTTACTTGGTCAGCTAACGTTTCGTCATTCACACGAATTAGCTCACACTCAGGCCTTAGAGCATCTCTAAGAACTGTACTTGTTTTATTTAACTCACCCAAGATTCTCTTTCCTGGCTTTGCTCTTTTTAGGCCATTAAAAAGCTCTTCCCAACGATTTAATAGATCAGAGAGATCACTATGCAAATCTGCTGATCCTTTCTCCTGAGCTACTGTTCTTACAATAATCCCAAATCCGGGAGGGCGAATACTCTTTATAAGGCTAGAAAGTCGATTCCTTTCCTTCTCACTTTTGATATGAGAAGAAAGGTTTACTTTATCCGAGAAAGGCACTAGAACTAAAAATCGACCAGGCAAAGTAACCTCAGCAGTAAGCCTTGGTCCTTTCGTGCTTATGGGTTCTTTCGAAACTTGAACCATAACGAGCTGAGAAGAACTTACGTAGTCCTTCATCTGCCCCTTCTTGTCAATTTTAGATTCGAGTTTGAATTTCTCGATACTACTCACAGGTAGCTTGCCAGACATGACAAGCTTTGTCCATTTTTGCTGAGTTTTAAATTGAACTCCTAAGTCACTGTGATGCAAAAAAGCATCTCTGTCGTAACCTACATCAATAAACCCAGCATTAAGATTCGGAAGTACCTTCCTTACTCGACCCAAATAGATGTCTCCTACTCTATAGGAAATCTCACCTGGATCACGGTGAAGCTCAACGAGCTTACCTTCTTCAAGGACGGCTAACTCAACTCCTTTTGAGGTTGAATTAATTATCAATTCTGATTTCAACGTATATAAATTGAAGCCTATATCAACTAGGCAAACAAAAATTACACGTTTCAGAGCTGCTTAAACTAAGCAGCACTGAAAAATGATTACTTCTTCTTCTTGTGACGATTCTTACGTAATCTCTTTTTACGCTTGTGCGTAGACATTTTATGACGCTTGCGCTTTTTTCCGCTTGGCATGATAAATAATTTATTCGTTAGGTCCAGACACCACACTGATGTCGGATTACAATCTGTTAATAGTTTCCTCTAAGTCTTTCGTCATTGACGAATCTGACTTAGCAAATGAAAGAGTTGAAGTAAATATTATTACCTGAAACATTTTCATAAATCTTATTTCTTAAACAGCCACGTTTGATTTTACATTCTCAAGAAATTCCTTTGCAGGCTTGAATGCTGGGATGTTGTGAGCCGGAATTCGGATAGATTTCCTAGCTAAGATGTTCCTACCAGTTTTTGCAGCTCTCTTTTTTACAATGAAAGATCCAAATCCACGTAGATATACATTTTCTCCACTCTCAATGTTCTCACGAACTGTGCGCATGAATGCCTCAACGGTCATTTGCACATCGTGCTTTTCCATTCCTGTCTTGTCAGCTATCTGACTTACGATATCAGCTTTTGTCATCTTTAAATTGTAGTTCCTTGATAAATAACACTCTATGACAAAATATCACAGAGTCCCCCACAAAAGGGATTGCAAAAATACACCTATTCGTTTGAATATGAAACACCTGAACGACATTCTATTAAAAGTTAATGAAAAATGTGCGAACTCGACAAGAATACTTAACTTCGCTTACATGGCAGGAATCAATAAAGTTATCATCGTGGGCAACCTCGGGAAAGACCCTGAAACTCGCTATACAACTAACAATATAGCTGTCAGTTCGCTCTCCGTTGCAACCTCTGAAACGTATCATGATAAAACAACTGGGGAAAAGACAACGCGCACTGAGTGGCACAAAATAATTCTTTGGAGAGGCTTGGCTGAGACTGCTGAAAGATTTCTACGAAAAGGTTCCCAAGTATACATAGAAGGTAAACTCAGAACAAAAGAGTGGGAAGACAAGCAAGGCATAACTCACTACTCAACTGAAATTGTGGGTGACAATATGCAGATGTTAGATAAAAAAAGCGGCAATACCTTACCGACATAAATTAACTCGTGGATCTAAACTCTATTATTTCAAACCCTTACCACGCGACTGGATTGATTGCCGTGATTGCCTTTCTTCTTTTTTTAAGTGCGCTTATTTCTGGGTCAGAAGTAGCATTCTTCTCACTAAAACCCACAGATATCAGCTCTTTAGAGGAAGACTCTGAATCAGCATCATCTAATGTACTTAAGCTTCTTCGAGAGCCTAACGATAAGGATGGCCCAAGATATTTACTCGCCACCATACTTGTTTTAAACAACTTAATCAACGTTGCCATTGTACTAATTGCAACGGTCACTGCTCAACAAATTTTTCCCGTTGAAACTCTTCCTAACTGGATTGCTATAGGAATTCACGTAGCTGGAGTAACTCTATTACTGGTATTATTTGGAGAGGTAATCCCTAAATTATTTGCTACATCACACAACGTCATGGTCGCTAAATTTATGTCTCGCACACTTTTAGTTTGTAAAAAAATTCTTAAACCAATTTGGAAACCTTTGGTGCTAATCGGAAAAAGAGTAGATAAAAATTTGGTTCGCCCTCCACAAGATATCTCTGCTAAAGATCTGGAAAATGTACTCAAATTAACCGACAGTACTGAAAGGTCAACAGACGAAGCTGAAATTCTAGAACGCATAGTCAAGTTTGGCGACAAAGACGCGAAACAAGTGATGACACCCAGAACGGATGTTACATCATTCACACTAGAAGAGTCATGGCCTGTATTAAGGGCATCTGTTGTAGCAAGCGGATATTCAAGAATACCTATTCACAAAGGGTCTATCGATGAAGTCGTTGGAGTTCTGCACGTGAAAGATCTTATACCGCTGCTTAACTTAGATGCCGCGCCTTGGAACAACCTCTTGCGTGAACCTTTTTTCATTCCTGAAAACATGAAGATTGATGATTTGCTTCTCGAATTCCAAACTCGAAAAGTTCATATGGCTCTTGTTGTTGATGAATACGGTGGTACCAGTGGGCTCATCACATTAGAAGATGTGTTAGAGGAGATTGTTGGCGATATAACTGATGAGTTTGATACCGAAGAAATTGCATATTCTCGTTTAGATGATTTCACCTATTTAATGGAGGGTAAAACTGCGCTTATTGATTTTTATCGAATTTTAAAACTCGACGAAGAGGTCTGGGAAGAAGCTAAGGGAGAAAGTGATACACTCGGTGGATTTATTATTGAGCAAGCAGGGGAAATTCCTCGTACTAGAGAATATATCGTCTTTGACGGAGTTACTTTAATGATTGATGCCGGCAACAATAAATTGATAGATCGGGTTAAAATTATACTTAAACCATTAGACCAGGAAAGCGTTGAAACTTATTTTGAAAGCGACAAACTCAAAGATGAATGAAGCAACATAGATTTCATCTTATTTGTGCCTTGTTAATTTCTGCTTTAATTGGATGTGTCTCTCCGCCTATCCCCAGGCAAAAAGGTTATTTTAAAATCACATTACCTAATCAAGATTTTATGATGGACACTACGACATGTGGTTCAAGTTTTGAAATACCTATTTACAGTCATCTTGAGACAGTAATCTCTGACAAGTCTGGTGAATCTTGTTGGTTTAACCTTAGGTTTTCCGACTTTAATGCAAGGCTTCATTGCACGGATGTTCCTATAAACAACAACCTTGAATTACTTATGATTGATGCTCAGGAATTGGTTTTCAGTCATGACATGAAGGCAAGCGGAATTAGTCGAATTAGAGTTGAGGGAGCTGACAAGAGTGAAAATCAGACCACCGGAGTACTTTACCACCTAGAAGGCCCTGTTGCAACTCCTATACAATTTTTTGTAACTGACAGTACTGATCATTTTCTAAGAGGCTCTCTCTATTTTGACCTTGCAATTAACTGCGACAGTACAGCTCCAGTCACTGAGAGACTCTTAAGAGATGTTGAACATTTAATGTCTACAATATCATGGGAGTGAAGCGGGTTTGGATTATAGAAAAAGGAAACTCTAGATGGAAAATCGGAGAGTTTAACGATGGCGTACTTGTCAACGTTACTACAACTGATGTAGGAGTAGAATTGACAGATTTAAATCTGCCTAAATCTGCATCAAATAGTATTGATATTCTTATTACGGGTAGCGGGAATTGGTCTAACGACACACTCAAATTGTTAAAATCTAAAGGAATTGTCACCCAGCTAAGACATGGAGATTATCATCCTTTAAGAACAAACGTAACTGACCCTGGATCATTAGGGACAGATAGAGTTGCAAATGCCTTTGCGATACAAGATGGTGTAATTGAAGAGGCTCTTACATGTAATGCTTGGCTAATTGTCGATGTTGGGACATGTGTTACGTTTGATTTAGTCGTAGATGGAACTCACTTAGGAGGAGCTATATCTCCAGGTATTTCTTTGAGGCTTGATTCTATGAGAATCGGAACTGCAGCCTTGAAGGAGGTGAAGAAGGATGTCTGGAATAAAAAGGCACCTTTTAAAGGTGAAACCACTGGATTATCATCGGAAGAAGCTCAAATTAAAGGTGCTGCAGACGGAATTAGCGCAGAAATAATAGGAAGATGGCAGTTGTTAAGAGAGCAGTATAGCGGGATTGGGGTTATTTTAACAGGAGGTGATAGTTCATTTTTGGAACTCGGCCGAGTAGAGCCGAAATTCGCAGATTCAAATTTGACCCTCAAAGGGTATTATGCATTATTTCCACATATTTAAGAGTCAAAATGATTAACGTAAACAAATGCATTGTTGCGATGGCTCTTTTGTGTGCTTTTGCATTCGGAGATGTTGCAGCTCAAGAAACTGAGCCATCACCATGGTCTAGGTTTGGAATGGGGCTTACAATTCCGACTTTATCATCTCCCCAACTCATGATGGGAGGAGTAAGTTCACCCATTATTGACGGATATGTAATTAACCCTGACCAACCAGCTTCGGCGGCCAGCTGTGTGTCCACAATGTTCCAGTCTTCAATTCACCTAAATCGCTCTAACATGTCAGAAGGTGACTCTACTGAATCTGTTAATTACGGATCACCTGGTGGCATAAATCTCGTTGTGAAGAAACCGGGAGGTTCTTCAGCTATAATGATGGGAGTGATTCCTTATTCATCTAAAGGATATAGTGTTTCAAGAACAGTTGAAACTGACACGCTTATGGGAAATTACAGCGAAAGCTACACAGGATCTGGTGGCACGGCAAAAAGCTATTTAGGTTATGCTCGCTCTTTTAAGGGTAAAAAATGGCTTCCAGCTGGGAATTCTGACAGTGTACTTGTCGGAAATCGAGCTGTTTCTTTAGGTGCTCAGGTTAGTCTTCTATTTGGGGAAGTCATCTCAACAAGTCGATTGAATATTGAAGATGTGACTTACCTCGACAATCGTACAAGATCATCTATGAAACATCGATCCCTTGGTGGATTGTTAGGAATTCAGGCTTTCCAACTCTTGTGGGCTAACTATGATAGCGAAAGGAATTTTAAAGGAAGTGCAAGTCTATATTTAGGTGCTACTTACGCTCCGGGAGTAAACCTTTTTACTGACTATGAAAAAACCGTTGAAACAGTTCAGTTTTTAAATAATGTTGAAACTGTCATTGACACAGCTTCTTACACAAGTCTACTTGATGCTAAAGGACGGATGCCGTCTAAATATTCGATAGGTGGAGCTATCGTTTTTGAAAATTCAAATGGCCGAAGAGTCTTACTCGCAGCTGATTTCATGGAAGAAGATTGGACTGTAGTCTCTGATTCTTTTAATGAAATTGACATCCTAGAGGGGGACGCAACATGGGCCGTAGCGTCTCGTTCGTCTATAGGGTTCACGGTAAAGCCCAGAACAGATAGAAGCAACAATAATATTTTATCTCGTTCTACTTTTAAAGCTGGGTATGCATTGGATCTATATCCTATTTCTTTTAAAGGAAACCAACTACGAGGTTGGAGAGCCTCTGCGGGAGCAACTATACCGTTAGAAGGAAGCAGGTCTACTAGCAAAGTCCACTTTGGGGTTGAAATGGGACATCGTGGAGTCGGGATTGATGATGGCACAGTTTTCGATGAGTCTCTTCAAGAATCACTATTTAGCATGCAGTTGGGAGTAACATTAGCTCCATTTTTTAAAAATCTTTGGCTTACGCCTAAACTTTACGATTGATTAACCTCATGAATACAATTAAAAATATTTTTATTATCCTTGTTGTGGCTTTACCCACAAGCTTTTTAGCACAGAATGGCAACAAATACGGAGAAACTGAGAATGAGCAGATTCTGTGTAAAGAGGCGCTAAGTGTTTACAAGAGTTATAACAAGCAAAAGAATTATTCAGAAGCTTATCAGCAATGGGAGAAGGCTTGTGATTTATGCCCAGATAGTGTTCAGGAATCTCTATACTCGCATGGTGCTCTATTCTTAAAGAACGAAATCAAGGATGCTGACAAGGTTGGTGATGAAACACGTAAGGCTGTCCTAATAGATAGTTTAATGTGGGTTTATGATATGCGAATGGAACTTTTCCCTTCTACAACTAAAAATCCCAAGAACAGATGTCATGTTTTAGGGCGGGCTGCATCAGACTTCTACAAATTTAACAAGGATTCTGCTGAGGTTGCTTTTGAGATGTTTAAAGAAAGCATTGAGTGCCTTGAAGCTAAGAGTTCTCCATCCGTATTAAGTGGCTATTATGTAACTTCTTTCTATACAATGAAAGCCATTAATAAGGTTGATAAAGTGGCTGGATTAGCCAGGAAAGCTGGAATGCTAACTGACTATCTTATGTTAATGGAGTACTGTAATACAGCAATTGCAGTTGAAGAGGAAGCTGGAAAAGAAGAGGACCTACAAGGGTACGCTATGGCCAAAGCCAATATTGAAAAAACATTCATTGCCATTGCTCAATGTGATGATATGGTTCCTGTGTTACAGGCAAGTGTTGAATCTGACCCTGACAACTTCGAATTAAAGAAAAAAGTTCTCAGCCTACTCACAAACAGAGAATGTACTGAAAACGAACTGTTTCTACCTGTCGCTACTGCCATTTACGATCAAGAACCTAGCGCCAAAGCTGCTTATGCAATCGGAATGAGCTACGCAAAGCTATCTAAGTTAATTGAGAGTTTCGATTACATGGAGGAGGCTGTATCTCGTTGTGACAGCTGTCCCGAACAGGCTACTTACTTACTTAAAACAGGCCAAATCGCAAGCGCACTAAACAAATCAAATACAGCCCGTCGCTATGCGAATCAACTTCTTGCACTTGAGCCTGACAACGCTGATGCAATTATGCTTATCGGCGATGCTATTGCAAGTGCATCGAACTCTTGTAATGACGGAGCTCTTGGAAAACGGTCAGTGTATTGGGTTGCGCATGATTACTATAGCCGTGCAAAGAAAATGAACCCTGAACTTGCTGAAAAAGCAGACAAAAGGATGGGTAAAGTATCTAAACAATATCCAACAATAGACGAAGTCTTTTCATTAGGTCTTCAAGCAGGCGGAATGTTTACTGTGAAAGATGTTGCAGGTTGTCCATGCTCAGGAGAGAGTACGATAATTAGAGTACGTTAATGGCTTGCACTCCCCGTTTTAAAATTTTTCTACTTTGCTGTGTTTTCATGGTAGAAATAGGATGCGATATGCAGGATAATAGCAATGATGTGGGTGATCAACAAGCTGAGAACACAGAAGTTAACACAGGTGACGAGTTAGATGAATCACTTTCAATTCAAGTAATTATTGATGGTTCGTTTCAATATTCTGAAAAAGGTGAAGTTCGGAATATATTAGAAGCTGGGAAATTGGAACGGTTTGAAAACAATGACATCTGGCAGGTTGACGATGGGTTTACACTATATATAGAAGGAGATGAAAGTACAAATCGAGCACAATTAAGTGGCGGGCGAGGGACGTATGATTCTAAGACAGGGCATCTAATTGCGCGTGACGGGGTATTACTCGTCAACAGCGAAGGAGACAAGCTTAAGACTGAATATCTAGTTTGGTCTCACGACTCAGACAAAGTTCACACGAATAGATCAGTGAGCGTGGAGACGGCAACTGGTGTGCTTTTCGGAAAGGGATTAGAAGCGGATGGCAGTTTTGAGAATTATAAAATACTCGAGCCAACAGGTTCTTTCGACTTACCTTAACTATCTTTAAAAGAATGGAGCCTAAAAAAGTTTTATCAGTTACACGTGCCGCAGAAAAATTTTGGCTGTTTGCTGCAATTTCAGCGATACTTGTAACATGTTATTTTATGTATTCTGAAGGTTGGGAAAAGAATAAATTTATGCCTTTAATCCCTGCGCTTACAGTTTTATGGTATTTTATTAGACGTACATTTAGAAAAAGATTGGAGCTCGATTTAGATGAATCCAGCAAACAAAACAACCAATAACAACAATGGACCCTGACCCCTCCAGTTCGATATTAATAATACTTATTTCGCTTGCCGCTTCCGCATTTTTTTCCGGAATGGAAATGGCGTTTGTTTCTGCCAATCGCCTACAAGTTGAGCTTGACGCCGATCAAGGTTGGCGCGGCAAACTTGTGTCAAACTTTGTCAAAAGGCCTCAACTCTTTATTTCAGTTATGTTGGTGGGAAACAACATTGCACTTGTTGTTTGTGGTATGTGGTCTGGAGCTTTAATCAGTGGGCTTTTATTCAATACAAACGATTGGCTAGAAGCATCTTCTCCTATTTTGGCTCTTTCAGTCCAAACTATTTTAACAACCATTATTGTAATTGTAACTGCCGAATTTATTCCCAAATCATTTTTCCACAGAGACCCAACTCTTTGGTTAAATCGATTCAGCCTCCCGCTTTCAATTGTTATTTTAATATTGGCCTTGCCAGCGCTTGCAGTTATGGGACTCAGCCTCATTTTCTTATTCCCCTTTGTGACCAATAGGATTGAAGCTAATAACAGGGGGTTTGGCTCTACAGATTTAGATCATTTCCTTGAATCCGCCAGTGACAAGATGATTCCTGAACAAGAGCTTGAGCACGAACTTGAAATTTTAAAGAATGCGATACGATTGAGCTCTGTTCAAGCTCGAGATTGCCTAGTACCTCGAAATGAGGTTGTCGCAGTTTCTAAAGACACTTCAATAGATGAAATACGAGATCTTTTTACATCAACTGGACTCTCTAAAATCGTAATCTACGAAGGGGATATTGACAACATTATAGGATATTGTCATGTAAAAGATTTATTCAGCCTACCTGAGTCAATTGAAAAAGTTGTGCTTCCTACATTCTACATCCCAGAGCCAATGGCCGGTGATGTGTTGTTGAAACAGTTTATGCTTCGCCGGAGATATTTAGCTGTTGTACTTGATGAATTTGGTGGTACTGCTGGCATCTTAACAATGGAAGATATTATAGAGGAATTACTTGGTGAAATCGAAGACGAACACGATGTAGATATCTTAACTGAGGAAGAAATTGGAAACAATACGTGGCTATTGTCAGCTCGACATGAGGTAGAACATCTGAACGAAAAATTTAATTTAAACCTGCCACTTGATGAAGCCTACGAAACCCTAGGAGGCCTTATTTTACATATGATTGCAACGCTCCCAGAAGAAGGTGTTGTCATCAATATTAGCGATTGTAAAATCACTGTTAAAAAGGTCGAGGCAACAAGAATAAACGTAGTTGAGTTACAATTACTTTGAGTGGCTCTAATTTGTTATCTTCGCGCACCTGATATAAAAATGTCTTTACTATGGCTATGATTGAAAATATTCGCAACCGTCAAGGGTTGCTAATGGTGTTCTTAGGAATTGGTATGCTTGGATTCTTAGTGCCGTTTGATGCGGTTCTCGCTTTAATGGGGCAAGGAGCTGCTACTGAAGTCGGGTCCGTTGACGGGGCGAGTATTACAGGTCAAGAATATCAAATTGCAGTTCAGCAGCGCAGAAGTTTAGGTTTCTCTGGTGATCAACTACAAGACGAGGTTTGGCAAGACATTACATCTGCGATGTATATGGATGATGTGTTTTCTGAAATTGGCATGACTGTTTCTGACAAAGAATATCAGGAACTGCTATTTGGAGATATCGCCTCTCCTTATATGTCTCGTGCTTTTTACAGCAACGGAGATAACAAAAGAACTTGGGTTCAGAATTTTCAGAATATGCTTACCTCACCTCAGGGTAAAGCTAATTTTATGAATTACAAGCGTGTTATTATTTCTAAGCGTAAAAAAGAAAAATTCGAATCTCTTGTTCAAGCTGGAGCGTATACTTCAGAACTTGAAGGTAAATTTGATTACATCCACACAGAGCGCACTGCCAAGTTTAAATATGTTGTTAAACTCTTTAACACTATTGCTGACAGCGCTGTAGAGGTAAGTAAGCGAGACATTCAAGCATTCTATGCTTCTCACAAAGATGAGAAGAAATACAATCAAACAGAAGGTAGAGATATTACAATTGTTAAGATTCCAGTTGGAGCATCTGAAGGAGATGTTGCGTCTATTAATACAGAACTAAATATTTTAGCAAGTGGTTGGACGTCTGCTGAAGACGCAGCTGCGTTTGCCAAAGAAAACGGAGCTAACAATCCAATTCGTACTATTAGATTTGCTGATGTCGAGACGGACATTACAGAATCAACTTTCTTTGATGTCAATGTTGGAACAGTTGTAGGGCCATACCAAAAAGGTGAGTCTGTTATTCTTGCAAACGTCCTAAGCCGAACAATGGTTCCAGACACTGCCGCGAAGGTTAGACACATTCTTCTCCAAGCTAAAGACGTTAAGGATGCAAGTGAAATGGCTGTTCTAAATTCTAAGGGTGACAGCTTGGTAAGACTGTTAAAAAATGGTGCTGACTTTACAGATTTAGCTTCGCGCTTTTCTGATGATCCTGGTTCTAAGACAAACGGAGGAGTATATGACTTTTTTCCAAAAGGAAGAATGGTGAAGGAGTTTAATGATTTCAGCTTTAACAAACGTATAGGTACAATTGGCTCAGTTGAAACAAACTACGGAATACACGTTATCGAAGTGTTAGATCGTCGTAAACAAGTAGAAGAAGTTGAAGTTGCGATGATTGTTCGCTCATTGGACGCATCCGATAAGACAAAGCGTGATGCTTATGCCGACGCGAATGAATTTGCAATTGAGTCAACTGACCAAGAATCTCTTATTGCCTCAGCTAAAGATGCTGGTTACACGTCAAGTGATATTAAAAACGTAATTCGCAAAGCAACGTCTCTTGCTGGATTACTTGACGCAACTGAACTTGTGAATTGGTCATACGGTGCAGAGATAGGTGATATAAGTCAACCGATTCTAATTGACGACAATTACGTTGTTGCAATTCTTACTCTTTCAAAAGAAGAAGGTGTCCCAGCGTTTGAAGATGTGGAAGACAAGATGATATCAGGAGCTACTCAATTGGCAAAAGGCAAATACTACGCATCCTTAATGGATGGAGATAACCTTGATGAGGTTGCAAGTGCTGTTAATGCCATTGTGAAAACTGCTCAAAATGTGAGCCTAAATAAGGCGACGATAGCTGGTAGTGGGGCTTCAGCAGAACATGAGGTTGCTGGGTTCGCCTTTTCTATTCCTGTGGGAGAGATGTCAAATGCGATTATAGGAAATCATGGGGTTTGGGTTATCGCTCCTGAGAGCATAACTGAACCTGAAGAGAAAACTAATTTCCTGACTGAGCAAAGTGCATTAGCAACTAAAGCACGTTCGGGATTATCTCTTGCGATTACTAATTCTATCCGTGACGAGTCAAACGTTACTGATAACCGCAACTAAAAAACAAGGTTCTTCATTTAACTCAAAAAGCCACCTACTCCACAACATAAGTGACGGTAGTCTTGAGGTAAAGTTTTTTTGTCAAAGATTATGTATTCAAACTGCATTGATTGCACCTCACAAAGGAATCGCGTCTTATCTTGACGCCGCAATGGAAAAACATTTAGTTATTGGAGCTTCAGGCCAACTCGGAATTGAGCTAATTACAGGTATGCAAGCCAGGTATGGTGTTAATGCAGTGGTCGCTTGTGACATTATGAAATCAAATGACAAAGGTGTAAATAAGAGTAAATTTATTTCACTCGACGCAACTGATATCAATTCTGTGAGAAAAACCCTTAAGACAGGCGAGTTTACTCATGTATATCATTTGGTCGCGATGCTCTCGGCAAAGGGGGAGAAAAACCCTATTGCCGGTTGGGATTTAAATATGAAATCGCTTTTAAACGTATTGGAATGTGCTAAAGAAGGATTGGTGAAAAAGGTTTTTTGGCCAAGTTCAATAGCTGTTTTTGGACCAACTGCCCCTAAGATAAAAACGTCCCAAAATACTTTTTGCGACCCCACAACTGTTTATGGCGTTTCTAAAGTTGCCGGAGAATTGTGGGCTAAATACTATTTTGAGCACTACGGAGTTGACGTAAGAAGTGTCAGGTATCCTGGACTTATCGGTCACCGGTCTCAACCTGGAGGTGGCACAACGGACTATGCTGTTGAGGCTTTTTATTGTGCATTAGAGCGTAAACCCTTTGTTTGCTATTTAGACAAAAATGAAGTTCTTCCAATGATGCATATGGATGATGCTGTGAGGGCAACACTTGATCTTATGGAAGCTCCTTTAGAAAATATCAAAACGCGTACTTCTTACAATCTTTCTGGCTGTTCATTCTCACCTTCTGAATTAAATCACGAACTTTCTAAGTTTGTGAGTGATTTTAACACCGAATACAATCCGGATTACAGACAAAAAATAGCGGCCTCTTGGCCAGACAGTATTGACGATTCTGAGGCGAGAAAAGATTGGGGATGGGAACCTGAATTCAGCACTTCTAAGCTTGTGAAGCAAATGCTAGATGGGTTAAAATCTATCGTTTAGTTTTGTAAAGTTACAAGGATTAAAGAGACAACAAATGCAACCACTGCAAATTCAAAATAGCCTAACACGTAAGAAAGAGGTTTTTAAGGCTCTTAATTCTCCTCATGTAGGGATGTATGTTTGCGGGCCAACTGTTTACAGCAATGTTCATTTAGGAAATGTTAGGACATTCCTTTCATTCGATATTATTTATCGCTACCTCAAGTTTATTGGATATAAAGTTCGATATGTACGGAACATTACGGATGTAGGCCACCTTGTGGGTGATACAGACGAGGGTGAGGATAAAATTGGCAAGATGGCGCGACTTCAGAAACTCGAACCGATGGAAATCGTGCAGAAGTACACAAACGACTTCCATGATGTAATGCGAATTTTTAACATTCTTACGCCTTCTATCGAACCGACTGCAACTGGTCACATTATCGAGCAGATTGAAGCTATTGAGAAGATTATCGACAACGGATATGGGTATGAGGTAAATGGAAACGTATACTTCAGCGTAAGAACCTTCAGTGAAGATTACTCTTACGGAGAGCTTTCAGGAAGGAAAATAGATGAACTGATCAGTAACTCGCGCGCACTTGACGGGCAGAGTGAGAAGAGAGATCCTATCGATTTTGCCCTTTGGAAGAAAGCTGATGAGACGCATCTTATGAGGTGGCCTTCGCCTTGGGGAATAGGGTTTCCAGGCTGGCATTTAGAATGCAGCGTTATGAGCACGAAGTATCTCGGAGACAGGTTCGATATTCACGGAGGAGGAATGGATCTTAAGTTCCCCCACCATGAGTGTGAAATAGCCCAAAACGTAGCAGCTAGTAAAATCGAGAGTCCTGTAGGTTACTGGATTCATGGGAACATGCTTACTGTAAATGGCCGTAAAATGGCTAAATCTGAGGGCAATGGTTTTACGCCCGAAGAATTAATTACTGGAAATCACCAGCTGCTAGAAAGAGGATACTCACCCATGACGGTTAGGTTCTTTATGATGATGGGCCACTATGCTTCGACTTTAGACTTCTCTAATGACGCATTAATTGCTGCTGAAAAAGGTCTGTCAAAACTTACAAATGCAATTGAAGGATTAGAGAAACTCGAAGGAGCGAGTGAGTTAAATATGGATGTTGACGTGGCGGAATTGTCACAGAAATGTTATGACGCTATGAACGACGACTTCAACACACCCATGCTGATTGCAACATTATTCGAAGGCGTGAAATGGATAAACTCTGCTACTGACGGAAGGATTTCTCTTAGCAAAGACCAAATATCAGCCCTTAAATCTCTCTACTCAGACTTTGTGAATGACGTACTTGGGCTTTCGAGTGAAGCAACAGAAAATTCTCGGTCTGGGGCTATGGGGGGTGAAGATATCTCAACTAACTTGTTAGACCTGCTTGTAGAATTAAGGTCTGATGCTAAGGAAAACAAAGATTACGCCGGAGCAGACAGGATTAGAAATACGCTAAGTAAGTTGGGTATTTCGATTAAAGACGGAAAAGACGGAAGCAGCTGGAGTCATGAATAGATTAAAAAACTTGGTAGTCGGAGTTTTATTTGTCGGTGGAGTCAGCAGTGGATGCGGAAGTGATGATGGTGGAGAGGGACGAACTGTGGGAGTGAGCGCGTCAAGAGATAGCGTGGAAGTGCCTGAATTTTCTGGTGACTCAGCGTACATCTACGTGGAGCGCCAGGTCGCCTTTGGGCCGAGGGTGCCAAATTCTGTAGAGCACAATAATTGTGGTGAATGGTTGGCCGATGAGCTAAGGAGACATGGGGCGGACGTTATCGTACAGAAAGGAAAGGCGAAAGCTTTTGACGGAAAAATTCTCGAGCTATCAAATATAGTCGGGCAGTATAATATAGATTCTAAAAATCGTATTATGCTATATGCGCACTGGGATACGAGGCCATTTGCTGACAAAGATATCATCAGAATAAATGAGCCAATTGACGGAGCCAACGATGGAGGATCGGGCGTAGGGGTTTTGCTTGAGATTGCGAGACAATTGGGCGAAAAAGCTCCAAACGTAGGTGTCGATATTGTCTTTTTTGATGGTGAGGATTACGGAGCTCCAGAAGGTACTCCTGCTACGAACTCGAGTTATTTGAATTGGTGTTTAGGGAGTCAATTTTGGGCTAAGCAGCCACATCGGCATGGGTATAGGGCGAGGTTTGGCATTCTATTAGATATGGTGGGTGCGAAAGACGCCGTTTTTAATCGAGAAGGAACCTCGATGAGGTATGCGCCAAGTGTCGTGAGAAAGGTTTGGTCTAGAGCTGAAAAATTAGGGTACGGAAACTTGTTTCAAAATAGAGAAACGCCAGCTACGGTAGACGATAACCTCTTCGTAAGCGAACTGGGCGGCGTACCGAGCGTAAACATCGTAGACTACAGGATGAACGTGATACCCATGGGCTATGGGCCATTCCACCATACTCATGCCGACAATATGGACGTGATTGACCAATCTACGCTCGAAGCTGTAGGAAAGACCGTTCTTTCTATTGTTTACAGCGAGTAAAAGCCAGTATAATTAACGCTCGCCTTTGAACTGATCTAGGAAACGCTTGTCATTTTCGAAGAATAGACGAAGATCACCTATTTGGTATTTAAGCATCGCAATTCGCTCTATTCCCATACCAAAAGCAAAGCCACTGTACTTTTTAGAGTCGATTCCGTTTACTTCAAGTACATTGGGATCCACCATACCGCATCCCAGAATCTCTAGCCACCCTGTTCCCTTTGTAATTTTCTTATCGACCTCTGTCTCAAGACCCCAATAAACATCAACCTCTGCGCTAGGCTCTGTGAATGGGAAGTAAGAGGGTCTAAGTCTGATCTTCGTATCAGGGCCAAAAAACTTTTGTGCAAAGTGAAGTAGGTTCTGTTTTAAGTCCGCAAATGACACCCCTTTGTCAATGTATAGTCCTTCGATTTGATGAAACATACAATGAGCTCTAGCTGAGACCGCCTCGTTCCTGAACACACGGCCAGGCATAATAATGCGCATGGGTGGCTTGCGTTTCTCCATCTCCCTAACCTGTACTGAACTTGTATGCGTTCTTAGAAGCAAGTCAGGGTTTCTTTCAACAAAGAACGTGTCTTGCATATCACGAGCTGGATGCTCTGGGGGAAAGTTGAGTCCACTAAATACATGCCAATCATCCTCTATCTCAGGGCCTTCTACAACTCCAAATCCCATATTTTTAAAGATCCCCACAATCTCACGTCTCACCACTTGAAGAGGATGGTGAGTTCCTTGTGGCACCCCTCCAGCTGGGCGTGAGGGGTCAACTCCACTGGCCTTTGTCTCTACCTTGCGATTGAAAGCAGCTTGCTCTAACGCAACTCTTTCTTCCACGGCACCCTTGACTTTATTAATCAGAGGGCCGAGCTCACGCTTGTCCTCAGGTGCAACATCTCGAAACTGAGACATCAGATCCTTCATCTTCCCTTTTCTACCTAAAAACTCAACTCGAAAAGCCTCTACCTCTTCAGCAGATTTGAAAACTCTTCCAGCTATATCATTAAGTAATTCATCTAATTCCTCCCTCATTATTTCAGTACTTCAACACTAAATTTAATATCCGCTAATGGCCTGTTTCCTCTAGCTACTTTCCTTGCTGCAATAGAATCGATGATGTCTATTCCTTCTATTACTAATCCAAAAACCGTATAATTCATATCAAGAAATGGAGTGCCTCCAAGTTCTGCATATTGGTTTATATGATCATCGGAATAAGAAAATTCAGGATGATCGGCCCTCAGTTTATTCTCAAATGACTTCAACTCTCCTGGTTTGTATGTTTTTCCATCAACTATATAGAATTGACTGCCTGAGGAACGGAAATCAGGATTCACGTTATCAGGCTGTCTAGCAGCGGATAAAGCACCCTTAATATGGATGTGATCTGCTCTGATTTCATTCTCAACAGTGTAACCCGGTCCACCACTTCCAAGTCTAGCCCCTTGTTGAGCATCGCGGCTATTGGGGTCTCCACCTTGAACCATAAAGCCTTTCATGACTCTGTGAAAGAGTAAATTTTCGTAAAAACCTTCTTCAGTAAGCTTGAGGAAGTTATCTCTGTGTAAAGGGGTTGAGTCAGAAAGAAGAACAATCATATCACCGAATTCTGTGTGAATAATGGCTTTTCGATTGGTATTCGTAGACTCTTGTTTATCACATCCTGATACAGACATCATAAAAATCGCACCAAATAATAAAGCGAATGTTCCTAAAAATGTGTTAGTATGAGATTTTTTCATGATATTTGTATCCTTCGGAATTGAACACGCTAAGTTATAACCCCTACTGCTATGAATCGCCTATTTCCAACACTCACTCTCGCTGCAATCGTAATTTTTGCTTCTAGTTGTTATAAAATTGAAGATACAGTCGCAAATATTCAGGTTTATAGAATTGACGCTGTGGGTGAGAAAATTCCTGTTGCTGGCTGTGATGTCCGCCTCTTTGCTCTCGGATCTTTAGATGAGGATTTTGTAGGTGAACCGAGGTTTGACACTACCCGAACAACTTCTGAAGAAGGGTTTGTTTCTTTCGATTTTTCTAATTTCTACGTTGGAGGTCAAGCGGGATTTGCCGTTCTAGATATCGAAGCTAGTAAAGGATCTCTATACGGTTCTGGCCTCATAAAAATTGAGGAGATGGAGACCAACAACGAAGAGGTTATAGTAGAGTAGTAGAAAATCTATTCTGCGATCCAAGCTGCAAAGTAGTCCACCAGTTGACGCTTTAACAATAATTCTTGTTCATCTGAGTCGAGTTCTGGCAACTCCCCCACTCTTTCAAAATGTGGCCAATCGTCATTATCTAAACCGAGGGTTTTATAATAGCCGAGTGGTTCTAATAAAGTGCAAATACCTACATGTATTAAGTTAACCTTATCATCCTTCTTGTATTCGCTAGGACCTTGGGATACTTCTTGCAGCCCTACCGCAAAAACCATTGAAGTCACATCGGGCTGCTCGCCAAACCTATCCATCATCAACTTTACGAGTTTATTCCACTCCCTTTCGAATTCAAAATCCATTTTTTACTTTTTAAGTCCGCACATTCACGATGCAAAAGAGATCGCACTTTTCGTGTTTAAGCCCTTTCGAATTTGTTGTCGGGATGACAGGACTTGAACCTGCGACTTCACGTCCCCCAGACGCGTACTCTACCAACTGAGCTACATCCCGATTTGGAGACTCAAAGTTAGTAACTTTGCATCACTTTAAAACCAATTATGAAGGTATCATATAGAAAGATTAAGGAGTTCCTAAGTATTGCACTATCAGCTGATGATGCTGCTGTTGTTTTAACAGCTACAGGACTTGAAATAGAAGCAGTAGAGACCGTTGATGATGTACCGGGAGGCTTGCGCGGGCTCGTAGTAGGACATATTACAGAATGCCACCAGCACCCAAATGCAGATAGACTTCGCTGTTGCAAAGTTGATGTAGGCTCAGGAGAAGCGCTTGATATTGTTTGTGGCGCACCTAATGCTGCTAAAGGTTTAAAAGTGGTTGTAGCTACTGTGGGATCTGAACTTTTCCCTACGGAAGGCGAACCATTTAAGATTAAGAAAGGTAAGATTCGTGGGGAGGCAAGCCTCGGAATGCTTTGTGGAGCTGAGGAAGTGGGGGTTGGAACACCTAACGGTGGGATCATACAGCTAGATCAAAAGTGGAGTCCAGGCACACTTGTAAGCGAAGTTTTCAAGGTGGGATCAGATGAAGTTCTCGAAATCGGACTCACGCCTAACAGAAATGATGCGATGGGGCACTTCGGTGTAGCTCGAGATCTGAGGGCTGGGCTTATTCACGGAACTGTTAGCGAGTTTACCCAAACAGGACTTGATAAAGTAAGGACACCAGGAAGAACTAACATTGACTTCTCAACAGGGCTCACAGGAGGTTTTAAAGCATCTGTAGAGGTAAGTGATTTAGCACCCCGCTATACTTTAGTGGAGCTAGAGGGTGTGACGATTGCTCCTTCGCCAGAACATGCTCAGAGGTTCCTTCGTGGGATTGGATGCGCTCCAATTAACAATGTAGTGGATGCTACTAACTATGTTCTTCACGAGTTAGGCCAACCACTCCATGCCTTCGATACCGAAACTATCCAGGGAGAACTTAAAGTGAGACTGGCCATGAGTGGTGAGAAAATAACGACCCTCGATTCTAAAGAACGAAAGTTAAACTCATCTGACCTCGTTATTGCAGACGCGAACGAGGCGATGTGCATCGCGGGAGTCTTTGGTAGCTCTAAGCACGGAATAAGCGATAGCACCACCCGCATTTTATTAGAATCGGCATTCTTCAATCCAGTCTCCGTGAGAAAATCCGCCAAGAGACATGGACTGTCTACCGACGCTTCTTTTAGGTTCGAAAGACAAGTGGACCCGAATATGGTGAAGGCGTCAGTGGAAAGAGCGGCCGAACTGATTTGTGAGTGGAGCGGAGCTAAAATAGTTGGAGCTGTAGAACTTGGGGAAACGGACTCTGCACCTGGATACGAGGTTGACTTCGAATGGGACATTCTCGATAAGATGATAGGATCTAAGCTGGATAGAACTCACGTGAAGTCAATCTTAGAATCGCTTGATATTGAGGTACGCTCAGAAGATAAGGCAGGAATGAACTTGATGGTTTCTGCTTACCGCAGCGATGTTACAAGGCCAGCAGACGTTGTGGAGGAAATCCTTAGAATTCATGGATTTGACCAAATAGAGATCCCCTCTCGAATTTCTTCAACTCTTGAAGTGTCATCGGAGCCCGATAAAGAAGACATACTGTTTGGCCTCGCATCAACGCTTGTAGCGAGAGGGTATAATGAAATTATGTCGAACTCACTAACAAAAGCTTCGTATTCAGAGCAATGCTGGAAAGACTCCGATCTAAATCCCAAGACTACTGTTGAAATTCTCAATCCGCTGAGTGGAGATTTAGGCGTGATGAGGCAAAGTCTCGTCTTTCAAGGGTTAGAGGCAATCGAGAGAAATACAAATCACAGATCTCCGGATTTAAAACTCTTTGAATTTGGGAGGACTTACCAAGTGAACGATAAGGGTGAGACGTCGGGATATAAGGAAACCGAGCATTTGAGCTTGTGGATTACTGGGAGGAAGATGCCTGCAAACTGGAACGAACAAGAGGACAATGTAGATATGTTTACTCTGAAGGAAGCAGTAAGAGCATTGCTTGATCAAGTCGGTTTGAGTTCTAAAGTGAGCGAAATGGTTGATGAAGGAGGATTACTGCTAGAGGGGAATGTGATTAACGTTGGGAACAATGTCATCGGTAGATTTGGGCAGGTACACCCAGATGTTACAAAAATGTGCAAAGTTGACGAGCCTGTTTTTTGGGCAGATTTACTCGTTAAGCCACTTCTTAAGGCGAGGAAGAAACGTAAAATTATTGCAAGGGAGCTTCCAAAGTTCCCTTCTGTAAAAAGAGACCTATCATTAATTCTTGATCGTGGTATCAGTTTCGAATCTATTAAAGAATGTGCTTTTAAAGCCGAAAATAAAATCCTAAAAAAGATGTCATTGTTTGACGTTTATGAAGGAGATAAACTTGAGAAGGGTAAGGTAAGTTATGCTGTAGGACTTGTCTTACAAGATGAAAGTAAAACGCTTACTGACAAACAGATCGATAAGAGCGTAGCAAGGATTCTAGATGGAATTACAAAGGCAACGGGTGCAACACTCCGTTAGGGTATGAGTAACGATAAGACACCCATTATAAGACCGCCTATTCAACGCGTTACACTGCTATATTTCTTGACAAGAGAATTGGTAAAGCAGGGCATTAAGAGATTTCATAGAATTACTACTTATGGAGGTCAAGACCATCTACCTGAAGGGGAAGGTCCTGTTATTTTCGTATCTAATCATCAGAATGGACTGATGGACCCCATGATGGTTTCAGGATTATTAAAGCAACAACTTCATTGGTTCACAAGATCCGATGTTTTTCGGAATCCCTTTGTACGAAAGTTTCTTATTAAATGCCACGGTATTCCAATTTACCGACAAAGAGACCGGTTAAAAGATCTGAGAGAAAGGAATGATGTGATATGGGATTGCTGCATTGAGAGATTAGATATTGGAGCTATTCTTTCTATTTTTCCCGAGGGCAATCACAATCCACAAAAAACGATTCGGGGAATTAAAAATGGGGTGGGAGATTTGATGGGTCGTGCTGTAAGTAAATACGAAAGTCTGAAGAGCATCAAAATTATTCCTTTAGGTCTTGACTACGAGGATTACCCTGACTACAGAAGACGTTTTTGTCTCAGAATGGGTAAACCTGTTGAATGGGTGGATTTATACGATAAGAAAACTGGCAAAATGCAATTGCAGAAACTTGCTGAAAGGATTCAAACAGCAATGAGAAATATCGCTGTAGACATTAGACCTTACGAGAAGTATGATGATATTATCCCCTACGTAAATGCATTAAGGACGACAGAAGCTTCTGCTGAAGATTGGATTAAAATCACTTGTGACTTAGATAAAATATCTCAGTTGGGAAATGTAATGGATATAGCAGATGCGGCTGAGAATTTAAGGCGAGAGGGGTTTGACTCAGGGAAAATGAGAGTCGAAGCCTGGGGATTAAGCAACGGAGATGTGAGAAAGAAAAAGTGGTGGGCGGTAGCTCTCAAGCCACTGAGTTGGATCGCAAATGCACCAACTTTTCTACAGCAACTTATCTTAAACTTCAAAGGAGACAACGTGAAGGCGATAGCGTTTAGAAGCACTACGAAAATCTGTGCGGGGATGATTGTATATCCACTTACTTGGACCATTTTGGCTGCGTTTCTTGGGCTCATTGCATCTGATAGAGGATTCAGCTTTTTCGGGTGGAGTCCTTTCTTCGAAGTCTTCTTCACTTTCTGGTCTTTTGCTACTTTCGGAAATCGATTTTATGGCTGGTTAAAAGGTCATTTACATGATCACAACGACGCTGTAGAAGGGGCACGTTTTTGGAATGATGACAAATCAACCGCACTTAGGAAAGCATGGGTGAACTACATTGCGGTAGTGAAGAAAACACTTCTAGAATGAGTTACGTTATTCAAGGCATACAGCACATAGGTATTGCCGCGTCAGACATGGATGCCAGTCTTAAGCTCTACAGAAAGCTATTCGGATTAGATATACCATTTTTTGACGCTGTTGCTGCTTCTCCGCTTATGGATTCTCACTGCAATGGAGAAACGATTGTAAAGAGAGCCAGCATGGTTTTGAATCACCAAGGAGGTGCAGCCGTTGAGGTCATTTCCCCGACTTCATTTAAGCCTCGAGGGCCTATTTTCGAATTAAAGCAAGGAGATCTAGGAATCGGATCTACGATGGTGAAGACTCCCGACATCAGGAAGATGCATGAACACGTACTCAGCTTGATACCAAATACTTGCGACAAAGAA
Source organism: Bacteroidota bacterium (assembly GCA_027619225.1). Classification (GTDB taxonomy): domain Bacteria; phylum Bacteroidota; class Bacteroidia; order Flavobacteriales_D; family Sanyastnellaceae; genus UBA974. Next base: position 80,080 of record JAQCFW010000001.1, read on the forward strand.
ATGGTGATAGACCCCCTCGGAAGGCTTACGTTTTTCTTGAGAGATCTCGATGGAAATTTATTCCAAATCTTAGAATCAGACAATTGGTTCACGAGTAACGGCCACCCCAGCGGAGGAATATTAGGAGGAACTATCGGAGTTAGTGATATGGAGAACGCTTTAAAACTTTACAGAAACAAACTTGGGTACGATAAAGTACTTTACGATAAAAAGGGTGTGTTTGAAGATTGGGCTCATTTGCCTGGTGGTGAGCAGAGTTACCACAGGGTTTTGCTAACTCAATCTAATCGTGGAACTGGAGGATTCTCTCAATTGGTGGGTAGAACATACATAGAGTTAGTTGTCGCACTAGATAGAAAGGGTAGATTTATATTTGAAGACCGAATTTGGGCTGATCAGGGAATCGTTCACCTTGGTTTCGATGTGAGGGGAATGAAGGAGCTTGGAAAGGAGTTGCAAAAAGAAGGGTTCGGGTTTCGATGTGATACGGAAAATGCTTTAAATATGGGAGATCATACATCTGTTCACTGCACATATATAGATGACCCAGACGAATGCTGGATAGAATTTATCGAAGTTCATAAAATACCTATCTTAGAAAAATTTGGTGTTTTTATAAATGTGCAAAAAAGAGCTCCATCTAAACCTTTCCCTAAATGGATGCTATTGGCACTGAAATTTAACAGAATTAAAGACTAAAGTGGAAGATGTAAAGAAAATACTTTTGGTAGATGATGAAAGAGACATCCTAGATTTCCTGTCCTACAACCTAGAGAACGCAGGGTACGAAGTTCGAGTAGCACAAAATGGTCTAGAGGGAGTGAAGGTCGCTCAGGAATTTCTTCCCGATTTAATACTTTTAGACATGATGATGCCCGAAATGGATGGGGTACAAACGTGTGAAGAAATACGAAACTTAGATACAAAAAAAGAAATAGTGGTCGCATTTCTCACAGCAAGGGGCGAAGACTACAGCCAAATAGCAGGCTTCGATGCCGGAGCTGACGACTACATTCTTAAGCCTATAAAGCCTAAGGTCCTTATGAGCAGGATTAAAGCTTTGTTAAAGCGAGCCGTAAAAACAGAAGAGACAGAAGAAGGGATTATAAAAGCTGGACCTCTAAAAATAGACTTAAAAAAGCACATCATCTTTTTCGGGGATCTAGAAGTTAATCTTCCGAAGAAAGAATTTAAACTCTTGACGTTGCTTTGTAAAAACACGGGTGAAGTACAGACTCGAGAAGAGATCATGGATCAGGTTTGGGGTACAGAAGTTGTGGTAGGAGATCGAACGATAGACGTCCACATCCGCAAGTTGAGAGAGAAATTAGGCGAAGAGCTTATCACCACCATCAAGGGCGTTGGTTATAAATTTAACGGGTAATTTTGAGTCAAGTAGAGCGCACCCCAAAAGATGTAGCGAGGCAATCATCTATTTTTATTGGCGTTATGGGCGCTTTGGCTACGGTTGCTGTATTGTGGCTCACTGAAGCATTCGAGCTGTGGGCAGTAGCGATTGTAGTGGGGGTTATTCTTGAGGAAATTAGCTATTTCGTGATTTACAGTGCCGTTGAAAAATTTATCGACCACAGGATTAAAGTTCTTTACAAGACCATTAGTAAAATCAAGGGTGGTGATGAGCAGTCAATAAATATGGATGAAGACGTCGTAGAAACTGCAAATCAAGATGTGATGGAGTGGGCTGAAGACCAAATTAAAGAAATAACTCTCCTACGTGAAACCGACTCCTTCAGAAAAGACTTCATCGGAAACTTAGCGCACGAGCTCAAAACTCCTTTATTTAACATTCAGGGATTTATCCTAACCCTGCTCGAGGTCGGCTTAGATGATCCTGAATTAAATCGTAAATTTTTATCCAAAGCAGAGAAGAATATCGATAGGATGACGGGGCTACTAGAAGACTTAGATAGTATTTCTAAAATCGAATCTGGGGTGATGACCATCGATCCAGAGCCCGTAAATATCGTGGAGTTAAGCAACGACATCGTAGATAACCTCGAACGCAAAGCAAAGGACGCTAACGTTAATTTAAAAGTTAGATATACCGAGGATTTTATTGTCCTATGTGATCATCTGAAAATACAGCAGGTTCTCTCTAACCTTCTTGTTAACTCCATCAATTATGGGAAGAAGGGAGGGAAGACGATGGTGAGGTTTTACGATATGGGAGAGAATATTCTAATCGAAGTGGCAGACGACGGCATAGGAATCAAAGAAGAAGACCTACTCCGAATATACGAGAGGTTCTACCGAGTCGATAAAAGTCGCTCCCGTCACGCAGGTGGTTCCGGTCTCGGACTGGCGATCGTAAAGCACATCGTAGAAGCCCACGGAGGAAATCTTCACGTAAGATCTACATTCGGGGAAGGCACGACGTTCAGTTTTACGCTAAAGAAAGGTTTAAGTAGTTTAAAAACTTAACATTACGTTAACCTTGGAATTGGTTTAGCACAAGTAATCTTAACGGAACTTGCGCTGAAATTAACAGTTCATATAAAAGGTAAGACATGGTAGCTTTATTTACAACCATCGGTTTCATCCTCGCAGGATACTCAGTGATCGCTAACGACAGTGTTCAAACTTTAGGGACTTGGATCGCCTCAAATAGAGAACGGTTTAAATGGTGGCAGCTTTGGATTGCAGCTTCTAGCGTGCTTATTGTTACGTTAGTTTACGGATGGTACACCGGAGATGGGGACATTTCTTTTGGTCGACTCACAAAAATTCCATACATAGAACCACAATGGTACCACGCCATGGCACCTCTCGCTTTGGTAGTCCTCACGCGGAAAGGAATCCCTGTTTCTACATCATTCCTTGTTCTCTCAGCATTCGCATCCACTTTCGTTCTCGAAAAAATGCTCATTAAAAGCATGCTGGGCTATGGACTGGCTGCAATCGTTGCGTATGTCCTGTGGCTTGTTGTGGCGCGTTTGATCGATGAGAAAGAAGACATCAGTGAAAAATACAAACCTTTCTGGAGAACATTCCAGTGGTTCAGTACAGGTTTCCTATGGTACACATGGCTGTCGCATGATGTAGCCAACATTGCCGTATTCCTCCCCCGCCAAATAGAGGGATGGCAACTCGTACTCATTCTTGTCTTTTTCGTCGCTGGTTTGGCAAATATTTTCTATAGTAGAGGAGGTAAAATTCAGCAAATCGTTCTCGATAAACAGAGTACAAAATACGTGAGATCTGCAACGTTAATTGACCTTGCATATGCTTTCCTTTTGCTTTATTTCAAACAAATGAACCAAATCCCTATGTCTACAACATGGGTGTTTGTGGGTCTTCTTTGTGGTCGTGAGCTTGCGCTTAATACGGGACTCACAAAAAAGGGCAACATTAAAATGATTTTCCCTATTGTGGCCAAGGATTTCCTCAAGCTCATGGTGGGACTGATAGTGAGTGTGACAATCGTACTCTTGATCCACTACGGAACAGACCAAAAAGAATTAAATCAAGCGGCTGCTGATCAATTAGAATTAACCAAATCTAATGAAAGCGAAATGCTTGACAATGAATCAGAAGTGGCGACTCAAGATTCAGTGAAATATAATCCTGTAGAAACACCCGATACTATACAAGAATAAATTGAAGAGACTCGGATTTCTAGATAGATATCTTACTCTTTGGATATTCCTTGCCATGGCGGTGGGAATAGTACTTGGCGCGTTTCTTCCAGGCGTCTCTGAAACGATAGAGAGCATTCAGTTTAAGGGCGTCAACATCCCTATCGCAATAGGCCTAATCGTGATGATGTACCCGCCACTTGCGAAGGTGGATTACCGAACCCTGCCGGAAGTCCTAAAGGATAAAAAGCTTCTCTCACTTTCCCTCATTCTCAACTGGGTTGTAGGCCCACTTTTCATGTTCTTCCTCGCGGCCTTTTTCTTAGGCGACAGACCAGAACTCATGACTGGAGTGGTGCTTATCGGGCTGGCGAGATGCATCGCAATGGTGCTTGTTTGGAATGACCTGGCTGACGGAGACAGCACCTATGGGGCAGCATTGGTAGCACTTAACTCTCTTTTCCAAGTCTTCACATTCAGTTTTTATGCGTGGTTCTTTTTGACCATTTTACCAACTTGGATAGGCTTGGGAAGTATTCTTGTTGACGTCCCATTCACGATGGTCGCAACGAACGTGGGCATCTATTTAGGCATTCCCTTTGTCCTTGGGATTGGAGGCCGAGTGGTTCTTATACGTTTAAAAGGATTGTCATGGTATACTGACACGTACCTCCCACGTATCGGACCGCTCACTTTAGTTTCACTACTGTTCACAATCGTTTTGATGTTCAGTCTTCAGGGCGCTCGGATTTTAGACCAAACCTCTGATGTACTTCTCGTCTCAATTCCCCTCCTCCTCTACTTCTTCGGAATGTGGATCTTAAGCTATTTCACAGGCGTCAAGCTCGGGGTTGACAAGCCTCGAAATCGCGCTGTAGCTTTTACTGCAGCAGGGAACAACTTCGAACTTGCCATCGCGGTAGCAATTGGAGTCTTCGGGCTTCACTCCTCAGAAGCTTTCGTGGGGGTTATAGGACCTCTCATCGAAGTCCCTGCCCTTCTACTTCTCGTCCAACTTTCACGTCGCCTAACATAATCGCGCTTTTAGCGCTGAAGCATTCCCGTGCCTGCACCATTGACAAATGGGTTAGTACTCTTTTCCTTTCCTATAGTAGTCGACCCTCCATGACCTGGGTGAATCGTATAATCATCACTTAGAGAATACAACTGCTCCTCTATGTTCTTTGCAAGTATATCGGGATCTCCGCCTGGCAAGTCCGTCCTTCCAATACTACCAGAGAATAGCACGTCTCCCCCCACCACGAACTTCGATTTGTGACACACAAACACGACGTGACCAATGCTATGGCCAGGCGCACATCTAATTTCGAGTTCGATGCTCCCACATTCTATCGTAGATCCGTGCTCGCCTAAATCCTCCCCTCTCTCCGGAAGTGTATCTAAAGAAATTCCATATAGTTGTGCTGAAAGAGGAGCCTGCACCCATGTCTGCTCGTCCGTGGGATGCAACCTGGGCCCACAACCATATTTCTGTTTAATCCAACTTGTTCCCATCACGTGATCTAAATGCGCGTGGGTAAGAAGGCACTGAACCACAACGACTCCCAGCCTTTCACAAGTCCTCTCAAACGATTCTCTCTCCTGAGTCGAGTTCATTCCTGGGTCGAATACCGTCGCCTCACCATTTCCGTGATCGAGTAAATATGTTTGTTCTGAAAAAGCATTGAAAGCAAAAGAGTGAAGTCTATTCATGCGGTAAAAATACTTTAGCGTAGATTCGTAAGAGAATGCGCCACAGAGAAATATTATATTCAATATCGCTGCTCTTAACTGGGATGTTTTTATGCGGAAATAGTGTAAATGCGCAGTTTTACGACGGACTTCAAGTAGAGTTCGGAAAGAACAGGGTTCAGTATCGGGATTTTGTTTGGCAATATCACACTGAAGGGAACTTTGAAATTTACTATTATCAAGGAGGTAAAGAACTTGTAGGGGTTATTGCGGGAATAGTAAATTCTTCTGCGCAAGATTTAAAGCCGTATTTCGGCAGCCCATTAGAAGGCCCGATTCAAATTCTTGTCTATAACAATATTGCCGAATTTAGACAAAGCAACATGGGTGTGTTTAATGGTGATTCCGAGAATGACAATATTGGGGGAACTGCAAAAATTATAGGGAATAAACTGTTTATTTATGGTACTGGAGATCGCAGGCGATTGGAGCAAGATTTAAAAGAAGGATTGGCAAGAATTGCTTTACACCAAACCTTATATCGTGGAGATTGGCAGGACGCACTAAGAAATTCGAGTATGCTTCAAATTCCGGATTGGTTTGAGGAAGGGCTGGTGAATTACATTTCGACAAATAAAACCGCGGAAGCCAAGGTGCACATATTCGACTCAGCGAGATCTAGGGCTCTCGCTACAATAGACAGAAGCGAAGGAACTGAAGCGGGGGAGCTTGGAGGGGCAGTTTGGGATTATGTAGCTGATGTTTATGGCATCCCGGCCATTGCAAATGTGATCTACATGGTTAGGGTAAGTCGAAGTGTCGAAGGCGGATTTAGATTTGCGACTGGCCTTGGGCTAAAGGACTTATTGTCTGAAGTGATTAATTATCACTTAACGGGAACACCTAAACTTTACGGTGAATTACTACCATCTAATACTGGAAGAAAAAATCACAAAATAGCGTTAAAAAATGGAGGTAATCTCGGTTTTACTTTGAGGAAACGTTATGACTACTTGTGCTTTAGCCACTCTCCAGATGGAGAGACCATTGCGTTTATTACTGATGAGAGAGGACAGTGGAGGGTTTGGACATACAACATAAACGATGATAAAATTGAGCGACGGGCACAACATGGGCATAAATTAGATTTAATTAAAAGTAGCTTAACGCCCACAATAGCGTGGCACCCAAACGGGGAACAGTTCACGTACGCCATTGTAAAAAAAGGCCAACCCGTGCTAGTCACAGTGAGGTTAGGTGAGAAACCCGTAGAAAAAGAACTTTTTAAAATAGATGAGGTTTTGTCCATGGATTACTCACCCGATGGGAGGAGCATCGTATTCTCTGGCATGTCTAATGGAAGGTCAGACCTTTACATCTACAGAGTGATTGGTAATTTACAGGAGCCTTTGTGGAGAGATCGGTTTGATGATTTACACCCCAGGTACACGAAAGATGGTAGGTCGATTATTTTTTCATCAAACAGGCCGGATTCCAAGCTTCGGGAGGACAGAGAGAACATTCCGTTTAATTCGAATTTAGACTTGTTTATCTACCACATCGATGAAGAAATGATGCCTATTGAGCAATTGGTAAACACACCGCTAATTGATGAGAGATACCCTGTGCCACTTCGAGGACAGGAATTTGTTTATTTATCCGAGTTTGAAGATGGCAGCCAAGAAATGAACTGGGGTTGGGCTGACAGCACAATTCTCAGCATAGACACGATAATTAGGTACAGAACATTCTTTGACACTCGTGTGATCTCAAAATTAGATATTCCCGTTTTAAATTTTAGCTGTGACACCGCAAGTGGGTTTTGCTACGGAAACACTTATACAATGCGTCATTTATTTCGAGCTGATCTGGGCAGGGTTCCAGAAACTAAGCAAAGAACTTCTAATCAATTTGAATTGACAGAGGGTGGTTTTGACGCGAATCATGGCGGGGGATTTATTGCCCCCAATTGGTCTATTTTATATTCTAAAACGGAAGTGGATATTAGAAATTACAGATTTAAATTTGAAGAACAAGAGAAAGAAAAGTCTGATGGAAAGCTGCCTGAAATAGATAAAGCGCCTCAAGTTATTGAAAGATCTGTCAAGATTACACCTAGCAACTATAGACTCAATTTTTCTCTCCAAAAATTACAGAGTCAAGTGAGTAACGCCTTTGGATCTCAATTTTACAGAGCCTATGACGGAACAACATCATTCCAACCTGGTTTAGGTAATGCTACTGAGATTCGAATTAGCGATCTTTTCGACGACAAGCACATTGTCGCAGGATTTAACATCCCCGCAAACTTGAATAACAGTCTTATAGGGATTTCTTATTTCGACCTATCCCAAAAGATTGACCGAATGTTTTCCTTCCAGAGACAGGGCACTACAAGTTTCGATCCTCTCAGTTATACATTGGTTGAATCACAATCACATTTCGCGCGCTACAAACTCACTTATCCCATCGATGAGGTGAATAGCATAAGGGCTGGAGCGGGGATACGCTTAGATAGGGCTGTAATTCAAGGTACTGAAATGTTCAGTTTAACTGCTCCGAATAGATGGACAGACCAAATTGGCTTTAACATTTCCTTCGTGCATGATGACACTCGCAATCCCGCATTGAATATTAGAGAAGGATTGAGAGCTAAGGTTTGGGCTGAATACTACTTAGACGGATTTAATGCCAGTTTCGGCACAATAGGATTCGACATCCGGAAATACTTTAAAATTTACGCCAATTCAATCTTTGCGTTTAGGGCGGCAGGAGACTGGTCAATAGGCGAATTGAAATTATTACATTTACTTGGAGGAATGGACAATAGCCTTTCGTTTTCGAACAATTACGGCACCCCTGTCGACCAATCTCAATCATATGCCTACCAAGCGAGTATCACTCCTATGCGAGGCTTTGCAAACAACGCAAGGAATGGCTCAAACGCAGCGGTTTTTAATGCTGAATTAAGAGTCCCTGTTTGGAGTACCCTTTTTGCAGAACCCGCAAAAACAGATTTTATTAGAAACTTTCAACTCATAGGTTTTGCAGATATCGGATCTGCTTGGACAGGCATACATCCATATTCAGAAGAAAATACCTTTAACTCGACAACCATAGAGAACAATCCCATCACAGTCATCATTGAGAACAACAGAGATCCTATTATTTATGACTTCGGATATGGAATACGCTCTCGTGTTATGGGGTATTGGGTTGCTGCTGATTGGGGTTGGGGAATTGATGACGGGAGAGTTTTACCCAGAAAATTCACTTTGAGTTTAAATTTCGATTTCTAAAATTCATTGTTATAACTTTTCCGACATGGAAATATCTACTATATTCATTCTTCTTGCCATAGGTATTTTTGCTGGAATCGCAAGTGGATTTGTTGGAATTGGTGGAGGATTAATCATTGTGCCCGCATTAATATATTTTCTCGATTTGGACCAACATACAGCCCAAGGAACTTCACTTGCGTTAATGCTACCACCCATAGGAATACTCGCAGCCATGAACTATCACAGCGAGCAGTCAATAGAGTGGTGGTATTCCGGAGTAATTGCCATCACATTTATTGTCGGAGCATGGCTCGGAAGTAAATGGGCCTTGCGAATTTCTCCTACTATAGTTCGTCTGATATTTTCTACTTTACTTTTTTACGCTGCTATTTCATTAGCTTGGAAATCTCTGCGTGAGCTTTTTCCTGAATTTTTCTCAAACAATGGAACCTGAACTTAACAACTTAGCTGAGTTATTTGCAGAAGTTGCAAAAGAAATATCTCCACAACTGTCGAGTTGGAGAAGACATCTTCACGCCCACCCTGAATTGTCGTATAAAGAGTTTAAGACCATGGAGTTTGTTTGTTCTGAGTTAGAAAAAATGGAGATACCCTATAAATCTGGTGTATCAGGAACTGGGATCGTTGCAACCATAAAAGGGCGAAACCCCACTTCTAAACTCATTGCTCTGAGAGCCGATTTAGATGCACTGCCCATCACCGAGCTCAATAAAGTTGACTATGTTTCATGTAATCCAGGAATAATGCATGCCTGTGGTCACGATGTGCATACTACATCATTGTTAGGCGCCGCTTTAATACTTTCAAGAAATTGTGAAAAGTGGGATGGCACGATTCGGCTAATATTCCAACCCGGGGAAGAGTGTTTACCTGGAGGGGCTTCGTTAATGGTCGGTGAGGGAGTATTAAAAAACCCTATTCCTCAACATATTTTAGGCCAACACGTTTTTCCCGATCTCCCAGCAGGACATGTTGGGATGAGGTCAGGAACATATATGGCTTCAGCTGACGAGTTGCATATTGTTGTCAAAGGGAAAGGAGGACATGCCGCACTGCCTGAAAACCAGGTCAATCCACTTCTTGTCGCCTCTGAAATTCTTTTAGCTTTAGAGAGGTTTATAAAGGAAAGAGCTGATCCCGAAATTAAAACAGTTCTTGGGTTTGGATTTATTGAAGGAAAGGGAGCGACAAATGTTATACCTAACGAAGTGAGGTTAAAGGGAACATTTAGGTCTTTAAATGAAGAATGGAGATTCTATGCACATTCAAAAATGCGTGAGATTGTAGACGCCATTTGTCATCAACGAGGTGCAACTGTAGAGTTTCACATTCCTGTTGGCTACCCCAGTGTGTACAACAATCCCGAGTTGACCAAGAGGATGAGAGTCATCGCCGAAGACTACCTTGGAGTGGAGTACGTTCACGACTTGCCCGAAAGGATGACTGCCGAAGACTTTAGTTTTTTTGCAAATGAAATCCCCGGTTGTTTTTACCGTTTAGGGTCCTCAAGCCCCAATTCTGATTTAGGTCACAGCGGGCTTCATACACCTACATTCGATATTGACGAAAGTGCATTAGAAATTGGAGCTGGACTTATGGCCTACGCTGCGGTAATGAGTTAGTTGGCAATATCGCTGATGAATTTAATCCTCATGAGTCGAAGCTCATCTTCAGAGTATGTGTCTTCAAATTCAATAAGAGCTGATTCTATACCTTCCACCTCCGATTCACTGAAGAATGCGAATAGCTCTTCTACACAATCCTCATCCATAGACTCTTCTATCAGGTGAGTGATATTAAGCTTCGTTCCACCTGCTACTATTTGTTCAATCTCGCACAGGACAGCCTCCCGATTTAAACTTGTACGAGCAGCAATATCATCGAGGTTCATCTTCCGGTCGATTTGCTGGATAATAGAAACCTTATCTGACGATTTTTTAGAACTCGTCCTGACTAACAAATCATCTGCGCGTTCTATGTTATTTTCATCAACATACTTCGCAATGAGTGATAAAAAAGTAGCACCAAATTTCTTTGCCTTCCCAGACCCTACACCAGAAATCCTCAACAACTCATCTTCTTTAATAGGGTAGTGAATCGCCATCTCATCTAATGAGATATCTTGAAAAATAACATAGGGTGGCAAACTCTTCTGATCAGCAATTTCTTTGCGAAGAGTTACAAGCATTTTACGAAGAGTCTCATCGGCCACACCTCCTTGTCCACGACGGGTTTGTACCATATTATCTGCTGTATCAACATCTCGATAATCTCTTTCCTCAGCCAACATTACAGAAACCGGATTCTCTAAAAATGTCTTTCCCTTTTCTGTAATCGTCAGAACCCCATATTTTTCAATTTCCTTCTTAAGATATCCTAAAACCAAAGCCTGGCGTATCACCCCATTCCAATATCTATCTGGCTTGCCCTCTCCCTTCTTCCAAAAAGAACTGTTCTGACCATTATAGTCATCTACCTCTCTGTTGCTTTCACCTATTAAAACTGCAGAAATAAACTGCATTTTATGATCCTCCTTATGCTCTTTAACAGCGCCTAAAACCATTAGGATTTCACCCTTACCTTCATATTGAGGCTTGGGATATCTGGTATTGTCACAGTTCTTAGCTCCTGGACCATTTATCTCATCGAATTCTTCACCGAAATAATGAAGAAGGAACTTTCTCCTTGATATTGAAGTCTCCGCGTATGACATTACCTCCTGTAAAAGCTGCGACCCTATTTCTTGTTCAGCAAGAGGTTTTCCCTGAAGAAATTTTTCGAGTTTCTCTATGTCTTTGTGACTATAAAAGGCGATGCAATGCCCATCACCTCCATCCCTTCCTGCACGTCCTGTTTCTTGATAATAACTCTCTAAACTTTTAGGGATATCATAATGTATTACATACCTCACATCTGGCTTATCAATCCCCATCCCAAATGCAATTGTAGCAACGATTACATCTACATCTTGCATTAAGAATTCATCTTGGATTCTGCTTCGTGTCTTCGTGTCTTTTCCAGCGTGATAAGGCAACACTTTAACACCGTTTACAGATAATGTTTCAGCAATTTGATCAACTTTCTTTCTACTTAAACAGTAAATTATTCCACTCCTCCCCTTGTTACTTATACAATGCTGAACAATCTGCTTTAGAGCATCTTTTTTAGGTTTTACTTCATAGTAAAGGTTATCTCTATTGAAAGATGACTTGATTAGAGTCGCATTCACCATCTGAAGATTTTTCTGAATATCTTGCTGAACTTTAGGAGTCGCTGTTGCCGTCAAAGCGATAATAGGGACATCCGCTATTTGCTTAATAATGGGACGTATTCTTCTGTACTCTGGACGGAAATCATGACCCCACTCAGAAATACAATGCGCTTCATCTACTGCAACAAAACTGATTTTAACTGATTTTAGAAATTCAATATTTGTCTCTTTCATAAGCGTTTCAGGAGCTACATATAAGATTTTCGTCTTGCCTGAGGAAACGTCTAACTTAACATTTTCAGCTTCTGCTTTGTTTAAAGAAGAATTTAGATAGTGCGTTATTGAAGGATCTTCGTGATTTCCCCTTAATGCATCAACCTGATTTTTCATTAATGCAATGAGGGGTGAAACTACAAGAGCCACACCATCTAACATTAAGGCAGGAAGCTGATAGCACATAGACTTACCACCGCCTGTAGGCATGATCACGAAAGTGTCCTTACCTTCAAGAACACTTTGGATAGCTATCTCTTGTTCTCCTTTGAATTCTTTAAATCCAAAATATTTTTGTAACGCCTCTTTCGGCGAATCATCAATTAGGCTCATCAATGTCTAAATTTGCTCAATAAAGGTAAGCCGTTTATTTAAAAACCAATTTTTTTTTCAAGGCTTAATAACATTTATTTATGTCCAGTTCTGAAGACACTATTTTAAACAGAGCGCTTAAGACGCTTCGTATGGAAGGAGATGCTATACATCGACTTGCTACATTATTAGATGAGCGCTTTGTAGATGTTATCAATTTGATTATCAGTACTCAAGGGCGCGTTGTTTTAACGGGAGTAGGTAAAAGTGCGGATGTTGGGAGGAAGATAGTAGCCACACTAAACTCTACAGGATCTCCTGCTTTGTTCGTTCATGCAGGTGATGCCGTTCACGGAGATTTAGGAGTAATTCAATTGGGTGACGTCGTTTTATGCCTGTCTAAGAGTGGGAGAACTCCTGAAGTAATGGCTCTTGTGCCTCTATTGAAAAAGCACGGACACCCAATTATTGGAGTTACTGGAGCTTCTGACTCACCACTTGCGAAACAATCTGACCACGTTCTAATTGCTGGAATAGACGCAGAGGCTTGCCCATATGACTTAGCTCCTACAACAAGTACCGCGGTCCAAATGGCACTTGGTGATGCTATCGCAATGTGTCTTATGGAAATTCGTGGATTCAAAGCTGAAGATTTCGCTAAATTTCACCCTGGAGGTACTTTGGGAAAGAAACTTACCATCACATTGGATAATCTCATTGACAAAGATCGAACTCCTCAGGTAAATCTTGAATCATCACTTCAGGAAGTGCTTATGACCATGACTGAAGGACGATATGGTGCAACTGTTGTTATTCAAAATGAAAAAATAGCAGGAATAATCACAGACGGAGACTTAAGGCGTGCATTAGAAAAAGGAAGCACCATGAAAGCGTCTGAGATGATGAGTACGAATCCACTTGTTAAATCTCACAAAGAGCTTGCAGCCAATGCTGCTACAGCGATGCAAAACTTAGGGGTTTCACAAGTAATTGTAACATCTGAAGACAAGGAGTATCTCGGGTTAGTACATTTGCACGACCTCGTTAAAGAAGGTGTTACAAGCAATAAATAAGGTCCAACAATGAGTCCATTAGATCAGGAGATGCCGGACGAGAAAGAAATGAGTTTTTTTGACCACCTCGAGGAAATTAGAAAGAGGCTGTTTTATTCTGGCATTTCTATTTTTGCAGCCGCTACCATTTTATTTATTCAAAAGGATTGGTTATTTAATACTGTTTTATTCGGGCCGAGAAATGAGGACTTTATAAGCTTTCGGGTTTGGTGTAAAATCTCAGAATTAATCGGTGTGGGAGATAAGTTATGTGTGAAAGAAATCACGTATGAACTGATTAACACTTCCATGACGGGGAACTTCTCCGCCCACATAGTCGTCTCGCTGGTGGGAGGAATCATTGTCGCATTCCCTATTATAACAATGCAGTTGTGGGCGTTTATTAAACCTGCCTTGAAGAATACCGAGAAGAAGGCCGCTCAAGGTGCTGGGGCAGCTTCATCTACTTTGTTTTTCTTAGGGGTGGCTTTCGGATATTGGGGCATCGTCCCCCTTTCACTTCAATTCCTGGGTCACTATGAACTTGGTGATGTTGCTGCGAGAATTGGGGTGATGTCTTATGTGAAAACAGTATCTACCATTTCGTTTTCTGCAGGACTCATTTTTCAACTTCCAGTACTGATTTTCTTCTTAGCCAGGGCAGGCGTAGTTACCCCTAAGGGGCTTAAGAAATACAGGAAGCATGCACTTGTAGGAATTCTTGTTTTGTCAGCGATCATAACTCCTCCAGACATTACAAGTCAGATTATGGTTTCATTACCTGTACTCGCCTTGTACGAGTTAGGCATTGTAATTGCCCGAAGGGAGGAAAAGCGTCGAGAGAAAAAAATGAGCTCTTAGCCACAATAGATGAATCTGAAAAACGCTTTACTACTGATAGCATTGTTTTTGTTAAGCTTAGTCTTGACAGCCCAAACAACCATCGTTTCAGGCAGGGTGTTCAATGGCGAAACTGGGAAAGCACTGCCGTATGTCAATGTGAGTTTCTCTGGGACTTCAATTGGTACTATGACGAACGTCTTAGGTGAATATGAACTCACAAGTGAACGTAAAGTATCCAGGATTTTTATCTCATTTATAGGGTACTCCTCACAAAGTATTCCAATACAAAAACAAGTCCGTCAGAAATTAGATATTGCTCTAGAAGAAAAGCGCATAGAATTAGCCACTGCTGAAGTCAGACCAGACAAGGAACAGAAAAATCCTGCCAAACCTCTAATGCAACGAGTGGCAGAGGCCAAAGCCATTAATGACCCAGCAAGATTACCTGGTGTTAGTTATAATTATCATGAAAGACTACAGATTGACTTTAATGACATCCCTGAGAAGTTGCCAAGTAGAAAATATTGGGGAGCGTTTGGATGGGTCTGGGATGGGCTAGACTCGTCAGATGCGAGAGTTGCACTGCCAACTTTCTTTTCAGAATCTATCGGAACTAAGCGGACACAAAAAAAACCAAAAAGGAAAGAACAAAGGGTTGAAGCTGCACGTGCTACTTGGTTGTCAGATGGCGAAAACTCATCAAGTATAACTGCTGAATTCCTTGATATTAATCTGTACGAGAATCAACTTCTTTTAGTTGACAAGGCATTTACCAGTCCTTTGCACGATAGAGGAAACCTTCATTACCGATACTATATTTTAGACACATTAAAGATCTCTGGACGCCCTGCCTTCCACCTAGCATTTGTTCCGAGAAGAAGAGGTGAACTTACTTTTGAAGGGGAACTATGGATAGATACGTTAACTCTAGCGCTAAGCAAGGTAGAGGCAAAAATTAGCGAAGGAGCCAATTTAAACATGATCCGAGCTTTAAGATGGAAGCAGGAATATGCCCAAATCGAAGGCAATTGGGTTCTTATAAAACGAGAGGAGGTCATGGATGTCTCTCTCTCTCGGTCCACTATGGGGTTATATGGTAGAAGTACAGTTATAAATACCGATTTTGAATTTGCACAGGAGTGGCCAGATTCAGTTTGGACTTCAAGAAGAGACTTGTCGTTTGCAAAGGGAAGCAATGTAGTTCTTGAACAAGCATGGGCGTCGAAGCGACCGGTGCCCTTATTATTGAAGGAGTCTAACATTTACTTAATGGCTGACAGTGTTCAGTCCATGAGGCAATATAAATTCCTAAAGGGCTTTTTGTTTGGACTCGGAAGTGGGAATTTAGCGGTCGGAAATATTGAATTGGGCCCATGGTACTATACCTATTCAAAGAATTTAGTTGAAGGGCATCGAATTCGGTTGGGGGCTTCAACTTCAAATAAATTTAGCAGAACTTTTATGCCCAAGGCATATATCGCTTACGGCACTGATGATAAGAAGTTTAAGTATAAAGCTCTAGTCATCTGGATACAACGCAAAATCCCCCGTATTAAATGGTTTGCTTCGTATTCTAAAGATCTTGAGCAGTTCGGGATGTTGGGGTATTTTAATCAAGGAAATATCTTTAATTCAGCTTTGTCCCTTGAAGGGGGGCAGAACAATCTCACTGAGGTCATTAAATCTGAGGCAAGCCATTTGGCCGAATTCGGCTCAGGTTGGTCAACATTCATAGAGCTAAGGCACAGAAAAGTTCAAGCCGTCGGTGAGCTTGAGTTTCTCCCCGTTGACGTAACCGGGAACTCGACTTTAATTACAGCTGAAAGCACTTTGCAAGTGAAATATGCGTACGGAGAGAAATTTGTGTCTGGGGCGTTTGACAGAGTTTCTCTCGGCTCAAAATTCCCTATTGTAACTGCTACAACTACTCAGGCTTGGAAAAATATAGCGGGGAGTCAGTACAGGTACGGGAGGTATACTTTAGAGCTGGAAGGACAACTAAGGTTTGGACCGTTTGGTAGAATTAGATGGAATACAAATGCTGGAATGTATTCTGGAACAGCTCCCTTTGCTTTAATGGAGCTACAACCCGCAAATGAAACGCTTTTATCTATCCAGCCTTCATTTAATTTATTGAGCTATTTTGAATTCGTCACAGACAAGTGGGCTCGAGTAAGTGTGGAGTGGCATGGCGAAGGTGCTGTTTTAAATCACATCCCTCTAATTAAAAGGGCTGGTCTGCGTGAAGTTATCGGGGTAAAAGGTGTGATTGGATCTTGGGATCCACGACACGAAACAATAATAGCATTGCCAGAAAACACCACTGGATTGAATGGGGGGTATGCTGAAGCATCGGTCGGAATTGAAAACATCTTTCAATTTCTTCGAATCGATTATCACTTTAGATTAACTGAGTCCGCAGAAGGAATGAGACAGAACTATGGCTTTCGTTTTGGTGTAACCGTTGAACTTTAATACTTTTATAAAATGGAAAATGTCCTACGTGCGGAAGGCCTTGAGAAAAGTTATGGTGGTAGAAAGGTTGTCGACGATGTAAGCTTCTTTGTTGAGCCAGGAGAAGTTGTGGGTATTTTAGGGCCAAACGGCGCCGGCAAGACCACAAGTTTCTACGCAGTAGTTGGTCTAGTCAAGCCGGACAATGGAAAGGTGTTTCTTGGGTCTGAGGAGATTACGAATCGAGCTATGCACGAAAGAGCAAAGAAGGGAATTGGATATTTACCACAAGAAGCTTCTGTGTTTAGGGATCTTTCTGTCGAAGATAATATTGCAGCTATCTTGGAGTTACAACCTCTAAGCAAGGCTGAGCAATCTATTAGGCTTGAGGAGTTAATTGAAGAGTTTGGGCTAGAAAAGGTAAGAAAAAGCATGGGGAAGGTGCTTTCTGGAGGTGAAAGGCGTAGAACTGAAATTGCAAGAGCCCTGGCCTGTAACCCGACTTTTATTCTCCTTGATGAACCTTTTGCTGGAGTTGACCCTATCGCAGTTGAGGATATACAACGAATCGTTCAACAACTTCGAGAGAAGCAAATCGGGATACTTATTACTGACCACAATGTTCAAGAAACGCTACACATTACGGATAGAGCCTACCTGCTATTTGAAGGGAAAATATTGAAGGAAGGATCGGCTAAATCTTTAGCTGAAGACGAGCAAGTACGAAGAGTATACTTAGGTAAAAACTTTAAATTACGGAGCCGTAACTAATGTTTACCAGCCATCATTTTCGAGATATACTTGCCGAAAATATCAAACTCTAAATTTACCTGATCCCCCTCTGTTAACAGATGCATATTGGTTTCTGACCAAGTATAGGGAATCAGCGCCACTGAAAACGAACCTGCCGCGCTATCCACCACAGTGAGAGAAATTCCATTGATGGTAATCGACCCCTTAGAAATTGTAATCCATTGCGGATTGTCCTCTGAATAAGGATGTTCGAATTTTAATACATAAGACCCATCATGTGACTCGCTACTCACAAGCGTTCCTGTTGTATCCACATGCCCTTGTACCATGTGGCCATCTAATCTATCTCCCAGGCGCAAACATCTCTCTAGGTTTACTTTCTTCCCTACAGCCCAAACCCCAAGGCTCGACCTCTCTAAAGTCTCCTGTATTGCAGTTACAGTGTAGGATGATGAATCGCACTTCACGACTGTAAGACAGACACCATCATGAGCTAAGCTTTGGTCTATTTTAAGCTCATTCGCAAAAGGACATTGCAACGTGAAATGGAGATTGTTGCCTTCACTTTCAATCTTTGTAATCTCCCCTAAACTTTCTACTATACCTGTAAACATAGGATTTAATTTTTATTCAACTAAAATTTTGTGACCGCCAAATAAATGCACATTACCTGAAAATTTCTCTGGCACAATGCCGCTTAATCTTCGGGTATAAGCCACCACGGTATAGTAGTAGACACCATCAGGCACAAACTCTGCCGATTGATTGTGAGTACCGTCCCAATTTACGTTCACATCCTTCGTGTGGAAAACTGCCTCACCCCATCTATTGTGGATCACCACATCGACGCTATCAATGAATTTCCAATCAAAAGGCTTAAATAAATCATTCACACCATCTTGATTCGGGGAGAATACATTTGGAAGGAAATAGAAAGGACAATTATCTACACATATAATATTGGACAATGCACTTTCATTTCGAGAATAATCTTCATTGGGTCTAAGATTAAGACTATCTAAAGCTGTTACAGCAAAACATCCAGCTATACTTCCCTCTTGATCAAATTCATTAAATATGTAGCTTGTATCTGAGTCGAAATAGGCGTATGGAAGTAACGAATCACCTTCAAACATTGCCCAATACAACATATACCCCATAACATCATCTGCACAATCTGTAGCTCCCCACCAATACATTTCATCGATTTCATCGGGGCAATTCGGGAGAACTTCAAGAATTGGTGGACAAGGAGGAGTGAAGTCATACGGAGTTGCACAAGCATTCTGAGCCCAGTTAAACAAAGGGCTTTCAATTCCTAGCGCGTCATAACTCCCCTCACATTTAACTCTATAGCAATATTCAACCCCATTTACCAACTCCATATCAGAGTATATAACTTCGCTGATAATAGGCTTTGAATCACTTAGCTCAACTGTATCTAATGGTGAGAAGTCAGGTTGATTAAATGACTTCCTTTCAATATAAAACTTTGCGTTATACCAAGGAACCATGACATCTAAAACAAGGTCTATGCTGTTGTCATACCCTACTAAAGTGATGAATGGAGTACTGGCAGGTACGCTACTACCCACTATAAAATCACCTTCTGAAGTGGTGGACCACGCTTCCACCTTATAGAAATGTTGAACAGACGTTGTGTTTAAGCCTGTGTCGATATAATTCGTGTCTGTGATCTCTATGATTTGGCTGTTGTTTCTGAAAACTTTGTAATAATACGGGGGAGGGAAAACCAGAGTATCCATTTCTGTAGGAGGAGACCAACCCACATTTACCTCACCTATAACTTCATCAGTAACCATTACATCCGCATGAGTCATCACAGGAACATCCTTGATTATTGAGGCACAGAACTCATTGCTAGCAAGAGATTCCGAGCCATCGTCAAATCTCATTACTATTCGATAGCAATAGGTAGCGCCAAAACTTAGAAAGCCCTGATCGACATAGCCTGTTTCGCTTAAGTCGGGTAAACTTGCAATCAGCTCATAACCCTCATCATCTGAAATACCTGTCTCACAAACTGTGGGCTCCCAATCTGAGGAGTCAACCCTCCTGTACACATCATGAATCCCCGCTTCCCTTCTCCAGCTTGGCAATTCTTCAGAACAAGTCCCTCCACTCCAACCTAACAATATTGAATTTCCTATAGCTTCTGCAGAGGTGTCCTCAACTGGAGGAGCCACGACTCTTAAATAAGCCGTTGAGATGTCTGTTAAAGGAATTGCTTGGCCTTGATCAGTTGCTTTAAAAATGATTTGGTAGGGAGCAAGGCGAACCTCCTCACAAGTGGGAGCCCAAGCAAATTCACCGATTCCCGCCCCTAAATTTGTAAACACAGCCTGGTTTGTGACTTCACTAATAGGTCCACCCAATGCGTTTAATGTAATGTTGTCCCCGTCCGGATCAGTAGCATTGACATACCAAGTCAAGAATGAACCTGCCACAATACAAGTGTCTATTTGTTCAGAGACAATTGGCGGTTCATTGTTACAAACCTGCACATCAATTTGCATGTCCCTTACAACCTCACCCACCTTTCTTAGCTGACCAGAAACCTCGCGCCACTCTTCTATCCTAATTGCAATATTATACTCTCCGACAATCTGTGGGCTATTCCATGTTACATCTCCAGTATATTGATGTATCTCAAATACATCATCTGCAGGACTGACTTGCTCAGGGTATATATACGTCGGTATAGGATCACCATTAAATCCTCTACACGGAACCAAACTAAAAGTGAGCAAGTCTCCGTCTTCATCGAAAGCTGCTGGATTATGTACCCAGTCACGATTTAAACAAGCATTTTCAGTTGCCGGGTTTAACAACTGCACGCTGTTATTGTGTCCTGCCTCAGGATCAATCATTAGCAATGACCTAATGGCAAACGGTGTGTCCACAGACCCCACCATATTCAACACCCCTTCATTCCTGTTGGGATCCTCCACCTTAAGCTCAAATGACCCAGGGCCCCCATAAGTGTGAGTACCTCTATAGGTGTTCACTTTTATGTCACCAATTAAAATATTTATAGATTCTCTACTTAACGAATCTACATCATCACCATTTTCATCCCCCCATCTTAAATATAGGAGTGGTCTATCTGCAAGTGCTGATGATTTTGTATAAGTTGTAATAAGCACTTCATAGGTTAAACCTTCTACGTGTTTATACGTAATCTCACCCGCCCGATTGTGGGTGGCAAATGCTTTTACATTCAAGAAAGCAATGCTGATAACAATGAACAGTATTTTAAAAATGAGTATATGCGGGCGATTAAACATCGACACGAAGTTACACACGAACGCGGACTTTAGAGTGCTACCTTTACATTCTTATTAAAGCATGCTCATGAGAATAGGACTTACTTCAGGCGACCCAAACGGAATAGGAATTGAAACTATTTTACGCGTCTTTTCAGATGAAAGAATGCTAGAAGGAATTACTCCTGTTTTATACGCGACCAAAGATGTTGTGGTTCAGAATCTTGAGGTTTTAGGTTTAAAAAACTTAAACTGGGTGGAAATTGACTCAGCAGAAGATGCTCTCCCAGAAAGACTAAATGTTGTGGGGTTAGGCATTGTGGACTTCGATATTCAACTCGGAGAAAAAACAACTGAAGCAGGTGCGTATTCATTCAAATCTTTAGAAAAATCAGTTGAAGATTTAGCTTCAACAAAAATTGATATTCTTGTAACAGCTCCAATAAACAAAGATTCGATTCGCCAAGCTGGATTTAAATTTCCTGGACATACTGAGTACTTAGCTCATATTGCAAATGCTGACGACGTGTTAATGCTTCTTGTTGCTGACAATCTAAGAATTGGTGTAGCAACCGGACACATCGCAATTAAAGACGTAGCCCCTTCACTTACTAGCGTGTCTATTAAGAGGAAATTAGAACTTATGAGTGAATCGCTTACTGTGGACTTTGGATGCCCTAGCCCTAAGATTGCTGTATTGGGACTCAATCCTCATGCAGGGGATAATGGGCTGATGGGAGAAGAAGAGAAAACCATTATTTCACCAGCTATTCGTGATGCAAAAGCTTCTGGAGTAAACGTGTTTGGGCCATATGCAGCTGATGGCTTTTTTGGCTCAGGAGCATATAAAGATTTTGATGGTGTCCTCGCGATGTATCACGACCAAGGTCTTGCACCATTCAAGGCGCTGAGTTTCGGTCGTGGGGTAAACTTCACTGCCGGCTTGCCGATAGTGCGCACAAGCCCAGATCACGGGACAGGCTTTGATATTGCTGGAAAAGGTATTGCTATGGCTGATTCAATGAGAGCTGCTATTTATCTCGCTCAAGATATCAGGAGAAATCGGTTAGAGCATAGAGATCTGGCATCTAACCCCCTTGAGATAACCCCAGCTAAACGTGAATACCGCGACAACCGTCGCTGATTCATTCACTATACGAATTGTTTTTTACTGAATTGAGTAAAATACTTGGGAAGCTGTTAGGGATACACTATCTTTGCCGTCCCGAAATTTGGAAGGAATGAATCCCTTGGTTAATTATAAAATCCCGTTTATGGGTCTGAAGCCAGGAAATTATACGTTCCAAATGGATGTGGATCCCGAGTTCTTTGCTTGCTTCCCAGAATCAGAAATCCAGAACGCCCAAGGCGTGATGGACGTGATACTCGAGTATTCTGAAACGACGATGACTTTACGTCTGGCACTTGATCTTACATGGAAAGTCCCATGTGGTCGTTGCCTTGAAGAACTAACCTACCCATTGCTATCCGAAGATAAAATAGTTGTCCGATTCGGTGACAATACTGAATACAGTGACTCAATTTGGATACTGAGTAAAAATGAATTTGAGCTAGATATGAGCCAAACTATTTATGAGTTAGCTCATCTCTCTCGACCACCACATCAAGTTCATGAAAATGAAAATGATTGTGACCCTAAAATGCTTGGATACATCTCTAATGATTCTAGAGAAGAAAGTAAAAAACTTACGGACCCATGTTGGGACGCTTTGAAGAACTTGAAATAATACTGAAATGGCACATCCTAAAAACCGGCAGAGTAAAACGCGTACTCGCAAACGTCGCACGCACTACACGGCAACAGCTCCTAACGTTAGCACTTGCCCTACAACTGGTCAACCACACATGTTCCACCGTGCTCACTGGCATGAGGGAAAGCTTTACTACAAGGGTAAAGTTGTAATGGAGCGCGAAGAAGCTTAATCGTTTCGACGCCAACTGTTTTATTAGAAAATACTGAAGGGGGCTTCCGCCCCCTTTTTTCTATTCGAAAAATCTTGACTAAAGGTTTTCCACTTCGTTTAGTTAAGACTCCAGTTAATTTCACATATAGATGTGAAATAGACATATAACTTTGGGGTGAAATAAGAAGAAGAATGATAGCAACAATTACAAGCGTTGCCGGTTACGTGCCGGATGACCTATTAACAAATGCCGACCTTGCAAAAATGGTCGACACAAATGACGAATGGATCAAATCCCGCACAGGAATTTCCCAGCGTCACATTCTTAAGGACCCTACTAAAGCCACTTCTGATATGGGAGCTGAAGCTGTTAAAACTCTATGTAAAAAGAGAGGAATTGACCCTTCAGAAATAGACATCATCATTACAGCAACAGTTACTCCTGATATGCTGTTCCCTTCAACAGCTAATCTAATTGCCCACAAAGTTGGCGCTACAAAAGCTTGGGGGTTTGATTTGAGCGCAGCTTGCTCTGGTTTTATGTTCGCGCTTACAACAGGTGCTCAATTCATTGAAAATGGCAGCTATAAAAAAGTTGTCGTCGTTGGAGCGGATAAAATGAGTTCTATTGTCGATTATACTGATAGAACAACATGCGTCTTATTCGGTGATGGTGCTGGAGCTGTTCTGCTTGAGCCATCTGAAGATGAAAATGGAATACAAGATCACATCCATCACTGTGATGGCGCAGGTTCTGAAATGTTAAGACAAGAAGCCGGAGGTTCATTGAATCCTGCAACACACGAGACGGTAGATAAAAAAATGCACTATATTTTCCAAGATGGCAGACCCGTATTCAAAGCGGCTGTTACAAGTATGGCTGACGTAAGCTACGAGATCATGGAGCGCAACAGTCTCACGAGTGATGACGTAGCATGGTTGGTACCCCACCAAGCCAACCTAAGAATCATTGATGCCACACAAAAGCGTATGGGAATTGATCGTGAAAAAGTAATGATCAACATTCAGAACTATGGAAACACCACCGCTGCCACAATCCCACTTTGCTTACGAGACTGGGAGTCTCAGCTGAAAAAAGGAGATAATATTATTCTTGCCGCCTTCGGTGGAGGATTCACCTGGGGGTCCATCTACATGAAGTGGTCATACGATACACAATCTTAACATTCAGGAAGTACCTTGCGATCCTGAATAAATCATGACATCATGAAAATAGCAGAAATTCAAGACTTAATAAAGTTCATCGCAAAAGCCGGTGTGACTGAAGTTGAAATAGTGCAGAAAGACTTTAAAATTACGATTAAGTCTGAGATGCCTCAGCGCAAAAAGGGATTTGAAGAACCTCTGGTTCATCACACCCACATTGCCCCTGTTACTTCAGTTCCAATGCAAGCATCACCTCTACATCTGGAGGCTCCGGCAGAGTCCCCAGCAGAGGCTCCAGCAGCTAAATCGGCAACCGAAAACGTAAACTACATCGAAGTTAAATCTCCTATGATCGGCACATTCTACCGCCGCCCAAGTCCAGACAAAGAACCTTTAAAGGATGTAGGCGATATGATCAAAAAAGGGGATGTTGTTTGTGTGATCGAGGCTATGAAACTCTTCAATGAAATCGAATCTGAGATTAAAGGTAAGATCGTTAAATTCCTAGTTGAGGATAATACTCCTGTGGAATACGACCAACCTTTGTTCCTCGTAGATCCGTCTTAAACCTTCGTTAACGAAGCACCATAAATCATGTTTAAGAAAATCCTCATCGCAAACAGAGGCGAAATCGCATTACGCGTAATACGCACTTGCAGGGAAATGGGCATAGCTACTGTAGCTGTGTACTCTACAGCAGATAAAGACAGTCTTCCAGTACGTTTTGCTGACGAAGCTGTATGCATCGGGCCGCCGCCTAGTGCAGATAGTTATCTCAACATCCCTAACATAATTGCTGCAGCCGAGATAACGAATTCTGACGCAATTCACCCGGGTTACGGTTTCCTTTCTGAAAATGCTGCTTTCTCACGTATTTGTGCAGAAAATAACATTAAATTCATCGGAGCTAGCTCTGATATGATTGACGCTATGGGAGAAAAAGCTGCGGCTAAGATTACCATGAAAAAAGCCGGCGTACCTACCATCCCAGGTTCTGACGGAATCCTTGATACATATAAAGACGCTGAAAAATGTGCAAATGATATGGGCTACCCTATCATGATAAAAGCCACAGCTGGAGGAGGAGGAAAGGGCATGGCACTGTGCAACAACGACGAAGAACTAACTAAGGCTTGGGATCACACGCGTCGTGAAGCTGCTGCCGCTTTCGGAAACGACGCGATGTATATGGAGAAATTTATCGAAGAGCCTCGCCACATCGAAATCCAAATAGCTTCTGACTATAGAGGGAAAGCGTGCCATCTTTCTGAGCGAGACTGTTCTATTCAACGTCGCCATCAGAAACTCGTAGAAGAAACGCCATCTCCATTTATGACCGAAAAGCTTCGTAAAAAAATGGGGGATGCCGCTGTAAAAGCTGCTGAAGCTGTGAAGTACGAAGGTGTAGGTACAGTGGAATTTTTAGTAGATGCAAATCGCAACTTCTATTTTATGGAAATGAACACTCGTATCCAAGTAGAACACACCATCACAGAGGAAGTAATCAACTACGACTTAATTAAGGAGCAGATTAAACTTGCATCTCGAGAGAAAATAAATGGGCGCAATCACTACCCTACCATGCACGCTATTCAATGTCGAATAAACGCGGAGGATCCTGATCGAAATTTCGCTCCTTGCCCAGGAACCATTACACATTACAACCAGCCTGGTGGTCATGGTGTGCGTGTGGACACGCACGTTTACGCAGGTTACCGCATCCCTCCTTTCTACGACAGTATGATAGCTAAGCTTATCGTTGTAGCCCAAACACGTGAGGAGGCCATCTCCAAAATGGAACGCGCCCTCGACGAATACATCATCGAAGGAGTAAAGACAACGATCCCTTTCCATCAACGTTTGATGAAGAATGAAAAATTTCGTTCAGGTAATTTCACAACGAAGTTTCTGGAAGAAGAGGATATCTAAATAGAAATGTTCAGCTCGGTCGTTACTGATTTAAAATCTTAGTCGTGCTATGTCCTGGCAACAAGGGAACTGAATGAACTGTCCCACCGGCAGCTCTGATTTCCGTGGAGCCCACAATGTAGGTGGGGTGGTCTCGATCGATACACGAGGGGTCGTAATCGCCTCCCTTTACGAGCACATCAGGAGAGAGAGATGTTATTGTGGAGAGGGGCGTGTCTGAATCGAAAATGGTGACGGCATCGACGAATGATAAGGCAGAGAGAAGTCGGGCGCGGTTGATATCGTTGTTTATGGGACGATCTGGCGCTTTACCGAGGCGACGAACGCTAGAGTCCGAGTTGATTCCTACAACGAGCTTAGTGCCTAAAGCGAGAGCAGACTCGAGACAGTGAAGATGCCCCACATGAAGTATGTCGAATACACCGTTCGTAAAAACGATTTTTTCTCCTTCTGATCGCCATTTAGAAGCAAGCGATAGAATATCATCTAGGTTTTGTGATACAGACGGATTCACTTCGAAATCTTTTTAAGAGAGAAGCGGTAAGCTACGATGAATAAATAACCGAGGCCTCCGGTGATGATAACCATTGAGGTTTGGGTTATCCAAACAACATTAGCAACTGCAACACCGATTAATTTTCCGTAGCCTATAGATTCAAAGCTTAGGGTTACAGCCCATTGATACGAGCCTATACCACCAGGTGTGGGGAATAACATGCCAAATCCGCCTGAGACCATAACCCATAAGGCATCTAAAATGCCAATATCGTTCACGCCTTTCATAGCCTTAAACAGAAAATACGACATGCAGAAATACATGACCCAAATGAAAAAAGTGTGAAGAATGAAGGCTGTTCTGCGCTTCATTTCTAAGACACTCTTGATGCCGTCGCCAATTCCAGAGACGAACTCTGATATTTTATTGCTCCTACGGATGATCATGAATCCGACAACAATGACACAGACTAAGACAAGAGTTATAACAAGAAGTGTGTTGCCTTGAGGGAGCTGGATTTTGTCTAATAGAGTTAAAACTGCATCTAAATTTGTCGAAAAAGCAATGACCATGAGAATGAAGAGCATTCCTAAATCAACGACGCGCTCTGTGATGACCGTGCCGATTAGCTTATTGACGGGAATATCATCCGTTGAATTAAGGGCCGCACACCGGACGAGCTCTCCAGACCGTGGTACGAATGTGTTTGATAAATACCCGAAGGCTACGGCGCAAATTGCCATGAATTTCGATGCCGTGTAACCCATAGGTTCGAGCAAGATAATCCACCTTAGACCACGACTTATTATCGCTAACAATCCCATAATGAAAGTGAGAAGGATAGCCCACCAAGGTGCGGAAGACATATAATCAAAAAGCTCAGCTTTATCCTCAACTAGATCCATAAGTTTTACGAAAAGGAGGACTCCTATTGCGAAAAAACCGATGAGCGTGAGCGTTTTTTTGATATTCATTTCCTACTTCGCTTTCTTGAACTTACTTGAACTTACTTGAGTTTATTTGAGTTTATTTGTTGCTGTATTAGGGAAAACCAATGTCGGGGTGAAAGTCTTGGCCTCCTCTAAAGATAGGATTCCGTAAGCTACGACAATAACAATGTCGCCTGGAGAACATCTGCGGGCAGCTGGCCCGTTCATGCACACTACACCAGAGCCACGTTCACCAACGATTGTGTAAGTTTCTATACGTTCTCCGTTGTTGACATTCACTATTTGGACTTTTTCACCTTCAATAAGGCCTGCCGCATCGAGCAAATCTTCATCGATAGTAATACTTCCTACGTAATTCAAATCCGCCTGAGTAATTGTAAGACGATGCAACTTAGAGCGCATAACTGTTATTAGCATGGTGCAAAAATAGTGATTCTTTTATTGTAACCCACTCACCTAATCCACTTTCCACCTCAGCTCGACGCGACGGTTAGCGGCGTGAACCTCAGGAGGGCAAAAATCTGAACTTCCCGACGAATTATCGGGGCAAACCACCATCGGAAATCTAGCTCCCATTCCTCTCGTACTCAACCTTGATTCATCCATGCCTTTATCGAGTAGCCATTCTTTAAACCAAACAGCCCTCAGTTCACTCAGCCTATCATTAGATCCCAAAGACCCTGTAATATCTGTATGACCTTCGATAATTAGTGGACTATCACTGCCGAAAAAAAGTGAGTTTTTGATGTCAACCCACCAACCATCAAGATCCTGCAAAGACGTTTCAGTAGGAGATTTGGAGTCTATCTCGAAGTGGATAGAAATTAATGCCGGAGATCTTTCAGGTAGTGTGCTTAAGTCTAAAGAGGCGAGTAAATTTAAGTCGTCTACTTCGTCAAGAGGGAGGAAGTCTGCTGCAAGCAAACCGCTACGTCCCACATCGTAGGTTCGGACGATTTCACCTGCAAGATTAAGGATTCTAACTACTGAACCTGGTTTTGTGGGTGTTTCAATCGACCCTACTCTGAGGCCGAGTGTGCGAGATGAGGGCAATCCTTCTAAGGAGAGTTGGCCAGATACATCAGTCAAACCTTCGAAGACGGGGTTCCCAGTATCTAAAGCTACCCAACTGATTTCAGCACCTGTGACGGGCAGCCCGTTACAAACTAGCTCCAGAGTGTAGCCTGAAGCGAGGTTTTCATCAACTTCGTAGCTAAGGAGATAAACATCGAAACCTCCCCCTGCCCTGTTGGAGCTAACGTACATCTCATGATCGTTTAATATTGCAATCGAAATCTCATCGGCTGATGTGTTGATGGGTGCATCAAGGGCTACTGCTTTCTGCCATTGGTGTTTTTTTGAGGCGAAATAAATGTCGTTGTTCGAAGAGTAATAAAGTCCGCTCGACGTGAATTGGGGATAGACTTCATCTCCGGCAGTGTTTAAAGAATAAAGTGGGTAGGGGCGTGAATATCCTCGTTTAGTTATCGAAGAAATAAAGAGATCGAAATCGCCAGCTCCGGGGTAAGGTTTGGCCGAAATAACCGCGAGTTGCCTATCAGCATCCACGCTTACGTGCGAGATGACGCCCAACTCAGACCAAGCCTCGTCCCTTATCGTCTGCAATGAAGTTGCTTCGAGAACACCGGGATGAGTGGCGTCGGAATTGCGAGGGGCTCTGAAATATTGAGCTCCAGATTCGGCTCCGTATTGCATCACGTAGATCCATTCAGAGTCGGCTCCAAATGGCAGATCGTCAAGTTCTGTTGAGAGTGCTGCGACGGGGGTGGCGGTGTAGTCGTGGGGAGTTTGGGCTGAAAAGCTTAAGGCAATTAGGCACACTAACACTGTGACTGCAGCGAATCCCTTTACATTCACTTGTACATTCACATTTACGCTCACTTTATATTCTTTTCTTTAAGCCAAACCTGCATCGTCTCTGCCGCCTCCGAATACCATACCTCACCGTATGCGCGTATCAGAGCTTCCTTGCAAAACTCCAAAATGGTCGTCTGGCGAGCGACACCGCAAGAGAGTGCAGAATCACAAATGCTCCATTTGTGATAGTTCAATGCTGTGAAGTCGATGAGTTCTTTAACTCTAATCGGGTAGAGATGGCATGAGAGGGGCTTCTTCCACTTCGTTTTTCCATCTCGATAGGCTTGCTCTATTCCACATTGGAGATTTCCTGCAGATGAGATGGTAGAATAAACGCAGGCTCTTCCTTCAATGAGTGGGGTTTCTAAAGTTCCATCTTGCCCCATTACGAAGAGGCCTTTGTCCTTTATCACATCGAGGCCTTCCTCGCGCAAATAGGGTTTAACATCTGTGAAGATGTCGTCTAAAACTGAACATTCCTCCTCTGTGAGAGGTGCTCCGCCTGATCCTTCTACACAACATGCACCTTGGCATGCCGAGATATCGCACGAGAATTGAACATCAAAAATATCTTCCGAAATAAGTTTATTACCTACTACTATCATCAAAGCGAATATACGCTTGCAAAGAACCTCTTTTATAAAACTATCAATCAAATACTCACGGTTCAAATTCGTTTAGACTGCCGAGTAGGGATTTCAATTGCACTTTAAACATACCTTTGACTAACAAAATACATAACTTATTTTGATGTATTCCCACGAACATATCCCAGGGAACTAAAAATTATTTTGCAGAAAGAAATTGAAATAAAGAGGTGGAAGGCTTTTATTCCAGCAGTTATAGGGCTGGGGGTGATTTATTATTTCTACAAAGAGGACTTAAAGAGTTTGGGGGTGGGTGAAGTGGAGTTTAGCTCGAGGGCAGTGCTCGCTCTTGCTGGAGCTGTGGGGCTACTTGTGATTCGGGATCTAGCATATATGACGAGAGTGAAAATTCTGTCAATGGGAGAATTTAGTTGGAGAAGTTCTCTGAATGTAGTCTTGCTTTGGGAGTTTGCATCGGCCATTACTCCTTCTGTGATAGGTGGAAGTCCCATCGCAATTTACCTTATGAAGCGAGAAGGAATGACACTCGGTCGAAGCGTTTCAACAGTGCTCGCCACATCTTTGATGGATGAGTTTTTTTACGTTTTAGTCGTTCCTCTACTCATAATTATAATAGGAACGGATGCATTTATCCCAGGAGGGTTGAGCGCTACGGCGGAGATGGGTTTAAGGGTGATGTTTTTTACTGGGTACGGAATACACTGTGCCATCACGATTTTAATACTGTTCGTTCTGTTTATAGCTCCTAGCGCTACAAGGAATGTGCTTCTGCAGATTTTTAGGTTGCCGGGGCTGAAAAGATGGGGCTTAAAAGTTGAAAAAGCAACCCAGGAATGGATGCTCGCTTCTGCAAGCTTTAAAGGGGCGACACGAGGAATGTGGTTAAAAACATTGGGGGTGACTTTCGTGAGTTGGACGGCGAGGTTTTTAATACTTAACGCAGTTCTATACATCTTCTTCGATTCGGTACAGAACTTCGAAGTCTTCGCTCGCCAGCTATCGCTCTGGATCGCCATGTTAGTGAGTCCTACACCTGGCGCTTCGGGCATTGCAGAATTTTCTCTGCCTGTATTTATGCAAGGAGTAGCTGTTGTGGGGGGAGCGACTGTGTTGGTTTGGCGTCTTCTAACCTATTTCATATACTTAATAATAGGATCTTTGTTACTGCCTGGATGGCTTGTGCGGACGGGTAAGAAAATTCATTAACTTTACTGTCCACAAACGAAAACTTGAAAAGATGTCTGACGGAATAGGAAAAGGAACGAGAGCAGTACATGCCGGGGTAAAACACGATCCTTCTACAGGGGCGATTATGACTCCCGTTTATTTTACTTCTACTTATGCCCAAACCAAAGTAGGAGAGCACAAAGGTTACGAGTACTCTCGTACTCAAAACCCCACTCGACACGCCCTTGAAAATGCGTTTGCAGAGCTTGAAGGAGCAAATCACGGTCTGGCATTTGCTTCTGGGCTGGCTGCGATGGACAACCTTCTGAAATTACTTAAACCGGGAGACGAAGTGATCTCTACGAACGACCTTTATGGAGGGAGTTATAGATTGTTCACGACCATTTTTGCCAACTACGGGATTAAATTTCATTTCGTAAATCTCGACAATTGTGAATCTGCATTGTCCGAAGTAGTAAATGAAAATACAAGGATGATTTGGATTGAAACGCCTACAAATCCCATGATGCAAATCACAGATATACAAGCAGTTTCAAATGCTGTAAAGGGCAAGAATATCCTTGTGTGTGTGGACAATACGTTCGCTACTCCCATGCTTCAGCAACCACTATATCTGGGTGCAGATGTGGTGATGCATTCGGCAACCAAATATCTGGGAGGTCATTCGGATGTCGTTATGGGTTGCCTTATGGTGAACGATGACGAGCTAAATGACAAACTGCGCACACTACAAAATTCGTGCGGTGGTGTAGCGGGACCTATGGATTGTTTCCTCGTTATGCGTGGACTTAAAACCCTACATCTTAGAATGGCTCGCCATTGCGAAAACGGCAGGGCTGTAGTAGCTTACTTAAAGACGAATGATCAAGTAGAGAAGATCTATTGGCCGGGACTGAAAAGTGATCCCGGTCACGAAATCGCCTCTCGCCAAATGTCTGATTTTGGAGGTATGGTAGCTTTTACGCTCAAAGGCGACTCTCTCGCTTCAGCAAATACATTCGTTGAATCTACCAAGATTTTCACGTTAGCTGAATCTCTTGGAGGAGTAGAATCTTTGATAGGACACCCAGCCTCTATGACTCACGCCTCTATTCCTAAGGAAATTAGAGAAAAAGTCGGAGTAACAGATGGCCTTATACGACTCAGCATAGGCGTGGAAGATGCCGTAGATCTCATCGAAGACCTTAAATTGGCTTTCAAAGAAATTTTATAGATGATCACGAGTAATGAGACCCCAGAACATCACGCAATTGTAGGCGCAGGTCTAGTCGGTAGTTTACTTGGACTTATGCTCGCTCAACGTGGATATAAAGTCACGATCTATGACCGTCGATCCGACCCCAGAAATAGCAAAGTACTTGAAGGTCGTTCTATTAACCTCGCACTTAGCGATAGAGGTTGGAAAGCCCTCGAAAAAGCTGGTGTAGCTGAGAGAGTTCGTAAAATCGCTCTCCCGATAAAAGGTCGCCGAATGCACGATCACTCGGGGAATGAAACGTTGCAACTTTACGGAGTGGGAAATCAGTGTATATACTCTGTTTCTCGATCGGGTCTCAACCTCATCTTAGTAGAAGCCGCAGAAGAAAACTCCTCCGTCGAAGTGAAATTCGACCATATAAGTACAGGTTACGAAATTGCCGATCAAGGCGACAAAGCAGGTGTGAATTTGTCTTTCAAAAATCGAAATGCAATTCTACACGATAGAATTTTCGGCGCTGACGGCGCTTTCAGTGTGATACGTGAAAACATGACGCACACGAGCCGCTTTGACTACTCCCAGCAATATCTTCCCCATGGGTATAAAGAAATTCCAATGAACCCTAATGCGGATGGAGGATTTAGGATGTCGGAGGACGGGCTACATATTTGGCCTCGTGGAAAGTTCATGCTTATGGCGCTCCCCAATCCGGGTGGAAGCTTTACTTGCACCCTTTTTGCACCCTATGAAGGAGAGGAGTCATTCGAAAATATCAAGTCTGATGATGACGTTCTTGCGTTCTTTAATCGACATTTCCCTGACGCCATACCTCACCTCCCTAACCTTATTCAAGACTGGAATACAAACCCCGTAAGTTCCCTATGTAGTGTAAAATGTAATCCCTGGAATATCAATTCCCGAGTGGCCATTATTGGAGATGCAGCACACGCAATCGTGCCTTTCTTCGGACAGGGGATGAACTCTGGATTTGAAGATTGTACGATTATCAGCTCACTAATAGACGAAGCTGTTCCATCGTCAGAAGCTGACTGGAAATCACTTCTCGATGAGTATACTCGACTAAGAAAGCCTGCGGGGGACGCTATATTAGACTTAGCGCTCCACAACTATATAGTGATGCGTGACAAAACTGCCGATCCGAAATTCCTTTTACAAAAACGTATAGAAGCCCGAATTGCATCTGCACACGGTGAGCGCTGGAAACCTCTTTATACATTAGTAACGTTCAGTCATATCCCATACGCAGAGGCATGGGCAAAAGGCGAAGTACAACAGGCAGTAATGAACGAAATCATGGCTTCACCCAGCATTTCAGAAAACTGGGAAAGTGACGAAATCGTTGTGCGCGCCATCAAGCTTCTCGACGATTATGAATCTGGCATCTCCACCATCGCTCACCCCGCCTCCTTATTAATTACTGATGCTTAAGCAGATAATTTTATTGGGAATTGGCTTCGTTTTTACGTCGCTGATTTCTAATGCTTCAGCCCAAGCCTCTTTCTTCTTTCCCACCCTCTCAGACTACCGATCATCAGGTTGGACTCTTTCTATTGGCGGTGCTGGGCTTGGCGGTTCGAATTCTCCTTTCAACGAAGATTGGCTTATCGCAAACTCGACTTCTGGGGGGATCGACACTTTGTATTCAGGGACTTGGACTCCCCAGGGCGGGTTGCATTTTGCCGGAGGGATCGGGCGGGTTTTTATTGCTGTGAATCCCATTCTTGCCGACAGGTTCTCGATAAACATCATCGGATCGAGACGTACAATAACAGAAACTTTCGAAGGAGTAATAGATGGGCAAGATAGTATTGTTGTAGGAGCAGGAAGCGCCTTGAATATTGGCGTATTCGCTGATGCTCTTAAAGCTATGACACTAACTCAGAAAGTGTTTTTAGAAGTGGGGATAGGTGGAGGGTACAGGGTTGACTTCTCTTCTGAATTTGACTTTGAAACATCCACTCCACTAGCAGTCGTTGATGGGGATAATTCTCCTTTTTCAGGTTCCTTTGAATTTATTCTAGGAGGTGGAGTAAAGATAAAACGAGGAAAATTTATACGGGTGCAATTCGCAGCGGACATACTTCAACTGGCTCCCATAAACGCCACCGCAAAGTTGCCTTGGAGGGTAGGTAATTATAGGCCCTATCGGGCAATGATAAGCTGGGATTTGTTTGGCTTAAAACCCATTAAACCTGAGGGTTCTTGTGCTGCTCCAACTCATTCTGAGGAATCTAGTGAGCTCTTCGGGAAGAAAATGCGCGGGTCGGGAAGGGCAAAGAATAAAAGGAATAAGAAGGATTGATTCAAACTACCCTTCACACAATTCAACCAATACTTTCGCAGTATCAGATGGGTGAAGGAAGGCAATTCGTTTTCCATCAGCACCGTCTTTGGGGCCGCTTATGCATCTGTATCCTTTAGATTCTAATTCTGATATTTCCATTTCAAGATCATCGACATGAAATGCGATGTGGTGAAGACCTTCTCCACGCTTTGAGATATGTCTAGCGATGGGGCCATCTTCAGATGTAGATTGAAGGAGCTCTATTTTAGAATCGCCTGTTTTGAAAAAAGAAGTCACGACATCCTCAGACTCTACCTCTTCCCTTTTATACGGAGAGGTGCCAAGAACATCTGTAAAGATCTTTTCAGCTGCCTCTAAATCTGTTACTGCTATTCCAAGGTGATCTATTTTCTTCATCTGAGTAATTTCTTCGTACGTGTAAAGTTATACCTTTGCCGCCATGAATCTATCACTCAAAGGACGCCACGCATTAGTGTGTGGAGCATCACAGGGAATCGGGCTGGCGGCGGCGAGAGAATTGGCGGAGTTGGGAGCTAAAGTAACACTGATGGCACGCAACTCAGAAAAATTAAAGGAGGCCATACAAAGTCTAGCAAAAGGTGATCATGAGGGTCACGGATATGTTGTGGCCGATTTCAGCAACCACAAAGAGGTCAGCGAGGTCGCTCTAAACTTAACTGCTGCTTCGAACATAGACATCCTAGTAAATAACACCGGGGGGCCGAAAGGGGGAGCAATCTCAGAAGCAGATATAGAGGAGTTTACCAACACATTTGAGCAGCACTTACTTTGCAATCATGTTCTTGCTCAAGCCGTACTTCCCGGGATGAGAGCGCGCGGTCATGGCAGGATTGTTAATGTAATCAGTACTTCTGTTAAAGCTCCACTTAACGGGCTTGGTGTGTCGAATACGATAAGAGGGGCGGTAGCGAATTGGTCTAAAACATTAGCCAACGAAGAGGG
The DNA here is from genome assembly GCA_027619225.1 of Bacteroidota bacterium. GTDB lineage: Bacteria > Bacteroidota > Bacteroidia > Flavobacteriales_D > Sanyastnellaceae > UBA974. Next base: position 115,483 of record JAQCFW010000001.1, read on the forward strand.
GAAGCACGGGATAAGGGTAAATAATGTGTTGCCCGGAGCTACGAATACCGGCAGGTTGAAAAGCATTATCGAAGCGAAGGCTTTGAAGGGTGGAACATCAACCGAGGAAATTCAGAGAAATATGGCGGGAGCTGTGCCGGCTGGAAGGTTTGGTGAGCCCCATGAAATCGGCGGTGTTATTGCTTTTTTATGCACTCCTGCAGCTGACTATATAAGTGGGATTAACGTGCCAGTTGATGGGGGGCGAACAGCATCACTATAACGGAACTTTAGATTATCTTTGCTGTCGCTAGCGTAAATAGAAACGTTAAAAATTAGACCATGCAAGAACGTATTGATGCATTTATGGCTCAGGTAGCTAAATCAAATGCAAACGAACCAGAATTTCTTCAAGCTGTCCAAGAGGTAGCTGAAACAGTCATCCCATTTATTGCAAAACATCCCAAATACTCTGACGCGAAGGTGTTAGAGCGTATGGTAGAGCCCGAGAGAACGATCATGTTCCGTGTGGCTTGGAATGACGACAATGGTGATGTACAGGTTAATCGCGGATACCGCGTTGAATTTAACTCTGCAATTGGACCGTACAAAGGTGGGCTAAGATTTCACCCCAGTGTGAACCTTAGCATCTTGAAGTTCCTCGGATTCGAGCAAGTCTTTAAAAACTCTCTTACAACACTTCCACTTGGTGGAGGTAAAGGGGGATCTGACTTTAATCCCAAGGGCAAGTCAGACAATGAAGTGATGCGTTTTTGCCAAAGCTTTATGACTGAGCTTTCAAGACATATAGGGGCTAACACGGACGTGCCTGCTGGGGACATCGGTGTTGGAGGACGTGAGATCGGATACCTATTCGGTCAGTACAAGCGTATTCGCAACGAATTTGTAGGAGTACTCACTGGAAAAGGAATTAACTACGGTGGTTCACTGATCCGTCCAGAAGCGACTGGCTACGGAACTGTTTACTTTGCTCAGGAGATGCTCGCTACCCGTGGAGATAAGATGTTAAGTAAGACGGTCGTTATTTCAGGTTCTGGAAACGTCGCGCAATTTGCTGCACAGAAATGTATAGAACTGGGAGCGAAAGTGGTAACTCTTTCTGACTCGAAAGGATTCATCCACGATCCAGAGGGGATTACTCAAGAAAAATTAGAATGGGTAATGGGGCTTAAAAACGTTCGCAGAGGACGTATCTCAGAATACGAAACTCAATTTCCTGGAAGTACTTTCCACGAAGGAGCTCGCCCTTGGAGCGTTGCTTGTGACGTGGCTCTTCCATGCGCCACTCAGAACGAGGTGAATGAGGATGAGGCAAAGGCTCTCATCTCAAACAAGTGCATTTGCGTTGCTGAGGGAGCCAATATGCCATGCAATCCTGAAGCTGTAGAAGCTCTGCAATCAGGAGGCGTATTATTCGCGCCAGGAAAAGCATCTAATGCAGGAGGAGTGGCTACTTCAGGACTTGAGATGTCTCAAAACAACATGCGTCTTTCTTGGACTGCAGAAGAAGTTGACGGAAAGCTACACCAGATCATGAAAGACATCCACTCACAATGTGTGGAGTATGGTACTGATGAGGATGGTACAGTTGACTACGTACGTGGTGCTAATATCGCAGGATTTGTAAAAGTTGCTGGCGCTATGCTAGACCAAGGAGTTGTATAAATTAAAAATAAATGATCATGAAAGCGCCTTTATATAACAAATTAAATTCAATAGTTTTAATAGCTATAGGATTGTGGGGATATATCGATTTTGCCGATGTTCAGTCTCCGACTGCATTAATCCCAGTAGGATTTGGTGTAATCCTTTTTTTGTGTAACAATGGTTTAAAGAAGGAAAATAAGATCATTTCTCATATAGCCGTTCTTTTAACATTGGTGATACTGGTTGCATTGGTTGGCATGAGGTTGCCAAAAAGCCTTGATGCTGGAGGTCTTGGATTGTTTCGTGTGTTAGCTATGATTGTGACTTCTGTTTTATCAGTGGTTGCATTTATTCTCAGCTTCATTAAAGCCCGCAAATAGTTTATGACAAAGGGCCTTTTTTTCACTTCAACCCTGGCTATTTTCATGATCGTGTCATGCGAGAACCCTAAAAAGCTTGATCCAGTTGAGCTAAAAGATCAATCTTCCTTGGACAAGGACGCTCAGACTAATCTTAACGACATCGAGACGATTTACAGGTATAAATGCTCGATTTGTCATGGAAAACAAGGGGTTTCAATAATTGATGGAGCACCTGATTTGGTCTCGAGTAAACTAAGTGTTGAAGAGAGAGTCGCTATAATCCTCTATGGAAGCGGAACGATGCCTCCTCAGAAAGATGTACTGGACCTGCCTACGATAAGAGGGCTTGCCGTTTTTATTGACAGCTTTGAGTAAATAAAAAATATGGCCAATCATAAAACTGTCAGCACATCCACAGATAAAGAAACTTGCATACTTGTGGGGCTTGCTACTCAAACCCAAACCCGTGAGCAACTTACTGAATATTTAGAGGAGCTTGCTTTTTTAGTTCGCACTGCTGATGCTGTTACAAAAAAAACTTTTATTCAGTCACTTACAAAACCAGATGCAAAAACATTTATCGGTTCTGGCAAGCTTCAAGAAATAAAAGAATATGTCCAAGCTGAGAGGATAGACATGATCGTGTTTGATGATGAGTTAAGTGGTTCTCAACTCCGTAATATTGAGAAAGAGATTGAGAATGTGAAAATCATAGATAGGCCTAATTTAATTCTTGATATTTTCGCTCAGAGAGCACGTACAGCTCACGCTAAAACTCAGGTAGAATTAGCCCAATATCAATACCTCCTTCCCCGACTTACAAATATGTGGACCCACCTTCAGAAACAAAAAGGTGGTATCGGTATGAAAGGTCCTGGTGAAAAGGAAATCGAGACCGATAGAAGAATAATTCGCGATAGAATTTCGCTTCTGAAAAAGGATCTCGCCGCGATCGATAAGCAGATGGCAACCCAGAGAAGCAATCGAGGGGAGCTTATTCGAGTGGCTCTTGTGGGCTATACAAACGCAGGCAAAAGTACACTTATGACGGCTTTGTCAAAAAGCGATGTGTTTGCAGAGGATAAACTTTTTGCAACTTTAGACACAACGGTCCGCAAGGTAGTCGTGGGGAATCTGCCGTTTTTATTGAGCGATACGGTTGGTTTCATTCGAAAGCTACCCACACAGCTGATTGAGAGTTTTAAATCAACCCTCGATGAAACCCGTGAAAGCGACTTCCTGATTCATGTTATCGATGTAAGTCATCCTCAATTTGAAGACCAAATCGCAGTCGTTGAACACACCCTTGCGGAAATTAAAACTTCCGACAAACCTACTTTGCTGTTATTTAATAAAATAGATGCTCTTACAGATCCCGAAGGTGATAGATCTCCTGAAGAACTTGTTGAAGGGTTGAAGGAAAGGTTTGAGAAAGACGGGGAGGATGTTGTGTTTATGAGTGCCATGAGTAAGGATGATGTCACAACACTACGTGGTCTTTTATATGAGAGAGTGAAGGAACTTCATATAAAACGCTATCCCTACAATAAATTCCTATACTAATATTTGCTAATCTTAGCTAACTTCGTCACATGTCAAGTATCCGTCAAGAAAAAGTGGGCTCCCTTGTAAAACAGGAACTCAGCATGATATTCCAAAGAGAAACAGCGATGCACTTTGATGGGCTTTTTATAACTGTAACACAAGTCAGAATGTCCCCAGATTTAGGTTTGGCAAAAGTATACTTAAGTTTTATGGCAGTAAAAAAGCCTGAAGCGGCTTTGACGGTGGTAAAGAAACAAGCGAATTGGACAAGACGAGCATTGGGTGGTGTTATCGGAAAACAGGTGCGAAGAATTCCGGAACTTCAATTCTATATAGACGATAGTTTAGATTACTATGAAGCAATAGAAAAAGCATTAAAAGAGTAAATGAAGTGAGACTGCCTTTCAGACTTGCGCGCAGATACGTTTTCCAACCACGATCACGTAAGCTAGTTCACGTTATTTCTGGCATTTCAATGTTCGTGATTGCAGCGGTGACTATGGCAATGATTGCCATTCTTTCTGCTTTTAACGGGATTGAAGATTTGGTTCAGGATCTTTTTGGCACCTTGGATGCTGACCTCGCTGCGGTGGCAATTTCAGGAGAGGTCTTGCCTAACGAACTTGGTGAAAAAATTGGGGGTCACCCAGGAGTTGCCCACTACTCCGCTGTAATAGAAAGTGAAGCTGTGATAAGAGGAGGTGGAACAACACATATTTGTTCTGTATTGGGGGTTGATTCAAATTATGGCGAGGTGACTGGCATAAATGGAGCAATTGTAGAAGGAGTTTGGGGGAAATCTTTTGCAAACGAAGCATGTATTTGCCTCGGCTACGGCATTAGATCTGAGATGGGGTTTAGATCTGATTCCATTGATCCTCCGCTTATGTCTCTCGGAGCTCCCATTAGAGGCAAGAAACTCCGCAGACATAAAGAGAGCGATTTCAGGACACTTCCTGCTTTAGCATGTGGTACATTTTCAATTAATGCCGATCTTGACACAAGGTATGTGCTTGCTCCCCTAGAACTTACCCGAGAACTGTTTGACAGACCGAATGAAGTTTCTAGATTTGAGATTCGCGTTGCTGAAGGGTGGAGTGCTGAGGCGTTAGCTACTGACGAAGAATTCCTCAATATCCTTGGAGACAATGTTTTCCTTCGCACAAGAGCTGAGAAACACAAGTTTATAACCCAAACAAACCGCGCAGAAAAGTGGGCCACATTCGTGATTCTCAGTTTTATACTGATCGTAGCCGCATTTAACATACTGGCATCACTCACTATGCTACTCATAGACAAGAGGCAGGATCTCGAGGTCTTCAAAGCATTGGGGATGAAAAGCCGAGATCTTGAACGCACTTTCTCAATTCAAGGCCTCGCAATAAATATTCTGGGCGGTGTGTTTGGCGCCTTTCTTGGGATTGCTATCGTTTTAGGCCAAAACCAATTCGGTTGGCTTGCCCTTGAAGGTTCCGTCGTTCCCTACTATCCAGTGAGGTTGTCTGCCGTGGATATATTCGGCACACTTGCTGTTGTTGTGGGAATTGGAGGACTGGGATCTGCCGCAATGGTACGATTCCTAATTCGACGACTTACAACTCTCTAAATCTCTGCAAGATATAGGTCTGCTATCTCTGCAAGTTTGGCACGAATTTCATCAACGGTATCTATCGTCACGAGATCCAATCTGTGTTTCTTGAAATCGGGAAGTCCTTTGAAGTAGTTCGCGTAATGACGTCGCATTTCTACGATTCCAAGCCTAACTCCCTTCCACTGTAAAGATCCCTCGAAATGCATAGATGCAGCAGCAATGCGCTCCTCGATCGTAGGTGGGGCGAGATGTTCACCTGTCTTCATAAAATGCTTGATTTCATTGAATATCCATGGAGCGCCTATACTTGCACGGCCTATCATAATTCCATCGATCCCGAATCGATCTCGATATTCAACGGTTTTCTCTGGCGTGTCAACATCTCCATTTCCGAAAACTGGGATATGCATTCGTGGGTTATTCTTGACTTGGGCTATTAAAGACCAATCCGCATCACCTTTATACATTTGGGCTCTAGTACGCCCATGAATACTAATCGCTGCAATACCAACGTCCTGCAAGCGTTCAGCTACTTCAACAATATACTTTGAATCCTCATCCCAACCAAGGCGAGTTTTTACAGTCACAGGAAGAGTACAAGTATTAACGATCTCCTTAGTCATAGAGACCATCTTAGGGATGTTTTGCAAAATTCCAGCACCGGCACCTTTCAAGGCCACTTTTTTAACTGGACAACCGTAGTTAATATCAATAAGGTCAGGTCCAGCACGCTCTGCAATCGCTGCTGCCTCTCTCATAGGGCCTATATCTGCACCGAAAATCTGTATCCCAACAGGGCGTTCATACTCGAAAATATCGAGCTTCATCATACTCTTTGCAGCATCTCGGATTAAACCTTCAGAACTGATAAATTCAGTGTACATCAGGTCAGCACCATACTTTTTACATACAGCCCTAAAAGGCGGATCACTCACATCCTCCATCGGAGCGAGTAAGAGAGGAAAGTCTCCCAATTCTATGTCTGCTATTTTAACCAACTCTTTTACTAATTTTTCACGAACTTGCCGCAAAATTAAGCCCTACCCATGACGTTCATACAAAAGGCCTTCAGGAATCTTCACCCACTTATACAATTTGTCTTTATTATTTGTGTGTCTTTGACAGGAATGAGCCTCGCCGTTTTCTTTGGAACCTTCATCTCTGCTTGGGTTTGCGGCACAGGTGCTTCACTAACGGAGTTGATTTCTGCCATGGGAAATCTTGAAAATAAACCTGGAATTTGTGCCAATCTTATTCTAAATTCTATCAACCAAATCCTTGCTTTCGGAGCTGCCGGACTTGCGTATACACTTCTGCATGGAACAGCGCCCGGAGTAGGATTTTCGTCAATGGGTAAGAATCAACACTTAAATAAATTCTTAATTGGGGCAGTTGTCATCACACTCGGCTTCTCTCCGTTTTTAGACCTAACCTATCGTTTAAATGAATGGCTTCTTGTAGATGGCTCTACAATTCACACCAAGGCTGCAGCACTTGAAGCCGAAGCAATGCGCATTACAATGGCTATGCTTAAAATGGAGACCTCTAAACAATTACTTGCGACGTTATTTGCTGTAGCTGTCCTTCCAGCTGTATGTGAAGAGTGGTTATTTCGAGGTACTATCCAACCTATTTTTGCAAAGTGGAGCGGGAATATACACATCGGAATTTGGGTTAGTGCTTTTCTTTTTAGCGCGATACACTTTCAATTCTTCGGATTTCTACCACGCTTGCTGTTGGGAGCAGGATTCGGGTATATGGTTGTAGCTAGTGGCAGTTTGTGGACAGCTGTATTGGGACACTTTGTAAATAATGGAGTCGCTGTACTTGCAGCTTGGTGGTTGGGTCCTGAATGGATTCCAGAAGGAATGAATCCCAGCGAAGGATCATTGGGACTGGCTGAAGCAATCACAAGTGCGATAGGCGCAGCTGCAATCATCGGAAGTGTGTGGTGGTTGAAGGAAAAGACTAAGTTTATAGAAGTGCACTCGCAATAACGAGGTCTTCAGGGGTGGTGACCTTGATATTTACAGGACAGCCAGGGAAGTGTTGAACTCTGTGTCCTGCAGCCTCAAAAACACTGGCGTCATCTGTGAATTCCTTAGAGTAGTTGACAGAGTATGCTGGTTTTATAAGGGAGAGGTCGAAGGACTGTGGGGTTTGGACTAAAAGGTAGTCAGCACGTTTCAACGCCACTGAATTTAAACCAGAAATCTTGCGAATACTGTCCTTCAACTCAACAACCGGAATAGCTCCTCCGTGCAGGGCAGCCGTGTCGAAAGACGTCCTAATCATCTCCTTCGAAGGGAGCGGGCGAACCGCATCGTGGATTGCAACAAGACCTTCATCTGGGAGCGAAACAAGGCCATTTAAAACTGAATGAAAGCGCTCTGCGCCACCTTTAGCTACGGCAAACGCACCAGAGGGGCCGTATTTTTCCTCTAACAGGCGAAACTCATCGAATAATGAGTCATGCAATACAAGAGTAATCGGTGCGTCTGGAGTTGCCTCTTGAAAACGACGAAGGGTCCACCACATTAGCGGTAGACCCTTAATCATTAAAAACTGTTTCGCTGTTTTCGTACGCATACGCGTACCAGTACCACCAGCTACGATTATGATGTGACGGTTCATAGCGAAATTATTCCGTTAGACTTGCTTGGTTTTACTTAGTTGCCTCAGCAAAACGTGCGGCAATTGCGTTCCAATCTGCAACGTTAAAGAATGCAGAGATGTAGTCAGGGCGACGGTTTTGGTAGTTGAGGTAGTATGCGTGCTCCCAAACATCAATCCCCATAATAGGCGCACATCCGCAACCTATGCCAGGCATAAGTGGATTGTCTTGATTTGCAGAAGAACAAACACTTAATTTCCCTTCGTCACACACACAAAGCCATGCCCAACCAGAACCAAATCTAGTTGCAGCAGCATTAGAAAATTCTGTTACAAAAGCATCGAAAGACCCGAAAGAAGAATCGATAGCTGCAGCCAAGTCACCTGTCGGCTTCCCTCCTCCATTGGGAGACATCGAGTTCCAAAATAAAGTGTGATTGTAAAATCCACCTCCGTTATTTCTAACAGCAGCGTTATCCATATTATGTGCAAGAAGATCTTCAATGCAAGAACCCTCAAGAGCAGTTCCAGCAACAGCGGCATTCAACTTAGAGGTGTAACCGGCGTGGTGTTTTCCGTGATGGATTTCCATAGTTCGCGCGTCAATATGAGGTTCGAGTGCGTCGTATGCGTAGGGTAGATTGGGTAATTCAAAAGCCATTTTACTCGGGTTTATTAAAGATTTAAAGATTGATTCGTGGAATCGTTATAAAGCAAATATACTCCTCCATCTCGCACCTTGAACCTGTCATTTTGTAACAATTCATAAAGGGCTCTTGACGTGAACTCGTCTCCATGAATTAGAACCTGATAATATGCGTTATCTCCGTATAAATCCCTTGCTACTTGCGCATAAAATCTATTCATAATTCGCTCGATTTGCAACCTTCCTTCCTCACTCGATTTTTGTGGCCAAACAGTCCCTTGCTCTTTCGCCACACTCTTGATCGATGCCATTCCTCCCGTCTGTGAATCGAGCCAATTATCTGAAGTTATCGAAACCCTCTCTCCCCTGTGAGCATCTACCCATTTAAATGCCGCATCTCTCAAAACTCCAGTCCAAACCAGTTCTGCGAGTGCTCTATACCCGCTCGTACTGTCGAGTGGGATAAATACATCGGGGGTAATGCCACCCCCGCCAAATACTTCTCTCCCGAATAGAGTTCGATAAACAACACTGTCCGTTTTTATAATGCTGTCGTTCAGGAAAAGCTCGCCCGATTGAAGCCTGTCTTCGTAATCATGTTCATAATCAATACCCTCGCCATATGGCTTTTGAATAGCTCGACCACTTGGAGTATAGAATCTCGCTACGGTAAGCCTCAGCGCTCCTGAACCTTCGTTTGAATTGGGTACTTCGAACTCCTCCTGCACGAGTCCTTTCCCGAAAGACCGGCGCCCAACAATAAGGCCTCTATCATTGTCCTGCATCGCCCCAGCGAAAATCTCACTGGCCGAAGCCGAACTCTCATCAATCAGGACAGCAATGGGCCAGCTTCGATACTCTCCATCGTACTTCGATATGTAGTCGCGACGAGGCGAGGCCTTGCCCTCGGTGTAAACAATTCCGAGCCCCTGATCTAAAAACCTGTCGATCATATCCGTTGCCGCACTCATATATCCGCCACCGTTAGCTCTAAGATCGACAATCACAGAGTTGGCCCCTTCTTGCTCTAAGTCGTGCATTGCCTCAGCGAATTCAGAGGCCGTTGTCGCAGAGAATCTAATGACCTTGATGTACCCAACATTCTCCTCGAGAATAAACGAGGCGACTACACTGTGAATCGGGATTCTATCTCTTACAATGACAACATCGTATTCTTCATTAGAGCCGCTGTGTAGAAGACTTAAATCAACTTTTGTTCCTCGCGCTCCCTTCAAAAGTTCCATGACCCTTTTATTCGTAAGGTTCGCCCCTGAAATCTCCTCATCCCCTACTTTTACAATTCTATCTCCCGACCTTATTCCAGCGCTTTCAGAGGGACCCCCAGCAATCGCATTGACCACAATTAAAGTGTCATTCTGAATAATAAACTCCACCCCTATGCCTTCGAAATTCCCCTCCATAGGTGCGGCCATTTCCTCCAACTCTGCTCGAGAGAAATAATATGTATGGGGATCAAGTTCATCTACAATTGCCTCTACAGCAACATCCACAAGGGCTTCACGATTTATGGAGTCCACATAAAGAACTTCGATTTGGTCTAAAATGTGAGAAATACGAGATCCTACCCGAGAATTACTACTCAATGAGCCATCCTCACACCCTTTGCCCAACATTAAGCCAAGCGCCAGGGCAATTGCAATAACTAGAGGCTGCTTACTCTGTGACATTAAGGAGTTCAGTTTTTATGAATGATTTGTCAAGAAAATCAAGTCCACTCGTGTCTTTGTAAGCTTTCTTATAAACGACTCTTGAAATGCCAGATTGTAAGATAAGTTTCGCGCAATCGCGGCAAGGAGAAAGTGTGATATATAGGGTGGCTCCTTCAGCTGAGTTGATACTTCGAGCTAATTTAGTGATGGCATTTGCCTCTGCGTGGAGTACATACCAATGGGTAACTCCTTCTGCATTCTCACATTCATTTGGGAATCCACTTGGTGAACCGTTATATCCATCAGATATAATCATCCTGTCTTTTACAATAAGCGCACCCACGTTTTTACGAGTGCAATGTGAAAGCTTAGCCCACTCCTCAGCCATTCTCATATAGGCATTGTCATAACGCCTTTGCTTTTTAATCGCTTCATTCATTAATGCGCAAGATAATCTACGTAGCTTCGTTTCATGCGGATATATACAAGAACAGGTGATGACGGGACAACAGGACTTTTTGGTGGTACCCGCGTACCTAAAGACGATCTGAGGATAGAGGCTTACGGCACTGTAGATGAGCTTAACTCCTTTATAGGGAAGCTGATTGAGCACGAAGCTATGTCTGAAAACCGTGAATTTTTCAGAGAAATTCAGGCTGAACTATTCACCCTCGGTTCTCACCTTGCGACAAAAGATCCAAAAATGCGAGAAAAGCTTCCAAAATTATCTGAACATGCAATAAAAAAGTTTGAAGATTGGATGGACGCTGCAGCTGAAAAAATTCCCGTATTAAAAAACTTTTTACTTCCAGGAGGGCATCCAGCTGTTGCCGATGCACATATAGCAAGAGCCGTTTGTCGTAGGGCGGAACGCAGGTGTGTGGAATTATCCCGAGAGGAAGATGTAAATCCAGAGCTTATAAAATATCTAAATCGACTGTCAGATTTACTCTTCACAACCGCCAGATTATTATCATATTTAACAGAAACTGAAGAAATTGCATGGAAAACTTGCGATTTATAGAGATTCGGTTACTTTTGCGCGCTGTAAACCTTGTGTAAACAAGACACAAATAGAAAGGAATGTATTGGACTCTCGAATTAGCCTCTTACTTAGAGGATGCACCATGGCCCGCTTCAAAAGACGAGCTAATTGATTTCGCTATGCGTACAGGAGCGCCACTTGAAGTGGTAGAAAACCTTCAGGGTCTTCAAGATGATGGTGAAAACTATGACACTATTGAGGACATTTGGCCTGACTACCCTTCGAAAGAGGACTTCTTCTTCAACGAAGACGAATACTAACTACGCGAGTAGCCGCCTTACTGTAGATGGACTTTTCTGTTCCATCAAGACTCCCCTTTTTGCTGTCAATTTTTCGACTAACTCCTCTGAGCCATACCTGACTGTGAGTAATTCTAGCCCTCTCGTAGCTTTAGTCCAAACATCTTTTCCCAGCTTTTCAATCAACTTTAGCTCCTTGTCTTTGTTCGAATCAAAAATAATATCAAACTTTACAGCTGAATTCTGCATCATACGAACATGAATACCAGCAGCATCTAAAGCACCAAAGACTGAGGTAAGGTGATCTTCACCTACAAATGATTGATCGGAAGGACCGATAGACAGCCGAGTCACATTGGGTCTGTAGATATACATCGGTAACAATGGAATCTGTCCAGGAAAGCTAGAGACCCTTGTTTGTTTGGCATTTAAGTCCACAAAACTCCTCAATATTAAAGGAATACCTAAATTTTGAAGAGGCTTAACTGTCCTGGGGTGAATCACACTTGCTCCATAATAACTAAGCTCAATAGCTTCAGAGTAATCAAGTTCTTCCACAGTCTGAGTCCCTTCAAAAATTCTCGGGTCTGCATTTAACATTCCTGGAACATCCTTCCAAATCACTACCTCCTCAGCACCAACAGCGCAAGCGAGCAATGCAGCTGAATAGTCTGAACCTTCCCTTCCTAGAGTTGTAGTTCTTCCTGAGGGGCTCTTCCCTATAAAACCCTGAGTAACTAATATTTTCCGAGAGGACTCAGAAAGCTCAAGTCTAAGGCTACGTCCCATTTCATCTAATCTACTCTCATCCACTCTAGCGCTATTGTGCCTCGTATCTGTTTCGATAATCCCCCTCACATCTCTCCACTCAACATCCCAATTCACAGAAGATAAATAAGCAAATAAAATCTTTGTGCTTGCATCTTCCCCCGATGCTACTAATTCATCATAAGCGGCATCTAAATCATCTAGCTGGCTGGATTTTTTTAGTGCTGTAACAAACAAATCACTCAGATCTAAATCTATAGACAGCTCATCTATGACCATTTGATGTTCTAAGGCTATTTCTTTTAATTCTTCCAAGGCTTTATCAAAACCGACAGAGACCAAAGTAGAAAAAACCTGTTCCAGTTTATTCGTGGTTTTCCCCATAGCAGAAACGACAACTACGGCTGGAGAAAACAAACAATTTTGCAGAATGGATTCTACATTTCTTACAGCATCAGCGTCTTTTACAGATGCTCCACCAAATTTATGGACTGTTAGATTTTGTACTCGATATTGCACGCCACTAAGTTACTACATTGCAATATGGATTCATTACCATTACCCATTACAGATATCATCCTAATTGTCATTCTAATTTGGGGTGCAATTGCCGGCTTTAAAAAAGGGCTGATTCTTACTCTAGCTTCTTTTATCGCAATCATTGCCGGTGCTTTTGCCGCTTATTATGGGGCCGATGTAATTGCATCTGAATTAAGCTTAAAAGTAGATTGGTCCGAGAAACAAATTGCTGTTGTTTCTTTTGCAATTGTGTTCTTTGCCGTGGTTTTAACGGTACACATTCTTGCCAGGGTGCTTGAAGGAACCCTAAAACTTGTTACATTGGGGATTGCAAATAAGATTGCCGGAGCTGTTTTCGGCATTGCAAAAAACGCGCTAATACTGACGTTTATCATTTTTGGAATGAAAGGGTTTGGACAAGGATTGCTTCCGGAAAATGCAACAGATGAATGTGTCATCTACCCCGTTGTGGAATCTATCGCACCACTTGTTTTACCATACTGGGAGGACTTTTATGAGACTACAGACCTCGAAAGACTCGAAGAGCAGCTTAAGGAAAATATTGACAAGGCAAAGGATAAAATAGAGGATGTAAACATCCTTAAGTAAGAAAACTAAGCTGCTCCAAAGGCTTTAAATAGATCTTTCACCCTGGTTTTTAATTCCGCTTGGGCCTTTGAGTAATCATCTCCGGCCTGTAGATTTCCTTTCACACTAACGTAAAATTTAATCTTTGGCTCTGTACCTGAAGGTCGCACCGTTACTATAGAACCGTTTTCAGTTACAAACTGTAGAACATTAGATTTAGGAAGGTTGTATTTCGTCCCGTCTGGACTTGCAAAATCATAAAACTCAACAACTTTATCACCAGCTAAGCTTTCGGGAGGATTCGTTCTAAAAGAAGTGATCATATCTGAAATTTCCTTCGCTCCGTTCCTTCCGCTTTTCACAATTGAAATAAGCCCTTCTTGGTAGAGCCCAAACCTTCTGTGAATCTCCTCCAATCTTTCAAGCATTGTCGTCCCCTGCTCTTTTAGTGAGTGAGCTAGCTCCGAGATAACACAACATGCTGACACAGCATCTTTGTCTCTTGCCGTATTTTTTATTAGATAACCATAGCTTTCTTCAGCGCCTACGACGAAGTCCCTGCTACCCTTCTCTTGAGCTATTGCAGCTGCTATATGTTTAAATCCAGTAAGGGTTGTCCTTACTCCCAAACCATAACCCTTTCCAATCTCTCCTAGAAGTGGAGAAGTAACGATCGTTGAAGCAACAAATTCTTTAGAGCCAAATGGGGTGCCGTTGTCTCTACCACAGCTAAGTACATAATCAAAAAGAAGCGCGCCTGTTTCATTGCCGTTAAGAAGTTGAAATCCACCTTCCCCATTTGGGACAGCAAAACCAACTCTATCTGCATCTGGGTCAGTACCCATTATAAGCGAAGCGCTAACCTGCTCACCCAAAAGGATTGCTTCTGCTAATGCTTTTCCTTCCTCAGGGTTGGGGCTGGAAACTGTAGGAAAATTTCCGTCTGGCTCTTTTTGAGACATCACTTCATGGACGTTAGAAAAGCCAAACGCCTTTAATGAAGAAGGAACACTGACTGATCCTGTTCCATGTAGACCTGTAAAAACCAAGCACAAGTCAGATCCATTGTCTTCAAGAGATTTAGAACTCCTTAATTCCAGAACAGCATTTATATACCCCTCGTCCAATTCAGGTCCGAGAATTGTAATAAGATCCTCTGAATCTAGAGGGCCAGAAGAAATATTAACCTCCAACAGAGATTGTACTTTTCGTACTTCTGAGATAATACCTGAATCGTGGGGAGCCACTATTTGGCCTCCATCATCCCAATAAACTTTATAACCATTGTATTCTGGAGGGTTGTGAGATGCCGTTATAACAATCCCAGCAACACACTCTAAAGCGCGAACTGTATAAGAAAGTTGAGGCGTAGATCTAAGCTCGGGGTACAGCAAAGCTTGAATACCATTTCCAGCCAAAACCCGAGCTGTTACTTCGGCAAATTCAGTGCTGTGATTTCGGCAATCATATGCAATAGCAACTTTCAGCTGCTCACCACTATCGCCTTTCACGCCCTTGATGTAATTCACTAACCCCTGAGTCGCACTGGCAATGATGGCTTCATTGATCCTATTCGTCCCAGGCCCACATATCCCCCGCATCCCCCCAGTTCCGAATTCTATATCTGTATGAAATGCCTCCATAAGCAGTTCCTCCTCCTCATCTCTCAACCATCCTTTCACAACTTCTCTGGTTTTTAAATCGTATGGCTCTTTGGTCCAAACCTGCGCCCTTTCTTTGACTCTTACATATTCACTATTTATACACATTTCTAATGCTTTTTTCCAAGATTTTTTAGTCAAGTTCAACAACTCCCTAAGTGGCGCTCCGTCAAGATGAGAATTGGCAGGACGCATTGCTTTAGTGGGGTATTCCTCTGTGGTAATTTCTTCAACATCAACATCCATTTTAAGCTGTACAAATATCTCACGTGCAAAAGAAGCCCAAGAAGTAACACCTTCATCACTAAAATGTAAAATACCATTTGGCACTTTTTCACCGCTAACAAGTAGTGATCTAATCGCCTCAGACAAAGAGCCCACATAGGTAGGAGTACCTCTTTGGTCGAAAACAACTCTTAACCTGTTTCTTTCAGAGCCTAACCGAGCCATGGTCGTAAAAAAGTTAGAACCCGTGTTGTCATAAAGCCAGCTAGTCCTCAAAATATGATATCGACCACTTTCAGACATCGCCTCCTTGACTGCACGCTCACCAGCTTCTTTAGACTCACCATAAACTCCGACAGGATTCACTTCATCATCCGCCCTATAAGGTTTCTCTTTGGTTCCTCCATTCTCTCCATTAAAAACGTAATCAGTGCTGATGTGAACAAGCGCTACACTTTTATCGTTACAAGCTTTTGCAATAAACGAGGGGGCTTTCGCGTTTACTTCCCATGCCAATTGCTTTTCCGTTTCCGCTCTATCTACGTCAGTGTAAGCCGCGGCATTTACTACAGCAAAAGGCTTTTCTTTGTCTAGGATGTCTTCGAATTGGGAACGGTTTTTAATGTC
This sequence comes from Bacteroidota bacterium, assembly GCA_027619225.1. Classification (GTDB taxonomy): domain Bacteria; phylum Bacteroidota; class Bacteroidia; order Flavobacteriales_D; family Sanyastnellaceae; genus UBA974. The sequence goes on from JAQCFW010000001.1 coordinate 131,229, forward strand.
CAGTTGTTCTCTAGAATACCCCACCCAAGAAAGTTCTTTGTCCGTAGCATATCTACGTAATAGGAAACTCCCCAATTGTCCTCCGGCACCTAATACCAATACTTTTTTCACGTTACTAAACTACAACAAACACTACCTTTGCTTTAATTCATTTATGAAAAAACTTCTCTTTATCTATTTCTGCTTGCTTGCTTTGACTTGCAAGGCTGATATTGTAACTGATTCTCTATATAAAAACCCTTCAGTTATTCATCCCTTTTTGAAAGATAAGGAGAACAATGTAGAATTAAAACGCGTTACCAGAGTCTTCACTTTTGCTACTTTCAGCCACGAAATTGGTTGGGCTTCTTTTATAGATGATCCTAATAAAGGCTTCGAAATCAATTACACGAAGCAGAAGATGAGCCGGATATTATCTAAAGGTATAAGTGTTGGCTTGCAACCTATTTCAACTTTAGAACAAAACGTGACTTTGCTAGACACCCTAGGGGTTCTAAAGGTTAGAGACCAAATCGTTCATGGGCATATTATTCTTCGTTTTTCCCCATTAAAATTTAAAATCGTACAACCATATATAGACTTGATTGTAGGAGCTCAGGGATCATTATTAACTTCCAAGTTCACTGATTTACTCCAAGACAACGAAAGGTCAAGAGAAAATGTTTATTTCGCAAGAACCTGGTCGTACGGATATTCTGCTGGAGTAAGGATAAAAGTTATGTCTCACTTTTTTCTAGACCTCAGATTTGCTAAAGTCTCATATGGTGATTTAGAAAGCATTGCTGATCTTAAAATAGAGGATAACGGAGTTGTAACATATACAACAAGCGATTGGAAAGCACCACCGGGTTATCTACGCCTCGGGGTTTCATTTTCTTATTAAATGCTCTTCGGTTAGTTAGACCTCATGGCTTCTACAGGTGGCATCCTTGCTGCAGATAATGCTGGAGCAATTCCGGCAAATAAACCTGACACTATCGCTATAGTCATTGCCATTGCAACACGTTCCACTGAAATGGACAGGTTGATTCCTAAATCTGACATGTTAACAACAAATATGAGGAATTCAATTGCCAATAGCGCAAATAGTGCTCCGAAAACGCAAAGTACAATAGACTCGAAAAGGAATTGAATTAAAATAAAAGAAGACTTCGCTCCAAGAGCTTTTTGAATGCCTATGATTCTTGTCCTTTCTCTCACAGAAACAAACATGATGTTTGCAATGCTGAAGCACCCCACTAGAATTGCGAAGATTGCAATAAACCACCCCCCCATCTCAACTTGAGAAAATATTGAAGATATAATTCCGGTAAGCATTTCAATTTGGTTGATAGAAAAGTCGTCAACAGCCGAAGGTCGCACCCGTCTAACACTTCTAAATTGCTGTATGATTTCGTCTTTTAAAATAGCCAAATCAACACCGTCCTTGGCCTTCACCATAATGGTATTGCCAGCGTTGTTACGAGTGTCGAAAATTCTCGGTGCAAATGTGGCGGGAACCACTACGAACTCATCGAAACCATTTGAAACGATAGAGGCGCCTTGCTGAGTAAATGTGCCGATGACTTCTAATTTTTGGCCTGCAATCTTAAACTTCTTGCCTAACGCATCTTCGGTTCCGAATAGATTCATCGCCACATCATAACCAACAATTGCCATCCCTCTTCCAGAGGCACTTTCCGAATCATTGAAGAACCTGCCTTTCGCAATATCCATGCTTACAACATTGGGATAAGTATGCGAAACCGCAGCAACTGCGACATTTGGAAATGAGTTGTCTCCAGATTCTAAATCGAACATCGCCTTCATCTGAAAGGACACATCTGAAGCTTGGGTAAGACGTGAGGCCAATTCGTTGGAATCCTTTAAAGTAGGCTCACGTCTTTGGATGTATTTCCACCAAGGATAATCGCCACCCATGCTCCAAGGCCACTTACTAACAAACAGAACATCATCGTCTAACATGCTGTATGATTCCATGAGATCATCTTCCATTGAATCAACGACTGCAAATATTGCGCTAATCACGAAAATGCCTACCATCACTCCTAAAAGTGATAAGAAAGTGCGAAGTTTATTCATCACAATTGCACTCCAAGCGAAGTTTAAGCTTTCCTTAAATAAACGCAACCACATCATGACCTCAAAGCTACACCTTGAGTTAACTTCACAGTCTTAAATCAGAGAAAAAATTCCATGACGCAGTCTAGAAAAATTAGTTCAGCATTAATCTCTGTATTTAACAAAGATGGACTCGCTCCCATTGTTGAAGAGTTAAAGCGCTTAGGTGTTACTATTTACTCTACAGGTGGAACCCAAAAGCACATAGAAAATCTTGGAATAGATGTTGTACCCGTTGAAACTCTTACAGACTATCCTTCTATTTTAGGTGGCCGTGTAAAGACACTTCATCCCAAAGTTTTTGGTGGAATTCTCTCTCGTAGAGCTCTTGAAGAAGACCAGGCGCAAATGGCTGAATACGACATCCCGTATATCGATCTCGTCATTGTAGACCTATACCCTTTCGAAGAAACTGTTGCAAGCGGTGCAGCAGCAGAAGCTATAATAGAGAAGATTGATATCGGAGGAATCGCCCTGATTAGAGGAGCTGCAAAAAATCACAAAGACGTAGTCATCATACCGAGCATGGACGACTACAGCACTTTGCTTGAAATGCTTCGTGCTAATGATGGTGAAACATCCCTTGAAGAGCGCCGCTCTTTAGCTGCTCGTGCCTTTCGCACAAGCTCACATTACGACACAATGATTGAGCAGTACATGCTCCGTACAACTGTGAATCCCCAGCTACTCGACACACTAAACATCAGTGTACCAGAAGTAAAAACTTTGAGGTATGGTGAAAACCCACACCAAGCAGGACGCTTCTTTGGAGGACTCGAAAAAATTTTAAAGCAACTTCACGGCAAGGAGCTTTCTTATAACAATCTTCTCGACGTTGATGCCGCTGTAAGCTTAATGGAGGAGTTTAAAAACGACAATCCTACGTTTGCGATCATGAAGCACAACAATGCCTGTGGACTTGCAACTCGTGACACTCTAGCCGAAGCATACGCACGAGCTTTAGAAGGAGACCCGGTAAGTGCGTTTGGGGGTGTCCTAATTGCCAATCGCACCATCGATATAGCTACTGCAGAAAAGATCCACACCCTCTTCTGCGAGGTCGTAATCGCACCTGATTTCGACGATGATGCTTTAGAAATGCTGAAAGGCAAGAAAAACCGAATTCTGTTAGAACGCCAAGATGTATTGCTTCCCAATTCTACTGTTAGAACTGCCTTAAACGGCTTCCTCGTTCAGGAACGTGACAACACGATTGAAACTGCAGCAGACCTAACTTGCGTAACGAACGCCACTTCTGACAAAAGTGCGATTACTGACTTGATTTTTGCTATGAAACTTGCAAAGCATACTAAATCAAATACCATCGTTTTTGCTAGGGATGGGCAGCTTCTCGCTTCAGGAACAGGCCAAACCTCCCGTGTTGACGCCCTCAAGCAAGCAGTTGAAAAAGCATCTGGCTTAGGTCTATCCCTCAAAGGTTCTTCAATGGCTTCTGATGCATTCTTCCCGTTCGCAGACTGTGTAACTCTTGCTGCTAAGGCGGGAATCAAGCACGTAATTCAGCCCGGCGGATCCATTAATGATCACAAGAGTATTGAGGCTTGTAATGAGCTTGGGCTTGCAATGCACACAACTGGTGTTAGGCATTTCCGCCACTAAAAACACAAGTACTTGAAAACGTAGTGTTTTCAACACCTAATTAACAACAAAACTCAACCTTATTAACCTAAAACAAAACTTATTCACTAAGTCGAATTTAGGGGTGCCAATAAGAGGAATTGCAGGAGTGAAATTGTAGCTTTGGGTATGGGCTTGTTTAACTTTTTCGTACAGGATATCGCCATTGATTTGGGGACTGCTAACACAATTATCTACTACGAAGACAAGGTCGTAGTAGACCAACCTTCTATTGTTGCAAAAGACATAAAAACCGGTCGCGTTGTAGCTATCGGTCGTCGTGCTCAACAAATGCACGGTAAAACTCACAAAAACATCGAAACCATTCGTCCATTAAGAGATGGGGTTATCGCCGATTTTGAATCAGCCGAGCAGATGATCAAAGGGATGATCAAGATGATTAACGAGAATAGTAAATCTTGGTTTACGCCTTCTCATCGAATGGTTATCTGCATTCCTTCTGGGATTACTGATGTTGAAAAGCGGGCCGTCAAGGATTCAGCTGAGCACGCGGGAGGAAAAGATGTATATCTCATTCACGAGCCGATGGCTGCTGCTATAGGAATTGGTATTGATGTTGAAGAACCTATGGGCAATATGATTGTAGATATCGGTGGTGGCACTTCTGAGATCGCCGTTATAGCTCTTGGCGGAATTGTCACAGACACAAATATTAGAATTGCGGGTGATGAATTCACGCGTGACATTCAAGATTATATGCGTCGTCAGCATAATATTCTAATCGGAGAAAGAACTGCTGAGCAGGTTAAAATTAATGTGGGCTCTGCGATATCTCTGTTAGAAGATCCCCCTGATGATTATCCCGTTCTTGGTCGCGATTTGTTGAGTGGTCATCCCAAAGAGGTCGTTGTAACATATTCTGAGATTGCAGGCGCAATAGATAAGAGTATAAGTAAAATTGAAGAAGCGATTCACACAGCTTTAAACCAAACCCCGCCTGAACTCTCAGCCGACATCTTTAAAACTGGAATTTACTTAGCAGGTGGAGGTGCTCTACTAAGAGGTTTAGACAAACGAATTTCCCTGAGAACTAAACTACCAGTACATATTGCAGATGACCCACTTCACGCTGTTGCAAAAGGAACTGCAATCGCTCTGAAAAACATAGACAGGTTTCCATTCCTTATGCGATCGTAACTCAATAGACAGGAAAGGAAAGTAAAGAAAGGAATGAATCGCAAGTGCGCACGTTAATACAGCTTATTATCCGCAATCACCGTTTGGTGTTATTTGTGCTACTCGAAATTATTGCTTTAAGTTGGCTTGCTTCTACGCATGCTCATCCTCGAGGAAGTTTAGCTAAAATCGGTATGGAAATATCTACGAGTTGGACTGGTGCCGTGGGTAGATTAATCGATTACAAAAACTTAAAAGAAAACAACTCAAGTTTATTAATTGATAACGCTCGATTAAGGACAGAAAACATGAGCTACAGGAATCTTTCTACCTCAGGCAGGCTATTTAATTCTGGGGATTCATGGACAAGCACCCCCGCAGAGATTATCCGATACTCGACCTCTTTTAAAAACAACGTTTTGGTCGCTAATCAAGGTTCATTAGCTGGATTACAACCCGGGATGGGGATGTTAGAAAATGGTGTTCTAGCAGGCTTTATCACAGAGGTCTCCGCAAATCATTCTTTGGTTCTTCCTGTTATTCACCTTTCTACAACTTGGAGCGTTAGACTTGGTTACGGTGGCGCGATTGGCATTTTAACTTGGTCTGGAGAGAGTATCGAGTATGCTACTCTTACGGATATTCCTCTTTCAGAACACATTCTACCTGGCGACTCCGTGATTACCTCTGGATTCCAAGGCACTTTCCCAAGCGGAATACTGGTAGGTAAAGTTGAGGAATTGATTGTAACCAAAGCCGATGAATTTCAATCTGTGACAATAAAACTCTCGGCCGACTATAAGAGAATTCACTATGTAGAATTTTTGAGTAAAGCGGGTACTTTAGAAATAGATTCGTTACTATCCACGTCATCACGATGAACTCTCTGATTCGATCTATTGGAATTTTGATTCTCACTTGTTTGCTGCAGGTGTTGATTTTTAGATATGCAATTTTCGCTGGCGGATGGGTTGTTATTTGTTTCCATATTTATGGGTTAATTCTGCTTCCTTTCGAGCTTTCAAAAACAAGCTATATTCTTATAGGAGCTGTTGTAGGCGCCCTCATAGACGTGGTGTTGCTCACTGGAGGACTTCATATGGCTGCAGGTGTATTCACCTGTTTTATGGCTCCTTGGCTGACAACTTTTATTGCTCCCAGAGAGGGATTTACCAGAGAACACTCGATAAGTGTCCTTCACGATGGCTGGGGGAGATTCTTGGTACTAAGTTCTCTTATATCCTTCACATATATGTTCAGCTTATTTGCGATCGAAGGGTGGAAATGGTCTTTGCTGCCAAACGCAATAGGAAAGGGAATTGCTTCAACGATATTGAATGTGATCCTATTCGCTATAGTTCAAGGGTTGTTTGGGCCTAAACCTAAGAGTAACTCAAACAAAACTAGCACCTACCACTGGTAATGTCCAATCATCATCTGAAAAATAGAAGTTTTGTTTTCGGGGGACTTATTATTGTCATTTCCACGATTTTTATTTCTCGATTAGCTCACATTCAACTTGTTAGTTCTGACTGGTCTAACTATGCTGGTCGACTAACTGAAGAGCGTGAGACTCTTGACCCGATGAGGGGTCAGTTCTTGGATAGGAATGGAAAACTCTTAGTAGCAAATATCGCGAGTTACGATTTGCTTTTTACTCCAAGAAGATCTAAGAATCTAGACACATTAAAGCTTGCTAACTTGTTAGGATTGAACCTTTCTGAACTCGTAAAAAGGCTTGATAAAGCTGCTGCGTATTCGCGATATGTTCCCTCTGTGATCGAAAAGCAACTCACAGCAATAGAGTTTGCACGAATCTCGAAGCAGCTTATGGAGTACCCTGAGATTAAGTATAAGACTCAGTCTATTAGGTCGAACATAGCTGGGGTTGCTGGCCATTTGATTGGAGAGTATAGGGAGGTTGATCGTGATGATTTACAAAACGATAAATTTTATCACCTTGGCGATTATAAGGGTAAATCAGGTTTAGAAGCAAAGTACGAAAAGCCCTTGAGAGGCGAGCCTGGAGCAAGATATCACATCGTAGATGTCAGAAATAATGTTCGCAAGACATTAGACGAACTAGACACTATGCCTCACCCAGGCAAAGACATCACATTAACTATTGATGTTGCATTGCAAGCGTACGCAGAAAAATTATTAAATGGCAAAAGGGGCAGCGTTGTAGCTATAGAGCCAGAGACAGGTGAGGTTCTTGCTCTTGTGTCTTCTCCATTTTACGATGCGAATAGTTTAACAGGAAAAAGACGCGGACTCGTATATGACAGCCTCAGAAAGCACAACTGGAAACCTCTTTACAATAGGGCTTTAAGAGGAACATACCGTCCTGGTTCAATTTTCAAAATGGTGCAAGGTTTAGTCGCTTTAGATGAAGAGGTAATCTCTACAAAAACAATTATAAATTGTGACCGATCGATCATCGGATGTCACGGACCACACTCAGCTGATGATTTCACTCAGGCAATTACGCACTCTTGCAATCCTTATTTCTATGAAGTAATGAGAAGGGTGGTGCAAAGAAATCGTGATGAAAACCCGTTAATTGATGCATCGATGGGCTTAGAAAACTGGAACAAGAGGATAAAAGAGTTTGGGTTTGGGACTACACTTGGAGGGCACATCCCTGGCACAAGAGCTGGGTCAATTCCCAATTCCCCTTATTATGACAATATTTATGGGAAAAATCATTGGGGGTTTAGGACGATCTTTTCAATAGCTATTGGAGAAGGGGAGTTGCTTACAACGCCTTTACAAATGGCAAATCTCGCAGCTATTATAGCGAATCGCGGGTATTTTAGAGAACCTCATTCCATTAGAGATGTTGGGGGAAGGGGGAAGCCTTTGGGATTAGATTCTATGCATGAAATGAGTGTTGACGTTAAACATTTTGAATCCGTTATTGACGCCATGCAAAATGTAATTGAAGATGTGCACGGAACAGCTTCAAGGGCGAAAGTGGAGGGCATTACAATTTGTGGGAAAACGGGGACAGTAGAAAATGGTGAGCTTGAGGATCACAGTGTCTTTATTGCTTTTGCGCCGAGGGAAAACCCTCAAATTGCGCTTAGCGTATATGTCGAGCATGCTGGAGCAGGCGGGTCTTGGGCAGCTCCGATTGCAGGGTTGCTGATTGAAAAATATTTAACCGATTCTGTAAAATATACTGCCAGAGAGAATCGAATAATAGAATTTCAGCCATGACACGTCGAGAATCATCTATAAGACGCAACATCGATTGGATCACCATTTCTCTTGTGGCTGTGCTTATGTTCTTCGGGTGGATTAATATCCTAAGTGCAACTTCGAACATAGAGCTTCTCAATTGGTTAGATTGGAGCGGAAAGGGCGGGAAACAACTTATGTGGATCACGATATGTTTCGTACTGGGGTTTTTTATAATAAATATTGAGAGTGAGTTCTTTATTCGAACATCTGTCATTCAATATATCCTCACCCTTTTATTACTCATCGCAGTATTAATTATAGGAAAGAAAATTGGGGGAGCTCGGTCTTGGTTCGACTTTGGAGGGTTCAGTTTGCAACCCAGTGAATTTGCTAAACCTACAACTGCTTTGATACTCGCTTGGTATCTTTCTAGAGACGCCACGAAATGGAGAAGTATAAAAGTTCGCCTTATTTCATTGTTACTAATCGCTATACCAACTGGACTTATTCTGCTACAACCTGATGCAGGCACCGTGCTTGTTTTTTCTGGATTTATCTTCGTTCTTTATCGAGAAGGCTTGAGTGGAAATGTCCTAATTGTAGGGTTTACTGTTCTGTTACTCTCTATTGCAACGATTCTTCTAGGTGTCACTTCATTCCACTACCCCTATTTCGGAGTTAAGTCTGGAATAGGTCTGTTTTGGATTTTGTGGTTAGTCGTAGGGGCGTTAGTCATTTACTTATTAAAGGAACTATCACTGCCTCGAAGAAGGAAGCGGGTTGCTGTTTGGAGTGTCATCAGTTTATTTGCTGGCCTTATGATGTCTGTCGGCCTTCATACCGGAATGGAAAAGATGCTTAAGCCGCACCAAAAGGAGCGCATACATGTTCTTTTCGGAATAGATGTGAACAACCCCGATGCGGATTATAACATACGGCATGCTAAAGCAGCTATAGGCAGTGGAGGGCTGACGGGCAAGGGATGGATGCATGGACCTATGACTGCCTATAGTTTCGTTCCGGAGCAAGAAACGGACTTTATCTTCTGTACCGTTGGAGAAGAATGGGGGTTTTTAGGAAGTGCCTTTGTGATTTTTTTATTTACTTTTCTATTACTTAGAATCTTAATCATTGCAGAACGCCAACGGTCCAAGTTTACACGCATATACGCCTATGGAGTAGCGAGTATTTTGTTTATGCACCTTTTAGTAAATGTTGGGATGGTGCTTGGATTAGCTCCTGTAATAGGAATACCCCTTCCATTTTTCAGCTATGGAGGTTCCTCACTTCTGGGTTTTACATTTCTCATCACTGTTTTAATTAGACTGGATAGTGAGAGATTAAGCGTGCTAAGATGATCTCTTAACGAGGTATTGTTATGTTTTATCGATATTTTTTAGCAATTCGTTGGGGTTTTCAGAATTTTTTCACTATATTTGTTATAATGCTATTCACACTAAATACATGTTGTTGTTGTTGTCCACTTAAAAGAGGCAGCCTAATATGAATACGTGATAGATCTAAAATAGAATCGTAATCTTTTAAAGCCTCTGATAACATCAGGGGCTTTTTTTATGCAAAATAATATGACTGTTCCAACAATTAATCCTATGCTACAAGCTCTTGAAGAATTAAGGTGGCATATCGGCAATTGCCCAATGCATCATTTGGCAAACCTTTCTCCCAAGCCTGGAGTAGAAATTCACGTAAAGCTTGAGTGGCAACAGTTCGGTGGATCTGTGAAGGCAAGACCTGCCTTTAATATCATCCATGACGCTGTCGTTTCTGGAGCTTTACGAGGAAGGAGCCTCCTGGACGCAACTTCTGGAAATACAGGAATAGCATACGCTATTTTTTCTGCCGCAGCAGGCATACCAGTGACTCTTTTTATACCAGAGAATGCATCGAAGGAAAGGAAGCATATACTTAGAGCTCTTGGTGTGGATCTCAGATTGACCAGTCCATTAGAAGGAACGGATGGAGCTCAGGCAGAAGCGCGTGAATTAGCTATGAAAAGCCCTGAAAAATTTTGCTATGTAGACCAATACGGGAATGAGGCAAATTGGAAAGCACATTACTATGGAACGGGACTAGAAGTTTGGCATGAAACCGCGGGAAGAATAACACACTTCATAGCTGGCCTTGGTACCACAGGGACTTTTATGGGAACTGGCCGCAGACTTAAGGAATTAAATCCCGATGTGAGGCTAGTGGCGCTTCAACCAGAAACAGCACTACACGGATTGGAGGGATGGAAGCACCTTGAAACAGCACGGGTACCCGAAATATATGATGCAGGTGTGCCGGACGAAATGAGATTCGTAAGCACCGAGGAAAGCTACGCTATGATGCGACGAGCTGCCCGAGAAGAGGGACTTATTTTAAGTCCTTCAGGAGCTGCTAATCTCGCTGGAGCAGTTAAACTAGCTGAGGAAATTGAAGAAGGGGTTGTCGTTACAATTCTTGCAGATGACGCAACTAAATACAGCGAAGTGATAAATTCAGTATTAAGATGAGTCATCAATTTTTACACCTCGATGTGAATGAGGAATCTATGGTTGAGATGAAAGCACATGGAGAAGATGCATTTCCTAACGAGTGCTGCGGATTCTTCTATGGCGAGGAGAAGGATGATGTGAGATGGGTGACTCTTGCAAAGCGTATTAAAAATGTGAAAGAGGGTGACAGAAGACGCAGGTTCGAAATATCCGGAAAAGACTACCTCGGTGCCGAGAGATTTGCCACACAGGAAGGACTGACTCTCCTAGGAATCTATCACAGTCATCCATTACATCCCGCCATTCCAAGCAAGCATGATCTTGAAGTAGCCATGCCTTGGTTTAGTTACATCATCGTGAGCGTGGAACCTTCAGGGGTCAATCACGTGAGGTCTTGGCAATTAAACGAATTAAGAGAATTTGAGGAAGAAATAATAAAATAGGAAAATCAACAAAAGTTTAAAAAAGTGACGATAAAAGTCAAAAAATCACTATAAATCGTATAAAAAACACCAAATAACATAAAAAATGGCAACTTTAATAATTCCCACACCACTCAGAAAATTCACAAACGGAAATGCAGTATTTGAGGCATCTGCCACAAGCGTAAACGAGCTTTTACTCGCACTATCTTCTGCAAACGCCGGAATTAAAAAGCATCTTTTTGATGATGCTGGAGAACTGAGAAGTTTCATTCGCGTTTATGTCGGCGATGAGGACATCAACGAGCTAGATGGCGGCAACACTAAGATTGACGATGGCGACGAGGTTATTATAATTCCCGCTATCGCAGGAGGGTCTAAATAAATTAAACATGTCGCATCACAACATTACATTTTCAAAAGAAGAGTTAGAGAGATATAGTCGTCACCTGATTATTCCAGAGTTTAACATTGAAGGCCAAAAAAAGCTGAAAGCTTCCAGCGTTCTTGTCATAGGTTCAGGTGGGCTTGGTAGTCCATTACTTTTGTACTTAGCGGCGGCAGGTGTTGGACGTATAGGGATTGTAGATTTTGATACCGTCGATGTATCTAACTTACAAAGGCAAGTGCTCTTTGGAATTCAAGACGTAGGAGTATCAAAAGCTGTGGCAGCAAGTAAGCGCCTCGCTTCTTTAAATCCACATATTTCAATCGAGGTCCACGATACTATGTTCACCGTTGAGAATGCCCGTAAGCTTGTTAAACAGTACGATGTAGTAGCAGATGGGACGGACAACTTCCCTACACGTTACTTGGTTAACGACGCCTGTGTTCTTGAGGATAAGGTAAATGTCTACGCAAGTATATTCAGGTTTGAAGGCCAAGCTTCCGTCTTTAATGAGCTCCTGCCTGATGGCACACGTGGCCCTAACTACAGGGACCTTTTCCCTTCTCCACCACCACCAGGGCTTGTTCCTAGTTGTGCTGAAGGAGGAGTTATAGGAGTGCTTCCTGGAATCTTAGGGTCTATTCAAGCTCTCGAAGTTCTCAAGGTGATTTCAGGTATCGGGGATACCCTAAGTGGAAGACTCTTTTTATTCGACGCAACTGGATTCACTACACGAATCTTAAAAGTCCGGAAGAATAAAAACAACCCACTTAATGGTGAAAACCCAACCCAAACTGAGCTTATCAATTACGAGCAGTTCTGTGGGTTATCAGTGATCTCTGAGCAGCCTCGAGAGGTAGCAGAGATTAGCGTAAGTGAATTAGATAAGTGGCGAAAAGAAGGAGTGAGTCACCTCCTTATCGATGTTCGCGAACCCTACGAATACGGTATCGTTGAAATCGGAGGTGAGTTAATTCCACTTGCAACTGTACTTGAAAGCACAGACAGAATTCCTAAGGATATTCCAGTCGTTGTTCAGTGTAGATCCGGCGCAAGAAGCGCAAGTGCTATACGCGAACTCGAAGACACTCATGGCTACACTAACCTGGTGAATTTAACTGGGGGAATCTTAGGTTGGCAGGAGGAGATTGATTCCTCTTTGGCAAGATATTAATAGCTGAAAATTAAAGCCCCAAAAGAACTTCATTAGGCTCTTTGCCACCGAAGAGCATAAGCTCAGGCTTTTCGAGGAGTTCCTTGACCAAGTAGAGGAAGCTTACGCTTTCCTTGCCGTCGACTATTCTGTGGTCATAGCTGAGAGCTACATACATGATTGGACGGATTTCAACCTTGCCATCGACAGCGACCGGTCTCTCCACAATATTGTGCATTCCGAGGATTGCGCTTTGGGGTGGGTTGATAATAGGTGTAGAAAGCATCGAACCGAAAACTCCACCGTTCGTGATGGTGAATGTTCCACCTTGCATCTCATCAACTGTAAGCTGTCCATCTCTGGCACGGACAGCAAGTCGTTTGATCTCTCCTTCTATTTCCGCTAAAGACATGACTTCTGCATTGCGAACAACCGGAACCATAAGACCTTTGGGAGAGCTCACTGCAATACAAATATCTGCGTATTCGTGGAAAATTGCGTCCTTCCCGTCTATCATAGCGTTAACACCTGGAAATTTAGCCAGAGCAATGGTAACGGCCTTTGTGAAGAAACCCATGAAACCTAACCCCACTCCTTTTTCTTCCTTAAACTTATTCTTGTACTTCTTTCTAAGATCCATTATGGGCTTCATATCTACCTCGTTGAAAGTCGTAAGCATCGCAGTATCGTTCTTCACGCCTACAAGTCTTTCAGCTACTTTTCTTCGCAACATAGACATGCGCTCTGTACGTGTTTTGCGAGAACCTGTCCATCCAGCTTTTGCTAAAGCCGCATTGGGGTCAAACCCAGCTGCGAGTGCTGACAAAACATCCTGTTTAAGCACCCGCCCATCTCTTCCTGACCCGGAAATAGATCCAGTTGAAATCCCCTTATCTGCCATCATTTTAAGCGCTGCTGGAGACGTATGACCTTCAGCATAGCTACCTGTAGAAGTTTGGGGCGAAGATCGAACAAGAGATTCTGGAGTTGGCGCAGACGTGGAAACAGGGGCTTGGGGTGGTATAGGTGTTACAACTGTTGCTATTGCTGGTGCTGCAGCAACTGGAGTAGGAGATCCAAGTGGTCTTTCAGCGTCAGTATCTATTAGGCAGCAAACGTCTCCAACAGGAACGACATCTCCTTCTTGTACTTTAATAGAAATAATTCCAGCCATTTCAGCTGGCAACTCTAGCGTAGCCTTATCCGAATCTACTTCAGCAATGGCTTGGTCCTTTTCGACGTAATCTCCATCACTTACAAGCCAAGCAGCAATTTCTACTTCAGATATGCTCTCTCCTGGACTGGGGACTTTCATTTCAAGTATTGGCATGATTCAATTTTTTAGTGAGCGTATTCAAGAACGGCGTTTATTATGGCGTCATGTCTACGTGCATCGATAAGAGGTGATCCCGAAGCAGTCGTTCCGCTAGCAGGTCGAGTAATGGCCTTTTCTAATTCTCCTTTATAATGAATAGATATAAACGGCCAAGCTCCCATATTTCTCGGTTCTTCTTGAAGCCAAACCACTTTTGCTTTCTTTCCATATCGCTTGACAATCTTATCAATAGCGCTTTCTGGGAATGGGTGGAGTTGTTCTATGCGCACTAAAGCTATGTTTTCCGTAATTTTAGAGTCCAGCAACTCAAATTTCTCGAGTACATCGTAATAGATTTTACCTGAGCACAGCATAATCGCATCGACTTTCTTAGCTTCGAGCGCTTTTCCCATGCGGGGATCGTCAATTACTTCGTTGAACTTACCCTTAGCGAGATCGCTCACTGTGGAAACTGCTTTCGGGTAGCGGAGTAATTTCTTAGGGGTAAATGCCACTAGCGGTTTGCGGAAAGGACGAACAACCTGTCGACGTAAGAGGTGAAACATTTGGGCAGGAGTCGTGCAATTGGCGACAATAATATTTTCGCCAGATCCAAGTGTGAGGAATCTTTCAAGACGGCCTGAACTGTGTTCTGACCCCATGCCCTCGTAACCGTGAGGCAAAAGTAGAGTAAGACCATTCATTGTTCGCCACTTATCCTCCGTTGCACTTAAGAACTGATCCCAAATAATTTGCGCTCCATTGTTAAAATCTCCAAATTGAGCTTCCCAAATCGTAAGCCCATTTGGTCGAGCAAACGCGTAACCGAAATCAAAACCTGCAACGGCATATTCTGAAAGCAACGAGTTGTAGATACTTAATTCAGCCTGACCTTTCTTTAGATTGTTTAGAGGAATAATTTCCTCCTCATTGTCATCCGTCTTAAGAACGGCGTGCCGATGTGAGAAGGTCCCTCTCTCTACATCTTGACCGCTAATTCTAACTGGGTGGCCTTCTAACAGTAAGGTTCCGTAAGCTAAAATTTCTGCCATACCCCAATCCAGTTTGTCTGAATCGAGCATTTGACGTCTATCCTTGAGGAGTTTTGCCACTTTCCTGAAGAATTTTTTACCATCAGGAAGAGTGCTTATTGAAATCGCTATCTCCACAATCTTCTTTGTAGGATAACTGGTGTCAGGAGAAGTTGTGAGTTCTTCGTGAGTGGCAGGTCGATAATCTTTCCAAATGTCAGATAAGAAATTCTCAACTGAATTGGTGTCCTTTTGTTTAGCTATACTGAGACCGTCTTCCATTTGGTCTATCTGAGCCTTCCTTAAAGTTGCTCCCTCTTCCACAGTCAAATTGCCGTCTGATATTAGCTGTGCAAGGTAAATTTCATATGGTGAACGATGGGATGCTATGGCTTTATAGAGCTTCGGCTGAGTAAATTTAGGCTCATCACCCTCGTTGTGTCCATACTTTCTATAGCCTAATAAATCAACGAAAACGTCTCTATGGAAAGCCTGTCTATACTTAAGTGCTATTCTCATTACTTGCACTACCGCCTCTGGGTCATCCGCATTTACGTGAAAAATTAAACTTTGAGTGACTTTTCCTATATCCGTGCAATAGGTAGAAGTTCGTGCGTCTAAGTAGTTCGTGGTAAAACCAATTTGGTTGTTTACAACGATATGAATCGTCCCGCCCGTTCTGTAACCTTCGAGTCCAGCCATTTGGACTACTTCATAAACAACTCCTTGACCAGCAATAGCAGCATCTCCATGAACTAAAATGGGGAGTACTGCATTTTCATCTCCTCCTCTTTCGTCTATTCTCGCACGAGAAATACCCAGTACCACGGGGTCTACCGCTTCGAGGTGTGATGGATTTGGAGCAAGAGTTATCGCTACTTCGTTATCTGAATCAGTTTTTCTAGTGCATGAATGACCTAAGTGATACTTTACATCACCTTCTATGTCGTCGTCGCCCTCAAAATCTTTGCCCTGAAATTCACTAAAAATATCTCTATACGATTTCCCTAATATGTGAGCAAGAGTACTTAACCGCCCTCTGTGAGCCATCCCTATTACGACCTCTTTAACGCCGTTCTTGGTTCCGTGCTCGATGAGAGTATCTAGAGCTGGGATAAGAGATTCACCACCTTCGAGAGAGAAACGCTTTTGGCCTACAAATTTCTTCTGAAGAAATTCCTCAAACAATGTTGCCTGGCTGATCTTTTTTAAGATATGTAAGCGTTCGACAGCATCAAATTTCTTGCGTTTATCGAGCTCAATGTTTTTACGTATCCACTGCACCCGCTTCGGCTCGCGGATATACATATACTCCGTGCTGATACTATGACAGTATGTTTCTTCTAGATGGGCAATGATTTTATTAAGCGAAACTGGTCCCAAACCAATTTCATTTCCAGCCTGGAAAACGATCTCTAGATCGGAATTGTCTAACCCGTAATTTTCCAAAGAAAGGTCAGGAGAATAGGTGCGACGCGTGCGAACAGGATTGGTTAAAGTAAACAGGTGTCCTCGGGCTCTATATCCGTGGATTAGGTCGAGAACCTTAAATTCCTTGAGCGTTTGAGGAGAAGCGGCATCATCACTAAAATGAGAATTAGCCAAATCAAAGCCTGCAAAAAAAAGTCGCCAAGAGCGGTCAACAGAATCTGGTTTGTTGAGATATTGGGCGTATAATACGTCCAATTGCTTAGGGTCAACGTTGTTTAAAAACGATAGTGGATCCACGCTAATGAATTAGTTAAAAATGCCAGGGCGAAGTTACAACTGCTTAAACAATTGAGGGTAGGCTAATCTCACTAAATGTTAATCGATAAATATATGGATTCATGACGTGCGTTCTGTAACGGAACTAAGTAGGTTCTCAAACGTTTTAAGGTGGTCTGAACTAAGGTCAAGCTGAGATAGTGCGGTACGCGCATTTTCAGTATAAAACAACATTTTTTTACGAGCCGCAATGTCAGCCCCTGATTCGATCATGGCCGACTTTAAGAGTGATACTTTCTCTGTGTTTTCTAAACTATTCGAGAAATTTTCAGGCATCAATCCCTGCGCTTTTGTATAAAGCCAAATAAAAGTCTTCTTTTCCGAAAGTATATCGCCCCCAACCTTTTTTCCGGTGATTTTTGAATCTCCGAACGTGTCTAGGAGATCGTCTTGGATTTGAAATGCCAGTCCTGTTTGTTCTCCAAACTTATACCAAAGTTCAACCCTGTCCTTAGAAGCACCCGCAGAAATAGCCCCCATCGCGCATGAACAAGCCAATAAAACTGAGGTCTTTAATCGAATCATCTCAAGATAATGTTCTATCGTTACATCGTTCATATTCTCGTATTCCATATCCAATTGCTGTCCTTCACAGACTTCACGAGAGGTTTTATTGTAGATTTTTAATATTTCGAGAAGTGCACTTTCATTAACGTCTTCAAGTGAAATACTTGCCAGAGTAAACATCGCATCACCACTCAAAATAGCCGCGTCTTCACCATAAACTTTGTGGACCGTCAATTGCCCTCGCCTTAGTGGAGCCTTATCCATAATATCGTCATGCATAAGTGTGAAGTTGTGAAACAACTCCACTGCGATTGCTGCTGGCATAGCTTTTTCAATCGAAGAACCCTCGGCTTCACAAACAGAAAGTGCTAAAAGTGGTCTAATTCGTTTCCCGTGGATATTTAACAGATACTGAATCGGTGCGTAAAGTCCGTCAGATGGAAATTCGGACAGAAACTTGTTAAGTCCCACACTGAATTTTTCATAAAGGGTTAATGTTGACATCCTGTTCCTCCTTCTTTTATCTGGACTTTTTTGCTATTTGAGCAAGAAGGTAATCTCCATATCCGCTTTTGAGTAGTGGATGTGCTAGCTCCTTCAATTCCGCATCGCTGATATAGCCCATTCTCCATGCAACTTCTTCAATGCTACCGATTTTAAGACCTTGTCTTTGTTCTACTACCTGGACGTATTGCGAGGCTGCGTGAAGACTTTCGTGTGTCCCAGTATCTAACCAGGCCATATTTCTATTCAGCTTGCTAACCTTGAGTTTACCTCGTTCTAAATACGCTCTGTTTAT
This sequence comes from Bacteroidota bacterium, assembly GCA_027619225.1. Lineage (GTDB taxonomy): Bacteria > Bacteroidota > Bacteroidia > Flavobacteriales_D > Sanyastnellaceae > UBA974. The sequence goes on from JAQCFW010000001.1 coordinate 149,191, forward strand.
ATCCGTAATCTCATACTCTCCTCGAGCGCTTGGCTTGAGTTTTTTTGCAATCTCAACAACGTGATTGTCGTAGAAATACAGGCCTGGAATAGCGAAATTAGACTTAGGGTTAGCGGGCTTCTCCTCCAAGCTTATAGCATTACCTTCCTCATCGAAATCTACCACTCCGTACCTCTCTGGGTCACGAACATAGCAAGCGTATATGAGAGCGCCTTCTGTGGGAATATTGGAGCGCATTTGGCGTCCAAAATGATTGCCATGGAAGATGTTGTCTCCTAAAACTAGCGCTACATTGCTATCTCCTATAAATTTCTCGCCTATCACAAATGCCTGAGCGAGACCATTAGGAACCTCTTGCACAGCATACTCAAAAGTACATCCAAGCTGAGATCCATCACCCAAAAGTCTTTTAAAAGCATCTGAATCTTCTGGGGTCGTAATGATTAGAATCTCTCTAATTCCCGCTAACATAAGCGTCGAAATAGGGTAGTAAATCATAGGTTTATCGAAGACAGGCATAAGCTGTTTACTCACTGCTTTCGTAAGGGGCCAAAGTCGAGTGCCGCTACCTCCAGCTAAAATTATCCCTTTCATGAGTCTAATTTACGTCGTTTAACTAAATCTTCGTGCGACTCCTCACCTTTACCTGGAGTGATTCCAAATTGTACCTTTAATTTCTCAAGTTCGATATCGTCCTCCTCGTCTATTAACTCCATCATAGGCTCTTTGAAAGATTTGGTGGTAATGAATTTCTCGAAACTAAGTAGCAAGGACGGGAGGAGGAGGAGGTTAGCGAACATCGCTACGAAAAGCGTTACACTTACGAGGACTCCTAAAGAGCGAGTACCATCGAATTCAGACATAGAAAACATCATGAACCCACTAAAGAGAACGATAGAGGTGTACATCATACTAACTCCTGTTTCTTCAACTGCGAGAATGACTGCTCTCTTGATATTCCAGTTTAAGCGAGTGAGTTCTTGCCTGTATTTCGCAAGGAAGTGAATGGTATCATCAATGGAAATACCGAAGGCGATAGAGAACACGAGGATGGTAGATGGTTTTATCGGGATGCCCGTCCAGCCCATTACTCCAGCAGTAAAAAGCAGGGGCATGATGTTAGGAATCAAGGCAATAAACACCATTCGGACCGAGGTGAATAGGAGGGCCATTAAAAGGGCTATCAAGGTGATTGCAAGGGAAATGCTGATTGCGAGGTTTTTTACGAGATAGTGAGTCCCCTCTAGCAATACGATACTTGTTCCGGTCAAAGTCACGTCGTACTTATCTTTTGGGAATATGGAGTCTATGCGGGGGCGCAAATCGTCCATTAAGGCGTCCATTTCCAGTGTGCCGATATCGGCAATTTGGGCAGAAATACGAGTTATCGTTTTCGAAGAATCGAGAAAATTCCTCAAAACACTAGACGCGTTTTCGCTGCCCTGAGCTTTCGTTTCAGTCCTACGAGTGTACGAGCGAAGTGTCATCTTCTCTCTACTAGAAATCGGAAGACGGTAACCTGATCTCTTGCCGTTATTTAAAGCCTGCATGGCGAATTTCGTTGCATCTACTGCAGACATACTTCTGCTGAACTCGGAATATTCCGCTAACAAGTTCTGCATACGTTCTATCTTCTTAAGGTTCTCAAGTGACAATGCATCGCCATCTTCCCCAGAATCAATAAGCATCTCAAATGGCATTACCCCATGGAAATTATCCTCTATCCAAGCCAGATCAGTTTTAACCCTATCATTGTCTGGGAGGTCATCGACGATATTACCAGTCGTTTTCATCTGCACCATTCCTAAAGTAGAAAGTCCTAAAACAACAACAGTAACGAGATACACAAAGCGTCTTCTCACTTGAATGAGATGTGTAAACACCTGTACAATGTTGAAAACCCACTTGCGATCTAGGTGGGACGTTTGGCGTTCAGCCGGAGGAGGGAGAAGAGTAAGAAGCGTGGGAATCAGTGTTATGGAAATCAGGAAGACCGCTAAAATATTAAGAGCCGCAATCGTCCCGAAATCTTTCAATACGTCGCTCTCAGTGAACATGAAAGTCGCAAAACCCAACGCAGTTGTAATGTTTGTTAGTAGTGTCGCATTCCCCACCTTCGTAATCATCCTTTGCAAAGCCATCGCTTTGTTCCCATGCTTCTTATATTCCGCGTGATACTTGTTCAGCAGATAGATACAATTGGGTACTCCTATAACGATTATTAAAGGAGGGATAAGGGACATCAGGAGCGTGATGGGGAAGTCGAAAAAAGCGATCGATGCCGTAGACCAAACAACACCTATCGCGACAACACTCAAACAAACCACTGCCGTGATAAAGTTTCTAAAGAAGAGGAGTAAGAGTAAGAAGGTTACGAAAAGCGCCGCACCGATAAACAAACCTATCTCACCTTTAATTTTATTCGTCATTTGGATTCTAACGAAAGGAAGTCCACTTATGTAGACTTTCATCCCCGTTTCCTCGCTCCATTTATCGGCAAGGGCTGTAATATCCTCAACCACTGTCCCTCTATTTTCAGAGTTAAAAAGCACGGGGTCTATGAAGACCATCATCAGGGTCGCGTCAGACCTGTCAGAGAAAAGCAACCCATCATAGAATGGTAAATTCCTCAGTTTAGAGAAGATTTCATCTATCCTTTCTTGGCTTAAAGCGGGGCCTCCTCTTGTTAAATCAGATGCCAACGGCACGACTTTAAAAGTCGCATCAGAAGTGTCCTTCTCAACGGCAAAAGCGTGATTAATACTGAAAACAGAGTCAATAATTTGAGTCTCCACTCCGTCCACTACAACTCTCACATCACGGATATCTTCAGCAAGATGATACCAATCCTGGAAGCCTTCTGCATCATAAATCTTCGTATTCTCAATTCCGAGAACGAGTAAATTCCCATCCGCCCCGAAATGCTCTAGAAACCTAATGTGGTCGATGTATGTAGAATCATCCTCAGGCAACAACCCACCGAACTCATAAACAAGTCTAAGTTTCGGGATGTAAGTCGCCATAAAAACTGTCATACCACCAAGTGCGATAAGCACCGCAAAACGGTAGCGCAATAAAATTGAAGCTATTTTTGACCACATCTGCCCGACAAAGAAACGACAGAGCGGGCAAGAGTTGGCTACCTTTGTCACCTAATTGCATCTAATTTTGCAACTGTTATGGAATCGTACGACGCAATCGTTATCGGAAGTGGTCCTGGAGGCTACGTAGCAGCTATCCGATCTGCACAACTTGGTAATAAAACTGCTATTATTGAGAAGTACTCAACCTTAGGTGGAACCTGCCTCAACGTAGGGTGTATTCCTTCGAAAGCTCTACTCGACAGTTCTGAACATTATCACCGTGCTAAAGAGCAATTCTCTGCTCATGGAATCGGAGTGGGTACGTTATCTCTTGATTTCCCTCAAATGGTAAGCCGTAAAAATGAAGTGGTCGGTGATACTACTGCCGGCATTAACTTCCTGATGAAAAAGAACAACATCGACGTTCACCACGGCCTCGGAGCTTTCGTAGATTCTCACTCCGTTTCTGTCACTCCTACTAAAGGCGCTGTGTACCATCTGGGTGCAAAAAACATCATCATTGCTACCGGCTCTAAGCCTGGCTCCCTCCCATTTATCGAAATTGATAAAAAACGTATCATCACTTCTACTGAAGCTCTTTCTCTTGCCAAACTCCCCAAATCTCTTATCGTCATAGGAGGCGGTGTTATCGGGCTAGAGTTAGGATCTGTATATGCTCGTCTCGGAACGGAAGTTACCGTGATCGAATATATGGATGCGTTAATTCCCAATATGGATAGAACGCTCGGAAAAGATCTACTTCGATCATTGAAAAAACTAGGGATGAAGTTTCATCTTAAAACCGGAGTGAAAGAGGTCAAAGCTGCAGGGCGAAGCGTCACAGTAAAGGCCGACAATAAAAAAGGCGAAGAATTAACTTTTAAAGCAGAATACTGCCTTGTAAGTGTTGGGCGCAAACCGTTTACTGATGGTCTCAACCTTGAAGCCGTCGGCATCTATACTGACGAGCGCGGAATGATTCCAGTAGATGGAAACCTTCGCACATCTCAACCCCATATCTATGCTATAGGCGACGTTATTAAAGGCGCCATGCTCGCTCACAAGGCTGAAGAGGAGGGTGTGTTTGTGGCAGAAACAATTAACGGCGAAAATCCACACATAGACTACAACCTCATCCCGGGAGTTGTTTACACTTGGCCTGAAGTTGCATCTGTAGGCCGCTCCGAGGAGCAGTTAAAAGCTGATAAAGTCAATTATAAGGTGGGGTCTTTCCCTTTTAAAGCCAGCGGACGTGCTCGTGCGAGTATGGATACTGACGGACAAGTTAAAGTTTTAGCTCATGCAGAAACGGATGAAATTCTTGGGGTTCATATGATAGGCCCTCGAGCAGCCGACATGATCGCCGAAGCTGTCGTCGCAATGGAATTCCGTGCTTCCGCAGAAGACATCTCCCGCATGAGTCATGCCCACCCTACATTCACCGAAGCTCTGAAGGAAGCCGCTCTTGCAGCTACTGGGGATAGGGCACTTCACATTTAAAACATCATTCCTAAGTGCACGTCCCTGATTTAAATTCTCTCTGTGAAAGTGAATCTCACGTTGTACTTCTTTTTGACCCAACTCCAAACGCCTTTTGCTACTTAGGTATTGGATCCAAACGTGAACTTCTTTTCGAAAAACCCCAACCTGGTATTCTCAAGGCTCTCGAAGCTTTTAGTAAATCGGGAGGTTCTTGGACTTTCGGATGGCTTGGATATGATCTAAAAAACGAAATCGAGCATCTTGAAACTCGCAACCCAAGCCCTCTAGGCCATCCCGTCCTCGCTTGGTGGGAGCCTGAAATCGCAATTAGATTTTCTGATTCATCTGTAGAAATTTTAAGTGGTGACAAAGATGACCCTCGAATGATAGAAGCACTTGAGTCAATTAAAAGGGAGAGTAAAGTTCAGGAAGTGATTCGAGGAGAAATGGTTTGGTCTTGGAAGAAAGCTGACTATTTCAAGGCATTAGACGAGGTAAAACGACTGATCCAACAGGGCGACGTGTACGAACTCAACCTTTGCATGCCCCTCAAAGGACGGGCCGATTCAAATGCGAGCTGGCCCCTGTTCCGTCGCCTAAAAAGCCTAACCCAAGCCCCATTCAGTGCATACTTACAGTGCGGGTCTTACCGAATTATGAGCGGAAGCCCAGAGCGGTTTTTAAAGAAAGAAGCAGGGCGACTCATCTCTCAACCCATAAAAGGAACGGTCCGTAGAGGAGACTCACCCGAAGAAGATAAGGCCCTTGCCCACGCACTTCAGAGCAGCGAAAAGGAACGAGCAGAAAACGTGATGATTGTAGATCTCGTTCGAAACGACCTGAGTCGTGTCGCTGAAAAGGCCTCTGTAGAAGTAACTGATCTTTGCAGCATTTATTCTGTAGAAACTGTACATCAAATGGTTTCCACCATCGAATGTAGCATCTCCCCTGAAAAAGGACTTTCAGAGATCCTTCGCGCCACCTTTCCCATGGGATCAATGACGGGGGCACCGAAAATATCCGCCATGAAACACATAGATAGACTTGAATTAGAAGGACGTGGCGCTTATTCCGGATCCATTGGTTACATATCTCCCACTGGCGATTTCGATTTTAACGTACTCATTCGTTCCCTTTTCCACAACTCTCTGTCGGAGGTTTTGATATCTAATGTCGGAGGGGCAATTACGTCCTTGAGCGATCCCGAACAAGAATACCAAGAATGCCATCTAAAAGCTGATGCAATTATTAAAACAGTAAATTTTTAATTCCGCATCACTTTGTATATTCGACAAATTTGAAGATTCAAGATGAACCTACAACATTACTATAAAACACGATTTCAAAATGACCTTACTGGATGCGGGGTTACAGAAGGTGCACTTGTAATTGCGGCGTGTAGTGGAGGTGTGGATTCGATGTGCCTCGTGAATGCAATGTTAAAAGTTGGGGCAAGGTTTGAAGTAGCACACGTGAATTTCAAGTTGCGGGGCGAGGACAGTGAGGCAGATTCAGCGAGCGTAGTGGCTTGGTGTGATGAAAATGGTGTGGTGTGTCACGTGAGGCATCTTCCCGCCGGTGAGGAGGCTGAGCAAAAGGGGAATGGGATTCAAGAGGCTGCAAGGCGGTTGAGGTATGCTTGGTTTGAACAATTGAGAGAGGAACGGGGTGGGAGCTTTATTGCAGTTGCGCATCATTTAAAAGACCAAACCGAAACCTTGCTCATCAACCTTCTCAGAGGCGTTTCCCCATCTTCATTGGGGGCAATGGCACCAAGAAACGTAAATACTGTAAGACCTTTTCTTAGTTGGAGCCAAGAAGAAATTGAAGAATGGGTAAAGCTTGATAAAGTTCCTTTTAGAGAGGATTTATCTAACAACAGCACTAAGTATTTGAGAAACCGCATCCGAAACGAAGTACTGCCGTTGTTAGAATCTATCAGACCTGGTGCGATTTCTCACCTCGCAGAATGGACGAATAGATTGAGATCTCAAGCTGTCGCAGTTGAAATTTCAATGAGCGATGCCTCCAGAGATATCGTTAAGTATTGTGACTTTTCATCAAACACTTCAGCAAACGACCAAGCCAACGACCAAGCCAACGACCAAGCCAACGACCAAGCCAACGAAATTTGCAGAATAGACCTAAAATTACTAGGTGAATCTGCGTGGGGAGATCGTGTTTTGGATAAATTGTTAGCGGAAAGAAAATGGCCCTTAGGATCACGTGAACAAGCACACTTGCTCAAACGAGCATCCATCGGAGCAGAAGTAGTGTTTGAAGACGACTCGTTAGTTCGAGAGCGCGAATACATGATTTTAAGAAAATTTGAAGTAGAAAACGAAATGAATGAATCCGATTCTTCTTGTACGCTCAATACCGAAAATGGGTCATTCAAAAATCTTTCATGGACTTGTGAAATCGAGGGTTTAGACCTGTCTCCACCACGATCTCCTGAAATTCTATGGCTTGATTTTCACGCTCTTGAACACCCACTTATTTGGCGTACTTGGGAAAACGGAGACAAGCTAGATCCGAGTGGAATGGAAGGGAGTGTAAATATTAGCGACCTACTAACACAATGGAAAGTGCCTCATCTTTCAAGATCCTCAGCTCGCGTACTGCAAGATGCCAAAGGGAATATCTTGTGGGTTTTCGTGGCTGGAGAAGAAGGGGTTTGGTCTAGAATTTCCAGGAAAGTAACCATTGCTAAATCCACAAAAAGATTAGTTTTAGAAGTGAAAATCTGAACCGTCTCCGGCCTAAGTTTATAAGCTATTTCCCTAAAAATATTAAACGATTTCACAAGCTCGTCGTACGAACTATCTTTGAACCCAAGAAAATCCCTACTATGACACGTATTCTAACCGCTTTTATTTCGGTTTTCATCCTCGCAACTACCAGTATTTCTGATGCATCAGCTCAAATGGAGGATCCCATTTCATGGGAAATAAATCTCTATGAAGGTGCGAATGAAGGCGAAGTTCAAGTTGTATACCACGCTTCACTTGATGCCTGTTGGCACATTTATTCACAATTCTTAGCTACCGATGATGGTCCGATTGCGACAGCTTTTTATACAGATGCGGGTGAAGTTATCGCAGGGGTCGAGGAATGTACTCCTCATATTGAGTACGACCCCAACTTCTTGATGGACCTCAAGTTCTTCGATGAAGAAGTCTATTGGAAAGCGACTATAAAGCTCGCCAACATCTCGTCACCTGACACATTAAGGGGGTCTCTACTTTACATGGTTTGCAACGCAACGATGTGCCTACCTCCTACTGACATATATTACAAATTAGCATTGTCAGACATCAAGCCGTCTTCTGAACTTCCTGACCTTTGCCCTCCTTCAAAACAGGTATGTAAAGAAGGTGACTCAGACTCCAGCTCAGATGAAAAAGAAGGCGAAGGGTTGTTGTTGATTTTTCTAATGGGATTCGGTTTGGGACTCGCAGCTCTTTTCACGCCTTGCGTATTTCCACTCATCCCTATGACAGTAAGTTTTTTTACTAAAACAAGTAAGACCAAAGCAGCTGGTATCAAAAATGCCATCATCTATGGATTCTTCATCATATTTATCTATACCGCTTTAGGTCTATCTCTGACAGCTGTTTTCGGAGTTGACATCATGAACGTGATTTCTACTGACCCCTACTTCAACGTGGGATTATTCCTGCTCTTAGTTATATTCGGAGTGAGTTTCCTTGGATTCTTTGAGATTGCATTGCCTCAGAGTTGGGCTAACAAAGCTGATGCAGCATCTGACAAAGGAGGTTTAATAGGAATTTTCTTTATGGCGGCGACCTTAGCTATCGTTTCTTTTTCTTGTACTGGCCCGCTTATCGGAGGTGCTCTTGCTGGAGCGGCTACCGGATCTTACGCAGCTCCTACAGCTGTGATGCTCGGGTTTTCTATCGCTCTCGCACTGCCATTTATGTTCTTCAGTGCTTTCCCTGGTTACCTCAACTCTCTGCCTACAGCGGGTGGATGGCTTAACACTGTGAAGGTTGTTTTAGGTCTGATCGAGATTGGGTTTGCCTTCAAATTCTTGAGCAATGCAGATCTAGTTCTTCAGTTGGGACTTCTTCCGAGAGAGATTTTTATCGGAATTTGGATCATCTTATCACTGGTGCTTGCCATTTACCTCTTCGGATTTATTCGATTCCCTCACGACAGTAAGGGGGCGAAAATAGGAACCACGCGCAAAGTTCTAGGAATGATATTTCTACTCTTTGGTGGTTACATGGTTCCCGGTTTGTGGGGAGGCCCCGTAAATCTTATCTCTGGATTTCCACCTCCGGTATTTTATAGTCTCTATGCTCACGACGAAGGTTATGTTGATGCGCACTATACCGATTACGACGAAGCTATGGCTGCCGCTATCGAATCAGGCAAGCCACTTCTCCTCGATTTTACAGGGTGGGCTTGTGTGAATTGTAGAAAGATGGAAGAGCAGGTTTGGCCTGATGAACGCGTAGCTAAAATTTTGCACGAAGATGTGATCTTAGTGTCTCTATACGTTGACGACAGAACGGAAATTCCTGAAAGTCAGTGGCGTACCGAGGAGTATGGTGGGAAGGAATTTCACATCCGCACAATAGGTAAGAAGTGGTCTTATTTACAGGCATCACAGTTCAACCGAAATGCCCAACCTTATTACGTGTTAGTTGATCACAAGGGCAACCAAATCGGCGGTTCTGCCGGCTACAATCCTGATGCTGACGTTTTCCTAGAATACCTCAACGACGCGCTCACAAAATTCTGAGGCACGCTCACAAATTATTGATATGCAATCGATAGATATTGTAGCACATTTGTCGAATGTTAAACGTACCACTTTTACCCCATACCTTAGAGGACATGTCCGCAGCAAGAACTCATTTCAGAGAAGCGCTTTCACTTTTATCAAATTTGATAGAGGACGAGGCCTTTATTTCTTCAGTAGATTCTGCATCCAAAGCCCTCAGTTCGTGCCTACAATCAGGTGGAAAAATACTTAGTTGCGGAAATGGCGGCTCTATGAGCGATGCGATGCATTTCGCAGAAGAACTTTCTGGAAAATTTAGAGAAGATAGGCCTGCCTATGCCGCTATCGCATTAAGTAGCCCTGCACATATTACATGTGTAGCTAACGATTACGGTTTCGATAAGATATTCTCCCGTGGAATAGAAGCTCTTGGCCGCCGTGGGGATGTTTTGCTCGCTATCTCTACAAGTGGTAACAGTTCTAACGTTCTCGAAGCTGCTCTTGCAGCTAAATCTAAAGGCATGAAGGTGCTCTCCCTAACAGGAGGTGACGGAGGTGACCTCGCAGCGTTAAGCGATTATGAAATACGAATCCCTTGGGATGGATATGCTGACCGTATTCAAGAGATGCACATCAAATGCATCCACGCCATGATCGACTCCATAGAGAAATCGTTCATCTCGTTCCCTTAAGTCCCTCGCCATGATAGTATCCACTTTCGGGTTTGCCGGTTCCCCCGGCTCCCCTTGCTTTGTGCGCGTAGAATTAAGGTTAGAAAGAGGGATTTTATTCCGTATTTCTGGCATAAGTAATCAAGCCGCTAGAGCTGCAGCTACAAGGATAAGGTCAGCGCTTATGGCCTGCGGCCACCGTTGGCCAGGCAAGGCGATCACCGTAAACCTTGCCCCGGCAGACCTCTCAAGGACCTCAACAGCATTTGACTTACCGATCGCATTGGCCGTTCTTGCCTCTTCCGGTATCATACCGTCTTCTTCGCTAAAACATATAGCTGCGGCAGGCGAAATGGGGCTAGACGGTACGCTTAGGCCTTGGGCAACTTCAATTTTTGGGTTTGTTGAAACGTTTTCATCTGAGCTTTCCGACGTGCAAAATATCAAAACCCTACTTGCCCCATCTAAATTTGACAGCTCGGATTCACCACTTCCACTCCAACTCTTCACACACCTAAGTGAAGTAATCGCATATTTAAAGTCTCCCAATAAAACAAAGGTAAAACCCCATTTAATCGAAAATTCTTTTAATTCAATTGGCAACACATCTTCATTCTTAGAAGAAGTAACATTCGATATTATTAAAGGCGAAGAAACAGCAAAAAGAATGGCTGTCATAGCAGCGGCTGGTAGTCATGATGTGATTATGCAAGGGCCACCAGGAACAGGTAAAACTGTTTTAGCAAAATGTATTCATGCGCTACTTCCCGACCTTTCGGAGAAAGAGTTTTCTCAATGTAAATCAATTCATTCTGCTGCTGGACTATTCTTAAAGAGTTACAGAAATAGACCCCCGTGGTTATCTCCTCATACTTCTACAAACATGAATGGTCTGATTGGGTCTTGGAGCAATCTTAAGGGAAGAGGAGCAATCCCTGGTGCTTGGAGTCTTGCACATAACGGAATCCTATTTTTAGATGAATTTGCGGAATTTAGTCGGGGAACTCTCGAAGCATGTCGAGCGCCATTAGAATCAAAAATGATTTCATTAGCACGCGCCGCAGGGTCGACGACACTACCTGCATCTGCCTTATTAATAGCAGCAATGAACCCTTGCCCATGTGGAAGGGGGAACGGTGACAACGCTTCTTGCGATTGTCAATCTAACGAAATCAGAAGATATCGTCGAAAAATTTCAGGACCTATAGCAGATAGAATAGCAATTCACTTAGAACTTGGGCATGAAATTAACGATAGCATAGAAAATGGAACTAAGAATATTTCTTGGACAGAAGCAAAAAGCGCGGTAGCTCGAGTAAAAAAGTGGGTAGATAATAATCCAGGTGAAGAAAAATTTGTTAACGGCCCACCTTTGACAGAAGCAGCCGCAGAATTACTCAACTCATGTAGAAGCGTACTTAAACTGTCTCATCGAGGAATTTACCACGTCCACGACGTAGCCATGACGGCTGCGCTAATTGATGATAGCCCGTTAATCGAAGTGAAGCATATCGCAGAAGCTGGGGCAAGTAGGTTATTTGACAGACAATCTTGGATGAACCCACGGTGAGTTAAATTTGCATTATGCAAAAACAAAATCCCGTTATTCTTTCCGCAAGAGGAAAATCACCTCAGATCTCAGACTCTGTATGGCTTGCGCCTAATTGTACTGTTGTAGGTGAAGTTACTCTGGGGGAAGAGAGTACTGTTTGGTTCGGAGCGGTCATCAGAGGAGACGTAGCATCAATTACAATAGGCAGTAGGGTAAATATCCAAGATGGTGCTGTGATTCATGCAACTTTTGGGAAATCGTTCACCGTTTTAGAAGACAGGGTTAGCATAGGTCACAACGCCATAGTCCATGGCGCTCACATCTGTGAAGGAGCTCTAATTGGGATGAGTTCAGTTGTCATGGATAACGTGGTGGTTGGTGCTGGTGCTGTTGTAGCAGCTGGTGCTGTTGTTTTAGAGGGAACCCAAATTCCACCCGGCATGCTTTACGCTGGAGTCCCCGCAAAACAAAGAGGAGAAGTTCGAGCTGATTTGGCAGATCACCTAAGCGCTACCGCCGACAGATACGTTGAATACGCTGACTGGTTTCGTGGAAGTGAGGTGTAACCCAGTTTATCTTAACCGAAACTCACCTCCTCTAAATTTATATCGGACCCGAAGAAATGGTGGGCGCTAAATATAAAGTTCTTAGTTAGATCAGATACTTGGAACTTATGCTCTGGAGTATCTGGGTGAGAATTTTCTGTGAGCACTCGTTTTAACTCTTGGGCTATAATCTTAGGAGAATCTATAACTTTAACTCCTTTCGGTAATAGAGCTTGAATCTTTTCTTTGACTAAAGGATAGTGAGTGCAACCTAAGATTATAGAATCGATCTTATTGAAGCTGTCGTCAGCAAAGTATGCCTCTAAAACTGCCCCCGGAATGCTATCGTTAAAGAATCCCTCTTCAATTGCAGAGGCAAGAAGTGGAGTAGCTCGTGAAACTAGAGTGGAATTCGCATTTAGCTGATTCATAGTTTTGCTATAAAGTCCAGATGAAATAGTCGCTCTGGTGCCAATGAGCCCTACAATTTGAGAACCCTTTTCAGCTGATATTGACCTTATAACAGGTGTAACCATATCTATTACAGGTACATTTGGACCAGCAGCCTCAACGATAGCTTCAATAGCGTTACTTGAAGCTGAATTGCATGCAACAACAATTGCCTTGCATCCACTCTCAACTAAATGTTGCGTAATACGTGAAGAGTAGCGCCTTATTAATTCTGGAGATTTTTCTCCATATGGAAGATGGGCAGTATCTCCAAAGTACAGAAGAGACTCATTGGGAAGTAGGTCATAAATAGCACGGGCAACTGTTAGGCCACCAATGCCTGAATCGAAAATTCCTATGGGTCGTCGTTCTATCACATGCCGAGTTTAGTGCGAACTAAATCTGTTACATCCTCTCCTCCATTGTATAGAGTTGCTCCCATACTAGCATCGAAAATGTAGGTAAATCCATGCTCAGACCCCACTGCTTCTATTGCATCCCTTACGCGTGCTATCATAGGTGAAAGTAGTGATTCTTCTAATCCAGACAGCTCAGCTTGAACAGTAGTGCCAAACTCTTGAAGACCTCGGTCTAGACCTTGTATCTCACGTTCCTTTGACTCGCGTATTGCTGCTGGCCATGACTCGGCTTTCGCTTGATATTCTGCATACTTATTTTGTAGGTCCTCTTGCATACGAGTCATCTCCTGCTCAAATTCCATCGCTGTAGACTCTATAGAAGCTTGCGCCTCAGCACGCTCTGGAAGGTTAAGAAGTAAATTCTGGGCATCAATATGACCAAATTTTTGGGCCAAAGCTCCAAATGACATGAAGCCTATAAGGCCACAAAGAAGTATAAACTGTTTCATAAAAATAGATTGATTGCTAAATAGATTGATTGCTAAATTATTGTTTTTCACCTTTAGACCCACCAGTAGTCCCACCACGGGCATCATTAATAGTTGATCTGCCAGCATCACGAACAGAGTCGCGTGCCCCATTCACCGCATCACGTGCCTTGCCAACTGCTCCACCGTCTCCTTCTTCCTTTTCAACTTCTATAGTCTCGCCAGGAACATAACCTAGCTTTTTGATAAGACGGTCTGAGATATCGTACTTGGGATTGGTATACAGCATGTTGCTTTGATTGCTCTTGTCGAAGATGACCATGTAACCTGAACCCCCAGCGATATCTTTTAATTCTTCGAAAATAAGCTGTTGAACCGGCTCGATAAGTTCTTGACGCTTTTCAAAAAGCTCTCCTTCCACACCAAATTTTTGCTTTTGCATTTCTTTTGCCTCAGCTCTTTTTTTGATGATTTCCTGCTCACGCTTTTGTCGCATTTCCTTCGTGAGAAGAACTCTTTCGGCGCGGTAAGCAACTTCAAGTCTATCGGCAGCCTCTAGCTTGGTTTCTATTTCCGCTTGCCACTCAATTGCGTAAGAATTAAGCTCCTGCTGTGCAGAAGCGTAATCAGGCATGTGAAGTAAAACATAATCAGAATCTATGTAGGCAAACTTCTGAGCTGATGCACTTTGCGGAGCGAAAGAGAACAGTGCAATCGCGAAAGCGGCGAGAGTGATTTTATAATTTGGGGAAATTCGTGACATCTTGAATTTATTCTTTGCGAAGTTAATGAACGTAACGCTGACTCGCTTGGCTATTAACGTAGAATTATACCAATCATTGTTATATGTACTAGAGTTCTCCCATATTCATTCCCATACTAAAGTGGAATTGACCCCGTGACATCCCGGGTATTGCATCTACGTCATCCAATCTCCAACCATAATCAAGTCCGAGCAGTCCAAACATAGGTAGGAAGATTTTGAGGCCTACACCAGCGGATCGGTATACTTGAAATGGATTGAATGCTGGAGCATCTTCCCAGGTCGAGCCTCCCTCGAGGAAGGCAAGGGTGTAGATCGTCGCGCTCGGGTTCGTTGATATTGGGTAGCGAAGTTCTGCGGTATACTTAGCAGCAACCGGAGCACCAGTTTGAGGATTTGGAGATGTGAGCGAAAGTTCGTCATATCCACGGAGGTTGAGTATTTCTCGTCCATCCAGGGTATACCCGCTAAGGTAAACTCCGCCCATATAGAAACGCTCGAATGGAGACAGTGGTACTCCGCGATCGAACTGGCCTACAATACCTACACCGGCAGCCATCTTTAGAACGAGAGTTCGAGGATTTTCACCACTACTTCTTGATAAAGGAGTGTACCATTCAGCTTTGAACTTCCATTTGTGGTATTCTACCCACTTGTATTGCTCTTCGATAGAAATATCTTCGTAGTAATCGTCAGGGCGGAATGCGCTGTATGGCAAAGTAGCTTTGACACTTACCTCCACATTGGAACCCCAAGTCGGATAGATGGGATCGCTAATTGAGCTGCGCCCGAGAATAAATTCAGCAGCGAGGTTATTTGAACGCCCGTTAGAGAAACTAAAAAAGGAACCGTAGTTGTTGAGGTTAAAGTTCTGGTACGACAAAGAGGCGCGCATAACGAACCAGTCATCTGGTTTCTTCCACCTTTGGCCTAAACCGATTTGAGCACCAATAACATCAAGGGAGTTGCGTAGCACATTAAGCTCATCGTTAATATACTTAGGCTGACCATTAGACTGGACCGATTTCCACACTGATACGCTCAATGAATTGGGTTTCTTACCGCCTAACCAAGGCTCGGTGAAGCTCAAGTTGTAGCTCTGAAAGTAGAGCCCGTTAGACTGTGCGCGGACGCTGAGGCGTTGACCATCTCCCGTTGGTATAGGATGCCAAGCACCCTTCTTGAACATGTTTTTCGCTGAAAAATTCGTGAAGCTAAGTCCAAGGGACCCTACTACACGACCGCCGCCCCAACCTCCACTAAGCTCGATTTGGTCAGAAGGTTTTTCTTCTACTTGATACTCTATATCTACTGTTCCGTCCTCAGGATGTTGGATGGGGTTAATTCCGAAAGCCTCAGGATTGAAATAATTCAGTTGAGAAAGCTCACGTTGAGTCCTGATGATATCTGTTCTACTGAAAAGATCGCCTGGACGAGTACGGATTTCACGGTAGATAACATGGTCGTTTGTCTTCGCATTTCCTTTTACAAGGATTTTACCAATTCGGAACTGCAACCCTTCCATCATGCGGATTTCTATGTCGATCGTATCGTTTTCAACACGTTTCTCTACAGGCATTGCCCGAAAAGTGAGATATCCATCATCCTGGTAAAGAGAGCTAAGATCCATCCCCTTAGGATCCATAAACACACGGGTCTCAAGGTGAGCGAGTGAGTAAATATCTCCTTTGTGAATCCCAAGAATAGAGTCAAGTTGGGTGGTACGATACATCGTGTTACCCGTAAACGTAATGTTCCCGAAACGGAAGGGGGTTCCTTCTTCAAGTTCAATGATTAAACCCACACGACCGTCCTCAGTTCTGTATAATGAATCCCTGAGAATACGAGCATTTCTGTATCCCTCACTATTATACATAGCAATAATCGCCTGTTGATCAGACTTAAACTCCTGGGACAAGTATTTTGAGGGTTTGTAAAACCTCCACCAAGTTTTTTCCTTGGTAGATTTCATTGTACGCTTCACCTTCTTCTCTTCAAAAGCTGTGATGCCGTTAATTAAAATTAAGTCGACTTTGACTTTCTTGCCTTTGTTTACATTGACTCGGATAATTGTTCCGTTAGCAAATGATGAATCTACCTCTTGGACAATATCAACATCAATATCTAAAAAACCCTTATCGCGATAGTGATCGTTAATGCGCTTTGCTGCTGTAGCGATCACGTTTTCATTTACGATTCGCCCTGTCATGAGGTCTATTTTCCCTCTAATAGTTTCCTGCTCAGATCTATTTACCCCAGCTATACTGTAGCGAGTTAGTCGGGGAAGTTCTTTAACGCGAATCACAAGATAAACATCTCTTTCTCTAAGTTCAGCCGCTTCTATACTTATATCTTCGAATAAATCCTGATTCCAAAGGTTGGCAATTGCTTCACCAATTTTTTCTCCCGGAATGGTTATTGTTGCTCCAACTTGCAAAGCACTAAATAGTTTAATCGCCTGGACATCCGTAAACTCAGCCCCCACAACAGTAATGCCTCCAATTCGGTATTCTTGAGACATACTAAGATCCAGAACCTCAGTTTGAGAGTTTTGTGCAGAAGTAACAGAAAGAAAAGATGATAGCAAAAAGGATATCACAAGCAAAAATGCTCTCATTTATCATTCGTTTGAAGAAGTCCACCAAAGCGACGTTCTCGGTTTTGAAAATCTTGAATAGCCGTGAGGAAATGCTCACTGCGAAAATCAGGCCAAAGTACGGATGTAAAATGGAATTCCGCATACGCTAACTGCCATAACATAAAATTACTTATCCTACGCTCACCGGAGGTTCTGATCATAAGTTCTGGATCTGGAATGCCTTTCGTTTGTAAAAAGCTTTCAAAAGTATCAGCATTAATATCTTCAATTTTTAGTTTATTTCTAACAACCCCTTTTACAGCCTGAATAATTTCCCATTTGGCACTGTAGTTAAGAGCCAGAATCAGGTCCAAACGCACTTGAGCCACCTCCTTAGAACAAGCGCTTTTTAATTGATTATTACATTTTTCCGGAAGAGCGGACAAGTCGCCAATCGTATTCAATCTTACCCCTTTTTTATTCAAATCGTCCATCTCCTGAACAAGTGTCGTCACAAGAAGGTCCATAAGTGCCTCGACTTCCTCCTTAGGTCGGTTCCAGTTTTCTGTACTAAATGCATATAGGGTTAAATATCTCACGCCTGATTGCACCGCTGTCTCGACCGCAGAGCGAACAGATTCGACACCGTTTAAATGCCCGAAGATTCTATTCTCACCCCTGTTTTCTGCCCAACGACCGTTACCGTCCATAATTATTGCGATATGTTGTGGGATACTTTGGGGATCAAGATTAAAAGAACTCAACAGATCGTTTCTAATCTGCTTCTCCTCGGAATTCATTTTGTAGCTACTCATTGATTCCAGCATGAAGTAGGTTTCTTACTTACTCTAAAAGCAATTGAAGCCAGGAAATAACCGTATTTATCATCAAGACCTGGATCGCCTCTTTGCAAACCCTCTGAAGAAGAAGCTCCATCTGGCAAAGCGAGTATTCTATCAGCCATTTCAAAGGCCAAATCCCCACGAGCTTGTCTGATTTCAACTGGGTTTACATAAGATGTACTGACATCGTCTAGATAATCAGTCCAAGTCTTTCTGATCCCCCACTCCACCTGAAAGGCGATCGCGGGACCTAAATTAATTTTAAATCCCATACCAACAGGGATAGCCAAACCGCTTAGTTTATAAGGATTCTTGTCAAAAGCCCAGCCCTGCCCCTCAGTTCCTAATGGCTGCAAAGGATGCCAATTTCCATAACTGTCCTTTGCCTCTGGATCATGTGAGAAATACGCCAATCCCGCAGTCAAATAACCTGTAAGCCTATCCCCAGGATCACCCATAACATGATCTATGTAGTTGATTTCTCCAGAAATCGAAAACTCAACAATTTTATTTCTAAAATGCAAGTTTCTATTCTGAGCCCAAGAACTCTGACTGTCCTCATCCCAGGCCTCTACGACACCCTGTAAAAGCTGAAGCCTTATTCCCATTCTTGAATTAAAATGATGCCTATAATACCCCCCCTGTGTGACGTGATGTCTGCCACTAAGTGGACTGTTGGGATTGAGATCTCCGAGATAATATGAAGTCCCTATTTGGTAGCCAATTTCTGCGCTCGAGCTTTGAAAAGTTTGGGCTGTAGATTCTGAATTAATGGCTGCAATGAGCCCAAACAATAGTAAATATATTTTGCCTTTCATCGTTCGCGCGGATCAATTCCCCAATGCATCTTTGATCGGATAATATTAAAGAAATTTTGATGCTCTAAGTTTAAAAATTTGGCTTTAAACGGAGCTGGGTTTAATGTGACTTTAGACCGTGGAGCTATTCGAAAAGAACGGCTGTCTAATGACAGTAAAAAACTTGCATCACGCCCATCAGGTGAAAGAATAATCTGACCTTCTATAGGAACAATCAAAGGGCGATTGGTAAGATTATGTGGTGCGATAGGGCTAATTACAACGACCTGAGAGCTCGGGGAAATGATAGGTCCCCCTGCACTTAGGCTATATGCTGTAGAGCCAGTTGCAGTTGAAACGATTAGGCCGTCAGCCCAGTAAGTATTTACAAATCTATCCTCACGATGCACTTCAACAACGACCATGCTTGCTGTATCTCGCTTGTGAATCGCCACTTCGTTTAAGGCGTAAGGAAATTCACCAAGATCCACTCCTTCAGCTTCCACTTTTAAAAGAGAGCGTTCGTCTATCCAAGTTTTCGCTGAAACGATTGCATCAATCGCATCATCGATAGAGTCTGTACCCACATTAGAAAGAAATCCCAATGTACCGGTATTGATGCCCATAATCGGAATACCCTTTTCCGACGCTAAAGTACATGATTCGAGAAATGTCCCATCTCCACCAACCGAAAATAAAACATCATAACCTTCTATGTCTTCAGCACAAGAAAATGTTTTAAACATCGAAGGAATTTCCGTTGATTTCTTTAGAAAATCCATGAACTCTATGTAAACAAGAGCCTCAGAATCTAAGCTTTGAATACGATCTACAAGATGCTGAACCGCATCATTGTGTTTTTGCATGAATGGTTTTCCAAATAAAGCTATGCGCATAAATTCTAATTTACTGGGCTTAATCCGTTTCTAGATAACGCAT
This sequence comes from Bacteroidota bacterium, assembly GCA_027619225.1. GTDB lineage: Bacteria > Bacteroidota > Bacteroidia > Flavobacteriales_D > Sanyastnellaceae > UBA974. Next base: position 168,493 of record JAQCFW010000001.1, read on the forward strand.
AAAGGCGTCAAACTTACTGCGAAGTTCGTCCTCTACCTCTGGAGAATTAAAGAAAGTCAATATTTTATAATCGAAACGTTCAAATGATGAGAGTATTGCAGCAATTTTCGTGGTGTTTAATTTTATCGTCACAATAAGAACCCCGGAGTCTCTGTGCGTCATATTAAAACTCGTTATTTGAGTGCTATTCTCCTCAACCAATCTAGAAATTTCAGCTAAACTATACTTTGCAGATGTGATTTCTAAAATCACGGTACTTCCATCTAAACCCCAACCAGCTTCTTTAGTCAGGAAGCTCATGACAGCTCCTCTATCAATGCTCCCCATGTATTTCCCCTGAAATACGACAGGCAGGATATCTACTTCTGCACGTGACATTTGGGCTACAACATCATAAAGGTGAAGGTTCGGGTCAACGCTAATCTGATGTGTCGCAACCTCCGCTAAAACAGCTGTGTCTTCATGCTCAAGTAAGTCTTCTTCTTTAATGAGCCCTTGAAACTGGTCTTCCACAACAACAGGCAGGTGAGCTACCTTGTATTCATCCATCAGGCTAATAGCCCGAGAAACCGTATCAATAGGTAGAAGTAAGGGAAGATCAAACGTTAATAGTTTCTGGGCTCTCATGAGTTAATTTTGCCTTATGTCAGACAGTTCGAAGGTACAAAACACAGGACTAAGTGTTAATGTAAATAAAATTGCCACTTTGCGTAACGCGAGAGGTGGATCTATTCCTGATTTACTACAAGCAGTAACACGTATTCAATCCTTCGGTGCACAAGGAGTAACGGTACATCCAAGACCAGATGAGAGACACATAACGTATCAAGATGTGCGGGATTTACGTCCTGTAGTACACCGTGAATTTAATATAGAGGGATACCCCTCTGATGACTTTATAAAATTAGTTTTAGAGGTTAAGCCCGAGCAGGTGACTCTTGTTCCAGATTCACCAAATGTGATTACGAGCAATGCAGGCTGGAATGTCCCAGAAAATGAGCAAATGTTAAAGGACGTTATTGATCAGTTTTCAAAAGCAGGGATTAGAACAAGCTTATTTATGGACACATCGGAAAAGGGGATCTATGCCGCAGCACTGACAGGTACCAATCGAATTGAACTTTACACCGAGGGTTACGCGGTAAAACATAAAGTCACAGGTGAAGATGCCGTCATACCTTATGCTAGGGCAGCCACTCTTGCTCATGGATTAGGCTTAGGCATCAACGCTGGGCATGATTTAGATCTTTCTAACCTTAAAGACTTTTCGAACAATGTTCCCTACTTAGATGAGGTAAGCATAGGACACGCACTCATTTCTGACGCTCTTTACATGGGGCTTTCTAACGCAGTAGCTAAGTATCTCGCATGCTTAAATAAAGCAGTTTAAAAATGGCTGCCGTTACGCTTCATAGCAGAATAATTGGAGGTGAGAAAAAGAAAGATCTTGTGATTTTACATGGTCTTTTAGGAAGTGCTGACAACTGGCAAACACTTGCTAAGCAGTATGCTTTAGAATTCCGAGTACACCTAGTAGACGCAAGGAACCATGGACGCAGTCCCCATTCACAAGACCATTCCTATGAATTAATGGCATCCGACCTTCTGAAATATTTAGATGACCACTCAATTGAAAAAGTCTGCCTTTTAGGACATAGCATGGGAGGTAAAACCGTGATGCTTTTTGCTGAAAACCATCCAGACAGAGTTTCGAAATTAATCATTGCTGATATTTCTCCGAAGGAATACACTCCACATCATGAACCCATTTTTCAAGCACTACAATCAACTAACCCAGCTATCGCAAATACTCGCGACGAGGTCTTGAATGTTCTCGAATCTAAACTTGGTCAGGATAAAGTTATGATTCCCTTTTTAATGAAAAACTTAAGGAGAGAGAAATCGGGTGGGTATTCGTGGCGATTTAATTTAGAGGTCTTGTCTAATACTCTATCAGGGATAACCCAGCGTATTGCCCTTTCAAAAAACACCATACCGACGTTACTTATTTATGGTGCTCTTTCAGGATATGTAAGGTCGGAAGATATAGCAGAACTTGAAGAACTTTACTTACAATTTGAAAATGTTTGCCTAGAAAACTCCGGCCATTGGTTACATGCACAAGAACCCGAGCTGTTTTTAGAATCCACAACAGAGTTTTTAAATTCCTAAAGGCTTAATCTCCACTTGTTTCTTTCAACCACTTTCTATAGGCGCCAAACAACCGTGAGTTTGATACAAAACCCAGGTATTTACCTTGAGAATCGACAACAGGAAGATTCCACGCACCGCTTACTTCAAATTTCAACATCACCGACTCCATCTTTTCATCTGACTTAATTAGGTAGTCAGGAATGACCAGAAGGTCATTGACTGTCATAGTATTGTACTTGTCTCTATCAAACATGATTTGGCGTATATCTTGGAGATCAAGTAAACCAATAAGAATACCCTCTTTGTCCACGACGGGATGTAAGTTTCTTTTGCTTTTAGCTACAACTCTAACGAGGGTGCCTAAGGTGTAATCTGGTCGTACCGGAAGGAAATCCGTCTCAATCTCATTGGATAGGCTCATAAGAGTGAGGACGCTTTTGTCTTTATCGTGGGTAAGCAACTCCCCTCTTTCAGCAAGCTCCCTAGTATAGATGCTGTTTTTTACAAGGTATTTAGACAGTGAATAGCTGAGGGCTGAACTGAGCATTAATGGAACGAAAAGTTCATAGCCACCACTGATTTCTGATGCGAGAAATATCGCAGTAAGTGGAGCGTGGAGCACGCCCGCCATCATGCCCCCCAACCCAGCTAAAACAGCATTTCCAACAGGAATAGTGTCAGGTCCGAAAACCATATTAACAGAAAGGGCAAAGATGTACCCAAGCAGGGCACCGCCGAATAGAGCAGGCGCGAAAACTCCGGCGACACCTCCTGCTCCCACAGTTAACCCAGTGAGTATAGGTTTTAGAGCCCAAGCAAAAAGGAGGGCTGCAATAATGAGAAGGCCTTCAACATTGTCAAAGGGTATTAACTCACTCGATATAACATCAGAAGAACCCCGAAACATAGAGTTGACAACTTCGTAACCCTCTCCATAAAGGGAAGGAAAACTCACTACTGAACAACCCAGAATTAATCCCGCCGTCGTTATTCTTGTTAAAGAATTTTTAAACCTAGAAATGGCTCGTGTGGATACCAAATAGAATTTCGTGAAAACAACAGATCCAAGCCCTGCAATAAGACCTAAAGCGATATAAAAAGGCAACCTTTTCACTGCGAAAGGAGCCAGTTCAGTTACCGCGAGAATATCCTCTCCTTCAATTAAGAAATAAGCGGTAAGTAGAGAGGCGAGAGAGGCAAATATGAGCGGAACAAGGCTTGCAGCTGTAAGATCTATCATGATCACTTCTACAGCAAAAATTAGTGCCGCAATCGGCGCTTTAAACATGGCTGCCAAAGATGCAGTTGCTGCGCAAGCTATGAGAAGCCGACGGCGACGAAAACTGCGTTTTGTCCGAGAAGCTATCTCGGAACCGATCGTAGCTCCAGCTTGTACGGCAGGAGCCTCAAGTCCACCCGATCCACCGAATCCCACAGAAAGTATGCTCGTGACTACTGGGGCGAAAAGCCAGGTGCGTTTGAGGGCGCCTCGCCTCGTTGATAGAGCGTGAAGTGTGGCGGGGATGCCACCACCGGGATGGTCACCTCCAAGAACTTTTTTTACAAACCAGGCAGTGAGTAACAAGCCTATGATAGGTCCGAGTCCTATAAGAGGTTTAAAATTCGTAAAGGTTTGGGCTGAAAAAATACCTGAGCGAATCATGCTCACGCCATTTTTTAAAATAACAGCCACGAGCCCAGCTAAAACACCCACGAGGCTAGCCCAAACTAAAATTGCTTTATCTGACCGAAGAAATTCCCAGACTTTGTGAAGCATTATATCCGAATGCTAATTACAAGGACATCATCCACCTGTTCTTCTTTTGCCTTCCAACCGTCAAACTCTTTTGCCAATTCATCTTTGTGCGTCGGGATAGGCATTACAGCAAGTCGAATTAACAGTTCTCTGAAGCGACGGCGCATGTATTTTTTTCCGAAAGGTCCTCCAAATTGATCTACGAATCCATCTGTTGAAGCAAAAATGGTGTCACCCAGCTCGAGAGGGAAAACCTGTTGGGTGTAAGACTTAGAATCTGGCTTGAATGAAGCAATTGCAAATTTATCCGCTTTCATTTCATGGAGTTCTCCTTCTCTCACGACATATAGGGGGTTGTTTGCCCCTGAGTATTGAAGCTCCATTTTTTCCATATCCACAGCCAACATAACAAGATCCATCCCGTCTTGTAGGTGGTCTGGTGAAGTTTCCGAACTGAGAACTTCTAAAGCAGCAGAGTTAAGTCTATCTAGAATTTTACTGGGTTCCGTGAAAACCTTCGTCACATGGCTTAGAGCGTTATATCCCACCAGACTCATAAATGCTCCAGGCACTCCATGCCCCGTACAGTCAACCGCTGCAACAAGTCTAATTCTACCGACCGAGCGGAAAAAGTAGAAATCTCCGGAAACGATATCTCTGGGTCGATAGAAAACGGCTGAATTGTCGAAAACCTCTGACACTTCTTTTTCTGTTGGTAGAATGGATTCCTGAATCCTTAACGCATAGTTAATACTGTCCCGCAGATCACTGTAGAGGTCTTCCGCTCTTTTCTTTTGCTTGGACATCTCTGCAGTCCTGTCAACAACCTTTTGCGCAAGTTCTATTTCAGTGGCAGCCAAATCGTCACGCATACTCAGAAGAGCATGACCTAAAGAATCATCCTCACTGAGTGGTTCATACGGGGCGTTGAAATCTCCAGAACCCACAGCTTCAGAAAATTTCCTTGTTTTTTGAAGTCCCTCTGCCAGTCGATTAACAGCTACGGCCATATCTCCAATCTCATCTGGAGTGATGGGAACCTTATTGTCTGGCTGTTGACCCCTTCCCATAAATAACAAAGCTTGTTTAAGATGGCGCACCGGCACAAGTATGGATCTTGTAAGGGCAAGTCCCACGATAATTCCCAAGACAAGGACTGCAAGGGAAACCGACCCGGCAAAGAAACTCAGTTTATCTCCCAAGCGCTCCATCTGAGAAGTGGCAGCTCGAAGTGAAGATGTTTGGGCTGAAGAAAGAGAATTAAGTCTCGTACGAATGCTGTTATCGTAAAACGGGAGATCTGAGCCTTCGAGGGCGTAGTACTCCGCATCCATCATCGCTATGGGGTTGTCATAACTCGAAAAATCCGGCAACATCATCATAATATCGTTGTAAACTAAAAACAAGCTTTTTATATCGTGATGAAGGCTGTCTAGCTGAGCTTTTGCCTCGACCCCCCAAGCTGGGCTTATCTCCGTTAATGCGGCAATATTCTCGGGGATAGTTTTGGAGATATCGTTTTGTAAAGAACGTTTCTCAGCATCGTCAGACCGGCTCTGAACAGTAATCCAATGCTTGATGCTGCCCCGAGCATTCCCAAGCGATCTATCTAAATTCTCAAGTGCTTCAATACTTGGAACAAGTTCTTTGTCGATCTTTTCACCAATCACCCTGCTCTCACCTAACAGAGATCTTGTTTGGACAAATAATGCTCCTACGGCGAGGGTGAAAATCCCAAACCCAAGTCCCATTCTCCATCCAATCGTAAACCTGAATTTTATGTTCGAGTTTTCCATATTACTCCCTATCTGCTTTCACCACAGCCTCTAGAGCACGCTTGTATTTATCACTTTCATCATCATTACTTAGCGCCTTGTAAATTGTCACAAGCCCCTTCAAAGTTTCTTTCCTCTCGGGAGACATTCGATGTGCTGCAAGCATAGGGTTTAATGCCTTTTCGAAAAGTTCCACACATGCATCTTGGATTTCCATAAGCTCGAACATCGCAGTTGTGTGATCGATCGATTTCAGTCTCGCGACCCCTCTATTGTATAGGTTAATCGCTAAATTATATCGCGAGGTATAATCGTCTCCATCCAATTCTATAGCTCTGGTATAATGATCGATAACTCTGGTAAAAAGTTCCTCAGAATCCGTTGATGTATTTTCCAGTAACAACCTGTTGGCCCTGGCTAAATTCTTTTCAATCTCTACCTCCTCACTTCTCCAATCTTCGTTTTTGTCGATTGTCATGCGAATTTTTACAAATTCATTAAAGTACTCTAAAATCTTCTCATCCATCCCCCTCGTAAACCCTCGCACACCGCTCACCACATCATTCATATAGGTCTTTGAAAGATAATCCAGAGCATCAAGCGACAGTGAGGAAATTGTGGGTGAAGTGGTTTTTGTTTTTGAGTCGATTTCGTAGGCTTTGATTAGTTGGGCAACAGCTTTACCCCTTTCACTTAAGGCCAAACCAGAAGTGGAAGATCCCACATACACTTCCCTTTTAAACTTTTCTTTGTGAGAATATCCCGCTACATACCAAGCTCGTGCATTGTCTTTCGCCTCTTTTAAAAGAGCGGGTTCAATCATTTTTATAGCTTCATCGAATAACTCCTGCTCTGCCAAATCGATTGCAGTATCTACAATGTCGTCAGAATGCAGATTCTGAGAGTACGATTGTGTAGATGCAAAAACACATAGGCTAAGCACCAGTATTGTTCCAATATAATTTCTCATCTTGTGATTGCCCATGATAAAATTCTATTGCCCACAATCAGCCCACGTTTTAATGCGTTTTCCATATCGAGCTCATAACGAATTCTGCTGGTTTGAACCACAAAATTCACAACAGCTCCTTCAGGCATGGCCGTGTCTGCATCTACTGAAGTAACTACCATAATCGGCTTTTCCGCCGTGAACTTTATCAATTGTTGGAGTTCCTCCCCCTCAGATTCTGTATACAAAACATGGATGAATTCACTCATTAATACCGAGTCATCAATCTCGACAACTTCGAGCATTTGGCTTCCTATGGATTGTCCTGCATACTTCTCTACCAATAAATTATACAGAGCTGTATTGCCCTGAATACCTATTCTGAAATTCCCTTGTTTTTTATCGTTTGGCCAATCATTGCTCCTTGCAAATTGAAATAAAAAGCTTGCTTTCGTAATGGCAATTGTGTTTGCCTCGTCAAGCTTAGGACCTCCCTGATCAGATTGTAACCAAGAGAACGAAAGCGAAATCACTGTCGTAAAAAGTAGAAGATAAATATTTCTAATTCCTAGCCTGAGCATCTTACGAAGTTAACTAGTCCTTTTGCTCTTAGCTCATTGTACGAGAAGGGTTCCTAACTTATAAATGTGTGGGATTATAAGAGTTAGTTAGGTGTGTTTAAGAAGAATATCTGGCCGTATTTATTTCCTTAGGCAGCTCTTTATCTTCAAAAATATACCTCACTAAATGTGCTGCCGTGGCCGGACCAATCAATACTCCTCTTGTGCCAAATCCATTTAGAATGTATGTGTTTTCTTTGATTTTCCCTGCGTAAGGCCTTCTATCTTTTGAAGCGGGCCTTAATCCTGTCTCATGATTCGTTATCTCAAAATGATCGAAAACCTCAGATGATATTATAGGCTTAATGCCCGTTAGGAGTTCTTCTCGGCCCTCCTCAGAAGGAATACTATTTGCAACATTCCACTTGTATGTAGCGCCCAATTTGTAAGTGTGATCTCCTCTAGGAAGGAGCCATTTGACTCGATTCACACACATGTTTTTCGTTTTAATGTTGGACTTTATGGTGAGTACCTCACCGTGATCAGATTGAATTTTAAGATTGTAATTTGCGAGGTCTTCCGTTGCTCCTACTCCCCTGCAGTCTATCAAGATTGAAGAGTGAAGATTTTCATCAAATGTAGAGTTGTAGATTTTTTCTATAAATTTCCCTTTGGATTCAAGAAAAGAACGAAAAGAATCTAGCAAAAGTGGCAAATCGACCCAACCCGCTTCAGGTACGACTCCGAAACCATGTGGAGCAACAATATCGTCTGGAGCCTCATCACTAACAGGGTTTAGAAAGTGTGATACAGCATGTTCATCATTTAATCTCTTTTCCCAAAGCATTCTATACTGAGAATTAGGGAAGACGCGCATAATAGGAGACGTATGAAGAATTTTCCCAGGTATCTTTAAGAAAGATTCTATCTTTAGATATGTGTCACGCATCACGTCCAGATGCTCCCTTGCATTCCAAACTTCGACTATTCTTTTAAACGACACCGGATTGAACATTCCGCCTGCAACAATCGAGGCTTTGTTAGAGGTGTTAGGGGGTGACGGATGGTTAGGTGTTCTTGAAGATTTAAGTGGATTCTTAGGTGAATCCCAAACCTCATAATTCACTCCCCGCTTCTCAAGCTCCCAGGCCATAAGCGTTCCGGCAAGGCCGGCACCTACGATAATGAATTTGTCCGAGCTTGAAGCGGGCATACTAATCGATAACCCCGAGTTCGCGAGCTACCTTTTCGAAAGCGGCAAGAGCCCGGTCGAGATGTTCTTTCGTGTGGGCAGCAGAGAGTTGAACTCTAATTCGGGCTGCACCTTTAGGCACCACTGGGAAGAAAAATCCGATTACGTATATGCCTTCTTCGAGCAGGCGGTTCGCCATGTTTTGAGACAGGCGAGCATCGCCAAGCATCACGGGGACGATCGCTGACTCGCCGTCATTGAAAGGGAGCCCTGCATTGCGCAGTCCGTCTTTGAAATACGTGGTGTTTTCCTCGAGGCGGTCGCGGAGCTCAGTACTTTCGTCGAGCATCTTAAAGACTTCGAGGGATGCCCCAACTATTGTCGGAGCAAGAGAATTTGAAAAGAGGTAGGGGCGAGAACGTTGGCGCAGAAGTTCGATGATTTCTTTGCGGCCTGTTGTAAATCCGCCCATCGCGCCGCCGAGAGCTTTTCCGAGAGTGCCCGTTATGATATCCACTCTGCCAAGGGCCTCGCGCAGCTCGATTGATCCTCTACCTGTTTTGCCGATAAAACCAGTTGCGTGGCACTCGTCCACCATGACTAAAGCATCGTACTTGTCTGCGAGGTCACATATTTTCCCAATCTCGGCAACATATCCGTCCATTGAAAACACGCCGTCAGTTACGATGATTTTAAATCGAGAACCTGCTTCGATGGCTGCCTGAAGTTGTGTCTCAAGATCAATCATATCGTTGTTTGCGAAGCGGAATCTCTTTGCTTTGCAAAGACGCACTCCATCAATAATCGAAGCGTGGTTGAGGGAGTCTGAAATGATTGCGTCTTCCGCTGTTAGAAGTGGCTCGAAAACTCCGCCGTTAGCATCAAAAGCGGCGGCGTAAAGTATGGTGTCATCGGTTTGGTGAAAATCCGCAATCGTCCTCTCAAGTTCCTTATGAATATCTTGTGTCCCACAAATAAATCTCACAGAACTCATCCCAAACCCGTGTGTATCTAACGTCTTTTTCGCCGCTTTTACTACCCTTGGATGGTTACTCAGACCGAGATAATTATTCGCGCAAAAATTAAGAACTTCAGTGCCGTCAATCAGTTTAATCACTGCATCCTGAGACGTGGCAATAATCCGTTCACTTTTAAAAAGACCAGCCTCCTCAATGTTTACGAGCTCCTGCTGAAGGTGTGATTTCATTTTTCCATACATGCCGCAAATTTAACTCTGGAATGTTTCTTACCCTAACACTAGGGGATAGTTCCTCTCTCCATGTCCCATGGGGTTGTCATACTTGACAGCGTAGTCTGAACGGACGTGAGCTGAGATGATTTCTCGCAAATCAAGACCGAAGGGATTGTCCAGGGTTTGTCCATCAGAGATCGTATTGTCTCTTAGATCTGAGAAAGTTCCAACAATGAGTCCTTCTGCCTTTTCAAACACACCGGCGAGTTTAAAAGCGAGAAACATTCTATCTATGTGGTAGAGGTATTCATCGATGTCCTCAAGAAATAGAAATGATCCAAGAACGTTTGGAAAATAGGGGGTGCCGAGAAGTGAATAGAGGACACTGAGATTTCCTCCCGTGACTTTCACATTGGGGTTGAAATCACATTCACCTCTCAGGTTCGACCATATTGCCTCGACATCCGCCGGGGAAGTTGAAGTTAAAGTGGAGGCTACTGGCGCGTGGAGGGAGGAGATTCCGAGGTTCGTCGACCAGGCGTGGAGTGCGGTAATGTCGGAGAAGCCGACAATCCAAGTGGGGTCTGCTTTGTAGGCTGAGGAATCTAGAAGCGGGAGGAGACGGCCTGAGCCGTATCCACCACGGAGGGCGAAGACCGCGCGTATAGATTGATCTCGGAAAGCGGAATTGAGAAGGGAAGCACGATGGGAGTCGGAGCCCGCAAATTGGTGGTGTCGCGCGTCCAGTTCTGGCGGAATTACAGGGGTGAATCCAGCAGCGAGCACAGCAGAGGCAGCAGCTTGGATGGTGGCTGGCAAGACGAAGCGGGCTGGAGCGACTAGCATGATTTTATCACCTGGTTTGAGATATTTAGGTCTGATTGAGCTCATGAAATCGACTTATAAAAGCATCTATGAAAAACTTTGTGTGACATTCTTTGCGGTGAAGTTAATGAGTCTGGGAGGAGTGAGGTATTTTTGGGCTAATGAATAAAACGCAATCAACGACCCAATTAATTAGGACTCCGAAAAGACGGCTAATTACTTCGGCTCTACCGTATGCAAACGGGCCTATTCACGTGGGTCATATGGCGGGTGCGTATTTGCCGGCGGATATTTATGTTAGGTATTTGCGTAGTGCGGGCGAAGATGTTCTTTGGGTGTGTGGAAGTGATGAGCACGGAGCTGCGATTACGCTGAGGGCAAAAAAAGACGGAACGACACCACGTGAAATCGTAGATAAATATCACGTTGAAATGCAAGGTGCGTTTAAAGGGCTAGATATCAGTTTCGATCACTATAGCCGAACTTCCAGTGAAAAACATCACAAGGTGGCGCAAGATTTTTTCTTGCAGCTTCTCAAGAATGATAGTTTTGAAGTGAAGACTCAGGAGCAGTATTACGACGAGGAAGCTGATCAGTTTTTAGCCGATAGATATATTACTGGTACGTGTCCTACATGTAATGCCGACGGGGCTTATGGAGATCAGTGCGAGAAATGTGGGTCGACGCTTTCTCCTACAGAACTTATAAATCCCAAATCTACTCTTAGTGGTGCCAAACCGGTTTTAAAGCCTACTACGCTTTGGTATTTACCTATGGGAAGACATGAGGAGTGGTTAAAGGATTACATAGAGAATGGGATGCTTAACGGCAAGGCGCATCATGATGCTAAGGCTTGGAAAAGTCATGTTGTAGGCCAATGTAAAAGTTGGATAGACGGCGGATTGCAAAGTAGAGCGATGACCCGCGATTTGAAGTGGGGAGTGCCGGTTCCTATAGAAGGAGCTGATGGAAAGGTCCTCTACGTTTGGCTTGATGCTCCAGTTGGATATATTACAGCAACGATGGAGTGGGCTGAGAAGAATGGACAGGATTGGCGCGACTGGTGGCAGAATGAGGACACTGAATTACTACACTTTATCGGAAAGGACAACATTGTATTTCACTGTATCATCTTTCCTATTTTACTTAAACAACACGGAGACTTTATTTTGCCTCACCATGTACCTGCGAATGAGTTTATGAATCTTGAGGGCGATAAAATTTCAACTTCTAGAAATTGGGCTGTGTGGGTGAGTGAATTTTTGGAAAACAATCCATCGGGAAGCGATCCAATGCGTTACGTTCTGACCTCTATCATGCCAGAGCAGCGGGACAGTGAATTTACCTGGAACGATTACAGAGACAGGATAAATAACGAACTGGCAGATGTGCTTGGGAATTTCGTAAATCGTGTCCTCGTACTTACTCGAAAATATTACGAAGGTGTTGTTCCAGTCGCTCCGAAGGAATCTGTTTTAACGGATGTCGACAAGTCGCTTATTGAAGTACTTACAGGAGCTGGAGAGAGGATCGGTGATTTAATATTACGACATCGCTACCGGGAAGCCCAGCTCGAAGCGATGAATGTAGCCCGACGTGGGAACAAATACCTCACAGAGGAGGAGCCGTGGAAGTTTCAAAAAACTGATCCCGATAGAGTAAGAACCATCATGCACCTTGCCTGCCAAGTGGTCGGAAACTTAGGAATCGTACTCGAACCTTTCCTTCCTAGAACAGCTGAGAAAATATCTATCTCATTTGGAGTAAATGGATCTACTTGGAAGGACGTCTCCTCTTCACTTGTAAATAATGGCACCTTGTTGGGAGATCTACCTATCTTATTTACAAAAATCGACAAAGAAACGGTCGAGGCTGAGAAAGCTAAACTTGGAAACAAGGGAGGCGGCTCAACTGACTCAGAAAAATATAATATTATGATTCAAAAAGACTCAACTACGTTCGATAATTTTTCAGAGATGGACCTTAGAGTGGCTACCGTAACTGAGTGTGTGGCTGTAAAAAAGACGAAGAAGCTTTTAGAACTTACTGTAGATACAGGACTTGATGTTAGAACGGTAGTTTCTGGAATCGCTGAGCATTTCTCCCCAGAGGATGTTATAGGGCGTAGGGTAGTGCTTTTAGCGAATCTTGAGCCACGCACAATAAAAGGGGTGGAGAGCTGTGGGATGGTTCTTATGGCTTCTACAAATGATGGTGGACTGAGGTTTATTACACCAGAAGAAGGTGTGACACCTGGAGATGTGATTCGTTAAATAAATTAAGAAATCACTAGGAAATGTCAGTATTATCAACAATAAAAAAGAGATTTAGCCCTTATTCTTTCGATAAAACAAATGTTAGCTTTGAGGATATTGAGTCAGCTTTTGAAGCTGCTCGTTGGGCTCCCTCTGGTTATAATAACCAGCCGTGGAGATTTGTGTACACTTCACGCAACCACAATAATTTTGAGAAAATGCTTTCTTTCCCCGTAGAAGCAAATAGGAAGTGGATGAAAGACTGCGGAGGAATCGCAGTTATACTCGCTAAAACACAAAGTGATTACAATGGCCAGTTAGACCCCTCTGCCCAGTACTGCTGCGGCCTTGCTGTAGGACAAATGCTCGTAGAAATCTCTGCACTAGGACTGCATTCACACCAAATAGGAGGTTTTAACAGCAAAGAGTTGGCTGCTTTTTTAGGGCTTCCTGATTCTGTAATACCTATGGCTATGATGGCTGTCGGTAGAACATCTGAGGAACCTTCAAAAGACAGAAAACGAGAACCGTTGAAGGTTCTCGTTTTAAGATAAAAATACTATATCGTTAATCCGCTAGCCGTTTTTTACTTAGCTACAACAAAAGACTGACGGATAAGTCCTCGTTCTGTATCAACTGTAATAAGGTAAGTGCCGTTTGACAAGCCTGAAACATCTATCTCAGATTGAGAAAGAGTAAACGCCATCATCTTCTGACCTGATATAGAATAGATCTCACAAAGGTTATTACTTAAAGCAAAAGCCCCATCTAAATAAACTGTAATGGTCGATGAAGTTGGGCTTGGGAAAACATCTAGGTTTTGAGAAAAGACAAGGTCTTCAACTCCCACAACTACATCAACACTTATCGTAGAAATTTCTCCTACACAACCTGAAGCAGAAGACGCAGTAACAGATAAAACGCCATCCGTAATATTTCCATCCCACTCCACAGTTACATATGATGTCCCTTGACCTGATAGGA
>JAQCFW010000047.1 GCA_027619225.1 Bacteroidota bacterium
TCAAACGTTGCAAATCTCAGCAATATCGGGAAATCACCATGTCCCGCCCATACTTCAGGCGCGACGAACCAAAACTCTGTGTCCGTTTGACTTAGAGTATGAGAAAAAGCCCCTGAGAGTCCCGTTAGTACAAGAATCAATAATGCTGGGAGTGTTTTAACCATGTCTCATTGTCGATAACTAAATTAGCTTATTTATCTGTTAAATTTGTTGTTATTAGATAATTCTTTTAGTTCATTCCCTATTTCTCTTTTTGTTTCTTCTTTAAGACATAGCCTTTTTCTCCTGAGCAATCATCCTTTCAAGTGTTGTAAAATTTGAGATATCTTGAAGGATTTGAAAAAATAAAAGGTTTTAGTTTAGAAGAAATAAGGTAGCTAAAAGTGTCTTTGTATCATGTTAGTTATGCTGAGTATTTTATTATTTTACACTATATTTTTATTAGTACTTTCGTCTTATCTGTTTTGAGATGTAAACTCCAGATCTAGTGCAATTGAAAAGTAACATTCTTACATCAGTAATTTTCCTGTTGTTGTGCCATTGCGCTCAAGCCCAAATCGTAGTTAATGAATTGATGGCTTCGAACTCGCTTTCAGTTGTTGATCCTGAATTTGATGAATCTGCTGATTGGATTGAGCTGCACAATTTGGGAGGAGAGGCTGTTGAATTGACCGGTTGGTATGCAACTGACAACCTGAGTGATTCGACAAAATGGCTTTTCCCTGTGGGGACATCTATTCCGGCTGAAGGATTTTTGCTACTGTGGTGTGACAGTGAGGATTCAGGATTGCACACTTCATTCAACCTGAGTAGTGATGGAGAAGAAGTGGGGATTTTCAATGCTGCTTTAGAAGTACAAGATGCTTTGGTATACCAAACACAAAACACCGATGTAAGTTGGGGTCGAGAAATAGATGGTGCAAATCAATGGGCTTGGTTTGAACAACCCACCCCTGGAGCTTCAAACAATACATCTATAGCCTTTGAAGCCGTGGTACACCACGTGCCTTATTTTTCTGAAGTGGGTGGTTTTAAGGATGTGCCTTTTTCTTTGGTTTTGTCTTCTATCAATGGTGAAATTAGATTCAACTTGGACGGCACTCAGCCGAGTCTCAGCTCAGAATTGTACTTGGACCCGTTGCTTTTGAGTTCAACGTCATTCGTCCGAGCACGTGTTTTCCTCGAGAATCAAATTCCAGGGCCTATTGTAACACACTCCTATTTTTTCGACGCTTCATTAGAGGAGCGAGGATTGCCGGTGTTTTCCCTGGTAACCGACCCAGATTTTTTCTGGGATGCAGACACGGGTATATACGTACAGGACTTTAAACCTGAATGGGAGCACCCACTCAATGTTGAGTTTTTCGAAAACGACGGAAACAATCAAGCGGTATTCAACGAACGCGCGGGGGTCAAGATCAACGGTCAAAACAGTTGGGAACTTCCACAAAAGATGTTGGGCATTTACTTTCGAGGAGGTTACGGTTCAGGAAGTCTAGATTATCCATTGTTCCATGACAGAGAGCGGATTCGTTTTGATGACTTTATCCTTAGGGCAGGAGGAAGCGACTGGGCGAACACCTTGATGCGAGATGGGCTTTCGCAGTCTTTGCCTCAGTACAACACTTTCGTTGCCTATCAAGGATTTCGGCCAAGTATGGTGTTTGTCAATGGAGAATACATGGGCATACACAACTTACGATCTAGGGGCGATGAAGGTTTTGTGGAAGAGAACTTTGGTGTGCTTCCTAACACGTACGATTTGATTGCGAATGAGGGCGAAGTGGAAGAAGGGAGTGACTTGGCCTATTGGGTTATGGATGCCTTGATGGGAGAAGACCTTAGCGTGCAAGCAAATTTTGATGCAGTTGCAGAGATCGTGGATGTGCAAGATTTCGCTGACTATTGGATCACAGAAATTTGGTCGAGCAACGGCAGTTGGGGACACAACGTGAAACTTTGGAAGCCATATGAAGAAGGAAGCAAATGGAAATTTATTTTCGGTGACCTCGATCGCGCGTTTAGCGGCTCTACAAATCAGGATATTCAAGACTTTACACAATCCCAAAACAACGATTATGATTATGCTCGGACTTGGATTCGTCACATGCTGGAAAATGATGTTTACGAGGCATACTTCGCTCAGCGCTTTGCAGATCATTTGCACACCAGTTTTCATCCTGATCGCGTAAACCATCAGATTGACATATTTGTCGATAGAATAGACGAAGAGATTCCACATCACGTGGAGCGATGGGGGGGCACCACATCCGGTTATGGTGACGGCATTAATTCAGTGGAATTTTGGGAGGATGAAATTTCCGACTTGAGGACTTTTTCTATCGACCGTTCATCTTTTATGGTCAACGATTTATTTGACACCTTCGATTTGGGTGATGCTGTGAATCTCTCTACGTCAAATCTTCCCGAAGGCGCTGGGAATATTTTTCTCAACGACTTTAAAATCCCTGGTTCACCTTGGGATGGTCCTTATTTCGAAAACATGCCAATGGAGTTAACGGCGATTCCATATCCAGGCCAAAATTTCATCGGGTGGTCTCAGATGTATGAGGAAGAGTTGGTGAGTCTGGGGTCAGATTGGAGCTTCCACGATTCTGGAGAAGACATGGGGACGGCTTGGCAAAGTCCATCCTTTGATGATTCGAATTGGTCTTCAGGCAGTGCTGAGCTGGGGTATGGCGATGGCGATGAAGCAACCACGGTGTCATTTGGAAACAACTCGAATGACAAACACATCACCACATACTTCCGCAAGTCATTTATTTATGAAGGAGATGCATCAACCCCTTTACAAGGAATAGTACGCTTGCGCCGAGATGATGGAGCGGTTGTTTACTTAAACGGAGAAGAAATGTTCCGCAGCAATATGCCTGGTGGGGCTATAGGTTTCAATACACTGGCGTCAGATGCTGTGGGTGGCAATGCTGAGTCTAATTTGAACACGGTTGCCTTACAGCTTACATTGCTTGGGGGAGAAAATGTTATCGCAGTCGAGATTCATCAAATATCTTCGACGAGTTCCGACATCAGCTTC
>JAQCFW010000048.1 GCA_027619225.1 Bacteroidota bacterium
TTTTGAATGGTCAGCGAACGGTGAAATGAAAGTAGCTGGAATTCCTGTTAGAGTGTTTGGAGGAGCAACATTTCAATATGCGGGTGATCTAAGTAGAGATACATCCCAAATTAATATGTCTGCTTATTTAGAAAATTTCCTCAGCAGCTTTGGAGACACCAGGGATTCTTTAGTCACTGCAGGTTCGCTCCTGAAGTTTAGAAACAGCGGTAATTTTAAATTTGATATAGAAGCTGATTTCCGACGTCTTACAGTAGGAGGTTCCATTATCAGACAGGATTACATAGACGAAATAGATTGGTACTTCAACGAGTTGGTGTCAGGTCTGGCTAACTTTAGAGAGCAATTTACGGAGGGTTTTGCTTCTATAGATGCAAGGTTGGTTTATAGAGCTGCTGACAATGCGAAGTTCTCATTTATAGTGTCTAACCTGAAAAATGAGATTATGAGTAGTAGACCTGGCATACTAAGTGCGCCACGAAGCATGGTCATTAGATTTGATTATAAGTTTTAAGCTTTTGAGTCAATAAGTTCTCTCAGGCGATTGCATTCCTTTTGAGTCCAAGACCTTACATCGACAATTAATTTTTCCGCATCTTTGTTTTTAAATATCGGACCAAAGCTAACGTATGTGTCAATATACCTTGCTCCCAAATGTCTAAACGTATGCGTAATAAACCATTCGCTACCTACCCATGCAATATCAGGGTCTCTATATTCTATAGCAACAGGTGCTATTTGGAATCCGTTTTCAGCACATGAGTAAAAAACCCCCTTCTTGTAGGGCAAGAGCTCGGGGCTTTTGTTTGTAGTACCTTCAGGGAAAATAACCACGCCGTACCCACTGTCAAATCTTTCCTTCACAGCTATTCTTGTCGCTTTTCTGCTCTCTTTTTTATCTCTTTTAACCCAAATTGTGCCTATCAATGACGCTCCCCAACCTATTATAGGCCAAGCTTTTGCTTCGTGTTTGGCTACAAAAACGACAGGGAAAGAAGTGGGTAAGACGACTGCATCTAAGTATGACCTATGATTGCCCATAACAACAGATGGTTCTTTAGGTGACTTTCCAGACCAGTGAATACGAACTCCTAAAATCATGTGAGTGACTTTAAGAAACCGTTGGAATAATTTATGAATGGATTTTTGTCTCGCTTTCTCCTTTCTCCCCATTAAAAAAGCAGCTGAAAGTGTAATAAGTATGGTGAAAGAGATGGTGATTGTCCATGCTAAGAAAGCAGTCATTCTAACAACGATTCTAATTATGTGCAAAATTGTATTCTTAAAAATTAATGATGTTCGAAGTTAAGGCAAGTTAAGTTTGTGAATAATATGCTTAAACTTTCTGGGCAAATCAGTTTCAATGTCCATTGATTCAAGAGTAATAGGATGTGTAAATTGTAGTCTTGTACAAGCTAGAAACAATCCTTGTCCAGTATATTTTAGTGGTCCACAATACATATTATCACCAACAATTGGATGTCCGATCATTGCTAAATGTCTTCTTATTTGATGTTTTCTTCCTGTTTTAGGATAAATTTTAACAAGTGTTGCGGTCCCGAATACGGGCCATTTAGTCGATCCAATTGTCTCAATTTTAGAGCTAGCAGATTTGCAATTAATCGGAATATTAATTTCACAAAAAGAGAGGTCTAGAGTTCCTTCTATTAAAGCGGTGTAGCTCTTAAATACCTCTCTCTTTTCAAAGGCACTTCCTAGTCCTGAAGCCATGCTTAAAGTTTTGGCAATTAAGACAAGTCCATGCGTCGCTTTGTCCAATCTGTGGACTGATCTATGAGCACTTAAATTGTCAGGTAAATTACTGTATTTAAGTGTATTATAGCACATCTTCTCAAGTGATACTTTGCTATTTCCATTGGTTTCTATTCCCGCGTTTTTTATGACACAAGCTCCGTGATTATCTTCCCAAAGCACGCTTGTTTTGTGCAAATCACGGCTCACTATTTCTGTGTTAATAATTCTACTTTCTTCGAGTGACAAACGATCTCCAATTTTCACCCAATTGTGAGTTTCGCCCCTGACACCATTTATGAAAATCCGCCCTTTTTTTACCGCTTTTTTAACGGCCTTCCTTGAGGGTAATTCTAAAAATTGTGATATAGCAGCTTCCTGAAGCCTTTTAGACTTAGAGTTTAAAGGTTTGTGAAACCAATGTGTGATGACAACGTCAGTCATAGAGCAAATTTATTAACTTTGTCGCAAATAATTATTCTTTAAGTTTTAAATGAAGCTCTTTGTTGCTAAACTCAATCGTGAGACTACCGAAGTCGATTTGAAGGAAACCTTCAGCAAATTCGGAGGTGTGGTTTCTGTTAAAGTTGTGTCAGATCGTGATACAGGTCAATCAAAATGTTTTGGTTTTATCGAAATGGACTCTACTGAGGGTGGTCAAGCAGCTATCGCTGCCTTGAACGATCAGGATTTCATGGGGTTTCGTATGGTTGTAAAAGCCGCCGAAGATAAACCTCGCTCTCCAAGACCATCCTTCGATGGTGGTGGTGGCAATCGACAGAGCTCAGACCGGTCTGGAAACTCATCCTCAACGGATGTCGATTCTAGCAAAGTTGCTCTTAACAGTAGTGAAAATTCAGCCTCTAAAAGCGGCGATAAATCTGGTCCAAATAAGTACCCTGCAAGCAGCAGTTTAAAGAAACGGAAATCTCCTAAAAAAGGGATGGGTGGACCCGATAAATACGCGGATGGCGGCAAGGGGAATCAACACGAAAAACGACCTAAATCAAATCGCAATCAATGGCTTGATGATCTTGAAGATTTTTAGGGAAATTAATTCAATTTGACTCTATTTTGGCTTTCGATATTTTTATATCGTGAGCCTTTTTTTTTGGACTATTTAATCGCCAAATCTTTTTCCCCACAGGTTTTAATAAAATATTAATTTTCAACGACTTTCTCAACAAACTGCTGTTAATCCATTGTCTTGCTGTGTAACATCTCTTTTCGTCTTAAAATCTTTATCGATGCTAATGCGAGATTTATCGAAGAAAATTAACTTTTAGT
>JAQCFW010000012.1 GCA_027619225.1 Bacteroidota bacterium
CTTCTATTACCTCATCAGGCAATGGTTGTGCTCCTTTGAATACTACGTTTACAAACAATTCAGAAAATGCCTCTGATTATTCTTGGACTTTTTCTGACGGAGATGTTAGCAGTGACTTTGAGCCTGTTCACACCTTTGAAAATACGTCTGAAAACCTCGCATCATACTCAGTTGAGCTTATTGCAATCTCTGAAAATGGATGTAACGACAGCACATCAGTCGTCATTACTGCTTCCCCTGAATTAATCATTGACATTTCACTTGCTCAGAATGAGGGATGTTCTCCTTTTGAAGTTGAAACTCCTTTCATTGAAAACGCTTCTCAAATTACCTGGAGCTTCGGAGACGATTCTAACGATGCTAATACCCAAATGGTTTCTCACGTTTATTCAAACGAAAGCAACAACACACTGATTTTTACTCTTAGCGTGATAGGTGTATCTGAATACGGATGTGTTGCAACGGACACTTTAGAAGTATCCGCGTTGAATGGTGCCGTTGCATCTGTTGCCTCATCAGGCAATGGTTGTGCTCCTTTGAATACGACGTTTACAAACACTTCAGAAAATGCATCTGATTATTCTTGGGATTTTTCTGATGGAGATGTTAGCAGTGACTTTGAGCCTGTTCACACCTTTGACAACACGTCTGAAAATCTCGAAACATTCCCGATTGAACTAATCGCAATCGCTGAAAATGGATGTAATGACACTACTGTAGTTCATGTCACTGTTTACCCTGAAATGGTAGCTCAGTTCAACTCTCCGCAAGCTTCATGCACTCCTTTTGAAGTTGTGTTTACAAATGAAAGTTCTGGAAATGCGACATTCGAATGGACTTTTGGCGATGGAGACTTGAGCACAGAATTAAACCCAATACATATCTTTGATAACGAAAACACGGGGGATGACGAGACCTTTAGTGTAGAATTAACGGCTACGTCTGAGTACGGATGTAGTAACACCGCAACAAGTGAAATAGCAGTCTTTGCGACACCTGTTGTAAGCTTTCACGTTACTCCAATCACGCAAACATTTCCGAACACAACGGTAGCAATTGAAAATCTATCTACATCTGGATCATCTAGCTCAATTCTTTGGAACTTTGGTGATGGTAACGTTGGTACAAATGAAAATCCAGGGGAACATACTTATGACACTTGGGGTGTTTTCTCTATCTCAGTAATTATAAGTAATGAGTATTGCTCTGAAGATGGTATAGAGACTATTCACATTCTATCTCCAACACCCGAACTTGCTTTTACAGGACGTGGAGAAGGCTGCGCGCCTTTCACGGTTGACTTTACTAACCTGTCACTGTATGCAAATAACTACCATTGGGATTTCGGTGATGGAACAACTGTATTCTCTGAAAATGCAACGCATTCATTTAACGAAGCTGGAACATATGATATTACTCTTGAGGCTTTCAGCTATGAAGGAGTTTTAGTAGAAGAGACTCAATATGCCTCTGTAACAGTATTCCCACGTGCTCAATCTGACTTCAGCCTTTTCCCTACAGAAGTTTTTGCTCCAGGCGAGCCTATACAGTTCTATAATTTATCTACGGATGCTGATGAGTTTGTTTGGTACTTCGGAAACGGAGAGACCTCTTCAGATGAAAACCCAACGTATGAGTACACAAACGCTGGTAACTACAATGTCACCCTAACAGCTAACAATGAGTGGGGATGTTCAAATACATTCTCTTATGAAAATGCTGTAACAGCTTTAGATGGCGGATTGCTTGTTTTCCCTACTGCCTTCACTCCTGTTTCAGGTGGAGGAAATGGAGGGACATACGATTTACAAGGATATAATAACGATGTTTTCAGACCTTTACACGGTGGAGTTTTAGATTTCGAAGTCTTTGTCTTCAACAAGTATGGCGAACAAATCTTTTACTCATCAGATATAAATATTGGTTGGGATGGGTATGTAGATGGTGTTCTCGCCACTCAGGACGTTTACGCATACAAAGCGATTGCAACCCTAAGTGATGGTACTTTCGTAGAAAAAGCGGGCACTGTTACTTTAATATCTAAATAAATTAATAATTCTGTAACCTTTTTTGAATAGCTGTCGTAATAGAGGGTATGAATATCTCTTTTACCTTAAGATCTGTAAACACTCTGTTAACTACTATCATAGTATTACACTTTGTTTTGTTTACTTCATCAGCAACTGCACAAGACCTGCATTTTACGCAATTCAATGCAGCTCCAACATCCATAAATCCTGGTTATGCCGGTGCTGCTGAACAAGCAAGGGCTGTGAGTCTTTACAGATCTCAATGGGCAAATTTACCCCAGGCTTATACTGGTTTCCACTTCGCTTATGACAGACCTCTATTTAACCAAAACGGCGGGATAGGCGTTCTTGTTAGTCATGAAGAAGCAGGTGCAGGTGCCCTTCGATCTTCTCGTATCGCTTTTCAGTACGCTTATGAGTTTAAAGTTGGCCCACGAACATATGTTCGCCCAGCTTTACAGGCTGGATTAGTTAGTAAATCTGTCAACTTATCAGAACTAACATTTATGGATCAACTTATAAGACAAGATGCTTCAACAACTCTTGAAGATGGGATCATGAGTGGAAAACAATACACTGATCTAGGAACGGGAGTGCTTATGGTAAGTAGAGGGTTTTGGTTGGGTGCTTCTGCTGATCATTTAAATAGACCTAACTCAAGCCTAAGCAACAACTACATTGAGAGATTAGATGTGAGATTTTCAGCCCATGGTGGAGGGCGTATCCCATTACTTCGTGGACCAAGAGCTAAATCTGCAAAAGATGTCGTAGTGGCATTTAACTACACGAAGCAAGGAAATATAGACCAATTCGATATAGGTACATACTACGATTTAGATTTCATGACTCTTGGCGTTTGGTACAGAGGAATCCCTTTATTGCAGAAGGCTGCAGATGAATCTATAGATGTCGATGCTTTGAGTTTCATCTTTGGATTTGGAACTAACGTATGGCATATCGGGTACAGCTACGATATAACCCTTAGCAAATTAGGTACGATGTCATCTGGAGGATCTCATGAATTATCCCTAAAATACATGTGGGACGTTGCAAGAAAGCATACACAATCAAAATCTCCTCCTTGCGTACAATACTAGATCTGACTTTTCAGGATTTATCAATCGAAATTTGATTCACTTCTGGTTCAAGTTGAATATTGTATTTTTCCTTCACAGATTGCATAATGTCTTCTGCTAAAGCCCAAACCTCCTTGCCTGTCGCTCCTCCATGATTAACTAAAACCAGAGCTTGGTGCTCATGAACCCCATGGGTTCCCCTATCGTGACCTTTCCATCCAGAAGTATCGATAAGCCATCCAGCCGCCAACTTAACCACCTCTCCATCTAGAGGGTAATTGGGGATTTCAGGGTAGACCTCTTTCAGATTATTAAAATCTTCTTTGTTTACAATGGGGTTTTTAAAGAAAGAGCCAGCATTTCCTATAATGTCAGGGTTAGGCAACTTAGTATTTCTTATCTTAATGACCGCTTTCGCAACATCAAGATGAGTTAAATCCATCTTATTTATTTCGGAAATTTCATCCTCGATTGCCCCATAGCTGGTTTTAAGAGGAGACTCACGATCTAGATTATATGCAACTCTAACGATTACCCACTCTCCCTTCAACTCTCTTTTAAAAACAGACTCTCTGTAATTAAGTTTACATTCCTTGAGATTAAATCGCTTTAGCTGACCCGTTTTAACTTCTATCGCCTCTAGCCATGAGAAAACATCTTTAATCTCAACTCCATAAGCACCAATGTTCTGCATGGGACTAGCGCCAACACAACCAGGGATTAAAGCTAAATTTTCAAGGCCTCCCCAACCATTTACTAAAGTTTTTAATACAAATTCATGCCAATCCTCGCCAGCCTCAACAACAACTTCCAGCCGTCTTCCATCATCACACAATACATCTACTCCCTTGCTGTTAATCTTAATGACCAATCCTTCAAAGTCATTGTGAAAAAGCATGTTGCTTCCTCCACCAAGTATTAAAATTTCTAAATTGTTGTTTTGTGCATAGAGCAGAGCTTCCCTGATATCATCGTCTTTCTCAACGTTAACAAAGTGACTCGCTAAAGCAGGAACATGAAAGGTTAAGGAAGACGTTAAATCTACTTGAGTTTCTACTTTCAATCAATTGATCTTATTCTTGGTTTGTGAAAACCAAAGCGTTCTACTCCAAGAAAGATTGGAGCATTCAACATTAATAAAAAAATCTTTTAGAGCTGGAGCAAATATTGTCATTTATTCCTATCTAAAGGTTGGCTAAAGCTACAATACAAATGATATAAATTATACCTTAGCATCGTGACTTTAGAAAAAACAAATATTAAAATAAAAGAGCGTGCGCTAGCTTTAATGGCGGCCCAGAGTTGGGAAGAGGCGCTCAAAAAATGGGAGGTTTGGTTTAATGAAACTGAAAACTCTCATGCTGACGCTAACGCTTTACACGATAGAGCCATCTGCAAGTTCCACCTTTCTGATAAGGTCTCCGCGATAAAGGATCTTGACGCCGCCGCTGAATTACAGCCAGAATATGGATACAGATACGCTTCACGCGCTTGGATGAAGCAAGCCAATGGAGATACCGATGGTGCTATATCTGATTATAAAATTGCGATCGAACTTGATCCGGAAGATGCCGTGAATCAAAATAACCTCGGGATGCTAGAAGAGTCAAAAGGGTATAAAAATCAGGCGGTCAAAAGGTTTAAAATTGCAGATGGTGCAAAGCAGAAAAAAGTAGAGAAAACTGAATCCCATGATAATAAAACTATTTTCAGCGAAATAAAAAGTGTTTGTCGGAGTAAAGAATCTCGGAAAGATTGGTTGAAATTCATTCTAAATGGGTTTACCTTAAAGGACTGAATTATTACTTTAACAGTGACTCGAAAACATTTACCTACCCTTAGCGAAACTTCTTTTTTAGAAGAATTGGCACTTGCTGTTCTCAACAGTAAAAAAATGGGAGAATGTGCTGTCGTGCTGCCAAGCTTCAGGGCTGTAACTGCTTTCAAAAGGGTGTTTACTACGAAAGCTACGAAAGCTTGTCGCATGCCACGTGTAATGACTTTAGGAGCTTTTATGGAAGGTAACGGAGAGTTTCAAATTGCTGACAACCTTGAGATTTTAGCTAGGTTGTATCAAGTGCAGTTAAACCATACGAAGGAGAAAAAAGACTTCAGCTTATTTTTGAATTGGGGTTCGGTAGCTCTCGCAGACTTCCACCAGATTGACCATCACATGAAAGATGCAAATCAGGTGTTTAAAAACCTGAGAGACATTAAGGAAATTGAAGAGTGGAGTTTTGACCCTTCAAAGAAACTTACTGAAGCCCAAATTTCTTTTATGAATCAGTGGGATAGACTTCCGCACCTCTACAAAGATCTCCATGAAAGGCTGAAGAAGGATGGAATGACGACAAAAGCGAAGCTGAGTTGGGATGTAGCTAAAAAAGGGAATGTTCAAAAATACCAGACTGTCTATGCCGCTGGCCTTGCAGCTATCACACCGAGCGAAAAACTGTATCTAACAAAATGGCACGAAGCAGGGAAGCTTATTTATCTCCCAGATGCAGATGTATCCTATGTCCATGATGCTCAAATTGAAGCTGGATATTTTATGAGAGAACTTCGTGAATTTCCTTACAATATTCCAGATCAAATCGCACCTTCACCTCCAGATCTAGAGATAATAGGATGTAGTTCTGTGATGAGTTCTTGTCAACTTGTTCGCCAAATCGTACTTGAGCTCAGTGAAGATGAGAAAAATAAAACTGTCATTGTATTGCCCGATGCAGGAACCCTTCCTGTTTTATTACAAGCACTCCCTAACAATGAGATAGGCTACAATGTAACCATGGGACTTAGCATTCGTGAAACGCCTATCTCACCTTTCTTAAACCTCATTGAAAGAATGACTTCACGGTCAGACAGTGGGTGGAGATTTGAAGAGCTCGTGTCCCTCGCGAGCCAGCAGGTTGTTTTAGAATATACTGAAAACACAACTTCGTTTAAATCTGATTCTACAAATTCGTTACACGAATTGGCCAAAAGGAATTCAGGTTGGGTATCTATCACTACCATTGAGGAAGTTTCCGATGGAACTTTTTATTCACTTTTAAAAGACCTTGAACAATTAAAAGCTCCGGGAGCGAAAGAATTTCTTCAAGGATTAGATGATTTTTCTAGAAAAATCGAGATGAAGCTAGAGGACAGTAAAAACCCTTGGATTAAAGCAGGTTGGACCAGTGTTAGAAAAGTGGTGAGTATCATGCTCCGCTTACAAGCAGATCTCAATCCGTGTAACAGTGCGAGTGATGTACGTGCTTTAATGCATAAACTACTTGGAGGTGAAAAGATAAATCTTATCGGTGAACCTGCCAGAGGATTGCAAATCATGGGGCTTACAGAAACACGAGCCCTAGACTATGACAGAGTCATCATTATGGATTGCAACGAGGGGATACTTCCCAAGCATGAAATTGTTGATAGCTATCTGCCTGCAGATTTGAAACATTCTATCAATATGCCCGGCAGGCACGAACGTGAAGCCGCATACGCTTACAGCGTTTACCGACTTTTAAATCGTTCCACCAAAGTCCAACTTTTATATCGAACTAGTGGTAAGGGCTCTGAAGAAATGAGCCGATATATTCTACAATTTCTTCATTCTTATAAACCTGTCAAAGACAAGATTACGAAATCAATTTTCAGTATGCCCAGCCCTAAAGCCCGGCCAGAAATACCTGTAATTACGCTTACTGAAAAAATGAGAGGAAGAATTGAGGTTTGGGCTAAAGAAGGGATATCCCCCTCTGCGCTCAACAAACTCCTTTCCTGCGAAAGAAATTTTATTTACAGGTATTTATTGAGACTTTTAGAACCAAATGAATTGGAGGAAAGCATAGAGAGCAGTACTTTAGGTTCGATTGTGCACCACGTATTTGAACACGGATTAGAAAAAGCTCTCCAGAAAACATTGCAACCTCACCATATCAAATCCATTCTTAAAAATTTAGATACCTTTTTAGACAATGCTGTGGAACATTGCTATAAACATGGGGTGTCAGATAGTGGTGAAAATCTATTGTTAATACGTTCTGCAAAGTCAACGATTAAGAAGATTTTAAACCGTGAACTTTTAGAATTGAATAAAGGAACCACGGATCCCATTACAATTACGGGATTAGAGGATTCTTTCGAAGCAACCTATAACTTGGTTGACGGTGGGGAAGTTAAATTTTTCGGGTATGCTGACAGGTTAGAGGATGTCGCTGGGGTCACGAGGGTTGTAGATTACAAAACAGGAGTTACTACCCAAACTGATTTAAATTTAAAGGCAGATTGGGATATTGACGGGGGGAAACTCGACAAAGGAAACGCCTCAAAAGCGCTTCAACTACTTGTTTATTGCGCCATCCTTCTAAATGATGAGTCGCTGCAAGAGGTGAAAGCTTCTATACGATCAGGAAGAAATGCCCATTCAGGATTACTCAACTTAAAAATAGGAAAACGCACAGAAATAAATCGTGGGGATATAGACATGCTGATAGAGTGGATATCCAATAGGTTGTCTAATTTTAAGGAAGATGGTAGAGAAATTTCTCACAACGAAGACTCTAAATATTGTGAATACTGTGTTGTCCTTGACCCTCCCGTAATCTCTTATTAATCAAATTAATTTGAAACCTGTCACAAAAAATAAAAAGGTATTAATCATCACCTATTACTGGCCTCCATCAGGAGGAGCCGGAGTACAGCGATGGTTAAAATTCTCGAAATATCTGCCTGAATTTGGGTGGGATCCTGTTGTTTTTACTCCGGAAAACCCAGATGTCCCCGTGGAGGATGTAACGCTCTTAGAAGAAGTCTCATCTTTAGTACAAGTGCTTAAGATTCCTATTTTTGAGCCCTCAAGAGTGGTCTCTTTGTTTGGGAGAAAAATGTCAACCACAAGGATGGGGGCTTCAACAACATCTGGAAAGAAAACCTCAATTATAAAGGGATTCATCAGCTGGGTCAGAGGGAATATATTTGTTCCTGACGCTAGAGTGACTTGGGTTAAACCAGCTGTTAAGTTTATCAATAAATGGATAAGTAAAAACCACATAGATGCAATCATTACGACCGGACCACCCCACAGTATGCACCTCATAGGATTGGAGGTGAAAAAAAAATATCCGGAACTGAAATGGATTTCTGATTTTAGAGATCCTTGGTCGGATATGGATTACTTGGATGACTTTAAGATGGGCAAGCGAGCGAAAAGAAAGCTGATTGAAATGGAAAAAATGGTCGTAGCGTATTCTGACAAAATCACCATCACCTCACCTTCCGTTGTAACAACACTCTTAGATGACGGAAACAAAGACAAGGCGATTTTAATACAAAATGGTTGGGACAGTCTTGATTTTAAAGATGTGAAAGCTTCTGTAAATAAATCTGCTGTTTTCAAAATAGGACATTTCGGATCTCTGTACGGTTCAAGAAATGTACCTGGTTTGTGGCGTGCCGTAAAAAAATGGAATCAATTGGAGAGTTGTAAAATCGAAATTCACCTTGTAGGATCCGTGGGAGAAGAGATAAAATTGGAATTAAACGACCATCAACACGTGAAATTCACCCCCTCACTATCTCACAAGCAAGCCGTCATTGAGATGGTTGGCTGCGATGCGCTTCTTTTGGTCCAAAACGCCACCGATGCTTCTCGGAAATGCACTCCTGGGAAAGTATTCGAATACATCGCATGTGAAAAACCTCTTCTTAGTATTTGCAATAGCCCAAGCGACCTTGCCACACAACTGGGAAATTGGGGATTGCCTTTTTGCGATCACGAAGATGAAGATGCCGCATATGAAATTCTGAAAAAAATCACGAAAAATAATGCCCCTCTCAAAGTAGATCCCTCACCCTATGAAAGAAAGGCTTTAACGAAGAAACTTGTAGATGAGTTGGATATTCTAACGAAACACCCTTAGCCAACTAATGCTAGTCAACTACCCTTAGCCAGTCTTGTGTTCTAAATACAAACCAAATGTATCCTCGAACTTTCAGCACGTCTAATTCCCCATCTTCTAACCACATTTCGCACTCGTAAATAGAACCTTTTTTGGGATCGCAAATTGTTCCATCTTCCCATTCCTGGGTGTTACCATCAGATACAACCATGTTTCTCACAATTTCCATCCCTAAGGCTGGCTGATCTTTTCTGTCGTCGTCACACTTATCACAATGTGGGTTTTGATCTTCGTCCGGGAGGCGAAATAATTCTATTACCGTACCGAAAAACTGTCCGTCTCGCTCGACAATTTCAACTACGCTTTTAATACGTCCCGTTTCATCGTCGATGGTTTTCCAACGACCATCAATTGAGGTTTGGGCTAAAGAAGTAAAAGATAGTAGGAAGAAACATCCTAAGAGGTAAAAATGCTTTAATTGAATCATAAAGCTAATTACGTCTTTTTTAAACATTATTGCAAGTTGCTTCTAGCTTCATTTCGCGCTTTATGAACACTCACGTTAAATTCAAACCCCAAGAGAAGGATTGAGCTATTCGCATTTACCCACACAAGAAGCAATAAGAACGTCCCTAAAGAACCGTAAAGTCTATTATAACTATCTAAATAAGTAATAAAAGCTCCGAACCCAACTGACAACAATACGATTAAAATTGTAGTCATCGTTGCCCCAGGAGTAAAGGTCCGCCATTTGTCGCGGTCAGGATTTCCGAAGTGGTACAAGATCGAAACTGAGAAATATACGAGAATTAGGGACATCGTCCACCTTGCAATATTGAGCCACGGCACAAGTTCGCCCGGAAGCCAACCGTTATTTGAAAGCCACGTCAACCCTTGGCCACTAAATCCGATAAGTAAAACAGCTACTCCAAGCATAGCAACTAGGATCACTAAAAGAAAAAGTGAAATCAAATAGTACAGCATTGGACTCCCCTTTTTTTCCAACAAATAACTTGCATTAAACCCTGCTAAAATAGCATTTACACTACTTGACGCATAAATAACTGTAAGAACAAAACCGATCGATAAAATCGAAACATGGCTTTTTTCAAGGAGATCATTTACCGTTAACTCAAATAAAGAAACCGTCTCTCCTGGGAAGAATAAGAGCAGGGCATCCATCACGTCATTTGTTTCGAGAGGGGTGTGAGGTAAGACACTCAAAAGTAAAATCATGGCGGGAAAAAAGGCCAATAGAAGTCTAAAAGAAATTGAGGCCGCTCTGATAGACACTGATCCATTTATCAACCCAAGACCAAAAAATCTAAACACATCATAAAGGTTCATACCTTTAACTCCCCAAGGACTAAGAGACCTTAAAAAAAACTTTGTTCGCTTTACGATCGAGCTCGACTCAATCCACTTGGTGATTTTATTTGACATGCGGGGTGCTCTTCAAGCTTAAATCTAAGCTTTTTACCGAGTGAGTCATATACCCCATGCTCACAAAATCTACACCCGCTTCTCCATAGTCTCTAACATTGCCGGGTGTAATCCCTCCTGAAGCTTCAAGGGAAACAAGGTGGCCATATCTCTCTACCGCCTCACTAACCTTGTCAGGACTGAAATTATCGAGTAAAATTCTCTCGATGAGGATTCCTGATTTTACTGAGGCAGAGATCGCATCCTCAATTTCTGTGAAAGATCTCGTTTCAATTACGAGGGGCAATTTTTGTAAATCCGGAGATCTGTCTTTTAGATATTGGGCAACCTTTTCAATAGCGGTTGTCATACTGCCAGCATAATCCACATGATTGTCCTTTAAGAGAATCATGTCATATAAACCCATTCTGTGATTTACTCCTCCACCCATCACCACGGCTTGTTTCTCAAAAGCTCTCAGCCCCGGAGTCGTCTTCCTCGTATCTAAAACCCTTGTAGGAGTTCCTTCTAAAATCTTAACAACTTCAGATGTTCTTGTGGCAATCCCACTCATGCGTTGCATAAAATTTAAGGCCAAACGCTCCCCTGTCAAGATATCCCTTGCTAACCCCTCTAACTCTATGACTACATCTCCGAACTTTACAGAACTACCGTCGTTGATTTTAGCTATAAAACTTATTTCCGGGTTTACTTGATAGAAAACTTCCCTAGCAACTTCCACTCCAGCTACTACACCATTTTCTTTGGCTAAAATATATCCTTTTTGGGCTAAATCAGCTGGAACACTTGACTCAGATGTAACATCACCTGAACCTAAATCTTCTTTTAGAGCAAGAGAAATAAAACTCTTCATATCATCATTAAGCATGGTGCGAATATACTACCCTCAAAACCGTAACTTCACACTGTGCAGATTTCAATAATAGCAACGGGAAAAACAAATGCGGTTTGGATTAAAACCGGAATTGAAGAGTACGTAACACGCATGCATCGATATGGACGATTTGCCTTTGTGGAAACGCCCAATTTGAAAAGTAAATTTGCAAAAGCTGACTCTAAACGTGTGATGAAAGAAGAGGCCGTACTTCAATCTAAAGCCTTAGAAGGCGTAGATTACCTTGTTTTACTAGATGAACACGGAAAAGAATACACATCTATAGGCCTGTCTAATCAAATCCAAAAACTTCAGCTTAGGGGACTTAAACATGTTGCCTTCCTGATTGGAGGCCCTTACGGATTCGATCCATCGATTAAATCAAGAGCGAACGAACTTTGGGCATTGGGGACGTTAACTTTTCCGCATCAACTAATTAGGATTTTTGCCGCAGAACAAATCTACCGCTCCCACACTATTCTCAAAGGCGAGCCCTATCACCATCCATAAAAGTTCAAGCATAAAAAAAGCCAACCTGAGTTGACTTTTTAAATAGTTTTTGCCCTAAGCATATTCCTATGCTATTCCTTTGGATCTTACTGAGCTAATATCGTAACGTGGTTATTGAGAACTTCTACAGTTCCTCCATTAACCTCAAAGGTCATTTCTTCACTACCAGTTTTTACAGTAATCTCACCATTTCGCAAAGTCGTTACTAAAGGAGCGTGATTACTCAAGATCCCTAAACTTCCATCCGTACCTGGCAGACCTACATATGTAGCTTCGCCTTCATAAAGTTGCTTGTCTGGTGTGAGAATGTTTACTGTCATACCGCTTTTGCTTCTGCAAGCATTCTCTCTCCGTCTGCGATCACCTCTTCGATATTTCCCTTCAGGTTAAATGCAGCCTCTGGATACTGATCTAAATCACCATTCAGAATCATGTTGAATCCTTTGATTGTGTCTTCTATAGGTACAAGAACACCCTCGATTCCAGTAAACTGAGTAGCTACGTGGAAAGGCTGAGATAAGAAACGACTAATACGACGCGCTCTGTTTACAGCTTGCTTGTCTTCTTCTGATAACTCATCCATTCCTAGAATGGCAATGATATCTTGCAGCTCTTTGTAACGCTGAAGGATCTCTTTTACGTCCTCAGCACATTTGTAATGCTCCTCTCCAAGAATTTCAGGATTTAGAATCCTAGATGTAGAGTCAAGTGGATCTACCGCTGGGTAAATTCCGAGACTCGCAATCTTACGCGAAAGTACCGTTGTAGCATCAAGGTGGGCGAAAGTAGTCGCAGGCGCCGGGTCAGTAAGGTCATCCGCAGGTACGTAAACTGCCTGCACAGAAGTAATAGAACCACGCTTCGTAGATGTGATACGCTCTTGCATAACTCCCATCTCAGTAGCAAGTGTTGGTTGGTAACCTACAGCTGAAGGCATACGTCCAAGTAGCGCCGATACCTCAGATCCAGCCTGAGTGAAACGGAAAATGTTATCGATAAAGAATAGGATATCACGTCCTCCAGTCTCCTCATCTCCATCACGGAAATACTCAGCAACAGTAAGACCTGAAAGAGCAACACGAGCACGAGCTCCAGGAGGCTCATTCATTTGGCCAAACACAAGGGTTGCTTGTGACTTCACCAACTCTGTCTTATCAACCTTGCTAAGATCCCATCCTCCAGCTTCCATACTTTCAACGAAGGCATCACCATACTTGATAACGCCAGATTCAATCATCTCACGAAGAAGATCGTTGCCCTCACGGGTACGCTCACCTACACCAGCAAATACTGATATACCCTCGTATCCTTTAGCGATGTTGTTAATGAGCTCCATGATAAGTACAGTCTTACCTACTCCAGCTCCACCAAATAGTCCGATTTTACCACCTTTTGAATATGGCTCAATCAAATCGATTACTTTAATTCCTGTGAAAAGTACTTCAGACGAAGTCGAAAGATCTTCGAATCTAGGTGCTGACTGGTGAATGTTACGACCATTTTCTTTGCTCACATCACCGATTCCGTCAATAGCATCACCCACAACGTTAAAGAGTCGGCCTTTAATTGCGTCACCAGTTGGCATTTGAATACCTGTTCCAGTAGCGCTTACTTTCATCCCGCGACTTAAACCTTCAGTCGCATCCATAGAAATAGCACGAATGGTGTGCTCACCGATGTGTTTCTGTGTTTCTAAAATAACTTTTGAATCCCCTGCATCAATTACCAGGGCATCTAAAATATCCGGTAATTCAACTCCTTCTGGGAAACGAACGTCTACTACAGGGCCAATAACCTGTGATACAACTCCTTGTTTTGTTGACATATTTATCGCGTTTAAGCTTGTGTAATCGAGTGCAAAAGTACAACACCCTTTGTGAAATTAACACCCTATTTGAGCATAACTTAACACACTTGAAAGTTCACCAAAAAATAGAGAGTTTTTACTCAAAAAAACCTGTCGTTTTAACCATAGGCACATTCGATGGAGTACATGCTGGACACCGTGCCGTAATTGAAGTCCTTCAAGCAAAAGCAGATAAAATAAATGGCGAAACAGCGCTATTAACTTTTTCACCTCATCCCAGAGTTGTACTTCATCCCGACAACCACAATTTGAGATTGCTCAACACGATGAAAGAAAAGGAAGCCCTTCTTGAAAATGCAGGGCTCGATCATTTAATTGTAGTACAGTTCGATTTTGAATTATCTCGTCTGACTCCATTAGATTATGTACGTAAATTATTAGCTGAAGGAATTAAACCCGCTGAGATCGTCATCGGTGATGATCACAGATTCGGCAGGAATCGAGAAGGTTCGTTCAGTAGCCTGAAACAAATGGGTCTGATGTTTAACTTTAGTGTCACCGCTTTAAACGCTGAAAGGATTCGTGAAATACGAGTGAGCAGCTCCAAAGCAAGGACTGCGATTTCCGAAGGACAGATCGTACATGCAAATGATTTGTTATCTCACCCTTTCCCATTATCAGGCACAGTTGTAGAAGGTGATAAATTAGGCCAAACAATAGACTTCCCCACGGCTAATCTTAAGATTTCTGACCCACTTAAAATCGTCCCAATGGATGGTGTATATGTTGTTTGGGCTAGAATAAGCGAAGGTAAATGGATGAAAGGAATGATGAATATCGGGTGCAGGCCATCTGTGATAAAAACCGACTCGGGAGAAACGACCATTGAAGTTCACTTCATCGGATACGAAGGCGATTGCTACGGGCAAGCTATTGAAGTTCGCATCGTCAAGAGATTGAGGGATGAAATGTTGTTCAACGGACTTGACGAGTTAAAAGCAGCACTTCGCAGAGACAGAGATGAAACCTTAGAAGTACTAAAATTTTCAGCTCTACCTGTAGTATGATGTCCTATCGATTACTCGGACTTGTACTTGTAATGATGTTGAAATTCATTTTTCATTACACTCACGCTCAAACAGAATTTAAATCTATCAAGTCGGCACTCGAAGCTCATCATGCTGGCGAAATAGTTGAGGTTTTACATCTAAAAAAGCAAAAACTTGAAATTATCCCGGAAGAAATACAAGGTTTAACTGAATTAATTGAACTTCGGCTTGACAAAAACCGAATTGAAATTCTGCCTGATTGGTTTGGCGAATTGACCCATCTTGAAATTTTTTCAGCTGAAAGAAATCAACTGTCAGAATTTCCAATTGTCGTACTAGAGTTGGTAAACTTGAGAGAATTACATCTTGGAGACAACTTCATCACTGGTATTCCCATAGACATTGATGCTTTAAAAAATCTCGAGTTGCTTGGGCTTTGGTCGAACTTGCTGCGACGATTCCCCAGTTCTTTAAGTGATATGCCTAAGCTGACTACATTGGATCTTCTCTATAACGATATGACTTTTTCCGAACAAACCTGGCTCCAGGAACTTCTACCACACATCAATATTGAGATGTCCGAACCATGTCATTGCACGTTCGATGACGAGTAATCACAAGTACAGAATTGTAATTACTGGAGTAGAGAATTCAGGGAAATCAACCCTCATTCAACCACTTGCAGAAAAATTTAATTGGCCCTTTGTCCTTGAGTTAAGTCGGGAAAACGAAGCTGTGCTGAATGGAACGGAAACTTTTGAAACATTACAAGAAATTCATTGGTTGGAGGAAAGAATCTTTGAAGAAATGATCAATTCTACTTCTGCAAAAGGTGTCTTTTGTGATACAGCAGGACTCTCTCTCGACCTTTGGGCTGAGTCAGTTTTTGGGAAAAGTGTCACCGCTGAATCTTCTTCGAAAAAAATCGATTTATACTTGCTTTGTGAAACCATTGAAAAATGGGAGGACGACCCCATACGAGTTATTCCAAACCACCAAGAACGGATTAAAAAAAACAATGAATTTAGAGCTCGTTTAGAATTAGAAAAAGCTCCTTACATCTATATTCCTGTGATGCCTGTTGACGAAAGGGTTGAATTTTCAGAACTAAAAATAAAGGAGATCCTCGATGTTTAATAAGAATACCAAATTAATTGAGGTCGCAGCTGTCACTTTATCTGTGGCCTACACTTGGATGTATTTAAAGGGGCATCTCCCGTGGGCGTTTATTCCAGCTGCTCTGGGGGCTGGATTGTTTGCTTATCTCTGTTGGAATAGAAAAATATACGCTGAAAGCGCACTACAGGTTTTCTATATAGGACTCGCTGGGTATGGACTGGCAGGTTATGGCAATGGTGTGCAGATTTCAGGGTTGTTTCATCTCGTTTTACTCTCGAGTGCTGTTCTAGGAACTATAGTACTTGGTGTTATCCTTAAAAAAACAACAGATGCAATGTTGCCATTCTTAGATGCCTTTACCACGGTGTTCAGTTTAGCTGCAACGTGGCTTATGATAAACATGATTCACGAGAATTGGCTGTACTGGATTGTGATTGATACAGTATCGATCTATCTGTACGCAAAAAGAGGACTCAAGCTTAGCTCAGTCCTCTTCTTACTATATCTTTTATTAGCTCTCGATGGTTATTTCGAAGCTATTTCGATTTTCTAATATTTCCTGCTTTTAGATAATAACTATCGGATAATAAACTTCACTGGTATCGTGTATTGAACGCTTACGCTTTTTCCACGCTGTTGACCTGGATCGAAGCGTGGTAGTGTTTCCACGACTCTCTTCGCTTCTTCATCTAAACGTGGATCTACTTCACGTAAAACTTTCACGTCCCTAACATACCCATCTTTTCCGACAACAAAGTAGACAAACACTGTACCTTGAATACCCGCATCCCTAGCGATATGTGGGTACTTCGTATTTTTCGAAACATACCTGATAATTTCCATTTGAGTACACTGATGACGTTCATCTCCACGCATATGCTTACAAGCAGCTAGAGCTGGCATGTTCTCTACGATCATAAATGGAGTGTCGTCGGCAACATCATCATCATCATTTATGATTTCAATATCTGTATCATCGTTTAACTCGATATCTTCAATCTCTAGCTCGATTTCAATCTCTTCCTCATCATCGATAATTTCAATCACTGTTGTTTGCTGAGGTGGTGGTGGTGGTGGTGGTGGCGTTACCACATTCACTGGAATCTCCTCATCATCGAGAAGGTCCGCTTCAAAATTAATCGCTTGTCTAACTAAAACCTCGTAGTTCGTCCATGAGATGGCAATTAAGATCAAAGCTAATGAAGCAATAAATCCAAGTGCACGCCAAGTTGAACGCTTATTTTCTAGGTCTGCTTTAGGTGTCTTCCTGTTAATCATGATTGTGATATTCTACGGTTCGAAATTACGGAATCAGAGGGGATTACTCCGGGGAAAACTCCATACACTGTTCGGAAAATTACAAATCCCAACAAAACTCCAACGCAATCTGCAACTATATCAAGGAGTTCCGCCGATCTTCCCACTCTTAATTCTTGTTGTAGGAACTCAAGTATTGTGCCGAAAATAGTACACACAACAAGTATTAAAGTCATTAATCGATAGTTTGTATCTATTAAGACACGTAGTTTAGAAAGTGTTATTGAAGTTGAAAGAGATAAAATGGAAAAAGTAACAATATGAACAAGCTTGTCAATTTTGTATGTCTCCCACCAAGAAGATGCCTCAAGATCATTCCCAGGCAAGAGCAATAAAAAAGTCAGACTTATTACAACAAAAAGTAAAGGTGTAATCATTCTTAATATTCCACTCTTGTTCACTTGCCTATTGTGTTTTTATAAGCTTCAGCATCCATGAGAGATTCGAAATCTGCAACATTTGACATCTTGAGCTTAATAATCCAACCAGCGCCGAAAGGATCTGAATTGATCAGCGCAGGATCGTCCTCCAAAGCTTCATTAAATTCAATCACTTCGCCCGCCAAAGGAAGGATCAAGTCACTCACTGTTTTCACAGCTTCAATTGTGCCAAACACCTCTTCAGCTTCCAACTCCTCCCCTTCTGTTTCTACCTCAACAAATACAATATCACCTAGCTCTCCTTGTGCAAAATCTGTAACACCTACAGTGGCGATGTCGCCATCTATCTTAACCCATTCGTGATCGGCTGTATACCGTAAATCTGAAGGAACATTCATTGTAATAAATTTTGCACAAAAGTATACTATTGTGTAAGATTAAATCGAATTGCAACACCAGAATTAATATTCGAGGTGTTAAATGAAGTGGAAATCTTCGCTTTCGTTATTTGCTGGTCATAAAAAGCTCTCAAAGTTATCTTATCACTAATCTCGAGATCGCCCGAAAGTTTAATTGAGACAAGTGTTTGACCCGCGGTAACTTGATTTTGGCGTTCAACCATTTTACGAATAACAGTACTGTTATCACGAATATTAATATCACATCGAATTAAGAAATCTGTCTCCTTAAACATCTTAATTGGCAACTTTCCGTAGGTTTTCATAAACGGATTGCGGACATCTGCAAACTTGTATCCTACACCGATAACTATTCCCTTGCTCTTTGTCTCTGTAATTTGATAATTTGCAAGACCAAAACTTACATTTCTATCACGTGTTATCTCAACCTTAACCTGTGGCTCATTGTCAGAGACTGTTTTAATGGTCATGTCAAGACCTATAAGCGGAGACAATTGCTCTGATATACTTACATTATTGAATTGTCTTTCAGAGATCCAATTTGAGTAATCTCCATTGTCCTCTATTGTCGGCAAACCATTGTCATCTTCTGCGTACTGAAGATTCGTCGTGTACGACGTACTCATTGTTGAGCGATATGAGTGTGACAGGTTAAATCTTCTGAAGGTCTTTTTCAGAGATGGTATCTTACTGAGTCCATCATACGTAATTCTCCAGTTTGGAGCTACTGGAGCTTTAAAGACATCTAAGGCCACAGTATTTGGGTCGATTCCTAAATACGCGCTCATGAAAGCCGGTATTGCTACCTCTTGTGAAGTGGGACCCCAACCTTGGTAATAACCTGTTGGGTTAGGTTCATCTAAATTAAAAGTTTCTTCATTCAAACGAGAAGATATGATCAATCTACTTAGAAGTAAATCATCCCAAATCTCAGAGTTGTATTCCTCATCATCATTCATAAATGTTGTAGGCCAAGACATGACTGTAGCCGTGAAGTTTCCAGTTTCATTAGGAGATTCATAAATCCAATCGTCTAGATCCTCATCATATCTGAAGAAACTTTGGTGATTGCGTGAAGTACTTCTATTGGCCGTAAGTTCAATCTTAAAGTGCTTTATGGGCTCTAAATTTACTCTCACATTAAAGTTCTCTGTGAACGACTCTGTGTATTGTTGATTGAGATAAGGTTGCTGAACCAACCAACCATTTGCAGCCGCGTCCATGGCAAAATCCGATGTTTTATCGCCAAAGACATCTGTGTTTTGATGACCTATGAGGAAGAGCAACCCCGGAGATTCTAA
Source organism: Bacteroidota bacterium (assembly GCA_027619225.1). Taxonomy (GTDB): domain Bacteria; phylum Bacteroidota; class Bacteroidia; order Flavobacteriales_D; family Sanyastnellaceae; genus UBA974. The sequence continues at coordinate 19,214 of JAQCFW010000012.1, forward strand.
ATTCTCATCAAACCCTCCATATCTACTTGTCTCTGAAAATCCCGGAAGCATAATACCCTCGTTGCGAGAAAACGTTCCGCTTATACTTTGTAATCCCATTGCAAACCTAAGGATATGCTCTATCGGATTAATTTCTATCTTTTCCTTTTCTTCCTCATCTTCTATTTCACCAAACCCATCTCTACTTTGGTTACTTACATTTCTTGAGCTCGGTCTTTTCGGGCGCTTGTTGTTAATCTCTTTTAGGAAAGGAATTCTATTGTATAGCTTGAGCAAATTCGCCTGACCATTTAGACTTAAGTTCCTTGAATTTTGAATCGTAGCTCCAAGCGTGTCCTGCGCAAAAGGGGCTCTGTCCCAACGAAATGAACTTTGATACCTGACGTCTCCTGTTACAAAATCCATAAGTGGTATTTTGTCAAATGGGAGCTTATACGACCCATTAACGTTGTGATTGTATGTCGTGACATCACCTGCGCTTCTAAGGTTTAACCTTACTGTGTCAAGGTATAGGTTATATCCGTCAGGATCTTCACCGTGAGATGGAATTACTCCAGCGGGTTCGCCAATAAGAGCAGAAGCTTGACCTGTGTAATCGAATTTCAGGGCTTGGGTTAAATCGTACTTTAAGGCATAGTTTCTGTTCCAATTCCAAGATTTTAGAACTTGAGTTTGGATTAAAAGATTCGTCTGAACACCTAATAAATCTTCTGTGTTATTCCTTACACGACTGGTCTGATAAACACGCTCCATCTGCGTATTCATGGACACCTGTTTGGGGAGAAGGTAAAAATTAAAATCCTTGAGGAATTTAAAAATTTCATTTTCACGAATAAACTTGATGTTAGAAAATGGTTTGTGTTGCTTGGGGCTATTCTGCCAATTGTAAGCGAGCCCGCCTCTGTGCTCTGTATTTAACTGAAACTCCGTGTTAATGTCTCGTCTGTACACTTCATTGAAGCTGTAGTTTCCTGTGAAATTACTAATCTTTAAGAAAGACAAAGGACCTGAAGAGCTCGAACCACCCCGACCACCTGAACCCCCTGATGATCCACCCCTGCCACCCGTCGATCCACCAAGAGCACCCATTCCACCACCACTTTTAGATTTGGTGTCATTGGATCTTGAATTCCTATCACTACTTCCACTGCCGCCTCCTCCGGAATTAAATTGAGGGCTAATCTTAATGCTTGAGAAATTAATACTTCTCAGACGATTTACTTCCTGTGTTTTATTTAACCGATCAGGGCTTAGTTCTAAATCCTCAAGTTTAATATCTGGGGAAAGTGGATCGTATTGTGGTGTGCTTACCTGTTCGGAATACCCCATGTACATAGGTAGAGAAATACCTAGCTTTTTAGGCAATAACTTTCCTAACTGTATTGTACCATTTGCGTCTATGCCTCGAATTGTTTCTCGAGATCTTTCTTGAACTCTTTGTTCTAAACCTCCCCAACCTGGAGTAGACATATTTGCTGCCACGCTTACATTACCTAAATCTGCTAACGTTGCATTCACCCTCGCAACAGCAGCCCAACCTCCTTCTTCATTAAAATCAGATAACCTCAACTCATTTGCCCAAACAACAGCGCATTTATTTAAACCGTCATCAGAATCTGGAAAGAAAACATTAGAATCCTTATCTGGGTTTCTGATTCCGATCATGACAGTAACCACGTTCGCTAAATTCGGATTTCCCTTCACTGACAACCTTGCAACACCATCGTATTGTGTGAATTCTTGGAATATCGGATGTCCGCTGGGTCTAGCGATCTTCAGGTTTTGCAGTTTCTGTAGTTCTATATCCATGTTGTTGGCCGTTGGCCAAATCAAGTCCTCATCCACAGTATACCAAGGTGTTACCGAAAGTGGGATTTCGTACTCGTAATAGTTGTTGTCAAAATCAGAACCTAATCTTATGAATGCCGTGAGATCTCCATCGTTTAAATTTGTCCCATCAGGACCAGGTTCAGCATGGAAATACATTCGCATACGCTTATACATTCTCATATCATAATTGATATTTCTGTATGCAGCCCGAGCATCTCCGTCTATAAGATTACAAACCTCCATGGCTAAAGATTGCTCGTTAAGTCTTCTCTGATTCGTGGTTGCTACGTCGATCTCTCTAATAATTCCCGGAGGAGTTACATATGCAACCGGCTCACGATTCCCATTTTCCTCTACGTTAACGGCAGAAATATTAAAACTTGTAGAAGAAGGGTCTGTTGGTTCTATCTCTTGCTCTCCAGCTAAAGACCCATCATATTTTCTCCATTCTCCTCTAACAAGTTCCATTCTGGCAAAACGAAGAGTTACAGGCTGGCTCCAACCTTTCATGAATACCCTCATAAATCTTATCGAACGGAAATCTGAAATACTACCTATTTGTTTTTGGTATTCACGAACAGGAATTTTAAATTGGTACCACTTAATAGGTTTCTGCTCATTCGAAGAGGCGCTCTGCGAAAGCGTTTCGAAAACGTCCGTGATGTAATTGTTGCCCACATTCGCCTCTCCAAGGTCAGATGGCCTTAATGAAATCTTATATTGATAGTAGCTCTCAATCGTGCTGAGGGTAATATCCTCATTGATGTCCTCACTGTTAGGGATGGTCGTCGACGTGATCGGATACCCATCAGGAGACTCCGTATTTGAGTTCCCTTCATACAGGCTGAAATGCTTGTACCTCTGAATAATATCCTCTTCTAAAGCTTGAGACGTTGGGTTTCTGAAATACCTAAAATCATCACCAGAAGGGTCATTTTCAATCGCAGAATACGCTTCGGGACTCAATACTCCAGAACCTTCTAAATCTCCTAACCAGTCAGAGAAATACTCTCTTTCATCAGAAGAATTCATCCCGTCTAATCCAACATCTTGTAAAGCGTAATTGCCGGAAGCGTTGTCAAATGCATTTACAACATTAAATGTCGATGGATCAGGATAAATCGCCCAAGAACTTGTGTCTGTGGGTAAGTCAGGGCTTGTCGCAGATGGAAGTCCATTCTCAAACTCGAGTTGGCTATCATTGAGGATGTCCTCACTAACATTCCCTAAGTTGAAGTATATATCACCTCCCGTTGAGTTTTCAGAATCATCATTAAAAGGATCCATCACCCAAAACTGGATGTACTCAATATTTGCACTCTCAAAATCGGTCGTCGTAAGCGCTCTTTGAATCCCTCCCCAACGAGAAGAAGGCTCAACTAAGCCCCCATTTTCACTAAGACCCGCAGAGTATCCTGCGGTTCCATCAGCAGTTTCATAATTATACGGGCCTCTTTCAGCAGGCCAAAAACTCAAATCAAAAGTCGGAATATTTCTAGGCGTGCCAGGCTGATAATCTCTGTTGGGAAAGATTTCCTGCTCAAGGATTTGACGCATATTGTGATCATGCTTTACCTCATCTGACACCTGCCCATCTTGAAGTCCGCTTCCAGAATAAAAGGTCGGATCGATCGTATACCAAGACATCGCCGCTCTGTTATAGCCGTATAAAAGCGTGTCTTCAAATGCCGATTCTGGAAAGAGGGCGGGTTGGTGCTTGGGAGTCGAAGCTAAAAACCACCTCGAAACAGATCGAATGTCGATTGTCGATTGAGATCCTTCAAAATCATCTATGTAAGCATTTCCCTCCTCACCAATCGCTCTACTGTGTCCAGGAATTAAATATGCTCCCTCAGCGCTAATATCTAATGTTGAAGTCGCTGTAGTTTCATAAAAAGGAAGTTTATCTACGAGCTCCGTCAGAAATCTACTGTCTGTTTGCCACGTAAAATCAGCTCCAAGAATGGTGTTGTTTACCGGCTCATCTCCGATATTCACCTTTTGAGTGAGCGGTCTCTCGCGCATATTTAAGAATGTAGCTCCAAAAGTAAAATCATCACTTGCGACGTAATCAAACCTTGTACCTAAAAGAGTTTTTGTCTGTATGTTGAAAAGCGAGTTGCTTTCGAGGGAAACGCGAATTGTTTGGCCTGATTCAAGAAGACCGTCATTGATAATCCTAACTCTTCCTAAATTGTAATCAACCGTATAATCCCTATTCTCCACAAGGCGCACACCACCAGCAGTTACAGTTACTGACCCCTCCGGAACGTTAAGCGCATTCAGTGCAATTTCCGAACTGCTCTGGGATTGGAATTTACCTTTAATGTGATATCTGTTGAGGGTTGGGATTTGCTGGGCCGCCGTTTTTGTAGAATCATAAAGAGGATCGAAAACCAAGGTCTGAATGAGTGATTCCGCGAGGTTCGGATCGCTAACTCTCGCTAAAATAACCTCTCTCAGATTGTCGCCAAAAGGCTCAACAGACGGAAAGAAGATGCGGCCATTTTGAGAATTAATCGTACCGCCATTCGTCGCCGCATTGTCAACGTAATCGAACACGCCGTCAGGATTAGGCATGGTATTGATATCCATTCTATCGAGTCCCAATAACTGAAGCAGGAGGATTCCGTCTAATGGGTCTCTGGGGATATAATTGAGGTCCACTCCCGTAGATGGGTCGTTGTACCAAACATCTAATCTGAATTCCTCTTGACTTACTCCGAACGCCCTCATCGAATACACATTCTTCATCATACACTCCCAAAGTGGTGAAGGGTCACCATTATTTAGGTCCAATTGAGTAATACTAGACTTGAGCATTTTTAATACAAGGGCTCCCATCGCTTCATTTTCACCAGACCCGGTAGTATATCCATCCTGAGCAAGAGTACCAACTTGATAAGTGTTTCCTTCTAAGGTGTATTCATATGCAACAGCTAGCACCTCAGCATTGTTAAGTGATTGTCTTAGGGAAATAAAGCCGAGTTTAGAGTTGTATGAATACTCCGAAGGCATCAGCTTCCTCGCATTTCCTACCCTCTCGTAGTGAACGCCTTGCTCAAGGCCGATAGGGTTCTGTTCGCTAACAAGACCTATGTTATAAGAATCGTTGATTGAGGAAATCGCAGCATTAGCTGCAGAATAACCCATCACATCATCATTGTTGACCAAAACACCGAAAAGGCCATTATTTGAATTTGTTGGGGCCCTATTTGATGTGGGTGATATTGGGAAGTCCCACGTTGACCTTAAATCTGAAATATTCAGATTTGAGGAAACATATTCAGGGTGTTCACCTAAATCTGTGACAGCAATAATGTTTCTTACGTCCATCGTATTTGCCTGAGTATTCACGACCCAGACTTCAATTCTATTAATATTCGCCCCTGAATTTGGAACAGGCAATGACCGCATCGCCTTGTCGTATTGGTTACGGAAATACTGAGAAAGGAAATAATGTCTGTTTGCCTCGTAGTCATCAGCGCGGATATCGAAATTTTGGGTTTGGGCTCCACCCTCAACCTCTATCTCTTTCCGCTCACCCTTTTGCTGAGACAGAATCGTAGAATTATAGAGGCGACCCCATTGGGTTTCTAGTTTTAATCCGAAGAGACTCTGCGATCCTGTAATCAATGTTCCTTGCAGCGGTAGGGAGATGTTTCCAGCCTCGATGTTTTTAAGAATATCATCTTCTTCACCTTGGAAGCCAATATTCATTTGATTCTCAAAATCAAATAAAGACTCTGTGTTGTACTGGGTTCCAAGTTCTATTTTATCTCCAATTTTACCGGAAATATTCAACTGTATTCTTTGATCAAAGTCGAAGGTCGTCACCCTCCTTTGACGTTCTGGAATCCTTGGGTTTTCAGTGTTAGAACTGTTTAATCCAAACGTGATCTCAGCAGTTCCCTGAGGAATGATTTCTATTTCATTTGTTCCAAAAAGCATTTCGAAAAGCTCACTATCTATCTCAAGTTTAGGAGCAAAACCTCGATTGGCATCATCATCATCATCTTGTAATTGATTCCAAAATTCAGATAAATTACCAGACATGTCATAATCTAAGAACTCGTCCAAAGTGAAAAGCGAGCCAGGACGAAATTCAAGTGTATCACCAATGGTTTGTTCTACGATATATTGACCAGAAACAGGGTCATAGACCACACCGTACTGAAAATTTTCAGGCCAGTCAAGTGAAATCCCACCTGGAAATTCCACGGGATTGTATGCATCTTCACCACCATGGGGGAAAGGAAGATCTATTTCTGTTGAATCCGCTTCTGAATCAGACGTTTGAGCGTGCATAGAAAAGCTACATACAAATGCCGCCACCACACACAAAATTGATATGCCCTTTATTTTCACGAGTTCAGTCCTGTGTTCTGTCTTGTTCAAAGCTTCTGTAACGCCTGTTTAATCAAAGCTTCCAACGAATAATCGATCTCTGTATTATCTAAAATTTGCTCGAGGGTTTTCTCCACACGAGACTTGTCAAACCCCAACGTAGTCAGTGCCATTAACGCTTCATTCTTCACGGTATTGTGCAGAAAAGATATTTCTGACTTCACTCCACCACCACCAGTTAAGACACCAACCTTATCTCTAAGGTCAATGATTATTCTTTGGGCTGTTTTTGCACCGATTCCCTTCACTTTCTTCATCTCATCTACATCACCTGTAGCGATCACTTCAGAAGCAGTAGCAGAATCCATTGCGGACAATATTAACCGAGCTGTATTCGCCCCGACTCCACTAACACTAATTAGCAGAAGAAACATGGTGCGCTCCTCTTTGGTAGCAAATCCATAAAGTGTTTGAGAATCTTCTCTAACAACCATGTGAATATTTATAAAAAGGGTCTCATCGTTAGGTAAAGCTTCAAATGTTGTGAGGCTAATAGATACTAAGTAGCCTACACCTCCACACTCAATGACAATATGAGTGGGATGCTTTTCAATAAGCCTTCCATTTAAATGATGTATCATGATTGGGACTTGTTCTGAGCGTCAACAACTGCGAGTCTCACCATATCTACGATTTCCTTCGCCGAGGAGCCCATTTGAAGAATATGTACTGACTTCTTCATCCCTAAGAGGACAGGTCCCTGAGCTTCCAAACCTCCCATTTCTTTAAGAAGTTTATACGAGATGTTTCCAGCAGAAAGATTGGGGAAAATAAGGATGTTTACTTTTCGTTGGTTGAGTTGCGAGAACGGAAAGCTCTCTGCAAGCATTTCCTGATTTATTGCAAAATTAGCCTGGATTTCACCATCCACAATTAAGTCTGGATGATCTCTATGTAATATCGCTGTTGCAGTTGACATCTTTTCAGCATCCTCACCTTTAGAGGACCCGAAATTAGAATAGCTGAGTAGAGCAATACGAGGCACAATTCTAAGTCTCTTCACGGCCTCAGCCATGAGCAATGTAATATCTACAATCTCCTCTGCAGTAGGGTTTACATTGACTGTAGTATCTGCAAAGAACATCGGTCCTTGGTGGGTCTGCATGATATACATACCCGCAACTTTAGAGACACCTTCTGCCTTTCCAATGACCTGCAGAGCTGGCCTAATCACACGGGGATAATTCCTTGTAAGACCTGAAACAAGAGCATCAGCCTCACCTGTTTCAACTAACATGGCACCGAAATAATTACGCTTTCGCATCGCACGCTCAGCCTCCAATAGAGTTAATCCGTGACGCTTTCTTTTTTCGTGCAATATCTTGCCAAATACTTTTCTCTTTTCAGCAAGATCTTTATCACGTGGGTCAATGATTGTGGCTGAAGACAGCTCCAGGTTGTTGTCTTCAATTAGTTTTGAAATAACGTGCTTACGCCCGATTAAGATGGGATGCGCTATACCTTCTTCAACTGCCTGTTCAGCAGCTTTCAGAACTTTATAGTGTTCCGCTTCCGCAAACACAACTCGCTTGGGATTTTTCGAAGCCCTCTCGCTAAGTGACATAGAAAAATTCGAAGCCTGTCCAAGCCTATTTAATAGCATCGTATCATATGCATCCCAATCCTCAATAGGCTCACGTGCTATTCCAGAATCCATAGCGGCTTTTGCAACAGCAGGGGCAATCGCTGTAATCAATCGTGGATCAAGTGGCTTAGGAATAATCAAGTGACGCCCGAAAAACAGTGACTGTTCATCGTAAGCCTCGCTCACCTCATCTGGCACAGTCTCTTTCGCAAGGTTCGCTATGGCTTTTACAGCCGCAAGCTTCATCGCATCATTAATCCCTGTAGCTCTAACATCTAAGGCTCCTCGGAAAATAAATGGAAAACCTAAAACGTTATTTACTTGGTTGGGATGATCGCTACGTCCAGTAGCCATAATGATATCTTCTCTTGCTTCAATCGCGTCTTTGTATGGAATCTCCGGATCTGGATTTGCAAGTGCAAACACAATGGGGTCAGACCCCATCTCCTTAATCATACCAGCAGAAACCAACCCGCCTTTGCTAAGTCCTAAAAATACATCAGCACCTTTCATTGCATCAGCAAGAGACTCGTAGGATGTCTCAGTCGCGAATCTTTGCTTACTCGCACCTAGCCCTTCTCGTCCAGCATGAACATGACCTCTTGAATCGAAAACGGCAATGTTTTCTAGGGTAAGCCCTAACTGAATATACAAATCAAGGCAAGACATCGCTGCGGCTCCAGCTCCACTAACGACAATTCTAACATCTTCTATTCTTTTGTCAGTAAGCTCTAATGCATTCAAAAGCGCCGCAGAAGAAATAATGGCCGTACCATGCTGATCATCATGCATAACTGGAATATCTAACTCCTCTTTCAATCGACGTTCAATCTCAAATGCCTCAGGAGCTTTAATATCTTCGAGGTTAATCCCTCCGAAAGTAGGTGCGATTGCCTTCACTGTTGAAATAAAATGTTCTACGTCTGTAGCATCTACCTCAATATCGAAAACATCAATGTCTGCAAACACTTTAAAAAGAACTGCTTTCCCTTCCATAACTGGCTTACTTGCCTCAGGGCCTATATTTCCAAGTCCTAAAACAGCTGTTCCGTTACTTATCACAGCTACAAGATTTCCCTTAGCCGTGTACTTGTATACGTCCTCTTTATTCTCGGCAATAGCAAGGCATGGCTGGGCTACTCCTGGGCTATAGGCAAGCGATAAATCTCTCTGTGAGCTGAACGGCTTAGTAGGATTTACCTCAATCTTCCCCTTCCTCCCCCTCGAGTGATAATCGAGAGATTCTTGTTTATTCGGTGCTTGCATCTTCAGTAACTACTTCTCTTACTTATCTAACTACCACAAATCTTTCTGTTCGAATAGCAATACCATTAATTTCAAGTGTATAAAAACCAATCCCTTGAGCAAATTTATCTGAATTTATTGCAATCTTTCCACTTGAAACCAGACCACTCTCTCGCATAATCTCCTTTCCCGCTAAATCCCTGAAGACAACATCACCTGTGGCACCTATAAGAATGTCATATTCTAGCCATCCCGTCCCTGTCATTGGGTTCGGGTAAACAGTTGCTATTGATGAAACACCGAGGTTATCTAGATTGTTTTCAATTGATGCTGTTGCTGTACTTACATATGTTATTTGATGACACGAACCAGCCGCAACATCGTCAACGGGGTGAAAACAATATTCGATGGTTGTTGTACCTAAAACATTGTTCGGGTAATAATATGCAATAAAGGTGGTATCGGTTGCTCCCGCTGGAAGATTAACAAGTAGAGATGGGTTTTGAGACGATGCATCTGTACCGTAGTTATAACAAAGCGGGCCCCAACAAAACTTTTCGTAAGCTCCTTCAACGAGTGCCTCTGGCAATGATTGAACGTACGGGTAGTTATATGGATCTACTGTTTCTATGAAAGTTCGCGTACACATCAATGTCATTTCTGAATTTGATTCATTCACAACATCCCAGTGCAAAGAAATTTCACCCGAATGGAATTCATTAAGTGTATCTAAAGCCGCAAAAATCGTATCTGAGGGAGCGATTATTGTGGGTTGTGCTGCAATGGCTCCGACAAGTAAAAATGTCGAGGACAGAATGATCGATTTGAGTTTGGTATAAAACATGAGTACGAAGGTAATACATTCAGTTTATCGAGAAAGCCGTTTCTTTGTCGCACCTAATTAGAAATTTTGAACGATGAATTTTAACTTCTATAAAACACATAGCCCAGTGAAAAGCATATTGCTGGCTGGGGTTTTCCTTTTAGCAATGACTGCAGAAGCATCTGCACAAACTATTCCATCAGTTCAACTCAAAGACCTCACTGGATCAACGATTGATACTGGAACTATAGAAAACGATGGAAATCCTATCGTGATTTGCTTTTGGGCAACTTGGTGTAGCCCATGCAAAAGAGAGCTTAATAATTACATGGACTACTACGCTGATTGGCAAGAAGAAACTGGAGTTAAAATCATCGCAGTGAGCATTGATGATACTCGTTCAACAAATAGAGTAGCACCATATATTATGAGTTCAGGTTGGGAATTCGAGATCCTTCTTGATCCAGCTGGAGATTTTAAAAGAACTATGGGAGTCATAAACGCGCCGCATACATTTCTATACAATGGTGAAGGGGTACTGGTTTGGTCTCACAACAGTTATGCAGAGGGCGACGAGGAAGAGTTATACGAAGAACTTCTGAAATTAGTTGAGTAAATGAATAAGTCGTTAGCAACCATTGCGCTGGGAAGTATTTGGATTTTCTTCTCAGGGATTTCTTTAGCCCAAACCACAACTGATCCAGCCCCCGGAATAGTTTCTGGTAACGTTTCCATTCTCTTCCAGTCATATCAGGAAGACTCTTTAATTGGCGCGGTCGTTCCGGCTTCTAAATCTGGCTTTAACGCCTTCTCGAATATAAATTACAACCAAGGCAATTTCTCAGCCGGGTTCCGCTATGAGTCCTACTTAAATAGTGTGCTGGGATTCCCAGGTCGATTCAAGGGATCAGGCCTAGGATATCGCTACGCACGTTGGGTTGACAACGAAAGGGGCGTCGACATTACTATCGGAAATTTCTACGAGCAGTTTGGTTCTGGAATCGTTCTTCGCTCCTACGAAGAACGCAACCTTGGTCTTGACAATGCCCTGGACGGGTTTCGCATCATCCTCACTCCCTTCAAGCCACTTAAAGTAAAAATGTTATACGGGAAACAAAGACTCGATTTCGACAGCGAACTCATAAATGGAGATGGGATTATTCGAGGGATTAATGCTGAGCTATCTCTCAACGAGCTGATTCCAACTTTCACGGATTCTAAACTTAAAATCACACCAACTTACTCGTTTGTAAGTCGCTTTCAAGATGGAGGGAACATTGTTAAAGACACACTCATCTTAGAACTACCCCAAAACGTTGGTGCATGGGATTACGGAGTTACGATGCAATATGAAATGTGGAAATTTGGTGTTTCTAGAACAATGAAAATTAACGACCCATCAGCAGATAATGGGTACATCTATAAGGAAGGAGAAGCGTTGATGTATTTCCTCACAGGGAACATCAAAGACGTAAGTTTTCTTCTTCAGCGCTCTACAACAGACAACATGAGCTTCCGTTCAGATAGAGATTTACTTCTCTTTGACACCCCCATAAATAACATTCCTACAATTACAAAAACGCACACGTATAATTTAGCTGCGACTTTATATCCATACGCAACCGTAATTAACGGGGAGTCTAGTTTTAGAGGAGAGTTGTACTACAATCTTAAAAGAGGGTCAACACTTGGAGGGAAGTACGGAACGAAAATGAATCTGGTTTTTGCAACATCGTATAGCTTAGACACTACCAATTTTGGGCGTGAGGAGGGAAGACCTGATTTGGTGTATGGATACCAGCGCAACAGTTGGGGGTTTGGGGATTCTTTGAATGTTCAGGATATAAGTTTTGAGATTGAACGTAAATTCTCAAAGAAATTTAAAGCCAAGGCGATGTATATGAATCTCCAATTTAACACCCTTGCAACACCTGTAACTACAGACTTTAAAGGAATCGTTTTTGCTGATATTTTCGTGCTGGAAACTCAAATAAAAACTGCGAAACGTCAAAGTTTACGAACTGAATTCCAAGTTCTTTTTACAGAACAAGACAAAGGTGATTGGGCAACAGTTGTAGCTGAATACACCTGGAGTCCCCACTGGTTTGCAAGCGTAATAGACCAATACAACTTCGGCAATCCAGACGAAGCAAAACGCGTCCACTATCTCTATGGTTCGGCGGGATATATAAATGGTTCTCACAGGCTTAGTTTGGGATACGGAAAACGTCGTGAAGGCATTTTCTGTGTTGGAGGAGTGTGCCGCGCTGTACCTGCATCTAGTGGATTAGAAATGACCTTTACCTCGAGTTTTTAACTTAAAATAGGACATTAACGAGATTAAAGGTATCTAAGTCATCAAAATTTCTTTAAATTAGCACCTCCTGTTCGATAAATTACTGATTTACAAACCATTTTAAACCTGAATAATATGAAGCACATTTACATGCTTTTCGCAGTACTTACTATCTCTTCGACTGCTCTCTCGCAACTTTCTAACGGAAGTATCGCCCCCGATTTTACTGCAACCGACATTAATGGTGATGTGTATAATCTTTACGACCTTCTTGATGAAGGCAATACTGTCATCTTAGATTTCTACGCTACATGGTGTGGACCTTGTTGGAACTATAAACAAACTCACATCTTTGCAGATCTGTGGAACAGTTTTGGTCCTGGAGGAAGTGGAGATTTATATATTTTCGCATTAGAATCAGACGATTCTACTACAGACGCTGACTTAAACGGTACTGGACCCGCAACCGCAGGAGACTGGGTTACTGGAACACCTTATCTTATGTTTGACAATATGAGTAACGTATTCGACGCTTACCAAAATTCATACTACCCAACTATCTACACTGTTTGTCCTGATGGAACACTTAACGCAACTACAGGTGAGATGGAATACACACTGGTTGAGTCTGGTCAAGCAACTTTTGACGGGCACGTTGCTGCTGCCTTTATGGATTGCTCTAACTCAATTACTGGGGCTGCACCATTGATGGCTTACAACGGTGAGACATCTGCATGTGGAGGTGGTGAGTGGATGGCTTCTACTTCTGTTTCTAACCTTGGATCAGATGATGTCACTGCAATGGTTTTTGCTGTTGAGTTGAACGGAGCTGCACAAACTGACGTAACATGGGCAGGGGTACTTTCAAATGGTGGCAACGAAACGGTCGATCTGGGATCATATAGCGAAACCGGAACATTTAACTACACTCTGGTTTCTGTAAACGGTGCTGATTGGAATGCTGAAGACGCAGTGGCAATCGTTGGGTCAACTGAAGCTACTTCGTACATACAAGTTCGCATCACGACTGACAACTGGCCAGAAGAGACGGGTTGGACAATTGAGTCTGCTTCTGGAATGTACATCGATGGAGTTGCAACAGGTTCGTTGGTAAATCAAAATGACACTCCATTGACTTGGGATGTTGCACTTAACCTTGACGAGTGTTACGTTTTCACTATGATCGACACTTACGGAGACGGGCTTTATGCTTCTCAATGGGGTAACTACGTTGACGGTGTCGCTTCAATCGTTTCTATGGACGGAATGGACGAAGTTGGAACAATAATGGAATACAACGGTGCTTCAGGAGTTGAGTTCGCAGAATTAGTAGCAGGAATGGAGGTGACGTCTGTAACTGGAATCACTGAAAACGATCTTACATCTAGCATAAACGTATTCCCTAATCCTTTCACTGACAACACAACACTTTCTTTCTCTGCTGCTGAAGCTGGACAGGCTTCTGTAGTTGTTTACAACCTAGTTGGAAAGAAAGTTATTGAAATGAATCTTGGAAACATCGCTGCTGGTACTCAAAACATCGAGTTAGACTTCGCATCTATGGAGGCTGGGATATACCTCGTCAGCCTGACTGCTGGTAACGAAACCTCAACTTTACGTGTAACGAACGCACAATAGAGGTTTACTTATAGAACTCGTATAAACTATATTGAATCCGCGTTATGTACCTTGCGTACATACGCGGATTTTTTCTGTTCAATATTTTAAGATTACTTTAGATAAGTATGAAGCTTCTTCGATTTTTATCCATAGCTGCAACAACTACATTGATTCTATTCGCTTCGTGCGACTATATTGAGGACCCTATAATTCCATTTACTGGAGGGTACAATGTGGAGCTGTACGGTAATCCTCCAGTTTTTCAATTGGCCACAACGTTAGGTAAAAATGTCTTGGTTGAAGATTTTACCGCCCATCAGTGTGGAAACTGTCCTCCTGCTGCGGAGATTGCTGAAGGACTGGCAGTATCAAATCCAGATCGTGTTTTTCCACTGGCAATTCATGCTGGCAATTTGGCCATCACAAACGACGACTACCCCATCGATTGGACGAATGAGGACAGTAATATCTATTGGGCCCAACTCGATTTCCAAGCAAATCCTCTTGGGAGAATTAACCGCAAAGGAGGTTCCGGAAATTTCTTCGCTCCTGCTGAGTGGACGTCTGAAGTAGCGTCTGAACTCATTTCTGAAACGCCCCTGCAGCTTCAAGTAAAAACTTTCTGGCATCCAAATATTGGTGATGGCCATCTTAACATCCATGTCAATGGTCAATTTACAAGTGGAGATCTGGGTGGAGAATGTAGGCTTGCCATCCTTTTCACAGAGTCGTCTCTCATCGGAGATCAATTGAACTATGGTGAAGATCCCGAACACGTCACAGATTACCAATTCGATCATATGTTGAGAGGAAGCGTAACTGGAGCTGAAGGACTCGTGGTCATCGTTGATGCTCTTGCGGGGGAGGAATTTCAATCTGACTATACTTTCAACTGGAACCCAGAATGGATTTTCGAAAATTCCTCTATTTTAGTGGTAGCAAGTAACGAAGATGGAGAAGTTGTAAATTGTCTGTCTCACCATTTAGCTGAATAATATTTTCATGCGTCAGGCCATTTTATTATTTGCTTTTTTGCCTTATTTTCTTTCGGCACAAACAGAGTACTCTGAGGGCCGGGCCTTCCAATTTAATGGTGGACTTATAGGTGGTGCAACCGCTTCCCAAATTCATGGAGATGGAATAGGTGGCTTCAACAAAGTAGGGTTCAACCTGGGAGTTACTCTTGAAATTGGACGAAAAGGAAGTGAAAACATCCAGATCGGAATCGTGTACAATCAGAAAGGGAGTAAAAAACCGCCAAACCCAACAGCTGGTGATGACGAAACCTGGAGATATCGATTTACATACATCGATATTCCTATAACGATGAGCTTTTCTTATGGAATATTCGACCTGCTGGTGGGATTACAACCATCCGTATTGCTAGCGGCAGAAGAAGATTTCTATGGCGTGTCTTGGGATCCGACTGGGTTGCCCATCAAAAAATATGACTTGGGAGCTGTATTCGGAATACGCACAGTATATGGGGATCACTCTCATCTGTTTTCGCGCGTAACTCAAAGCATTCTTGCCATTGCTCCACGCCCTGAGAATCCAACTGGAACACCAAGATGGAATAACAAAATGATGAACATGACTCTTGAAGTTGGCGTTACCTATATGATTTCTAAATTAGATACGTAAGGACCGTTGTCAATGTCTTAGTTTCTAAGACTGATATTTTGTGAGTGTTCCAGTGGCACCTCAACTTTAACACCCCACGATTTCCCGCTTACGGTTCCTGAGGCTGAGAAAGGAACTTCCTCACCTTTTAAAAAATTGAATACATCATTTTTAAGAATTTCAGCGATAGCGCCTTCTCTGGTAATAACATGTAACCTGATTGTGGAAGTATCTCTTGCGCCAATTTTTACTATTTCAGATAAACTCACATATCCAGCTTCCACATCTCTAACTCTAAGTGTAATTTGAGTTTCGTTTAATTCTATGGGATATAAATTGGGGTTATAGATCTTCACATTAAGGTTAGAGCGAAGTCCTTTGAGACCAATAGATACTTCTGAAAAATCTTCTACATTAATCACTTCAAGCTGCCGATAACATCCCGTCAAAGTCGAGATCGCTAAAATTGCTAAAATCGGAAAGAAATGAAAATTACTTTTCATGGAGCTGAGCGAAATGAGTATAGAAATGAGGGATTGTTTCTATTCCTTTAAAGTAATTAAAAACTCCATAATGCTCATTGGGAGAGTGGATTGCATCTGAGTCTAATCCGAAACCAAACAACACCGTTTTCAAACCTAAGATGCGCTCAAAAGAAGCTACAATAGGAATTGACCCCCCTGAACGAACTGGAATGGGTTCTTTTCCGAATGTGTGCTTCATTGCAAGGGCGGCTGAGTGATAAGCGGGGCTATCTGTAGGGGTTATTGCGGGTGAAGCTCCGTGCATTTCCGTTACTTTCACTTTTACACTTGAAGGAGCTATTTTCTTGAAGTGTTTTGTGAAAAGCTTCGTGATCGTTTCGTGGTTTTGGTGCGGCACAAGACGCATTGATATTTTTGCTGTGGCAACAGAAGCGATAACTGTCTTCGCACCATCTCCTGTATAGCCTCCCCATATACCATTTACGTCTAAAGTTGGTCTAATGCTCATTCTCTCATATGGAGTATAATTGGACTCTCCTTCATGTGCACTTATGTCAATACTTGCTTTATGTGCTTCCTCAGAAAACGGAGCTCTTGCCATAGCTTCTCTCTCATCAGAAGTGAGTTCGAGGACGTCGTCGTAGAATCCGTCGACTGTAATTCTTTGGTCTTCGTCTTTTAACGAAGAAATCATCTCAGCAAGAATATTAATCGGGTTCGGAGCAGAACCTCCGTAAAGACCACTATGTAAATCACGGTTAGGTCCAGTAACCTCAACCTCCACGTAGGACAATCCACGTAAACCTACCGTAATAGACGGTGTGTCGTTCGCAAAGATTCCGGTATCGCTAACAAGGACAACGTCTGCCGACAGCTTTTCTTTATTTGATTCGATAAAGTCGTCAAGGTGAGAGCTCCCCACTTCCTCCTCACCTTCAATAATAAACTTGATGTTACACGGGACATCTCCCTGAGACACCATAGCTTCAAGGGCTTTGACGTGCATAAACATTTGGCCTTTATCGTCACAAGAACCTCTGGCAAAAATCGCTCCCTCAGGATGTTTATCTGTAACTTTAATGATGGGCTCAAAAGCTGGATTGTCCCAAAGGTCGATAGGGTCAGGTGGCTGTACGTCATAGTGACCATAAACAAGCACCGTCGGAGCATCAACACTTGTTTGATATTCTCCGAAAACGATCGGATGCCCCGGGGTTTTAATCACCTCCACATTACTTGCTCCAGCGCTTTTTAATGACGCTGCAACAGCTTCTGCACATCTGCTTACATCAACAGCAAAAGCAGGGTCTGCAGAGACAGATGGAATTCTTAAAATATCGAATAATTCGTCAAGCATACGTTGACGATTCTCTGTGATAAAACCTTTAATGTCCATGCTCAAATGTACAAAGGGAGTACTCAGCTATCTTTGTCACGATTGGAAAAAGATTCCCAAAAAAATGAGCAAAAATTCACTGCCTAATTTTAACAATACCGAGTTGGCATTTCGTCACTTATCAGACAAAGATCTTAGTCGTGGTAAAATGCTTTTTCAATTGTTAAGTCGCCCATGGTTAGTGTCATTGGTGAGTTTCTTAGCTCGCATTGCACTAGACGTTAAATTTCCTATAGGCTGGGCTGTTAGACCCACTGTTTATGCTCAGTTTTGTGGCGGGGAGGATATTCCCGACTCTGAAGAAACGATAGAACTTCTTTATCGCAGTGGTGTACGCACCATTTTAGATTACAGCGCAGAAGGAGTAGACACAGAACAAGAACTCGATATTACTTGCGCTGAAATTTTAAAAACAGTGACTGCGGCATCTAACGACCCTCGCCACGCTTTTGCAGTGTTTAAACTCAGTGGGCTTTCTCACAATGACCTTCTCGAAAAAGATCCTTCAGAGTTTACCTCTATAGAAAAAGAGGCCTGGGAGAGAGTGGTGCGAAGAGTACGTTCAATTTGTGCGACCACAGCTGAAGCAGGGGGAAGAGTTTTAATCGATGCAGAGGAAACATGGCTTCAGGATGCAATTGACAAATTGGCTGAAAACATGATGTCCGACTTCAATCGCGAAAGAGCGGTTGTCTTCACCACAGCCCAACTCTACCGACACGACCGCCTCGACTTCATCAAAGATCTCGCTTCTCACGCTGAAGAAGCTGACTTTATTGTTGGTGTTAAACTGGTAAGAGGTGCGTATATGGAAAAAGAGCGTGAACGCGCCGAGAAAAATTCCTACCCCTCACCTATCCAAGTGGACAAAGCAGCAACAGATTCTGATTTCGATTCAGCAGTAGCCTTTTGCCTAGACAACCTCGACAGGGTAAACCTATTTTGTGGGACACACAATGAGGAAAGCAACATGAAACTCTGTGAAATGATGATGAAGAGAGGGATTTCTTCTGACGACAACCGAATCACTTTCTCTCAGCTCCTAGGCATGAGTGACCCCATTACTTTCAATCTTGCCGCTCAAGGTTATAATGTTGCGAAATACGTCCCCTACGGACCCATCCGCGAGGCGATGCCTTATCTGATTCGTCGTGCAAAGGAGAATACTTCAGTAGCAGGCCAAACCTCACGTGAGCTAACTCTTATCCGCGCCGAAATCGAGAGGCGTAAGAAGTAAAATTCACAAATGGAATCAACAACTCTCATACTCGGATTTATATTTATCGGAATCACCTTGGAATTACAAGGACTATAGATTTCACTTTAAAGAGGTAATCTGTTTAGAATATGCCCCTGTTTGGTTTATCTATGGAGTGGTAGGCGAAAGGTATTATGAATTTTTAACCGCGATTTAATTCTTAAATCAAGGAAGGGTCAAATTATATATTTACTGATACGCCAATCCTTAACGCTCTAGGCATATTAGGTCGCAGTCCATATGGACGTCTTGATACAGCATATGCTCTATCCAAGAGGTTCGTTACGCCTAAGGTTACATTGAGATGGTTAGACACTTCGTACCTAATACCAGAGTCAAAGATTAAAGATTCGTCCGTTGATTCTGCCAAAAGGATTTCGCCTTGACCCGCTACAGTTCTCATGGCTGAAGTGAAACGTCCGCTAATGTCAATTGCGATTTTTTCGTGTTCGAAAGAGGTCACCAAAGAGAGTTGGTGGGGAGCTAGGTAGGGAAGCGCATCACCTACTTCTACATCTCCCCAAGCTCCGAAATCACTGTCGAATGCATTCGTAAATGTCGCGTCGGTGTAGGTATAAGCAATACGGACAGGCATAGAGATGTGATCGCAAGGCCCATCGGTGAAAGGATCCACCGCCAATTCGAATTCTAAACCGTTTGCCATGGCAGACCCTCCGTTAAATAAATCTCCAGACCCTGTTCCATCTGATGCATTTAAATCTGCTCCAAGAAGATTGGAGTAGTTGTTAGAGAAAATGACCATCTGAGCCGATACATAACGGTGAGAAAATCTGACCCCTAATTCTGAATTAATAGAGAGCTCAGGTTCTGTTTGTGGCTTAGATCCCGGAGGAATAAAACCTCTGTGTACACCTGTGAAAAGGTCTAGCGCACTTGAGATTTGGTAATTAAGGCCAACTCCTGGAAGGAGTACAGAAACGTTGTTTACACGGTAGTCGCCATTTCCGAGGCGTTCTAGATCAGACGAACCGTAGTCGTAGCGCTCGAAGGATATGTTTTCGTGACGCAGACCTGGAGTCAGGGTGAAGTCTCCGAAATGTAAGGTAGCTCTAAGATAGTTCGCGAGCGCGGAAGCGGATTCAACTCTGTTTCCTGCTGTTCCATGAATACCTGGTGTAACGAGCTCCATGGTCCCGTTGTCCATAGAGTAGCGGTCACGCCATTGAAACCTATCAACCAAGTCGCGATGAAAGCGAGAACCAAATATAATTCTGTTTTTAACTTCAGCTTTTCCGAAAGTATAAATCAGACGAGATTGAATGCCCTGTGCGAAGTAATTTCTATTGTTTGCTTGAACATCAAGACCAGCTAAACCTATCGTAGATGACCCCGTGAGATATGAATAACCTTCAGAAAAATCATCTGGTGAATTTAGAATTTCTCCAAGGTCCATTGTCGTTCCAGTAGAATCTACAGCTCGATCAAGCTTGTACCAATTTCTATGAAATGTAGTTCTGTAGATATCGGTTTTGATCTCGAGTCTTTTAGATGGAGCAACGGTGTGGGTGAGAACTGTTTGGGTTTGTTCAGTATTCATCACATCTTGGGCGCTAGCAGCATAACGGCGGTTGGGCGAGATGGCGAAATCTACTTCTGAGAGACCCAGATATGTTTCGTGAGACGTTTCAGTTACGTCAGCTAACTTTAACTGCAAAGATTGTTGTACCGAAGCTGAAACTGGCGATGACCATTTCAACTTTGCCAAGCGGTCTGATTTAATAAATCCAGTAGGGTCCTCGTTGTCAAGAGTTTTAAAACCATCTGACCCAATTTCTAAAAATTCGATGAGATAGCCGAAAGTTCCTTTGCCAGAAGTGACAGAATTCCCTACATACATATGTACATAACGGTTTTTGAACGATCCATGAGACATTGAAAACGAAGCTGTTTCTACATCGGGGATTTGTGTGGAGATGAGGTTTATTGCGCCGGATGCTGTTTGTGGACCGAAGGCTATTTGGCTTGAACCTTTAAGAATTTCAACTGAAGACATGCGGGCGATCGAAGGGAAATAGTACGCAGAAGAAGCCGTGTATGGAGCAGGTGCGATGAGTACCCCATCTTCCATAATCGTGATTCGAGAAGAGCGCTCAGTTCCAGAACCACGAAGACCGATGTTGGGCCTGAGACCAAACCCATCCTCCTCAGTAATGTTCACTCCAGCTACCGTTCTTAAAGTACGGAGAGGATCTGTATATGAAAAACGTTTAAGCTCTTTTGTCGTGATTAAATGCAGTGAACCCGGCACTTCGTCCAGACCTGAAGCACCTGAAGCAAGACCTACAGCAGATACTGTAGCCTCGGGAATTCCATGCCACATTGAGACCATTTGAAAGGTGGAGTCTTGAGCAAAAACTGAGGCGCCAGTTAAGCAAAGTAAAGCTGCAGAAATAAATCCAACTCGAAGTGTTTTCATAGCGCAAATATTCCATCTTTAACGCTACTATCACAATACCACAAAGATGGTATTTAGACTCAGTCTAAATAAAAAATATCTGGCTAATCGATCTCTACAATCGTTTGACTTGAGAGCCCGAAGCACCCAAATCCACTACTTATATTAGAATAAATCAGTGAAGGTTCTGCAAAGAGATCAAAACCTCCTGACAAATAGTCTCCAGTGCTTTCATAGAATTTAGCGAGCTCAGGACTAAGAGCTTGAACACGCAGTCTTAGAGCCACCGGTGACCACTCCTTGTCATACTCAAAAGATTTTGAATAGAATGTTATGTCTGCCAGTCCATTTGACCAACCAGTAGTATTTTTATCAGAAACAATCAATCCACCAGTAATCGATTCTTCTGTAATTCTTTGATCATTTTGAGACCTCATTCTAACTTGATCCCATCCCAAAGTATCTAATGTAAAGGCATCAATGTAAAGCGCATCAACATTAATTAGATATGAATCATCTAAATCAGCATGGTTTACCAAATCAAGCGTGTATATGTCTCTTATAACCTCCTCCTCCTCCCAAGGAAAATTCGTTGTGTCACCACGATACTCATATGTCAATGCTACTTCAGGAATGGGTGGCATCACGTTCGTAGCTGTAACTGGATCGAAACCTGGTGCATCAACGTTTAAAGTCATCGTACCGTCGAAATGTCCAAAAGTATCGTCGAGGTTAAGTTTGTAAGCGAAATCCACAAAGTCCTCCTCTCCAAGAGTATACACAATAGCATCTTCACCCAGACTAAGAGAAATGACAGCCCCAGCCACTGGCTGAGGTCCTGCTGCATCTAAAACAGAGGCTGTACTTGTTACTTGCGCCACTATTTGCTTGTCCGTATCTCCCGATATTACTGTAACAGCAAGCCGAGGGGAGTGCTCAGGGAATGCTACTTCGTGAACGACTCCATCGGCGAATCGTTCACAGCTTACAAAACTTATGGCAACTATTAAAGCGATTGAAAGTGTGGGGATATTTTTCATTTTGCGGTTTATTTATCTAGCAATTAGAATGAGAAACGCCATGCTACAGATGGGATAATAGGGAAAATTCCGTACTCTCTGATCACGGGATTGCCGTTGTCATCTTCGTCAGTTTGGGCGAAAAACGGGTTGAGATTGTTGTACGCGTTATACACACTGAATATTAGATGTCGTGTACCGTTTTCCAAAAATTTTGTGCGTGTTAACGAAAGGTCCAGCCTGTGATAGGGACTCATTCTAAAAGCGTTCTTCTCAGATGGGACCTCAGCCGAAAATGTGTATATCCCCTCTCCTGTGCCATCTGGAATGTAGGCTGAAAAAGAGGATTCACTCAATGTAAGGGCTCTTCCTGTACCGTATAGCCAAACAGCAGACCCAGTCCACTTGTCCGTGAAATCATGGGTAACAACGAAACTCATATCATGACGTCTGTCATAAGTATAAGGGTACCAGTTCCCACTGTTGATGTCATCGAATTTGCGGTTAGACCAAGAAAGGGTGTAGCCTATCCATCCAGTTGTGCGTCCGTACTTCTTTTGGACTAAAAGCTCTGTACCGTATGCGTTACCTATACCTTGCGTCACTTGATCCTCCCAGTCTGTGTCGAGGCTGAATAGGAAACTAGCACCCTCTTTGTAACTCAGTAAGCCTTCCATCCCCTTGTAATACCCTTCAAGTGACACCTCGATGTCACCGAAGGTTTTTGCAACTCCCATCGCCACCTGCCAGCTTTGTTGAGGGCGGATACGAGCAGTAGAAGGAACCCAAAGGTCTGTGGGGAGACCAAGTCCTTCATTCGTGAGTAGGTTTACATATTGTGCCATTCGTGCGAAAGATGCCTTAAAAGCATAACCTCCAGGAAGGCGATAGTTGAGGGCAGCTCTCGGCTGAATAGAGTTATAAGAAGTGTCTTGCACCATTAGAATAGAAGCGTGAACACCCAAGTTGAGCTTTAAACGCTCGCTTAACTCAAACTCATCCTCAACATATAAAAATGCCTCATCCGACTTGATGTCTGCTGGTCCTAAAAGAGTATCTAAAGCTGGAGTATCTCCAAAATTAAGTTCAAGAGATGTCGCCCCAGGGCTGAAAGTGTGATTTGTCCAGTTGGCCCCAAATTTTATATAATGCCTCGCATTGGGAGCAAAGTCAAAATCTATTCGACCTGAAAAATCTTCAATTCCAGAGTTGTAAAGCGCAGCCATACTAAGAGTATCTTCAGATTGTTCCGTAATTTCAATCCCTGTGTTAAAATTATAAAGTGATCGAGTTAGGGTGGTATTGGAGAAAAGTCTGGGGGACCATTCGCGATTCCATCTTAAAGCTTGAATCTCATTTTTCCAATCTAACCCGAAGTCTAAAGTTGAACTGTTGATCCCGTAATTTTCCGCTGAAGCAATACCGAAATCATCTTCACCCTTGAACGCACTTAAATAGAGGCGGTCTTTTGGACCTATTCGCCAGTTGAGTTTTCCGTTCAGATCATAAAAATAATATCTCGGGTCAGTCGTAACATCGGGGTTGTTGCTATTTGCTTGTGAAATAAGTGGTTTAATTAAGAGATCTAGGTAAGTTCTTCTGGCGCTAAGCATAAAGGACGCTTTGTCTTCGACGATGGGTCCTTCAACTGTCAGCTTAGAAGCAATAATAGAAACTGTAGCATCGGCGTGGTATTCCTTCATGTGTCCGTCCTTCATGTAGATCTCAAGAATTGAACTGAGGCGGCCGCCGAAACGTGCTGGAAAGCCACCTTTGGTAATACTCATATTCTTTACCGCATCGGCATTGAATACTGAAAAGAATCCGAAAAGGTGGTTTACACTGTAAAGAGGGACTCCATCTAGGAGCATGAGGTTTTGGTCTGGTGAGCCGCCACGCACATATAAACCACTCGTCCCCTCCCCTCCTGATTGTACTCCTGGCAAGAGTTGAAGAACCTTGAGTAGATCTACCTCTCCGCCGATGGCCGGAAGTCTTTTTACTTGGTCGATGGGGATCTCCATTTTCGACATCTGAACCTGCTCCTCGATTTTGTTAAGCGACTCAGCTGACACAACGGCTTCTTTCAGTTTTGTTCCTGCAATTAGGTTGATATCCATCTTGATATTCATGCTCAAGTCTATCTCGAATCGCTGTGGCGTATATCCTATATAAGTTACAATAATATTGTGTTTCCCTTCAGGCAGAGTAAGTGAGTAGAATCCATAAATATTAGCCGCAACCCCCTGCTTTGTGTCTTCACACCAAACAGTCGCCCCTAGAAGCTGCTCTCCGCTGACAGCATCTTGAACGTGACCTGAAAGAGTTTGGGCAAAAGAAGTGACCGAAAACAACAATTGGACGGTAAGAAATAAAAAAAACAAGCGCTTATACATACCTTTGAAAAGTGAAAAAATCATTCCTGCAAGTTACTCCATTCGTGCAAATAATCTTGTTTGCAATTCTTAGATTTTCCGTAATTAACAATTCTACATTATCAGCCCAAACTGCGCCAGAAACGATCAATGCCATCCGCATAGCCGAAGTGGACCAACCCATTCAGGCTCTGTCAGCGTCGCATGACGTAAACAACAACGACTTACTTATCGTTGGGCACGATGGTGTAGTTCATTACTGGGAACCTATTTCTGGATTACGCGCAACGCCATTCTTAGATCTTGGAGTTAATGGAATGAATATCTTAGACTTCGGTGAGAATCCGGAACAAGGGCTTAACGGCATGACCCTCGACCCAGGTTTTGAAGAAAATGGACTGGTGTATGTGATTTACAACGGTTACCGTCCAGACGGTACAGGTGAAATTATCGACGAGCGAATTCTGTGTTTCGGAACTGTGGAAGATCACAGTATTGTGGACACCTCAGTTTGGTATGAAGTTTTAGAGTTGGTTCAGCCGGATCAAGGTCACAATGGTGGCCAAATACTTTTTGGCCCAGACAACTTCCTCTATATCTCTACTGGAGATGGCGGATCCACAGGTACAGGTGCTTCAGGTGGCGGGTCTAATGGCGATGACCACGGTCCCATAGGAAATGCTCAGAGCTTAGAGTCTTTGTTAGGTAAGATTCTACGAATCGAACCCCATGGACTAGAGCCATATACCATACCCAAGAGCAATCCGTTTGTGGGAGTGGCAGATGTGCGTGAGGAGATTTGGGCTTACGGATTGAGAAATCCCTGGAGATTTTGCTTCGATAGTGAAAATGGCGACATGTACATCGGGGACGTAGGTGAGGTGGATTGGGAAGAAATACATTACGAAGCCGCAGAGAGTGAGGGAGGACTTAACTACGGATGGCGCCTGATGGAAGGCCCTGATTGCTATGAGCCCCTGGTAGATTGTGATCCTGATAATGAAACTGAGCAGCCAATCTTTGCTTTTCCACACGAGAATGGTCTCTGCAGTGTCATCGGCGGGGTTGTGTATAGAGGTGAAAACATCCCTTCCTTAGAGGGGTATTATATCTTTTCAGATTATTGTGGATTTGGCGATACACAATTCTTCACTCTAAAAGAAAATGAGAATGGTGAGTGGATAAGCCAAGCGCTTATTATAGATGTTGATGGTGGATTTATACCTTGGACAGAATCTAAGTCCGCCTTCGGAGAAGACAATAAAGGTGAAATTTATCTATGTACTCGATTCTTCGTCTACAAACTCTTGTTCGACCCATTATTTCTACCTGTTCAACCTGGAGGCACAGAAGTGCGCTTCTCACCTAACCCTTCGGGATCTAATTCACTCGTTAAAATTGAACTCGAAGGTGCTGGAGAAATCTCAAGATTGAGAGTTTTCGATTCAGCTGGGAGGCTAATGCGAGATATGTACCCAACTGAGTCTGGAGATAACACCACATTTTACACAAATGATTTTCCTACTGGAGTTTATAGTGTCCACATCGATATTGTGGGACTTGATGACATTCTCTTTGGGAAACTTGTCGTCTTCGGAGAGTGAACAATCGTTAAGGACAGGGGCAGTTTTCTTCGTCTCTCAGAACAACACTCGTGACAACACTAGCTGTATCTGTAATGAGGTAAGTAGCGGATTTAACTACTCCGCCTCCTTCTATAAAGTATCGGCGTGGTTTTTCTCTCGGTCCGCTTTTACCAAAGTTTACATCTCCCAATCTCGCTAGATCCGCTAGATCACTCACGGTAAGATTACCACATTTAAGAACACATTGCGCTCCTGTATCTGCCATAATTCCAGCCATCGCTATCTCCTTACTAATTCTGTTTGTGGGTAGCCAATCCATACACGCGCGTTCTGAAAACATTACCCAAGTAAGACCTATACCTACCATTACACCGATCAGGTACTTAGAAAGACGATTTAAAAAATTCATACGGCAAAACTACATTAAACTCCCTGTCTCTAACCTTAACTTCGTTATATGATTGCAGCGTGTGATTTAAAATTTTCATATTCAGGAACAACTTCATTAGAGTTTCCAGATTTCAAGTGTCAAAGCGGCAATAAGCTACTACTTATTGGAAATTCTGGTACCGGAAAAACAACTCTTCTTCATTTATTATGCGGACTGCTTAGGCCTGATTCAGGATCTATGCAAGTTGCCGGTTTAGACATCAATACATTAAGTGACAGAGAGCTCGATAAGTTTAGGGGGCGTGAACTCGGAATTGTATTCCAACAATCGCACTTCGTTCAAAGCTTAACCGTTGCAGAAAATCTAGCACTCCCAACGATGCTCACGGGGTCTAACATTACTGCCGAAGAGTTAAAAGTTCGGACCCATGAATTACTCGACAGTCTAGGTGTAGAACATAAATTCGACAGTTACCCTAAAGATTTAAGTGTGGGTGAACAACAACGAGCATCAATAGCTAGAGCTCTAGTTCACAAACCATCTGTCGTTTTTGCCGATGAGCCGACATCAGCACTAGACGACAAAAGTACAGAGTCTGTCATCCGGTTACTCGAAGAAGAAACTGAAAAAGTCGGTGCAAGCTTAATTATCGTCACCCATGATTCAAGGCTCAAAAACAGATATAAAGACCGAGTAGAGCTTCAACCGATTCAACCTCTAATGAACGCCTGATGAGACTATCCTATATCGCCAGGCGCAACCTATCCGCAAAGCCCCTTCAGACTGCATTAAGTGCTATTCTCCTTGCTTTTGGAGTGGGGATGGTGAGTCTGATGATGCTCGCTGAAAAGCAGATGACCGAGCAGTTCGAGAGAAATATTAAGGACATAGATCTCGTCCTCGGAGCTAAAGGAAGCCCACTACAGCTAATTCTAGCAAACGTTTATCACATCGATGCGCCCACTGGGAACATCTCGCTTGCCGAAGCGGAGAAGGTGATGCGTAATCCGTACATAGAATCAGGAATCCCGCTGGCATATGGCGACAATTACATGAGTTACCGAATCGTCGGAACGAACAAGTCTTACCCTGACCACTATGGAGCGAAGATTGAGGAAGGTGTATTTTGGTCTAAAGCATTCGAAGTAACTGTCGGAGCTACCGTTGCGAAAAAAACCGGTTTGGAAGTAGGTAGTACTTTTTTCAGCGCCCACGGGTTAACAGACGGCACAGACGTCCACGATGACAAAACTTTCACCGTTGTAGGAATCCTTGAGAAAAGCAATTCCGTCATTGATCAACTTTTACTTACAAGTGTAGAGAGCATCTGGGGCGTTCACGCAGAACACGACGAAGAGCTCCTGTCCCCGGAAGAGCTTTACGCATCGAGAGAGATCACTGCAGTGCTCTTAAAGAAACGCAACCCCATGGCAATCCTCACACTGCCTAATCTACTTAGAGAGACTAACATGCAGGTTGCCCTGCCAGCAATAGAAATTAATCGATTAAACCAACAATTTGGAATCGGTGCTGCCACCCTTAGAGCCATCGCACTTCTGATTATGGCAATCAGCTTTGCCAGCATATTCATCTCTGTTTTTGACAACATGCAGGCGCGCAGGTATGAACTGGCCCTTATGCGGACCATGGGAGGCACACCTGGAACCCTCTACAAACTGCTGCTGTTAGAAGGCGGACTCCTGAGCCTTGGCGGAACCATTCTTGGATTGCTTGTAAGTCGAATAGGTCTATTTATTCTTGCCTCAGCCGTTGAAGATAAATTTCAATACGATCTGGGCAACCTAGGCCTTCTTACATCAGAAATTTATCTCGCATTAGGAGCTACCTTTGTAGGGCTAATCGCAGCAGCTCTTCCCGCATTCAAAACGCTGCGTTTAGATATTTCAAAAACTCTCTCAAACGAATGATGAATCTTAAAACCCCCAGTACCACCATCCTCCGCTCAAGTTGGATTGTGGGTGCAATGGCCCTTTTCGCTGTTGTTTCTCTCGACTGGAGTAGCATGTGTCATCCCTCCCCTGAAGGTGCGGCTATTCAAGACCAAATCCGTACTGTCCACATTGCAAAAGCCGCATCAACTTCAAAAACATTAGAATCAACTTCGATAGAATTGGACAGTTATTCTGAGCTCACTTGGAAAGACCTAACAGATGTTGAATTTAAAGACGTGTATCTAGATGAATTGGATGCTTACTATTGGAAACCCATATTTGGCCCTCTCGTAAAAGATTTAGAGGGAGGAAAATTCTACATCACAGGGTATGTGATTCCCGTTGATATTGATGAAGATTTCTACGTTCTAAGTAGGTATCCATTTGCCAATTGCTTTTTCTGTGGTGGAGCAGGTCCAGAAACCGTGATCGATTTACAATTCGAAGGTCACTCTCCCAGAGAATATGCAACCGATGAAAGGTTGTCATTTGCAGGAGAGTTAAAGCTCAATGCGGATGATGTATACCAAATGAATTACATCTTAGTTGGGTCTCAAGAGCACACTCCCTGATTCGCGTCAGTGCATTTTGTGATAACTTTTAATCATTTGGCATATGCGTTGAACACTATTATCGGAACTTGTTCGTTGGGATAAGGTAACAAATAGACCTATTCAAATGCAATGCTAGAATTTTCTAAATCGATACTCTCTAAAGTCAGCTTTGACCGCGCTTTGTTCGCAAAAGAATTGAAGAAAAGTGTTCGTTGGCTCAAGAGATCAGAAATCCAAAATTTAAAAGATTGGTGCCTCAGCCGTTATGGAGAGGTGTATGGAGATCTAATTATCTCCACATTTTCAAACCAAGCCCTCATTGCATGAGGGCTTTTTTCTTGCCTACTGAACTTTAAGTAAACCTATTTCGAAAATGAGAGTCGCAATAATAGGAGGAGGCGCAGCTGGTTTCTTTTCTGCATTTTCTGTGAAAGAACACCACCCAAATTCCAAGGTGACGATCTTTGAGAAATCTAACAAACTTCTCTCAAAAGTAAAAGTTTCTGGTGGGGGTCGATGCAATGTCACCCACGCGTGTTTCAGCCCCAGCAAATTATCCAAGTCGTATCCTCGTGGAGAAAAACACCTTAAAAAAGCATTTTCTGTATTCCAGACAAAAGACACAGTTGAGTGGTTTTCTAAAAGAGGAGTCGAGTTAAAAGCTGAGGAAGATGGGAGGATGTTCCCCATTACAGACAACTCTCAAACGATCATTGACTGCTTCCTAAAAGAAGTTGCCCAGAAGAACATAAAAATATCGAAACAATCGCCAATTAGAAAAATAGTCCCGGAAAACGAAGGTTACATATTACACTTAGAGAGCACATCTGAATATTTCGACAAAGTCATTATCGCAACGGGTGGGAGTCCTAAAATGAGTGGGTTTTACTGGCTAGAACAACTCGGGCACTCAATTTCTCCTCCCCTTCCTTCGCTCTTCACTTTTAACATTCCAGGAGACCAAGTAAAGATTCTAATGGGCTTAGTCGTAGAAAACGCAACCGTGCGTATTCAAGGAACCAAGCTCTCACATTCCGGCCCCGTATTGATAACTCACTGGGGAATGAGTGGGCCAGCCGTTTTAAAACTCTCCGCGTGGGGAGCTCGCAAGCTTGCAGAGAACAACTACAACTTTAAGATTCAAATAAATTGGTTGTCTGTTAAAAGCGACGAAGCTGCTAACAAAATGATCGACAGGGAGCTGCCTAAGATTCGGAGGAAAAAAATCATGAATGCATGTCCCTTCGAGCTACCTAATCGGATGTGGAAATTTTTACTGGAAAAAGTTGAGATAAATCCTGATTCTGTTTGGCTTGATCTTTCGAATAAGAATCGAAACAAGTTACTCAACATCTTGCTCAACGATATTTACGAGGTCAAAGGAAAAACGACTTTTAAAGAAGAATTCGTCACCTGCGGCGGTATAAAACTATCAGATATCAGCATGACATCCATGGAAAGTCGTATCTGTAAAAATCTTTATTTCTCTGGCGAAGTCCTAGATATAGATGGAATAACAGGCGGCTTTAATTTCCAGGCGGCATGGACCACAGGATACATTGCAGGTAAACTTCAATCGTAATTTATCTTACTCTATCTATTCAAAAAGACTCCCAGACCTGGCACTTGGTGTCCGCCCCAGATGTTCAAAAGCAGCCTTCGTCGCTTGTCTCCCTCTTGGAGTTCTCATGAGCAAACCTTCCTGGATCAAAAATGGTTCGTACACCTCCTCAAGCGTCCCTGAATTCTCACCAATAGCAGTAGCAAGTGTCGTCATCCCTACTGGGCCTCCAGCGAACTTGTCGATAAGAGCAGATAAAATTCTGTTGTCCATCTCATCGAGCCCCCTCTTGTCAACCTGCAACGCATCAAGCGCATATTCAGTCACAGAAGATGTAATCGTACCATCACCTTTAATTTGTGCAAAATCTCTTACCCTTCTCAGAAGCGCATTGGCAATCCTAGGCGTTCCCCTACTCCTTGAGGCAATCTCATAAGCGGCAGCAGCTTCATGTTTAATCTGTAGTATCCCCGCCGATCTTTCTACAATATCTGTGAGCGTCTTTGAATCATAATATTGAAGTCTAAGATTTATTCCAAACCTTGCTCTAAGGGGTGAAGTCAAAAGTCCTGACCTTGTCGTTGCTCCGATAAGAGTAAACGGATGAAGATCAATCTGAACGGTTCGAGCGTTGGGCCCGGTATCAATAACTAGATCAATTCTATAGTCTTCCATAGCGCTATAGAGATATTCTTCTACAATAGAGCTAAGCCTGTGAATCTCATCTATAAACAGAATGTCGTTTTCTTCAAGGCTCGTAAGTAAACCTGCAAGATCCCCCGGCTTATCCAATACAGGACCCGATGTGGTTCTGATATTCACCCCCATCTCATTTGCGATGATATAAGCCAAAGTCGTCTTCCCGAGGCCAGGAGGTCCGTGAAGTAGAACATGGTCTAGCGCTTCATCTCTCTGTTTTGCAGCAGCAACGAAAATCTGTAAATTATCCATAGCAGCCCTCTGACCCGTAAAATCATCAAAATGTGCCGGTCTTAATGCTTGCTCAAATTCACTATCTGTATTCTGAGAAGAATTGTCTCTCATATCAAAATCTTCATTAGGCTCCATAAGTGCAAGGTAATCTAAAAGCAAAAACCCTTCGGAAAATTCCGAAGGGTTCTTACTATTTTATCTAATATATCGTCTAATGACCTATTTCACCATCTTTCAGTGGTGTCGACTGAAGAACGAAATCCTCTTCGTGGGCAGGGTTGCTATAATCATAAGCCCAACGGTGAACCTCTGGCAATGCTCCAGGCCAGTTTCCGTGAATATGCTCAACCGGTGTCGTCCACTCCAGCGTATTCGATTTCCAAGGATTCTGTACAGCTTTCTGTCCGCGGAAGATGCTGTAGAAGAAGTTGAATAAGAAAATCAATTGTGACAGAGATCCTATAATCGCAAACACAGAAATAATAGGTTGTAAATCTGCTGTTTCACTTAAAAAATCGAAACTTGAAGAATTATAATATCTGCGAGGAGCTCCTGCAAGTCCTACGAAATGCATTGGGAAAAATACGCCATAGCCACACGTAATTGTAAGCCAGAAGTGAGCGAACCCAAGCTTTGTGTTCATCATCGTTCCAAACATCTTAGAGAACCAATGATAAACGCCTGCAAACATTCCGAATATCGCAGACAGCCCCATCACAATATGAAAGTGACCGACAACGAAATATGTATCGTGAAGAGTTACATCCAGTGCTGAATCCGCAAGAATAATTCCTGTTAGACCACCAGTCACGAACGTACTTACAAGACCTATACTGAATAGCATAGCAGGAGTAAACCGAAGGTTACCTTTCCAAAGAGTCGTAATGTAGTTAAACGCTTTAACCGCTGAAGGAATCGCAATCAGAAGAGTTGTAAACACGAATACCGATCCCAAGAATGGATTCATTCCTGTGATGAACATGTGGTGAGCCCAAACGATAAACGAAAGGAATCCAATTGCCATCAAAGACCCAACCATGGCCTTGTAACCGAAAATAGGCTTGCGAGAATTCGTCGCGATTACCTCAGAGCTTATCCCAAGGGCCGGAAGAAGAACGATATAAACTTCTGGGTGCCCTAGAAACCAGAATAAGTGTTGGAATAAAATGGGTGACCCGCCAGTTGCATCAAGTGCCTCACCTCCAATAAAAATGTCGCTTAAGTAAAATGCCGTTCCCATCATTCTATCCATCATAAGAAGTACAATGGCCGATACAAGAACCGGGAATGAAAGTACACCGAGAATGGCCGTGATGAAGAAAGCCCAAATAGTAAGCGGCAAACGAGTCATACTCATCCCCTTTGTTCTAAGGTTGATGATCGTTACGATATAATTCAAAGAACCAAGTAGTGAAGACACAACAAACAAAGTCATCGAAAGTAGCCAAAGAGTCATTCCCATACCTGAACCCGGTATAGCTTGAGGTAAGACACTTAAAGGTGGATATATCGTCCAACCAGCTGATGCCGCTCCACCCTCAACCAAGAGAGAGAAAAGCATCATAACACTAGATACAGCAAAGAACCAGTAACTAAGCATGTTTAAGAAACCCGATGCCATATCTCTAGCTCCTATCTGAAGTGGAATGAGTAGATTTGAAAAGGTTCCAGACAATCCCGCTGTCAAAACAAAGAAGACCATAATGGTTCCGTGAATTGTCGTCAAAGCGAGATAAGCATTTCTATCTAAAACTCCATTCGGAGCCCACTTGCCCATAAATGTCTCAAGGATTGCAAAGCTTTCTCCAGGCCATCCAAGTTGAAGGCGGAAAAAGACAGACATCATTACCCCTGCGATACCCATAAATATAGCAGTGATAAGAAACTGCTTAGAGATCATCTTGTGATCTTGAGTGAAGACGAACTTCGAAACGAAGCTTTCTTTGTGATTCGTATTTCCCATAATCAGTTCTGTTCAGCTGTATAAACTTTCTGCTCAGCAAGCCACGCATCGTATTTCTCCTGTGATTCTACAACGATATCCATCGCCATATTAAAATGAGCAGATCCACAAATTTTGTTGCAGAGCAGGATGTAGTTAAAATCAGGATTGTCGAGAATCGTTCGCATACTGTCCGTTGTAATTGTTGGTGTTAACTTAAACCTAGTGGGAAGGCCAGGTACTGTGTTCATTTGTGCTCTGAAGTGAGGCATGAATGCAGAGTGGATAACATCACGTGACCTGAAAATAAATTCGATTTCACGACCAATAGGCAAGTGAAATTCGCCTTTTACGATCCTGTCATCTTTACCTACTTCCCAACTACCAAGCCCATCACTAAACTTATATGGCTGCAGCTCTAAAATACGCTGTAAATGACGTTCTAAACGGTAGATCTTATCTTCCTTAGCTTCATAAGCAGCCTCTGTCATCACAAGAGCTTCTCCAGAAGAAAGGACTGTCTCGATATCGTGAAGTCTGCTTTCTAAATGTGCTGTGTGGTCTGGGGAAGGTTCGTGTGAATCAGCACCGTCATGCCCATGAGCATCTCCACCATGAAGGGTTGCTTCAATTTCAGCTTTTTCCGTTAAAAGATGAACTTTTTCAATATCAAGGATAGCCTGAAGATTGTCAATTTTTTCAGTGAGTTTAACATTTGCAAGCATCACACCTTCCTCAGTAATGATTCCAAGAGGATTCGAAGGAGTAATCAAATTAAAATCGGTAGCACCGAATTGACCGTCATCACCCGAATAACGAGCTGTCCAATCAAATTGCTTAGAGTAAATCTCAATTCTAATTGCGTCGTCAGATGCAGGGCCAGTCATTTCCGTCCAAGTTTTCAAACCAAAAATGATAATCACCGCCAACACTATAGATGGAACAACTGTCCAAATGAGCTCTAACTTACTATCGTGAAGTAAGAAGAGAGCCTTCCTGTTTTTATTGTAACGGTACTTGTAAGGAAAAATGAATAGCAGAGTATTAACAACGAAAAATACGAAAATGATGATCGCAAGGTTGAAGTTCATCAGAGTATCAACCGATTCACCATGAGCAGAAGCTGCAGGTGGCAAGTAATCCCCGTAGCGAACGAATTGCCAGATGGTCGTTGCGTAGAATACAATCATAAAGACAATCCAAAGGGCACCATTCATACGGGTGTCAGCTTCAGATATTTCCTCTTCACGATGGCCTCGCAAACGTGCAGAGAGTTGATATATTTTAGCCAGTTGTGCTAGGGCTATTACGCCTACAACGATGACTAAAAGAATGAGAAGTTTCATACGTCAGTTTTCTTTATAGGGTTAGTAATGTAAGTCTTTAGACTCCTGAAGCAATGGGTGATTTTTCGCAATCAAAGGGGCTTTAGACAGTGTCGTCAGCGTTCTGTTGATGAATAACCCAAGGAAGCCTAGGAACAAACCTATTTCAAATAGTCCAAATACATTGTGATTAAACATTGTACCAGGGATAACAAGTAAATAGACGTCTGTAAAGTGTCCTATGAAAATTAGAAAAGCAACAGGCAATAAGAAAGCCGGATTGCGCTTGGTATCTCTAGAAATAAGGACTAGAAAAGGAACTACAAAGTTGATGAGGAACATCGTTACAAACGGAACCTTATAGTCCGTGAAGATTCTGCTTACGTAGTAAGTGACCTCCTCAGGTATATTAGAGTACCAGATGAGCATGAACTGACTAAAGAACAGGTAGCTCCACAACATTGAAATTGCAAACATCCACTTTCCCAAGTCATGCATGTGACTCTCCGTAATTTCCTCGAAATACCCCTTTGACTTAAGCCAAAGTATCGTTACGTGAGTGAAGATGATCATTCCAACCCACATCCCAGAAAACAGGTACCATCCATAAAGTGTACTGAACCAGTGAGGGTCAATTGACATTAACCAATCCCAAGAAAGTGTAGAGGAGAAATAAGCAAAGAAAACCATAAACAGTGCACTGCGACGGAAGACTTTAAAGTGTAACTCAACACCTCCTATTTCATCTTCTTGAAGGGACCACTTGCGGAATAACTTCGCAAACACTAGGAAGGTAAATAAGTAGATAAACGTTCTAAGCCAAAAGAACCAAGTGGAAAAATAAGCGCCTTTTGCAGCAATAATAGAATCGTAATTGGGATTCTTGACAGCACCCGCAACTTCCTTATCAAAATAGGTAGATACGCCACCATCCACAGTCATAAACTCATGGTATAGTGTTGTATCCATCCAATGATACAAGTGATGTATGTGAAACTGCCCCGCCAGTAGAACAATTACAATCACCGCTGCACCGTAAGGTAAAAACCCTAACATGGCCTCGAAGAAGCGTTTAATCACAACGGACCAGGCACTCTCAGTGATGTATTGTAGCGCATAAAAGAAAAGCGCTGCCAACGATAGTGAAAAATAGAAAAATCCATTTACAAGTAGATTCGCCCACCATCTTTGGTGGTGATCGGAATGGTCTGTTAGATATCCTCCAACAAGAGCTACAAGACCCAAAGCCATTAAGACTTGAGTAATCAGCTTAGCACGTCCTTCAAATTTGAATTCCATGATCAGTCGTTATTTTCTGTTTCAGTTACTAAAGCCACACCATTTGCATCAAATGTTGGCATTTGCCCTCCCTTCTGAAGAACTTGAACATATTGGATAATCTGCCAAAGCCCCTTTTGGGAAATCTGAGAAGCATGGGAACCCATAAGTCCTTTACCGTACATTAAGGTATGGTACATCTTGCCCTCGGGCAATTCTTTAAGCTTACTCGAAAAATCCGGGATACCCATGATGTGACCATTTCTTGAAATCGCTCCATCTCCTTTTCCTTCTAATCCGTGACAATGCGTACACATAAGCTCAAAGTTCGCAGCACCAGCCTCAATATTAGAAGCTGTTGTTGTTAAAGGTGACTTTAACTCTGCTCCTGCCAACTCGTATCCTTCAGTTGTGTTTGCATAAGCGTGTGGAAGGCCAAACGCCTTGTCATCACCTTTGAATGCAATCGAACCAGCAACAGGCTTGCGCGCACTCATGGTGCGTCTTTGCGCCGCAGCTACTTCTTCCGTTACGTAATATGGATCCTCGCCATAATCAACATATGCCTCAACTGCTGGAGATCGGTACATGTCAGGCATGTATTCGACACCAGGACTGTTGGGATCTGTAGTGCAAGAGGTCATCATAGCTGCTGCTAGGATTAATGTTGCGGTGTAAAGTGTAATCTTATGTATCATGATTACTTGATCTCTTTAATGCTGAGCTCGAAAAGCGCAGTGTTTTTAATGGCAGTCTCTAGCTCCTCTGGATTCATACTGTTTGAATCTGTTGTAATCTCCATGACGAACATATTGTCCGTCGTCCTGGGATCGGGATTCGTAGCGGGCATTCCTGGAAGTGTCCCATTGCGAAGAAGGTAAGTGATGACCATACCGTGGGCTGCACAAAGAACTGAGAATTCAAACGAAATAGGGATGAAAGCAGGAAGGTTCTCTAAAAGGGAGAAGCTAGGCTTTCCTCCAATATTCATAGGCCAATCTGAGATCATAGTGTACCACATAAAGGATACAGCAATCGTTAATCCTGTCATAGCATACATGAATGATGTAATTGCTAGACGTGTTCTCTTAATCCCTATTACTGGGTCAATACCGTGAATGGGAAATGGAGAATAGACTTCATTGACATGAATGCCCTTTCCTACAAGTTCACGAGCCGCTACTAAAAGCTTTTCGTCGTCGTCGTACATGACGTGGAATACCTTTTTCATGATGGTATTATTTTACTTGTTCGTTTTTGTAAGATTCACCGCTTGACTTCAAAATCGTCTTAAGCTCATTCAAAGCAAGTACAGGGAAGAACCTTGTAAATGTTAAGAAGAGAGTCAGGAAAATACCGAGAGTTCCAATGAAAATACCGACATCAGTCGCAGTTGGGATAAACTCACCCCAAGAAGATGGGAGATAATCTCTGTGGAGAGATGTTACGATAATAACATAACGCTCGAACCACATCCCTATGTTTACAACAATTGAAAGAATAAAGGTTGCCACAAATGATCTGCGAATTTTCTTGAACCAGAAAAGCTGTGGACTAATCACGTTACAAGTCATCATTGTCCAGTAGGCAATACTGTATGGGCCTGAAAAACGGTTGATGAATGCATAGCTCTCATACTCTACTCCTGAGTACCAAGAAATGAAGAGCTCCGTTAGATAAGCTACTCCAACAATAGACCCAGTAACAATGATTACAATGTTCATATACTCAACGTGCTTGATATGAATATAGTCCTCTAATTTGTATGCTTTACGCATCACAAGCAAGAGAGTCTGTACCATCGCAAATCCGGAGAATACCGCTCCAGACACGAAGTATGGAGGGAATATTGTCGTATGCCATCCAGGGATAATAGATGTCGCAAAGTCCATCGAGACAATCGAGTGAACTGAGAATACAAGTGGTGTGGCAATACCCGCAAGAACTAGACTTAGCTCTTCGAAGCGATTCCAGTGTTTGGCTCTTCCACTCCATCCGAAACTTAATATACCGTAAATCTTCTTCGGCAACGGCTTGACCATTCTATCGCGAATTGTTGCAAAGTCTGGTATGAGACCTACATACCAGAAGACAAGAGATACTGAGAAATAGGTTGAGATCGCGAATACATCCCAAAGAAGTGGGCTGTTGAAGTTCACCCAGATTGAACCGAACTGGTTTGGCAAAGGAAAAGCATAGTAAGCCAACCAAATTCTTCCCATGTGAATTCCCGGGAAGACTGCGGCCATAATAACAGCAAAAATCGTCATCGCCTCAGCGGAACGGTTAATCGCCATACGCCACTTTTGACGGAAGAGAAGGAGTACTGCTGAGATAAGTGTTCCCGCGTGCCCGATACCTACCCACCAAACGAAGTTGGTGATATCCCAAGCCCAACCAACGGTTTTATTCAGTCCCCATACTCCGATACCCGTACCGATGAGGTATAAAATCGACCCTATGCCGTAAATGGCGATAATGGACGAAATTGTAATCATTATTTTCCATCCGAGCGGAGCAGGTCCCATGATAGGCCCTACAACATCATCTGTAATATCCTTGTACGTTTTGTGACCTAGGATAAGTGGTTCGCGAATTGCTGATTCTCTTTGCATAGTCTTTAGATCAAGAGTTTCTTACCTTAGTCATGTAGAAGACGTTGGGCTTAACACCGATTTCTTCAAGAGCATGATAAGCACGATTGTTTTCCGAAATAGTTTTTACTTCAGAACCATTGTCATTTAAGTCTCCGAATTTAATAGCGTTAGACGGGCAAGACTCTGCACACGCTGTCTTAACCTGTCCATCAAGGATAGGAGTTCCTGCTTTTTTTGCATAGAGCTTGCCAGACTGAATACGCTGAACACACATCGAGCATTTTTCCATGACTCCACGAGCACGAACCGTAACATCCGGGTTTAGAACCAGTCGAGCCAATGAATCATGAGCCGGATTAACGTGTTCGAATTTCTTGTAACCTTTATAATTAAACCAGTTAAATCGACGAACCTTGTAAGGACAGTTGTTCGCGCAGTAACGCGTACCGATACAACGATTGTAGGTCATTTGGTTTAAACCCTCATTGCTATGAGTCGTAGCGGCAACAGGGCAAACCGTCTCACAAGGAGCGTGGTTACAGTGTTGACACATCATAGGCATGTGGACTGTTTGAGGGTTCTCCGAAGGATCCTCCATGCGGCCGTAGCTGTCAATTACACCCACACCTTCCTCCTCTCCTTTTTCAAGAGAGAAATCAGAAGCGTAGTAACGGTCGATACGTATCCAGTGCATATCGCGGTGCCTTAACACTTCGTCCTTTCCAACAACACTAACGTTGTTTTCTATGTTACAAGCTGTTACACATGCACTACAACCAGTACAAGTTGTCAGGTCAATGGTCATTCCCCAACGGTGGCCGACTTCCTCTACAGGATGACTGTGCCAAAGGTCAAATGCGTTCGTATTCTTTTTATCACGAGCATCTATGACACCATCATGATTCGTGTCCTCGTGAACGTTAAGTCTGTGAGCTTTGTTCCAAGAAGCTTCTCCCTTCGCCTTTCCTGCTTCAGATAAATATGAATCAAAAGAGGTTTCTTTTACAACTGACTCACGTCCCATATAGGTGTTGTGAATCTGAGTACAGGCAAGTGGATACTCTCTACCTGTTGCTTCGATGCTTACATCGTAGTGTGCATAGATTGTGTTGCCGTCAGAAGTTGAAGTTAGTGGGTAAGCGTTCGCTCCGATAGGCATTGGGAGGCCTGAGGCCTGAGTGATGTGTTCTCCTTTTTCGCCTGTTTGGAATGCCGCCTGCCCGATTTTTTCTCCGCCGGCTCCACGTCCATATCCAAGAGCGATACCGATGGTACCTGGCTTTTGGCCTGGCTGCATGAAGGCAGGAAGCTCAACTGACTTACCGTTAACAGTAACTTTCACTACAGAACCTAAGTCCTCTTGAGCGATGTAAGTATTGAGACCCATCGCATCCATGTCAGACTTCGACATTGTAACGTAGTTATCCCATGTCACCTTAGATACTGGATCCGGTGTCTCTTGAAGTATTGGATTGGCAGCGTGGTTACCTGAACCGGCTGTAGCCTTAACATACGTAACTAGCTCAAATGCACCACCTTTTACGGATGCAACTTTGCGCTCAGCTTGCGTTGTGTCAATGGAAGATGTGTATTCTGGAGATTCCGGCAAGTCATTGCCCACCATTGTACCATCGTGAATAGCGCTGTTCCAACCTGAATCTGAGTACATCGCGTCAGATGTGTACGAAGCGTTGTATTGACGACGTAGGAAAGTGTACCAATCGCTGTTTTCAGAAGATGACCAGTTGAGGAATGACTCCTGAGCTGCACGTGTGTTGAATATAGGCTCAATTGTCGGTTGGACTAAATCGATGCGGCCTGAGCTTAAGCTAAGGTCGTTCCAGCTCTCTAAGTAGTGGTGATCCGGAGCTACGAATGTTGAACGTTTTGCTGTTTCATCAGCAACTCCATTCATACAAACTGAAGTCTTGACTTTCGCTAGACCAGTGTTAAATGCAGCTGCATTAGGCAGGTCATATGAAGGATTACAGCCGTAAGTGATCAGGGTTGAAATCTTTCCGGAATTCATGTCCTTCACAAGATCAGAAACTGAAGCATCATCTCCACGGTAAGCCATCGATGGACGCTCTAGATCTATTGTAGAACCATAGTTTCCAAGTTGCTGATTGATCGCTGCAACAATGGTTTGAGTTGCAAGGTCATTAGAACCTGCGACTACAAGTGACTTGCCTTTAGATGAATTTAAGGACTTAGCGGCTGCATTGATACTTTTAACAACGCCTGCATCTAGGTTAGAAACTGTTGCTCCTTTAAGAGCGGCAAGTAATCCAGCGGCAACCTTACCCTCTTCGGAGGGTTTAATCATCGTACGAACATCAGCGTTGGTTCCCGTCATAGACATGGCTGACTCAAACTGAAAATGCTTAGACTGTTTCCCGCGCTCGGGGCCTCTTAACAAAGCGTAATCCGGTGCGTAAAGAGTTGATGATAACCAAGAGTTAAGGAAGTCAGCAGCGATACTGACGATGACCTCTGCTTTAGAAAAGTCATAAGAAGGAACAGCATTCACACCGAATGCTTCAGATTGAGCCACGCGAAGTGCTGAGTAAGAAATCGCATCGTATTGAACGTGCTCGGCCCCCAAAGCTTTGATCGCTTTTACAGTAGAAGGACTTACGATCGTGTTGGAAAGAACAACAGTTCTACCAGCGCCAGAAACTGCCGCAGACATCGCTTTATCTAAATCTTCCCAAGTTGTTGAATTTCCATTCTGAGTGGGACCATCTAATCTGGCTTTATCATAAAGGCTCATCACAGAACCTATTACACGAGAGTTGACCTTTCCAGCGCCAATTCCAGTTGCAGAGTTTCCCTTGATGAAAATCGGTCGACCCTCACGAGTCTTCACGAGAACATTTGAGTAATCCATTCCATCGTAATAAGTCGAAGCATAGTAATTGGCTACACCTGGAGTTATTTCTGCTGGTTTATTTGTGTAAGGAATAGACTTGATTACAGGAGTTTCACAAGCTGCAAGAGTAGCTGCGGTAAGAGAGAACCCCATAAACTTTAAAAAGTCACGGCGACCTGTAGTTGTGCTACTGTGACGCTCGTCTGCTAAAAATTGGTCAACAGGGATCTGTTCTTGGAACTCCTTGGCCTGGATTTCCTTGAACGCTTCCGTCCCGTCTAATTCGTCCAATCCGGACCAGTATTTTTTATTGTTAGCCATGTGGCGTCAGAATCAGTTGTTAGTAGTGACACTTAGAGCATTCCCAGCCTCCAAGTTCTCTTACGGTAATTTTTTCGTCTTCTAAGTATCGGCGTAGCTCCTCATTTCCTCTTTCAGAATTCATAAGGCGGTCATGCATCTCTTCATAGTATCCACTAGAGGCCAAATCAATCTCAGCCTTGTTGTGACACTCAATACACCATCCCATCGTTAAGGTAGGTTTCGATAGCTGGATAATCCCGGGGTAAGCATCAATTAAAGTATTGATCTCTTCAACTGGAGCAATCCTTCCTACACTGTAAGTAGAAACATCTCCGTGACAGTTTTGACATTGAAGACCTCCGACATTTACGTGCTGCTGGTGACTGAAGAAAACGTGATCTGGAAGATTGTGAACTTTATTCCATTTAATAGGCTCACCGTTGTAGCTATCTTGAGGGAGAGCTTTTCCATTGTTGCCGTCTCCATCTAAATAAGTACCCGTTGTAGCATCAAATCCGATTGCTGCGTAGATTTTTTCAATCTCCTCTGTTCCTGTACGTTTTCCCTTCTTAATTGCTTTGTGACAATTCATACAAACATTCGCACTTGGGATTCCGGCGTGCTTAGAATCGTACGCGCTGTTGTGACAATACTTACAATCAATCTCATTCTCACAAACGTGAATGCTGTGATTGAATGCGATTGGTTGCTCAGGACTGTAATTTGAGTATGTACCGATATCCATAAGGGCTGAATAACCCACTACAACACCATACAAGACAAAGAAAATACCAATTAGAGATACCATTACGAGGTTGTTCCAAGCCCAACCGCCTAATCTGGTAAGATATCCCGTATCTGGCAACAAGTCCTCGCCAGATTTTTCTGCGATCACATCTGTAAGTGACCGCTTCACTCCAGCAGCACTCAAAGCAATAACTGTGAATAAAATCAGAAGAATAAGAAACCACATTGCGTTACTCGAATCTGACTCTTCAGGGGTATTGTAATCAATTGTCGGACAGTTGTCACTTGATGCGGTATCGCCTCCACCATCAATTGGGGGAGATGTAACGTATGCAAGGATATCAGAAATATCAGCTTCTGAAACCGCCTGCCCAGTCATCCATCCATAAGTTCCAACGTAACGCTCGACTATACTTTTGATGTATTTATCACCCGTTTCTGCTGCCTCTTGTGGAGATTGTATCCACATGACAAGCATCTCATCTCCAGAAGGCCAACGATCTTGAATGCCTGCAAGACCTGGACCCACGA
The DNA here is from genome assembly GCA_027619225.1 of Bacteroidota bacterium. GTDB lineage: Bacteria > Bacteroidota > Bacteroidia > Flavobacteriales_D > Sanyastnellaceae > UBA974. The sequence continues at coordinate 62,164 of JAQCFW010000012.1, forward strand.
GTATCTCGTCAGTTATCTTATGACATGCTGCACAATTTGCGTTAAAAAGTGATTGACCATTTGCGGGGTCTCCACCCTCCCAAATACCTTGGGCTGCAAGTCCAAAGACTTGAAATACTAGGATGGTACATATAGCGCGTGCTACATGTTGAAGTCGGTTTATACGATTATTCATCGGTTTTTTCATATCAATCGAGTACACTCAATTCACGCGCGAAATTACAATGAATTTTATGCTTATCGTACACTATGTCACAGCAATGTCACAACGCGCTCTAATTTAGAACCTTTCCAAACAATAATACTGAATTTAGTTCGCTTTAAATGCTTAGTTATAGGTAGTTTTGTCTTGAAGATAAAAAACAAGCAACTAAATATGTTTCCTCGGATAAATCAAATTGCAATCATTTGCTTCTGCTGTCTATACACAAGCACAATTTCAGCTCAAAGTGACAACTCGTGGTGGAAGAGCATTTTCAGCGCTGATTGTGACACAATACAAATTCAATCAGTGAACATCAACAATGGGGATTCTATTCTCAATGACACTTCTGAATTTGAAATTGAGTGTGATTCGTCCGTTTTGCTAAAAACATTGCCCGCCCTTCCAGTGAAGGATGGCTATGGAAGCGTGGTCATTCACATGGATTCTGCGCTCAAAGAGCTTGATGAAAAAGCTTTCTCTGAGACGCATACTTTAAAAGGGTATCGAGTCCAAATCTATTTCGGGGATTTAAAAACCGCCAGAGCTGTGAGAGCGAAATGCAGAAACCGATTGGTGGGAACAAGTGTTTACTTAGAATCTATTGCCCCTAACTACAGTGTAGTCGTAGGTGACTTTAGAAATAGATGGGAGGCCGAGTCGGCACTGCCAAGATTGAAAAAACTTTACCCAAGTGCCTTAATCATACCCACAGACATAGAGTTACCTAAGCTTTAGCTCTCTAGGGTCTGCTTGACTTCGACTTCTTCGTAAGCTTCAACTACATCTCCAACCTTGATATCGTTGAATTTATCAATGTTTAAACCACATTCATATCCTTTCGCTACTTCTTTCGCGTCGTCTTTGAATCGCTTTAGAGATCCAAGGAGTCCTGTATAAACGACAACCCCTTCACGAAGAACCCTCACCCTGCTAGAGCGAAGTATTTTACCTTCATTGACGATACATCCAGCAATCGTTCCGAATTTAGAAATCTTGAATGTCTCTCGAATTTCAGCACTACCCACAATATTCTCTTCAATCTTAGCGGATAATAACCCCTCCATTGCATCACGCATTTCTTCAATGGCTTTATAGATGACAGAGTAGAGTTTAATCTGAACCTCTTCTTCCTCAGCTAACTTACGCGCTGTTGCCGATGGGCGAACTTGGAATCCGATAATGTAAGCTGAAGAAGCAGATGCTAGAAGGATATCTGATTCTGTTATTTGGCCAACCGCCTTATGGATAATTTTCACCTGAACTTTCTCAGTAGAAAGCTTTTCTAACGAGTCGCTCAAAGCTTCGATGGATCCATCCACGTCACCCTTTACGATAAGGTTAAGCTCCTTGAATTCACCCACAGCAATACGACGGCCAAGCTCCTCCAGAGTGACTGATTTCTGAGTACGGACTCCTTGCTCACGCTGGAGCTGTTGGCGCTTTGTTGCTATAGTTCGAGCTTCTAGACTCTGCTCAAATACGTTGAAATTGTCTCCGGCACTAGGTGCGCCATCGAATCCAAGTACAGAAATAGGAGAAGAAGGACCCGCTTCGTCCACACGGTTTCCGCGCTCATCGAACATGGCTCTAATTTTTCCTGAGAATTGCCCAGCTAGAATTGGATCACCCACCCTCAATGTCCCTGACTCTACGAGAAGGTTCGTCACATAACCACGACCCTTATCAAGTGTTGATTCAACAACAGTTCCAATGGCACGCTTGTTAGGATTGGCCTTAAGATCTAGCATTTCTGCTTCTAGAAGAACTTTTTCTAACAATTCTTCTATGTTCGTTCCTTGTTTGGCAGAAATTTCTTGGCATTGGTATTTTCCTCCCCATTCCTCAACAAGAATATTCATCTCGCTAAGTTCTTTTTTAATCTTATCTGGATTCGACTCCTCTCTATCCATCTTGTTAAGAGCAAAAATCATTGGGATTTCAGCTGCTTGAGCATGGTGGATCGCTTCTTTTGTTTGGGGCATAACCGCATCGTCAGATGCAATTACAATAATTGCAAGGTCTGTAACTTGAGCACCACGGGCACGCATAGCTGTAAACGCCTCGTGACCAGGTGTGTCTAAGAACGTGATTTGTTCGCCACTATCAACTACTACGGAATAAGCGCCAATGTGCTGAGTAATCCCTCCGGCCTCACCAGCAATAACATTTGCTTTTCGAATATAGTCGAGAAGAGATGTCTTACCGTGATCAACGTGACCCATTACAGTAATAATCGGTGGTCGAGAAACCATTTCATCTACATTGTCCTCCTCAACTTCTATTGCATCCTCTAAGTCTGAGCTTACAAATTCAACTTCAAATCCGAAATCTTCAGCAATCATAGTGATTGTATCAGAATCGAGTCTTTGGTTAATTGAAACCATGATCCCAAGCGTCATGCAAGCAGAAATAACATCATTCACAGACTTGTCCATCATCGTAGCCAATTCAGCTACAGTAACGAATTCAGTAAGTTTAAGAATGGTGTCCTCAAGCTGTTGGCGAACGATGTCATCATCTGAACGGTCTCGAATATCTTGACGCTTGGCGCGACGCATCTTAGAAGACTTCGATTTCTTACCGCCTGACAGACGGGCAAGTGTATCTCTAATCTCCTTCTTAATATCGTCTTGAGTAACCTCTTTTTTAGCTGCTCCTGTAGCTCCTCTTGTATGTGGTCCTTTTGCCGGACCACGTACACCAGGTGCTCTAGCTGGTCTAGTAACACCACGAGATGCTCCAGGCGCGTTAGCTTGTTTTTTAACGTCTACCTTTTTAACCCGAACACGTTTTCGCTTCCCATCGTCTTTCGACTTCTTCTTCTCTACAGGGAGCACAATTTTTCCAACAACTTTAGGGCCAGTCAGCTTCTGTACTTTTGTTTTTATAACTAAATCATCCGATGTGTCAGCTGATTTATCTTCATCTGTAAGAGGAGCTACAAAAGTTGGGATGGCTGATTTTATGACGATTTTATCTGCTGCAGCTTTCGCCTTTGCACGTGCAACTGCGGCGGCGGCTTTCTTCTCTTCCGCTTCTTTTGCTTGAGCAGCAAAATCAACCTTACCTATTATTTTAATTCCATTTGATACAGAAGCTTTTGCTTCTGCTTTCTTCGCTGCAACTTCAGCATCGGCGGCGGCGGCTGCAGCCTTTTCAGCAACGGCAATCGCGGCTTCTGCTTCTGCTTCTGCTTTCTTTGCTGCAACTTCAGCATCGGCAGCTGATTTTTCTTGCGCTTCTTGCGCTTCTTTTTCTGCTGCGGCCTTTTCTGCTGCGGCCTTTTCAGATACGGCTTTTTCTGCTGCGGCCTTGACAGAAGACTCTTTTTCCGCCTCCCCATTTGATCTCCTCACTTCAGGCTGAGCATCACTCTTTCTGAAGATACTAAGGTCAATGGCCTCCGGCTCAGGCTCAGGGACGTTTAGAGTAGGTTTACGGGCGCTTGAAAGATTGATGCTTTCACGTTCAACCTTAATCACAGAAGAGCGTTGAGCGGCTTCTTTATCGTCCTTGTCTCCTTGAAAATTTCCGCGCACCATGGCGTAAACATCCGGGTCGAGCTTCGTGTTGGGTTTTGCATCAACTGAGATTCCTTTAGATTCAAGGAAATCCACAATGGTGCCTATCCCCAAATTGAATTCGCGGGCTGCTTTACTTAATCGAACTGGTTTATTTACGTCGGCCATGGGCTTTGTTATCGTTGGGGAAGGTAAGTGAGGATAAATTATAGGGGAGTGTCTCAAGTATTAAACCGCTAACAACTGAGAGGTTTAATTGACAATTAGAGGACAATTATGAGAGTTCCTTCTTTAAGATCCTTATCACTTCTTTTACAGTCTCTGCTTCCAAATCAGTTCTTGAAATCAGACCTTCTTCATCTAAATCTAGCACGGAACGTGCTGTGTCACAACCTATTTTAATGAACTCTTGAAGAATCCACTCATCGATTTCATCGCTGAACTCCATCAACTCTACATCTTCCTCAGACTCATCCTCCTCACGGAACACATCAATTTCGTAACCTGTTAATAAACCGGCTAATTTAATGTTGTTTCCACCTTTACCTATGGCAAGGGAAACTTGGTCAGGCTTCAGATAAACTTCTGCACGTCCAGATGCACCTTTAAGTGTAATAGAAGAAACTTTAGCTGGAGAAAGTGAACGGGCCATGAGGAGCTCTTCGTTCTCAGTCCAGTTAATCACGTCGATGTTCTCGTTGCGAAGTTCACGAACAATACTGTGAATTCGAGATCCTTTCATTCCTACACAAGCTCCCACGGGATCCACTCTATCGTCATAAGACTCAACAGCTACTTTAGCGCGCTCACCAGGTGATCTCACAATCTTCTTAATCGTAATAAGTCCATCGTAAATTTCAGGCACTTCTTGTTCGAAGAGACGTTCTAAGAATTCAGGAGCCGTTCGAGATAGAATAATTCTAGGGGTGTTGTTTCTTAACTCAACCGCTGCTACAACGGCACGAACTGAATCACCCTTCTTGAAGAAATCTCCAGGAATTTGGTGTTCACGTGGCATCACCACTTCGTTGTCATCATCGTCTACGAGGAGGATTTCACGCTTCCAGATTTGGTATACCTCTGCATTAATCACCTCTCCTATGCGCACCTTATACTTCTGGTAAATCGCGTCCTTTTCAATCTCCATAATTCTACCGACAAGGTTCTGACGGAGAGATAAAACCGAGCGACGTCCGAAAGACTCCAACTTAATTTCCTCAGAAACATCCTCACCCACTTCAAAGTCATCCTCAATTTTTAAGGCATCGCTCAGAGCAATCTGTTCGTTCTCATCTTCAACAGCTCCATTCTTAACAATTTCACGGTTGCGCCAAATCTCGAGGTCTCCCTTCTCTGGGTTGATGATCAAGTCGAAGTTCTCATCTGAGCCGTACTTCTTAATAATCATATTTCTGAATACGTCTTCGAGGATGGCCATCATGGTCTCCTTATCGAAGTTTTTGAATTCTTTGAATTCGCGAAACGAATCTATCAAGTTCAGTTGCATAGCACCTTATTTAAAAGAAATTATTACTTTAGTCCATTCTAACTCTCCAGCTTGAAACTGGTGCTCCTCATCCACCCACTCAGTAGCCTTGCGGCCTTCAATACGCTTTTTTTCTCGTGTCTTTAAAACCAAACCCACAAATTCTCCTTCGTCCTCTTCCACACTCACTAGCTCCCCTTCCAACTTCTTCCCTTCGATGGGGTTGACCGCAATTTGTTTCCCGACAATCTTAAGGTATTGGCGCAATACTTTTAGAGGTTGGTCTAATCCAGGCGAGCCGACATCCAAAGAGAAGTCTTCTTCCTCACGGTCGAAAGATCCTTCTATATGACGGCTTAGTGCCACACAATCCGTAATTGAGGTGCGGTCGTCATTCTCAAGAGAAATTCTAATCACATTACCGCTAGCAACTTTTACATCTACAAGAAAGGCTGAAGTCCCCTCAAGGAACTCCTCAGCTAAAAGTTGTATTTTCTTTGCGTTTATCACGGCGATTGTTCTTTATTATGTGGGTAAAAGTTTAGAGCAAAAAAATGGGGCTGCTGCCCCTCAACTTTCTCTCCTCTCACTTTAAATCCGCCGCAAAAGTACGAAATCTTTCTATAAATACGTTGGATTTATTGCCATATCTTTATTTCATGAATTTTAAGCTTGTTGTATCTTTTATTTTATGCTCAGTGTTTTTAGGGAGATTCGCAGCCCAAGAGAATAGACCGGTAAGCACTTGGAAGGACTACTTCCCTTATTCAGAAGTACTTGAAGTAATTACAGGAAGCGATCTTCAGGGTGATGTTGTCGCCTATGGGCGCACAGAATTTGCTGTTTTTCAGGTGCACTCTACGACCAATTTCGTGACGCGCTACAGCCAAGTTCAGGGACTTTCCCAATCAAACCCTACCGCCATAGGTTTATACGAACCCAGTGAAACACTCTTAATCGGGTATTCAAACGGAAATTTAGACCTGGTTACTTCTGCCGGTACGTTCAATATGCCCGACATCCTCAACAGCAACTTAATTGGAGACAAAGGCATACGGGGCATCTTTGTCATCGAAGACTTCGCTTATCTGGCATGCGCCTTCGGAGTTGTCGTGATCGATCTCGATAAATTTGAGGTGAAAGACACTTGGTACATTACCGGTTCTAGCGACCTGCGAGAAGTTTTAGATGTTGACTTGAACGGTGAAAAATGGATCGTCTGTACTGACGCCGGTGTATTCGAAGCTCCCATTTCTCACCCCTTCCTTTCCAGCTCTGAAGCTTGGACCCGATGGGAAGACTTGCCTGAGTCGGCGGACTCTTTTGTCTCTGAGCTGGTTTTCTTCGGCGACCGTACCCTTGTGCATTTGGGTGAGGGTCCGCTTAGCAGGCTTTGGAAGTGGACGGAGCAGTGGGGATGGGAATTGTTTCAAGGTTGGCCGCCCGAAGGAGATGCTTTGTGGGGGTTAGATGTGCACAACGATACATTATTAATAGGTGGTTGTTGTGGCATCGTCCAAATTGATTCTAATGAAAACCTCATTCCCCCCAACAACGCTTTGGGAAGTTGGATGCAAATCCGGGATGTGGCGTATGATAAATCAGGTGACATTTGGATCGCCAGTAGAATCGGTGGCCTACTCCGACATGTCTATGACCTCGCTGAAGGCTCATTAGAAAACGGCATCTTCGCTCCCAAAGGACCTCCAACAGCTGATGTGCGTAAGATTGATTGTTGGAATTCTAGCCTTTGGTTTGCCACAGGAGGAGTAGATGCGGCTTGGGATGGGAATTACAACTCCGCAGGCATACACGGACTCGTGGATGGGAATTGGATAAGTGTGGAAGACGGAGAGGGAGAAAACGATATCCCCGGAATTCGAGACTACATCGCTGTGAGTATCGATCCCACAAATCCCAATCACGTGATGTTAGGATCTTATGAAGAAGGTTTAATCGAAGTGTTAAATGGCGAAATGGTGGGGCTTTACAACTCCTCTAACAGTACTATTTCTGAAGGCAATTTCGGGGGAAGCTTGAGGACAGGCGTTTCTGGAGTGGATTTCGACAACAATGGCAACCTCTGGTTTTCTAACTCCTTTAGCGATACCCCTCTTCAAGTTCGACTTGCGAACGGCACCTTCATCCCTATGGATCTCGGCGGTGCAATAGGACCAACAGACAATGTCGCTGACGTGATGGTCACCCGAGACGGTTATGTTTGGGTCATCCTCCCCCGTGGAGGTGGTCTTCTTGTTTTCGACCCCAACGGCACTCCTGAAATAACTACCGACGACGATTGGCGCTTCCTCTCCACCGACCTCGAGGAGGGCAATCTACCCTCCAATTGGGTGTACTCTTTAGAAGAAGATCTCGATGGAGAAATTTGGGTCGGCACGGGTTCAGGTCCCGCAATTTTTTATCGATCCGCCTCCCTCTTTGAAAACGAGAGCGAAACCACGGCATCACAAATCCTGATAAAACAAGACGGAAACTACCAATACCTGCTCGCTACAGAAGCCGTTACCGCCACCATAATCGATGGAGGAGATCGCAAATGGTTGGGCACTTCCGGTTCTGGCGTGTACGTACTCAGTGATGACGGCCTCACCATCGAACATCAATTCTCCACTGACAACAGCCCCCTCCCCTCGAACAACATCCTCGACATCGCCATCAACCAATCGAACGGCGAAGTCTTCATCGCCACCTCGCGTGGAACCATCTCCTACCTAGGCGAAGCGACCAATTGGGACTCCGAGATGTCCGACATCTTCGTTTTCCCTAACCCCGTTGAGGCAGGTTATGAAGGAGTGATCACAGTTGATGGATTAGATTTCGAAACTACAGTCCACGTGACGGACGGATCAGGTCGTTTGGTGGCGAAAGTGGAGTCGTTAGGAGGTCGTGCTGTTTGGGATGGGAGAATTGATTCAGGCTTGCTGGCGCCGTATGGAGTGTACCTAATTTTTGCCGTCGATCGAGATGGGAAAACGTCTGGAACGACTAAGCTAGCGATTACGAGATGAGTCGTGGGAATGAAGTTGAGGTGTCCCATGTCTCGGAAAAATCTGAGGTGACTTCACAATCTGAAAAGCCACATTTGTACATTCTTGGGATTCAATCTACTATTGCTTGGGAAAACCGTGAAGCGAATAGATTGCATTTCGAAAAGCAGATGAGGAAAGGTGTTAAAAAATTTCCCGAAACAGACTTAGGAGTACTTCCCGAAGTTTTTACAACTGGTTTCACGATGAACCTTTCCAAGATCGATTCATGGGGGTCTCGAGAAACGCTCAATTAGATGACTCGCCTTGCCTCAGAATTAGATGTCAGACTTACAGGAAGTGTTGTAGGCTTCCAAAACTAAGTTGGTTTTAAACTTAGTTGAAAATTTTGTTCGTATCACTGCCTGTAAATTTAGATCTATTTTAATCTTCGCTAATTGTATGATATTTTGAGGAGACATCAATTTATTCTGTATAAAATAAAACATCATCATTTTTTTTGTTAATAAATTCATGCTCTAAAGTTCTATTTAGTCCTTCCTCTAGAGTGTAAGGAGATTTAAAGGAATCATGAACTTTAGATGTGTCAAATTGAGTGGTTGCACAGAATTTCTTTACACGTACAGATGAGATTGAAAGTTTCTTTTTTGTCAAAAATGAAATTAAATCAAAAATGTATCCGCCTAGCATACCTAACCAGTAAGGTAATTTTTGTTTTGATAATTTTATCTTCATTTTTTTTTCAATAAGTTCAGTGAGTTGTTTCATTGAATAATCTGGTTTATCCGCATAATTATAAACATTATAACCTAGTTCATTCTTTTCAAGCATATATTTAATCAATTCTGCTATATGTACGTCTTCATAACTAGTGGACAAATTGCTTACGCCTAATATAGACATAATTGTTGAGATTTTCT
>JAQCFW010000030.1 GCA_027619225.1 Bacteroidota bacterium
AGTAGATTTACCAGACCCTGAAGGGCCCATCAAAGCGATGTAGGAACCTTTCTCAATTGAAATATCTAATCCATCTAAAGCACGAACTTTAGTGTTACCAACTGTATAATGCTTAGTAAGGTTTGTTGCCTGAATTATTGATGATGTCATATAAGCAAATCTAAGTGCTTTAACTTATGGTTACCTATAATTTTGTATGTTTGAGTAATTGAAAACTGCACATATGAAAACTGTTGTACAATTATTGTTTTTATGTTTGATATTTATCACATCAAACGCGTCCTCACAACTACTTGTAGAACAACCATACACAGTCGAACAATACGTTAGTGAAGTTCTCATCGGAAACGGTGTCACAGCGACAAACATAACCTACACTGGTTCTGAGGAACAACTTGGATACTTGACCGGCGGAGAAGGGTTGTTTTCTGTAACGTCCGGATTGGTTTTAAGTACTGATCACGCAATGTACTTAGTCAACTCAGGAGGGGATTGTGAACCAGTTTTTGATAATTTTTGCACGGATTGTTTAGCCTATGATGCAACTGATGCGGACCTTTTACTAGTAGCAAATTCAGTGCCGCCTTTAATAGATCAAGATTTCATAGTTGAATCCGTAAACGACCTCTGTATTTTAGAATTTGATTTTGAAGCAGGTGGCGATAGTATTTCATTCAATTACGTATTTGGTTCAGATGAGTACCTGACTTTCGTCAACACTGAATTCAACGATATTTTTGCGTTTTTCATATCAGGACCAGGTATATCAGGCCCTTTTGCATCGCCTGCAGGGTTCCCTGATGGAGCTGTTAATATTGCTCAAGTTCCAGATAGCGACCCTTTACTTCCAGTAACAATAAGCTCAGTAAATACATCTATTAATTCAGAGTACTATGTTGACAATCAGTTGAATGAAGATATTTGTATAAACGGATATACTGAAACATTCACTGCGTCAGCTCAAGTACAATGTGGTGCAACTTATCACATTAAACTTGCAATAGCTGATGGAACTGATGATACATATGTATCTTTCGTAGTACTAGAAGAGGGTAGTTTCTCATCAAATGCTATAGATATTGTTGCTGATGCCTCATTGGAAGGAGCAGAAATATTCTTAGGTGACACAACCGTTGTGGAAGGGTGTAATGATGCTGTCTTTACAGTAATAAGACCTGATGATTCTGAAACAGATACCATTTACTTAAATGTTTACGGTACGGCTACAATGGGAGGAGATTTTAGTTCAGTATTCTCAATCGTCATTATGGAACCCGGTCAAAGCGTTGCAGAAGTATCACTTGGCGTTATTAACGACAATGTAAACGAAGACCCAGAGTGGGTAACTGTTGAGTACGAATACATCAACGACTGTGGAGATACCATACTTTCGAGTGCGACTATTGTAATTATGGACCCTGATCCTATCACCCTTTTCACAGCTCCCGTAGGCTGTCTCGACGCAGCTGGAAATGTTGAACTACTTGTAAATACTTTGAGCGGATTCGGCCCTTTTGAATACCAGTGGAACACTACTGAAAATGACACCCTCAATGAATTCAGTTACAACACAGGTTTCAATCCAGGGTCAGCCACAGTAGTCGTTACAGACATTTGTGAGTCTGTCACTGAGGCTACTATTTCATGGGATATTCTGGATGATTTCATAGGTGAAGATGAAACCATTTGCTTAGGCCAAACCTCAACCGTTCCTGCTACTGGAGGAACTGTTGATGGTGATGGTTATTCTATATTTAGTGAAATCCTGACTGAGATTGAAGATCCTGATGGCAATATGGTTTGGGTCAGCATAGTCGGAGCCTCTATGGACACCGTCATGGTATCATTTCTCGAAAATATCGATGCCATAACTGGTCTTTATGACGGGCTCTACAATACCGGATCTGGTGGTGTAGGATCTATTGATGTCCAACTTGTAGACGGCTGTGGAAACATTACCTACAGTACACTTTCAGTTGAGGTTTGTGAACTGGAATTCTACAACGTTTTCACTCCTGGAACGAGTGATGGTAAAAATGACACCTTTGAGGTTTTAGGACTTCAAGGATATCCCGGAAGTAAGCTTGCTGTTTATGATAGATGGGGAACACAGGTTTACTACAACTCCAACTTCCAAGGGGGGTGGCGCGGGATAAACAACAAAAATGGAGACCTGCCAGGTGGAGCTTATTACTTTACGCTTTCTGTAAACTATGTGGGGGAAGAAGCATTAGAATACAAAGGTGATGTTACAACTGACCCGCCATCAGCAATTCCAGGGGTCGAAGGTGTCGTTACCTTCTCTGGAAACGTAGTGCTTATCCGATAAGAGATTTCCCAGTCATTTCTATAGGCTGCTCAATATCAAGTAGGTCTAGAATCGTTGGGGCAACGTCTGCTAGCTTACCATCTTTCAGAAATTTTACATCGCCTGAAATCACGATCACCGGAACTGGATTTAATGTGTGTGATGTATGTGGAGAGCCGTCTTGATTGAGCACCTTGTCAGCATTCCCGTGGTCGGCAATGATGACGAACTGATAATCATTTTTCTTCCCGACATTAATCACTTCAGAGAGGCACTCATCAGTAGTTTCAACGGCTTTTAGTATTGCATCGTATATGCCCGTGTGACCTACCATATCTGGATTTGCAAAGTTGAGACAGATAAAATCAGCACTGTCAGAGTTCATTTCGCCACTCACTAATTTAACGAGTGTATGAGCTGACATTTCTGGTTGGAGATCGTATGTAGCGACTTTAGGACTGCTCGCCATCAGACGATTCTCTCCTGAGAAAGGATCTTCTCGGCCGCCATTAAAAAAGAAGGTGACATGAGGATACTTCTCTGTTTCAGCGATACGGAGTTGTGATAGACCCGCTGATGAAATAACCTCACCTAACGTTTTTTTAAGATTAGGCCTGTCGTATATAGCGTTTACCCCCTGAAACTTCTCATCGTAGTTCGTCATCGTAACGAAGTGAAGAGGTAGGGTTGACATTCCGAGTTCGGGAAATTCTTGTTGGGTAAGGGCGGTAGTAATTTGACGACAACGGTCGGTTCTGAAGTTAAAACAAACCACTACATCATTGGGACGTATTTGCCCAGCTACACCTTGAATCCTAAAGGGAACAATAAACTCATCACTTGTATTGTCATCATAGGATGATCTAATTCCTGATTCTACACTTTCAAATTCATCTCCACCATTGGAACACAGAGCATGATAAGAATGAGATATCCTCTCCCATCGATTGTCCCTATCCATAGCATAATATCTTCCATGAACTGATGCAATTTGAATCTGGGAGTTGGTTTGGCTTAAGTGACTCTCAAGATCTTTTAGATAACCTAAACCAAACTTCGGTGATGTATCGCGTCCATCTGTAAACGCATGAATGACAGCATCAGGGACACCAGCACTATTCACCGCATCTACGATCTCGTGAAGATGTTCTTGTTGCGAATGAACTCCTCCCCTAGAAACCAACCCCACAATGTGAAGACGCCTTCCAGGTTGTTTCGCTACTTCCAATGCTTCTTGTAGAATGGGCTCTGATTTAAACGTCCCGCTCTTTATTGCTTTGTTAATTCTGAGAAGATCTTGGAAGACGACTCTTCCAGCACCTATGTTCATGTGGCCGACTTCTGAATTGCCCATTTGGCCTGAAGGAAGACCGACAAACTCACCGTCAGTGCGCAACTTACCATGCGGACAAGTGTCATGCAAACCATCCATGCAAGGGGTGTTCGCATTGAAAATTGCATCTGAAGCATCGCTAGCCCCGTATCCCCAACCATCTAATATTACAAGTGCAACCTTCTTCTTAATCATTGTATAAATTTAAAAACTACCAGGCAGTGTAATCGTAAAGGTAGCACCTCCTCCATCAGTGGGATTGACAGAAATAGTTGCTCCGTGCATTTGTACAATTTTATTTACCAAATGCAGCCCCAATCCAGTCCCATCAATATCTTTATCCCTTCTCAACCTATAAAAGGCTTCGAAAATATTTTCGCGATCAGATTCTTCTATGCCTGGGCCGTGGTCGATAATATATAAAGTGTTTTTTCGCAAAGAACTTTCAAACACGACCTCTACTTGCTTACTATCTCCACCGTATTTATAAGCATTTTCAAGAAGATTTGTGATACAAAGCATCCACATCTCATGGTCGCCATCTATTATTTTATCGTCACCCTTTTTTGAAAAGACAATCTGAGAGCTTGGATATAAACGGGTGAATTTATTTACCGCATTCTCAGTTGAGTCACAAATACTAAATGGGAGAGTTAAAAGCGCATCAGGTAAATTAAGTCTTGTCGCTTGAAGAATATCCTCTACCCTTCTCTCAAGCCTTAGAGTGCCTGATCTAGCCTCGTCTAACAATTCCTTCTCCTCCTTCTTATCTAGGTCTAACCTATCAACTGTATCAATTGCCAACCTTATTGCCGCAATGGGCGTTTTCAATTCGTGAGTAACTGCTAAAATAAAGTTCCTCTCCCGAGCTAACTTGTTGTTATCTGCACTTATTACTTTCCACAACCAAACAAGTCCGAACACAAATAAAACGGCGAACACACTCCCCTCCCATGCCACCATAAAAACTGTACGCTCCCACTCGAGGGCAGCTTGCGCAAGTGGCTTCGTTTCTAAATTCGCTTCGTAAAGCCTCGAAGCTGAACTTATTATCAGGTCAGCCCACCACGCTAATTGTAAGAAAACATAGCTCGCTAAAACAAGAAAAAGGACACGCGCACGGCGAGCCCTTTTCGTAGAATTACTTTTATTTGTAGGTCGTTTAATGACAGGTCGTTTAATTACGTCCTCCTTGCGAATTGTCTTTCGAAGATGCCCCACGCGATCCTTTATCTAACCAAGGAGAAACAGGAGAAAGCTTTTTGACTTCATGGCTGATTAAAAAATGCTGCACCTCTCCCCCTCTCCCAAGAGAAGTCCACCCCATCTCTACATTCCACCCATGAGAAGAAAGAACATTCAAAGCCTCCCCCAAAGAAGAAAACTTATGATCTTTAGCATGATGAATTACAGCAATAGCACCTTTCTCAGATCCCATTCTATCCATTATCGGGTCAAAAGACACCTTCACAGAAGTTCTACCATTTATCTCAGATAACGTAACCTCACCATAAAGCTTAGACGCTCCAGCATCTACCTGCATATTTTTAGGATTCTCTTTTGTGCTTGATTTTGAGTTAGTAGTCATTTGGGCATTTGCCTGAATTGCAAACAAAAAAGCCGCTCCCGCTAATACGATATTAAATAATTTCATTTTAATCAATCTCTAAAATTTGAATACGCAAGATAATGCAATATGCTGTTCCACCGCACCACCGATGTGAAATAACCACCCCTTACCCCTCCACCTAACAGTAACATTCCAGTATGGGTCATCTAACAATTGCCTCCATGCCATCTTCATCCCTTTAGACCAAACTACATCATCCACCAGCACACACCCCCCTTTCCCTAACTTCGATTTCAATTCCTCAACATACCTTAAAGTAGCTTCCCCATCATGATGACCATCTAAGAACACCATATCCCAACCACCTTTAGTTGATTTTAACAACCCTTCAAACTTACCCACTTTGCTAACTATCTTCTCTTCCAACCCTAATTTTATCCAATTATTTCTTGCAAAATCAGCTGTATTCTGGCAACCTTCCCAAGTTTCCACATCACAACCAGCTGAACTTAAATAAGCCGTTGTAACACCCAGAGATGTACCCATTTCAAGAACTGACAACTGACGCTTATCTTTTTCTTCAAGATCCATTCCCCAAAATTTAAGCACCTTCCAGAGCGACTTAGCCACCCTTTCACCTTGCAGAACATGCTTGGCTATCTTTCTTACTTTACGTGAACTACCCTTAAACACCCTGCTTCCAGCACCATGGTCTTCCACAGCTATTGTGTCTGTACTTCTCTTTAAGTCAGCGCGTAAATTTTCAATGTTTTTAAATATCTTATTCGACTCCACTTCATCAGCAACAACCCTTTCGTCGACATACCTACTTCCTGCTTCTAAGTGCCTTGCAAGATTGAAAATGAATGGGGATTGAACAGACCTCCAACTTTTTCTTTTTTCTTTTTTAAACATTGCACAAAGATGAGAAGTAGTTACTATATTTGCACCCTCCTTTTAGGGCGATTAGCTCAGTTGGTTCAGAGCACCTCGTTTACACCGAGGGGGTCGGGGGTTCGAGCCCCTCATCGCCCACCAAATAAAGCCCACTGAATACTCAGTGGGTTTTTTATTTAAAAGTAATACCATCACCCATGCCATTTGCTTCTAAGTAATTCTCAAAATTATCATCAGGAACATAAATTTTTAAATCACCCTATATTTCTTAACAAACTAGATTACCTTACTCCTATGAAATTATTACTTGTGATTCTCTGCATATCTGCATCATGTACTGCGTCAGCACAAATCAATTTGCTTCAAAAAGTGAAAGAAAATTCGCAAAAGCTCATTAGTGTACAGTCTGGCCTTTCAGAAAATGATATTAAAGAAGGATTAACAAAGGCATTGAGTAATGGAGCTGAATACGCAGTGCAAAAAGCTTCTGCAATCAATGGGTTTAACGACAATGCCATAATCCGAATACCTTTTCCTCAAGAAGCCCAGAAAATAGAAACAGTCTTGATGAAAATGGGGTTTGAGGAACAAATAGAGTCTTTTGAAACAAATATGAATAGTGCTGCTGAACTAGCTTCTAAAGAAGCGTTAAGTATATTAAGTGATGCAATTAAAAACATGAATGTCTCAGATGCCTTTTCGATTTTAAAAGGAGAAGACAATGCCGCTACAAAATATTTAAGAAATGAAACAAATACGTTTTTGTATGAATCCTTCAAACCTATTGTAATAAAGTCGATGCAACAATTTGAGGTGGCACAAAAATGGAACCGATTGGTCACGAAATATAATTCTATTCCTCTTACACAAAAAATCAACCCTGATTTAGAAGATTACATCACCAACAAAGCCATTGATGGGTTGTTTGTCTTAATTGCAGAGCAAGAGAAAGAAATCAGAACTAACCCCTACGCTAGAACATCAGAAATATTACAAAAGGTATTCGAATGAATTATTGAAAGCACAAATGCCGGACGTTTTTAATTATTGAGAAGAGCAATATCCTCATTGACTTTGTCAATAAAATCGTGTAAATAGCTTGGGACATTGTCTTGAACTTGATCAATTCTCCAACTTTTCAGGACTCCATTGTCTGAATATTGAATAAACAGTCCACCTCCATCAGCACAATCTGGACAACCAAAAACAGCATCACTTTCATTCAGAAGTTGTGTAGGGAAAAAGTCAGGCAAATCATTTACGAGTTCAAACTGCTCGTTGTCTAATTCCACAAAATCTAAATTTTGTCCAGAATAATCATCAACGATATCCTCATATAATTTTACGTCAGTCAATTTATATGTTTCGATACATTCCTCACCGCCACAAAACCCATAGAAATGACCAAAAATTAAAAAATTCTGTTCGTTTATTGTGATGTTGTCATCGTCTTTGTTGCATGAAATAAAAACCCCAATGACCATTAGAAGTAAAAATGTGTTTTTCATAATTTTTTTTAATATAATTGTTGATTATTCGTCGGTGACAAATAATTTGGTTTGTGCAATAATTTTCTTATTCTCTGTCAAACACATAACATATAACCCTCGTTTTAAATTGTCTCTATCTAAAACAATTGTATGACCGTTTATATTTTCGATTCGTCGAACAACCTGACCGAATGAATTGCTGATTGTTATAGATGCGTTACGGACAGATTGATTTAGGCGTAAAGTAGTTTGATTGTTGAATGGATTTGGATACAGTTTCAAGGATTGATTTTGATCGAGGAAATTTATTCCGGTTGATTGTTGAAGATTTATCAAGTCAAAATAACCATAGCCTTGAAATGGTCCACCTGCAAGCCCACCATCTAGCAACACAATTGCGGTGTCTCCTAATTCAAGAAGGAAAGTTGACTGAACTCCCAGTTGTGTCCATGAAGTTGATGAAGTCGTGTCACCAGCAATAATCGTAATGACGCCACTGTTTAGTTTACCTAAATAAAGGCCGACAGGAGGATATGATTGAGCAAACGCCCAGCCTGTAAGCTGAAACGTTTGTCCATTTGTAATAGACGGAATTGTTTGATAAGCATGTCCGGGGAAACATCCTTGAGTATTCCCTCCCCAAACTTTAATGCTCCAATACCCACCGCCCGGAGGAGTGCTGCTATCTGGTTCTGCAAAACAAGACCACTCCCAATTGGATAAATCATAATTTAATCCATCTTCAAAATCACCATTTACAATTTGTCCACTTACAGTTGAATATGTAAGTAGCACGGTGAAAAGAAAAAACAATTGATTGATTCTAGATTGTTTGAACATCGTATTAAATTAACGGTTTTAAGTGGTGAGCTACGAAATAAATATCAAGATTCATACCACTTCTTGAAAACATCTTTCTAGAAGTAAATTCAGGAAGTTCCTTTGAACCCCATATTTTTCAATAAGTTTGATGAAAACTCAAGCATGCTAGGCACCTCATCAGTACGTGCAATGTGGAGGTAAGTGAAAATCATCAGAGCATCTCCATTACTTTCTATATGGTGTATCTCATTTTGTTCTAGAAAACGTATGAGATCATCATTGAAAAAAGATCGTATTGCGTCTTCGTCTTCTCCACTCAAGTGAAATTTCCCTGAGAAAACATCATGCTTCATAAAATGTATATGCAGGCTAGATTCTGAAAAAGCCCTTACCCGATTGAAAATTTTATCGAAGAGTCCTTCCTTATCAATGATGAATCGAGGTATCGGTGATGGCAAACGGACTACCTGCACAGTGGTTTGATATACCTCGAGGGCAAGTAAGGCCCCCTCGTCAAATACAATGTCGGCTATCTCCCATTGAGCATTGTTTTCTTTGTCTAGCCCTTGTAGGGAATTGCTCTTCATTTCAATTGGGCGGGAATCGAAGAATCTAAAGTTTCTCAGATATGAGGTGTTCCAATCTACATCTCGTTCGAAAGACCAGCCATTTGCATTGGCCATCTTTTGTAACCGTATTTGACGTTGCGTCATCCGTTTTCGCACATATCCAGTAACAAATTTTAAGGCTCGGTTGTGATTTGTAGTTGCAACATGATTGTCAAGCCCAATGAGTGTTACTTGCCCACCATTATTGTCATGAACACGCTTGAATTCGATAAGATTTTCCATGATAGACAGATCTACCAAACGTGTTTTTGACATGTCAATACGTACGATAGATCCAATTGGAATCTCATGTAGCAATTTATCAAGCCTCAAAACATATAGAAAATTGGCAATTCCTTTCAACTTAACATCGTATGTCCCATTTTCTAAACGATACACTTTAGAACTGGATTTATAAATCATTTTAAAGAAACCCAGAAATCCAACCTTAGCTAAAAGTATATGCGCTACCAGTGTGATTAGAATACCGCCTGTGATTCCATAAAGCAAGTCTGTAAATAAAGTAATTATGAGTGTAGATGACAGGAAGAACAATTGTTCTACACCCTGGTCGTAGGCATGTTTAAATACCAGAGGAGATGCCAATTTAAAACCCGTGTGGACTAGTATTGCTGCCAAGGCTGCCAAGGGCACACTTCTTAAAACAGGCGCCAGAATAAGCACAAAGAGAATGAGAAATATTCCGTGATACAAGTTGGACCACTTGGTTTTGGCATTGTTATTTACGTTTACCGTACTTCGCACAATGACCGAAGTGATAGGAAGGCCACCTAAAGCTCCCGAAACCATGGTGCTAATTCCAACACCGATCAAGTCTTTATTTAAATTGGTGGTGCGCTTATAAGGGTCGAGCTTATCTACTGCTCGGGCACTTGCCAATGTTACTATAGAGGCAATGGTGGTGATGGACAATACTGTAAGCCAAAAAGCCATGGTTCCGATCATCCCAAAGTCAGGATGCATGATGCAATCTAGCGGGTCTTCCGGAATATCAATAAGTAATTTGCGACCCACCCCGTATGACTTTCCTAAGAAAGAAATGCTGTGTTCGGTGAAAAAATCAAATCCGAAGACCAAGGGTAAGGCCAAGAGCAAAACCCACATCGGGGCAGGGATTGCCCGAATGATTTTGTTGCTTGTTTTTTTATAGAATACGAGAATTAAAATCCCGGCCAGTGAAACAATAAAAACAAAGGGATTCGCATCCGGGAGTTTGTAAAATACATCCAAAAGGTTTCCTACAACGGTATCAGCATTCGATGTGGTTCCTAAAACATAGGGGGCTTGCTTTGCGATGATAATTACACCGATTGCTGCTAGAATACCATGGAGCACCGATGAGGGCAACAACTTGGCAAAACGTCCCAATTTAAAAACGCCCAATAGAATTTGAATTCCGCCTGAGACTACGATTGCTGCTAAAACGTAATTTATATTGTTATCGAGTGCTACAAGGCCACCTAGGATTACTGCAATCAATCCAGCTGCGGGACCGTTAATTGTCAAATAACCGCCTCGAAAGAATGTTGTCACAACTCCACCAATAATGGCAGAAAGCACTCCGGCCATGGGTGACATACCTGACGCAACGGCAATCCCTAATGCCAAAGGTAAGGCCACCAAAGAAACGCTTATTGCTGCAAAAAGGTCACTCCGCCAATTTTCTTTCAGCCCTTTGAATCCGTCACGTGGGATAAAATGGTTGGTGTTCATAGATCAGATAAAAAAATTAATATTAGGTTTCAATTTTTTCGATGTTCATCAAATAAGGAAAAACAAAAACAAGGAAAAACCTTGAAGTATCTCCTCTACGAAAATTGTCATCTTACAGAATTACCAAGTTACAAAAATCCGGATAACTAAATGAAGCCTTCATATTTACAAGACCCACTTATTATTTCCGTTATTTGTTAATTGTCAAATTTAGGGAGGCGCTTTTCCACAGTAGCTTTAAAGGCCTCTGTTAAATCTTCCGAAAGCAGCATAGAGGCATTCCAAGTAGACATGTAATTTAAAGAGTCGTCTACAGAATGTTCTCTAGAATAATGTAAGATGTCCTTCGTTCCTCGAATAGACAAAGGAGATTTAGAGGCGATCGTTGAAGCAATTTGCACAACACCTTCCATCAGGGTCTCCTTTGATGAATAACAATGATTTACCAGACCAATATTTTTTGCTTCTGGCCCAAACACTTTCCTTCCGGTATATGCCATTTCCGCAGCCATTCCAGGGGGTATTATTTTAGGCAAACGTTGTAACGTACCCAGGTCGGCGACCATTCCTAAGTCAATTTCTTTAATCGTAAAATAAGCGTCTTCACTACAATAACGCATGTCACATGCAGTTGCAATATCCACTCCACCACCAATACATCCATTGTGAATAGCTGCAAGTACTGGTTTGGAACATTTTTCAATCGATGAAACTGTTTGTTGAAGTGTTAAAATGAAACCCCTCACCTTTTCACTTCGTTTGCCCTGACAAGAAATATCTTTCAATCTGCTGATCGACATCAACAATTCTAAGTCGATTCCTGCACAAAAATGTTTTCCTTCACCCGCAAGAATGATCACCCGTACATGATCATCCTTCGAAAGAGTTTCAAAAACAGTTTGCATTTCAATCCAAGCCTCCATATGGAGGGCATTTGATTTTTCTGGTCTATTGAATGAAACTTGAGCGATTTTATTCTCTATCTCAACTTTAAAATACTTGGTGTTCATCGTTTTATTTTAATTCAAATTACATCTCTTCATAAACATGGCATAGGAGAATTTTAGGAGTTTGTTTTCCATCTGGTTTCCCTCCATTCTTTTTGTTCTTCTAAAGAAAGAAATGTCCAAGCTACAATTCTACTAGATTTATTTCCTGTCCCAAGGGGGATTGTTGTTATCTGATTCGGTTCAATATTTTCTAACATTTTATAAATCCCTTTAAGATTAGATTGTTTTGATACCAAAGTTGAAAACCAGTAACCATTTTTAGAGAACGCTTTGCTTTCTCCAATCATATTCTGAATAAATTGATATTCTCCGCCCTCACATATAAGTTCACTGCTAATTCCAGAAAAATTGAGTTGAGGTGTTTTCATGTTTTTGCCCGAGAGATTTCTTATTTTTCTTCGACTTCCTTTTTGAGCCTCTGCGAGAGATCAATGAAAAGGAGGGTTACATATAATCAAATCAATTTTATCTTTCTTGCTTATAATCGAGTGAAGTACGTCTTTTGATTTTTTTTGCAAGCGACATTCGATCTTATTTTTAATTGCTGAATTAGAATCGATAATATTCTGAGCAGAAGCAATCGCTTTCGGGTCTATATCAGAACCAATAAACCTCCAATCGTATTCTGTAACGCCAATAATTGGGTAAATGCAGCTAGCCCCTATACCTATATCAAGACAAATGATTTTATCCCCAGTCGGGATTGTTCCCAAATTGTTTTCACCCAACAAATCAGCAATATGATGGATGTAATCAGCTCTTCCAGGTATGGGTGGACATAGATTTTCATCCGGAAATTCCCAGTTCTTGATTCCATAATAATGATTTAGCAAAGCTTGATTTAAAATCTTAACCGAAAGTGGGTTTGAGAAATCAATCGATTTTTCTTTAGATCTGTTGTGAATTATGTGATCTTTTAATTTAGGATTAGAAATTATTAAAGCCCCGATATCGTATTTCTCTCGGTTTTTATTTCGAGAATGTAACCGTGATTTTTCATGTTTGTGGTTTCCTGAAGACATGCTTTAATTTCATTTTAGTTTTCAAGTTCAAATATAATATTTGATTTGTTATCGAGATCCTTTCTATTCACATTGTGGTGAAATCCATGTTTCTCTAAAAGTTTTTTAGAATGCAAGTTTTCAGCATGTGTAAAGGCCAGTATTTTATCAAGTTTTAACTCCTTAAAACCAAACGCAACAATCGCTTTCAGGGCTTCACTCATCATCCCTTTGTTTTGAAATTTAGGATGTAAATCATATCCTACTTCAGCTGTTTTTTTGTTCTGAGAAAAATTCCACAAACAAATTGTACCGATTATTGGGAGGTCGTTTTTTAAAGTTATACCCCAAGTAATTGAGTGATTCGTTTCGATACAACTATCAAATTCTTTGATTAATATTCTCGCTTGAGAAATATTCTTAGTTTTCCTATGTTCTGGTCTTTCAATAAATTTTGTGACATTCTCATCTGTGCGTAAGAAAAGTATGACATCACAATCTGACGCTTTAAGTCTTCTCAATAAAAGTCTTTCACTTATTATTTCTGGAAAAGGCTTAAAGTTCATTCGTGATTAAGTGTTATTGATATTTCGGAGGCCGTCATACACCACAATGCTCACTGCGTTTGCTAAGTTTAAGCTTCTTACATGATCGCTGTAAAGGGGGATCTTAAAAAGTTTATCTGAATTTTCAGCAAGTATGTTGTTGGGCAAACCCACAGACTCTTTCCCAAACACGAGAAACATCTTGTCTTGATAGTTAATAGAACTATAATCCTTGTCTCCAGAGCTTGAAAGATAGACCATGTTTTCATTTTTATTTTTTGAGAAAAACTCATCCACACCCTCATATATCTTTACTGTGAGGTGTTTCCAATAATCTAGTCCGGCTCTCTTTAATCTTGCGTCATTGATTTCAAATCCAAATGGTTTCACCAAATGCAAAACGGATCCTGAAGCCAAACTAAGACGACCAATATTGCCGGTGTTCATTGGTATTTCTGGTTCTATAAGAACAATATTAAATCCCATTCAATTTCTTCTTTTTATTACTTAGTGTCTTTCGGTCTGCTTTATAGTTTTATTTTTAAACCTGTATTGAAAAAGAAACCATCCAATGGAGCGTAAACATCTGTAAATTGTGGACTGTCATATGGGCCAGAATTTAGTGATTCATATCTTGTTTGTCTCGTGTCGGTAAAGTTTTCTGCATTGAGAAAAATCACGAAGTTGTTTATTGTTCTTTCAACTACAATTCCAGTTGTAAAAAGGGAACGCGATTGCAATCCGGTCGAAAGTATTTGGCTTGATTTATATTCATAATCCCAGCCAATTCGCCACTTGTTTTCTTCAACAAACAGTAGATCACCCTTAATGCTGTGTTGTGGCGTCAACGTCAGGCTGGTTTCCGAGTCCCCCTTTTGCAAGACAGCGTCTGTATACGTGTATCCAAAAAACCAAGTGAATTGACCAACTGTAAGTTTTACTTGAGATTCAAAGCCCCTGCTCTTCAAGTAATCATTCGTACTTGAATAATATAGGTTCTCTAGGAAGTCAACATTTAACAGAATTGGATTGTCAATGAGGTTGTAAAAGAACATTTGATTAAATGTGAGCAACACCTTTTCAGAATCGAATGTAGTTCGGTATTTAAAGTCAAAATTACCACCCTGAGACCGTTCTGCTTCTAAACTTGCAAAGTCAATAGCTTGTACGTTGTGGTATCCGTAGGGCTCAGCTTCCTCATTGAATATGGTCGGCATTCTGTAGCCCAACCCTCCACCTAATCTAAAGCTGAAATTCGTATTAAGTTTATATAGTGCACTTAATCTTGGCAAAATGAAAGCATCTCCATCGCTTTCGCTGATGTTGGATTCAGCCTGCACATAATCGGTTCTTAAGCCGCTTTCCAATGCAAACTTGTTGCTTACATCCCACAAGTGATTGGCATAAATACCCAACGTTACATACTCTTGATCTCTTAGTGAATTCGTGTCAAATTGTTGTTCAGAAAAATTGTCTGTGTACGCATTTAACCCAAGGCTCAAATTGTGTGTTGATTTGTTGATATTGTAATTCAGTTCGCTAAAAGAATTCAACTGTTGTCCTCCAAATTGAGAACTTTGTCCTTGTACATTTTCCCTAATATTGATGAATCGGTCAAACAAGCTTATGCTGTTTTTTAAAGTTAACGTACTTGCATTTGTTAAGTTCCTTTTGGCGGAAAACTGTGTTGTGAATCGGCTGCTTTTTTGCTTGTCAAAATAGAAATGAACACTGTCGGGTGTTTGGTTGTCGATTAAACGCATATCGCCCCCCATTCGTGTTTCTTTAGAAACGGTGGCACCCAAATAAATTTCCGTTTTGTTGTCTGGGTAGTAAAACAGTTTGGGATTAAAATTGAATTTAGAAACTTCTGGAACGTCAGAATAACCATCTTTATCAGGGTCATAAGGCGCATGTAAGTGCATGGAAGCAAGGTTTGTAAAGCCAAACTTTCCGAATTTTCGTGAGACAAAAGTATTGAAGTCTTTTGACCCAATATGTGAAAAATTGATATGTAAAAGGGTTTCTTCCTGAGTGGCTCTTTTGGTCAGCAAATTGATCAATCCTCCGATGGCACCACCACCATATAAAGTAGATGCAGAACCTTTAATATACTCAACCTGTCTCAGGTCAAGCGGAGGGATTTGCAATACGTCTAAACTTCCAGAGATACCACCATAAAGAGGGTATCCATCCTTCAAAATTTGTGTATAGCGTCCATATAATCCTTGGATTCTGACCACTGCACCATTCGATGTAGCAGAGGTAGTTTGTACCTGAATTCCTGTACTGTGCGTGATCAAGTGAGAAATCCTGCTCGGCTCCATTGAAGCCGCTTCGTCAATCTCTTCTGTCAACACTTCTGTTCTCGTAGGCAAATTGGCTACCGATTTGTTCGCTCGGGTAGCTTCAATGATAATTCCTTCGAACTGAGATTGCGAGGATTTGAGTAATATTTTCTCGGGTTGTACTTGGGAAAGAGGGAATAGAAAACTTAGCTCTATCGTTTCGTATCCAATGAATGACACCCTAATTACCTGTTCTCCATTGGGAATGTTGAAAACGGTTACATTTCCATTTACGTCTGATGATGCTCCTATCGTGGTCCCTTTCAGGACAGTCGTTGCGCCCAGAAGCGGCTCATTTGTAAAGCTATCCAGAACAATGGATTTAAATTCATTTTGCCCATAGGTAATTGTCGCAATGGTCAGAAAGAAAAAAGAAAGAAGGTGTCGTGTTTTCATGATGTAAGCTGGTTCGTACTAAAGATTTTATTCGTTTAAAAGGCGCCTGTGATAATTGATCTGACCCAAGTGATAAGAAAGGTGAGTTGTTAGATGAATGAAGAAATAATACGTTGATGTTGTTTGGTTAAAAACCAAAATAGGATACTCGGCTTCAAGTTGATCATTGGTGACTTTGAGAAGAGCCTTGTCAAGCATCAACATGGTCTTATCAATTTCTTTCAGCAAATCAACTCTAGGTATATTTTTTAACGAAAACTCAAGCTCTCTTTGTCTAATATAGCCTGTGTTTCCAAACTGAGCTCCAACAAACCAGTTAAGATTACCGATGATATGCAAACATAAATTTCCGGCTGAGTTAGAAATGGTATTATCTGTCTTCCAAATGTCTCTTTCGTTTTTATAAGATTCAATTTCTAATTTAAGTTTTTTTAAATCTCTCTCAAATAATACTTGCAAGGTCACCTTCAACATTTTAATGTGCTTTATTAAATTTCAATTCTCATATTTATTAAATGTCTTTTCAATTAGGAATGATTTTATCAACCAATTCCATGTCATCAGCTATTGGGGCTTTATAGTCTGCAAATTCATATTGATGATTTACATAAATTGGTATTCCAAATCCTTCCAATTCCCAATTAGAAGGCACTTTAATATCATCCCATTGTGAAGTGTTAAACTCAGTATTCATGAACGAGGTAGGACGATCATTGGGGTTTCTTACCCAATTAAATTTCCAAATACCGTTTAATGATTTGTGATATTTAGAGATGTTGGTTGTCGATTCTTCAATGGTTGAGAAGGATGTAAATGAGGCATGAGCAGATAATTTATTCTCACCAATGACTTCTTCATTTTCAATGTAGTATTTGTATTCCGTGATTGGATTGATTTGTTGACCATAGAGCGAAATAGTCAAAAACAAAAAACACAGTGTAAAATAGATATTCTGTATCATTTTAATCATGGGGTATAATTTTACAACAAAAATTTAGTATTTCGCTGATTTCCCATTTGGAAGACTGTTCTCGATAAACTCCCTAATGTCTTCATTGGCAGTTTTTAAATCA
>JAQCFW010000031.1 GCA_027619225.1 Bacteroidota bacterium
CAAACCCAACTCAAACATGGTGCTCTGCCGTTAAACAATCTTGCAAGAGAGTGGATGTCGAGTGCGAAATTTGAATTCAAATTTTCTAAATATCTATCTGTTTTCACGGGCGCCTTGGTTTATGACGACAACAACTTCGACGCTGTCGCTGGATTTACATGCTCATTAGGTCCTCTCCAAATCCACATTCCGTTATACTCAGATGAAATAACATCGAACGACTCCTCTTACGAACCTTACAAATACTGGATGTTCTCACTAAACCTGAATGAACTAAACCCGTGGGGTATCATCCGAAAGACGAATTAATCAGAAAGATGCTCTGACAAAATCACCAATATGTGGTGGTATTAACCATGTTACATATAAAGCTATATTCCATAGTTTTTCGTTGTAGCCTCCCTCTGATGAACCTAAGATAATATGATCTCTACTCACTCGTAAATTCGCTTCCAAATTACCTCCCTCTTCGAACATTGCTTCGAGCCCTATCACTCCATAAAAACCTAATCCAGTAGATGTCAGGTTACTCCCAGCCCCACTGAACTGACCGCCACCGTTATAAAAAGTAATAAGATCATAGGTGTTGGTCTCGATATTTATGTAGTTTCTTTTAATCTGAACCGAAGTTGCCGTGGCACCCAACTCAAAGATCCATGCTGCTTCATCAATGATGTATGCAGACGTTCTATATCCAAGTGTTCCTACCATGCGGCGCTCTTGACCAAATATTCCATACACCTTGATGTCGTTACTCCCCTGCCCTTGACCTGGAAGCAAATCCGTTTCTAGAGTCCAAGGTCCAGCAGCTTTGAGGTTAACTGCATCTATGCTCATCACTAATGCACTTTCTGGAGTCCAAAAGTATAGCATTTTGAGGCCCAACATAAGTCCCGGGTCGTATGGCATTAAAAGCGGTGAAGAATCGTATGGAATCCAGAAATTCCCACCTCCCAGGTTGAGCGTGTTGTTAATTTGGTCTTCAGTAGTGCCTAAAAAAAGTCTTTCCTCAATAGAGTAAAGGTTCGCTTGATTGTCTCCTAAATCGTAATATCCATCGCCGACATAGAAACTACTGGAATTCGGATGCGCTCTGTAAACCCCTAAATTCACACCAAACTCAATACCTTCACGGGTCGATACATAGAAATCATCCTCATCATCCCAATTTTGGGAAAAACTAGTGAAGGGCAGAGACAACGTAAGAGACAATACAAAAAAGACAATTGACTTGATTTTCATATTGGCAAGATACAACCTGAGCCTTTTGAAAACTGGACGTAAAAAGGGCAGCCCACTAGGAGCTGCCACAAAATTACATTTTATTTTAAAACTTAGTTGATCGATATCTTAACACATCCCAAAATTGAGGTCTTAACCATGTGTGTAGAGCGGGAGTAATTAAGGATATTTCTAACAGAGGAAAGTCGAGGTTTTCTAATTCGATCAGAAAGTTCTTCGACCATAAGAGTAGTTTGCTTCATGCAATATGGATTTGAAATTCTCCATTATAACGCTCACTACTTTATGATATTGTACTGTCTTTAAAATTAATACGGCGTTAATTGAATTCCATTTTCTACGACTAACTTCTTCAAGTTAATTACGGCATACCTCATGCGGCCTAAAGCTGTATTAATGCTAACGTTTGTACATTCAGAGATTTCCTTAAAACTTAGATTCTGATAAATCCGCATCCTGAGAACTTCCTGCTGTTCAGCGGGCAGGTGGTCAATTAAATTTTTAACATCAGAATGAATTTGGTCAATCACCAGTTTATCCTCGATGTTCGTATCCTCAGTCCCTATAGTAGCGAAAACATCGTAATCCTCACTACTGCGAACTAGCGGCATCTTCTTATTCCTACGAAAATGGTCAATTGCAATATTGTGAGCAATCCTAAGAATCCAAGGTCTAAACTTTCCTGCCTCAACGTATTTGCCAGATTTTAATAGCCCCACAACTTTAATAAAGGTGTCTTGGAATAAGTCATTTGCAATATCGTTATTTCTCACGATAAAAAATATCTTCGTAAAAACACGATCTTGATGACGGGATAATAAAATTTCGAAGGCTTGCTCGTCACCGCCGCGGAACGCACGGATTAACTCGCTATCTGAAAATGATGCACGCATAATTCTACACTTTAAAGGTTCAATTTGTGCCAGTCAATCTGGCTCAATAAGGATCAATTAGAGTAGAAGTGTTTCTATACGTTTTGTTTTTTCTGATTTAACTTATCTAAATATACGAATATATTTCATATAAACAAATCGCAGCATAACTTTAGAGTGTTAAAAATAGCTAACACATTTCTGATGGAGATAACGATTCGGGGCGCACGTATGCATAATTTGAAGAATATTGATGTTCGTATTCCTAAGAAAAAACTCACTGTTATTACGGGTCTCAGCGGGTCTGGAAAGAGTTCCCTTGCTTTCGACACTCTTTATGCTGAAGGCCAAAGACGCTATGTCGAATCCCTCTCTTCTTACGCTCGACAATTCTTAGGACGCCTTGACAAACCCGATGTCGACTCCATTCACGGTCTCTCCCCTGCTATTGCGATCGAACAAAAAACTTCATCTGGAGGTCCGAGAAGTACGGTGGGCACGAGAACGGAGGTTCACGATTACTTCAGAATGCTTTACGCACGAATTGGAAAAACGTACAGCCCCATTTCCGGGAAGGAGGTGAAACGTGATAAACCAGAGGATGTTTTAGAAAAAATTCTAAGTAAAAAATCCGATACTCGTTTT
Organism: Bacteroidota bacterium; assembly: GCA_027619225.1. Lineage (GTDB taxonomy): Bacteria > Bacteroidota > Bacteroidia > Flavobacteriales_D > Sanyastnellaceae > UBA974. The sequence goes on from JAQCFW010000031.1 coordinate 2,760, forward strand.
ATGATTGTTGCTCCTTTGATTGACAAGGAAAACAGAAATAAGACAAAACAACTGGAGCTTTTATTACAGCAAGGGTTTTCAAGAATACTCGTCAATTCTAAAGCAACTCTAATAGATGAATTAATCGCTGTAAAAACTGAGAAAGAACTTCAAGACCACAAACTACAAATTGTCATTGACAGGATGACTGTGTCTAATGCAGGGGAAGAAAGTTCAAGGATACTAGATTCATTAGAAACTGCTTTTTTTGAAGGAAATGGAAACTGTTCTGTGGTATTTGATGACGAAGAGGTGGAGTTCAACAATAGATTTGAAAGAGATGGGGTCATCTTTCACGAACCCTCACCAGATTTATTTAGCTTTAACAGCCCTGTTGGGGCGTGCCCTACATGCGAGGGATATGGCAGCACCTTAGGAATCGATCCTGACAAAGTAATCCCCGATTCATCCTTGAGTATCTATAATGATGCAATAGCTCCATGGAGAAGTGAAAGAATGGAAAAGTGGAAAACAAAACTCATCATGGGAGCCGCTGAGGCGGATGTTAACATCCATGCCCCATGGCATGAGTTGAGTGAGGATGAAAAAGAAAAAATTTGGACTGGAACGAAGAACTTTAAAGGAATCAACCAATTCTTTCAATATGTTGAGAAAAAAGGGTATAAAATACAATATAGGGTCATGCTCAGCCGCTACAGAGGCAGAACTTCTTGCCCGGAATGTAAAGGTGCACGCATCAGAAAAGAAACCTCTTATGTACTCGTAGCAGGAATTACTCTTTCTGAAATACTAGTTTGGCCTATAGATAAGGTACTTGAACATATACAATCATTAGAATTAGGGAAGAATGATTCAATCATTGCAAAACGTGTTATTTGTGAAATAACGGAGAGACTCGTGTGTCTGACAGATTTAGGATTGGGATATTTAACCTTACTGAGAGGAAGCTCAACTCTAAGCGGAGGGGAATCACAAAGAATAAGCTTATCTACATGCTTAGGCAGCGCACTCGTAGGAAGCACTTATGTGCTAGACGAACCCAGCATTGGCCTTCACCCACAAGACACACATAGACTTATTTCAGTTCTTTATGGCCTGCGCGACAAGGGCAATACTGTTGTGGTTGTTGAACACGATGACGAAATCATGGCTGCGGCTGACAATTTGATAGACATGGGTCCTCAGGCAGGTTCGTTTGGGGGAGAAGTCGTGTTTTCCGGAAATCATGCTAAACTTAAAAAATTACCTGCCAATCACAACTCTCTTACAGCTGCATACCTAACAGGTAGACTAGAAATAGCTACTCCTAAGGTAAGAAGAAAGTCAAATGACGCGATCGTAATCAAAGGAGCCAGAGCAAATAATTTACAGGGATTTAATGCTGTATTTCCACTACGTTGTTTAGTTGCTGTAACTGGAGTTAGCGGTTCCGGAAAGAGCACGTTGGTATCCGAATTGTTAGTGCCTGCTGTTAAAGCAAAAATCAGTGACTTTCCTTCATTCGCTCAAGGACTTGATGGTATTGAGGGGGATAGTGGAACAATCAGTTCTCTTGAATTTATTGATCAAAATCCTATTGGGAAATCGTCCAGATCATGTCCCGTAACTTATGTAAAGGCATTTGACGAAATACGATCCCTATTAAGCGGCACGACTCAAGCAAAAGCTAGAGGATTAAAACCGTCTCATTTTAGTTTCAATGTAGCCGGAGGGCGTTGCGAAACTTGTGAGGGAGAGGGTGTCATAACTGTTGGGATGCAATTCATGGCTGACCTAAAGCTCAAATGTGAAAATTGTGGTGGCAAGAGGTATACTGATGAAATTTTAGAAATCACCTGGCGGGGAAAAAACATACACGAAATCTTATCTATGACAGTTGAGGATGCTTTGTTATTTTTCGCACCTCTTGAAGAGAAAGTTGCTTCTTCCGAAGAAAAAAGACTCATCACAAAACTTCAACCTCTCTTTGATGTGGGATTAGGCTACATCACCTTAGGACAAGGATCAAACACATTGAGCGGAGGAGAAGCTGGGAGGATTAAACTTGCAACCTTTTTATCACGAGGAGACAAACAAGGACATACACTATTTGTTTTCGATGAACCTACAACCGGGCTTCATGTACATGATGTAGCTAAATTGTTAGAATCCTTTGAAAGGCTAATAAACAAAGGACATTCAATAATCGTTGTCGAGCATCAATTGGATGTAATTAATACTGCCGACTTTGTTTTAGACTTGGGACCGGGAGGTGGAGTAGATGGTGGCGAATTAATCTTTTCTGGGACGCCAGAAGAGATGGTTAAATGTAAACGCTCCATTACAGGAAAACATCTAGGTAAAAAAACCGCCCTATGACATTACATCATTAGGGCGGCAATGTCGTTAAGATTAAACCCTTGAATAAACCCTTGAGTAAACCCTTGAGTAAACTCTAATTATTCAGCAATAAAACGTAGGCCTTCTGCTTTAATTTGGTCTCCTCCTCCAACTTGAATCTCGTTTTCGTAAACAGCTTTTGTTCTACCGTGAAGGTTGATCAAGCCATCAACTTTCCCCTCAGTAGTAAGTTGCATTAATAGAATTCTCTTTGACTCTGGCGCCATACTTTGACGCTTGTCAGGAGTAACAAACCAAGCTCCATTGTCAGTAGATATCTCACCACCTTCCGTTTCAAATGAACCAAACTCCATAATAAATCCTGAAAGAGCATTCATGTAATTGTCTTCAGACCCTATGGTCACCCAGCTATCAAAAGCCAGTTCAGGGTTAACAGACATATCGTAACGTTGGATATCTGTTGAAAGTGGACCGCCTTTAGGATGTTGGTAAAAAGGCTTGGTGGATGTAATCTTAAGTGGTGCACTCGCTTCACCATAAACAGCATCAAGAATATCTCCTGAATTCTCAAATACAGCGAAAACTCTATATGTTTTTCCAGGTACAACTCCTCCATTGTCTATTTCTTCAACGTCAATTTTTACAAACTGAGCATTCGCATCCGTATTCTGCAAAGACAACAAAGCAAACAAAGCTGTTGTGAATAGTAAAGTAATCTTATTCATATTAAATATTTTTATTGAATTATTTAATTAATCTATTTCTTTCAAGGATTCTCTTTGAACTTAAAGTTTTTTTCCCAAACCCTCTGTTATGTGCCAAAATGTACGTTAAATTAATCTCATGAGAATGTTGGCTTAATACATTATTTCCGGTCGTAATGTCATAAGAATATGACAACCCCACACTTGCAAATTCAGCTCCGAAAGAAAAAGTAACAGCATCTCCAACTCTTAATCCAGCTCCAGCCCAATATGCTACTTGATAAACAGAATAAATAGCTCTAGAGTAAAAATCCAATTGAGCAGGTGTCACTTCTGTTAAGCGTATCATTCCTGAGGTTTGGACTGCCAACTTAGAAGAGACATCTGAAGTATAGCTTCCCATAAATCTGTAATGACGAATGTGCTGATTGTATTCATCTTCTACACCTAAAATGCTCACATTACTTTGCAATAGATTAGAAATCGCCGCGCCGAAAGAGTAGTCAGTTCCATACACCATCAAGCCTGTTGAGGCGTCTACACTAAAGGATGTTTCCATCCCTCCAGTTAAAGCGGGATCGTTTTGATCCCAAACAGTTAAGTTGCTACTGTCAAACCCAAACTGAGTTCCTTGAAGACTCAGACCAAAAGAAACCGCATCATTATTCGGGAGACTTATTTTATACGAACCTGTTATCTCAACACCTGTTTGAGTAACAGCGCCACCCATATCATCTGAGTAAAATATCACTCCCGCTCCCATGGAGTTAGGCAATGAAGAGTGTGCACTTAAAATAGTCGTTGTAGGCGCAGCATCAAATCCGGCCCACTGATGTCTGTAAGTGGAGCCAAATACTGTTACTGGCTCCGTTCCTGCCACAGCTGGGTTTATGATAAATGAGTTGACAGGAAATGAGGTTCTACGAAAACGTTGTTGGGCTTGTAACGGAGCTGCAAGAAGTAAAATCAAGCACGAAGCAAATAATAATCTTATCATAGCGTCAGTACTTTAAAGATACTGTACCCGTAATTGGCGGGTCGTATGGGGTTAACACAATCGTATAATAATAATCAGCAACAGGAAGACGTTGGTCGTTAAACCTCCCATTCCAATGAACATCGCCCTCGTTTGAGTGAAACAACAGTTGACCATATCTGTTGTAAACTTTAACTTCTGACAAAGGGAAATCGAGTAGACCTCCGACGATCCACTCATCGTTGTAACCGTCTCCATTCGGCGTAATAGCATCGGCTATAAACAAACATCCTTCAATGTGAGTGATCGACTCCACGGTTGTGATGTTACAACCTATAGCATCTGTTACTGTGACAGAATATACATCTTCTGTAAGCCCTATAGCCGTAGAAGAGGTTTGGTTGTAAGGATCACTCCACAAATAGGTGAATGGGGAATCACCGCCATCAATGGAAACCGTAATGGTTCCATCTTCGGCATTCCAACAAGTAACAGGAGAAGGGAAAGTAGTTAAAACCATATCGGTAATTATACCAACACTAATAGAGAAAGTATCAGTGATCTCGCACCCCAGCACATCGGTCACGATTGCAGTGTAGGTCATCTCACTTAAGTTATTTAAGTTAGCAACGTTTCCTAGAGTGTCAACAACAGTCCAGGTAAGTTCACCCGTTCCACCGGCTGGGAAAATATCTACTGAACCATCACTCATACCTGTGCAAGTTGCAGGAGATGGTGAAATTAGGAACTCCAATGGTGGTGGTGCGTCTATTAGAAAAGGGACTTGAGTATCACATCCATTCTCATCTACAACAGTAGCGATGTACTCGGAAGTACATAAACTATCTAAAGACTCAGAAACTATACCAGAGAGAGCGTTCGTTATTTGGACTGCCAACCCTCCCGTACCTCCGAAATACAAAAGATCAACAGCCCCGTTACAATCACTTCCACAGCTAATAGGGGCAGCAGAGACAATTTGCAACGTTAAAGCATCAGGATCCGTAATTTCAACTATTTCTATTTCTGGAGAACACCCGAAGGAATCAATGATCTGAACGTTGTAAATACCCGGTGCTAAATCTGATGATGAGTTAGGGAGTAGAAGAGTATCAGTATTAACTGACAAGTACAAATCCCCAGATCCACCAGATGCTTCAGCACTAATAATTCCGTTTGCATTACCATGACAATCAATCTGCTCGATTGAAATTACGGCCTCAATAGGTTGGGGACAATTAATGGTTATAACAGTATCTAAAGAACATCCTTCATTGTCTTGAATCGTAAAAGAAAAAGATCCAATACCGTCATGGCAAATTAAGTTAGTCCAACACTCATCTTCTCCATCAACAGAAGCGACAGGATTGCCACCGGGGTCATCAACAGAAATCGTCAAACTACCTGTACCTCCAATTGGTGTTCCTAGCAAACAAACAGTTGCGTCTCCTGCGCCATAACAATCATTGTCAGCACCAAGATCAAAAGCTGCCTGGATAGGGTCAGGAGCAGTTACAGTAAACGCAGTCGTGTCAATACAGTAAAATTCATCAACAATGACCATAGAATAGTTTCCGGGCGATAAGTCGTCGAAAGAAGAATTATCTTGAGCGTCAACTATAGTATTTCCTCCTTGATCTAAAAGACTATATGTAGCAAGATCCGAAGCACCAAGTCCTAAGAACTCAACTTCTACAGTTGAAGATCCTCCAGCACAAGGTAGTACCGTACCCGTAACTGTCGCATCCTGTGTAAGATAAGGTTCGCAGGGATTCGAAGTACAGATTTGATCTTCAAGAAGGAACTCTTGAATTAAGTCTACATCTTGGTTTCCTTCAACAAAAACTTGAAAATTCGCACTGAAACACCAATCACCACAAGTAGTGATTTGAGCTATGAGAACTCGTAGGTCAGTTCCAGCAATAGCATTAATAGGAGCTCCAAAGGAAAAGATTGCACCATCAGATATTGAAGCAGCACAAACTTCTGAACCAACTACCGAACCTGGAACTGCAGCGTATAGTGGAAGTTCACCCAGAGCATCAGCACTTGCCATTCCAATTGTCCAATATGAGTCATATTCCCAAACCGGTAAAGCTTCCCAAAAAAAGCTTGAATTAGATGGATCCATCGTGAAAGATGTAACTAAAGGATCAAAACAACCACATTCAGTATCAATCTCAATAGGCAAAGTGGGCTGAGTCATATCTGAAAAGATAGCACTCAAAACATCCGTAGGGTTCGTAAACTCGGCGTAAACTTTATAAGTTACATAACCATCAAGTTCACCCAAGATATCAAACGTGTCATCAGGGGTAGGTGTGTCAACACCGTAGAAAGCAGTATCAACATCTATAGTGATTCCTGTCATCTGAGCCATTACAGAAGAAGACAAGCTAATAGAAAGCAGTACAATTATTAATCTAAAATTCATGCAAGTATTAGAAATATATAAATGAAAACGGTGCTCAATTTGAGAGCGCAAAATAACGGATTAATGCTATTAAAACGAGTGAAAAGTGAGAATAGGTGTGAAAAGATCAAAAATAGTTTATCTCAGACTAAAGATAATGTTTAGTAATGAACTTATATGAAAAGGGTACCCCATCAGCTTTAGCCTATTTTTGCAACTGAAAATGATGAATACTCATGGAAGTTCAAAAGCCTTACAAGCCTAAAAATAAAGTCAGAATCGTTTCTGCTGCCAGTCTGTTTGACGGACATGATGCCGCGATAAACATTATGCGTAGAATCATACAGCGCACGGGCTGCGAGGTAATTCACTTGGGCCATGACAGGAGTGTTGATGAGGTTGTGAATACTGCCATACAGGAGGATGCCCAAGCGATTGCAATGACATCTTATCAAGGTGGTCACAATGAGTATTTCAAGTATATGAAGGACCTACTCGAAGAGCGGGGAGCGGGACACATTAAGATATTTGGTGGAGGAGGTGGAACTATACTACCAGAAGAGATTGCAGAGCTACAGGCCTATGGTATTGAGCGCATTTATCATCCTGACGATGGTCGTGAGATGGGGTTGCAGGGGATGATTAATGACCTAGTCAAAAGAGCTGATTATAAAACGGTTCTTTCAATGACTGATCTTGATGGAGCACTAGAAAGATTAGGTGAAAGAAACATCCGAGATATAGCTCGCTCAATCACAGCTGCGGAAAATGACGCGGAGGCATTTGCGAAAGAGTTCGCCTCCATTTATTCTGAATTACCTGATGTTCCAGTTTTAGGCATCACCGGAACCGGTGGGTCTGGGAAATCTTCAATGGTCGATGAGCTCGTTAGAAGATTTCTTGCAGATTTACCTGACAAACGGGTTGCCCTTGTTTCAGTAGACCCTTCGAAACGCAAAACTGGCGGGGCTTTGTTAGGTGACCGAATTCGCATGAACTCGATTAATAATGAGAGAGTTTACATGCGTTCTCTGGCGACTCGTCAGTCAAATTTAGCTTTGTCAAAGCACGTGTCGGAGGCGTTAAATGTGTTAAAGGCAGCTAAGTTTGATCTCATTATTTTAGAAACTTCAGGGATAGGCCAAAGCGATACCGAGATTATGGAGCACAGCGATGTGGCACTCTATATCATGACGCCCGAATTCGGTGCCGCTACTCAGCTCGAAAAAATTGACATGCTGGACTTCGCCGATGTTGTTGCAATTAACAAATCGGACAAGCGCGGTGCGCAGGATGCAATTCGCGATGTGCGAAAGCAATTTAAGCGCAACCACGACCTTTGGGAAGCGAAGGATCACGAACTACCTATTGTCAGCACAATCGCATCTCAGTTTAACGACCCTGGAACGAACGAACTCTACTTAAAATTAATGGAAGAGATCGTGAGGAAAACTGGAGCTGAACTGTCGAGCGTTGCAGAAAATTATAGCACGGTTGAAAAAAGTGAGAAGATCTTCATTATTCCTCCTGCTAGAGTGAGATACCTAAGTGAGATCGCCGAGGCGAACAGAGCATATGACAAGTGGGCAGCAAAACAAGCTACTGTAGCGGGTCGCCTTCAAGCACTTCAAAGCTCTGCCTCTGAATTTTCTGGGGATGCTGAGACGAAGACAGCTGTTGAATCTAAGGTTGAAGAAGTAAGGCTTGAGATGGATGCAAAGATGCTGGCATGGCTAGAGGATTGGCCTTCACTAAAAGCTCGATACACTGATGACGTATTTAGTTACGAAGTAAGGGGGAAAGAAATCCGAATTCCCACCGTGCGAACTTCGCTGTCAAACAAGAACATTTCTAAAGTGGCACTACCCACTTTCACAGGCTGGAGCGACCTTGTTAAGTACGCCGCACAGGAAAATCTTCCCGGATCATTTCCATACACGGCCGGTATTTATCCATTCAAACGTACAGGTGAGGATCCCACAAGAATGTTCGCCGGAGAAGGCGGACCGGAACGTACAAACAAGCGATTCCACTACGTCTCTTTAGGCATGCCCGCCAAGAGGCTCTCTACCGCCTTCGATTCTGTGACTCTATACGGAAACGACCCCGCCGAACGTCCAGATATATATGGTAAAATCGGAAATGCTGGAGTGAGTATATGCTGCTTAGACGATGCAAAAAAGCTGTACAGCGGGTTCGACCTTTGCTCGGCCACGACAAGTGTCTCGATGACCATCAATGGCCCAGCGCCTATGGTGCTCGCTTTCTTCCTTAACGCTGCAATAGACCAAACCTGCGAGAAATTCATTCGCGAAAACAATTTAGAAGCTGAAGTAGAAAAAGTACTTCAAGCCAAATGGGACGACAAAGGTTTAGAACGTCCTCAATACGAAGGCAAACTTCCCGAAGGGAATAACGGCCTGGGCCTCATGCTCCTCGGATGTACCGGAGACGAAATTCTTGATGCAAAAACCTATGCTCGTCTCAAAGTTGAAGCATTAACATCCGTGAGAGGTACTGTTCAAGCAGACATTCTCAAAGAAGACCAAGCTCAGAATACGTGTATATTCTCTACTGAATTTGCCCTAAGACTGATGGGTGATGTACAGCAATACTTTATCGATCAGAAAGTGAGGAATTTCTATTCTGTTTCCATAAGTGGATACCACATTGCAGAAGCCGGAGCAAATCCGATCACTCAGCTTGCCTTTACTTTAGCAAACGGATTTACCTATGTTGAGTATTACCTAAGCAGAGGAATGGACATAAATGCTTTCGGGCCAAATCTCAGTTTTTTCTTCTCTAACGGAGTCGATCCGGAGTACGCTGTGATAGGGAGAGTGGCAAGAAAGATTTGGGCAAAAGCGATGAGAGAGAAATACGAGGCGTCGCCAAGAGCGCAGATGATGAAGTACCACATCCAAACCTCAGGACGCTCACTACACGCACAGGAAATAGACTTCAACGACATCCGCACCACATTACAGGCTCTATACGCGATCTACGACAACTGCAACTCGTTACACACGAATGCATATGACGAAGCGATCACCACTCCAACTGAAGAGTCTGTGAGACGCGCCATGGCGATTCAGTTAATCATCAACAAGGAGCTGGGATTGGCAATGAACGAAAATCCCATGCAAGGATCCTACATCATGGAAGAACTCACTGACCTTGTAGAGGAAGCTGTTCTATTAGAGTTCGACCGCATCACAGAACGAGGAGGTGTCTTAGGTGCGATGGAAACGATGTACCAAAGGTCAAAAATCCAAGAAGAAAGCCTGTATTACGAGACGCTTAAACATTCTGGAGAATATGAAATAATAGGCGTAAATACGTTCCTTAGTAAGAATGGCTCTCCAACAATCGTTCCTGGCGAAGTTATCCGGGCAACAGAAATAGAAAAACAAGTTCAACTACGCAACTTGAAGAACTTACACAAAGCAACTGGATCGAAAGCAAATGAAGCTATTTCTAAAATCCAGGATGCCGCTGTTTCTGGAGGGAACATCTTTGAGGAAATCATCGAAGCAGGTAAAGTGGCCTCTTTAGGTCAAATCACCAATGCGATGTTCCAAGTTGGTGGGGCGTACCGAAGAAATATGTAAGTAAGTACCTTACGAATGAAATTCCTTAGAAAGATATTTAGCTTAATTCTCGGAATAATAATTGGCGGTCTTAGAAGTAATTATTTATATCCCTGCAGCCATTTTAGGTTTTCGAATATTGATTAAGACGAAAGCTATTCTAAAACATCATCCTACCTCACTATCGTAATGTAACCTCTAAAAGTTGAGGAACTTAAATCGTGAGATCCAAGTGCAGTAACTGAGTACATGTAAACCCCGTCCGGAACGAAGTGCTCACCTCCCATTGAGTTATTCTGTCCAATCCAAGGCGTGTCAGGATTGGTCGTTTCAAATACAACTTCTCCCCAACGGTTAAGGACTATAAAACGGTACTGCTCGGAAGTAAACCCCTGGCCTAAAGGAAGAAAGCTATCGTTTACACCATCATTATCAGGAGTGAACGCATTAGGTATAAAGAGCCTAAATTCGACCTCCTTAAAATAGGCAACTACATTTTCGTAAGGAACTCCTTCCAAATCGAGAGACATATTGAGACTCCTATCGTTAGGTGAAGGCTCAGTAACTAAGACTTCCCATCTATCAAACTCCCACTGATCTGCAGCAGACGCTTTGAAAATAAGCGGGCCGTCTGTAACTAGTCCAGAAGTCCAATAATCATCTACATAAGCCGTATTTACAACTGTAACAGCTCCTGAACCTTCAGGCCTCACTTCGACCTCTAACTCGGTGTGCTCTATGTAAATGAACGTCGCCGTTACCAGTCCCGACTGGACTACTTGAAGATTCGCATCAGCTGAATTCATATCTGGGTCGATCGCATTCACACCATTGGATGAAGTCCAATGAGAAAACTGCCACCATTGACTGAATGGCATAGCCTGAATGGAATGACCACTAACTGTTAGAGTTTGTGTTGAAGGATAATCCGCAATGAGCACCCCATCTAAGACAATTGACCCTGCTCCTGCAGGATCAACATTGAATGTGATATCTTCTGGCGGCACAGGAATTCCGAAGTGAGCTACTATTGTAATATCGCCTTCGAGATTTACCTCCCAGACTAGATTCGTTGGATCAGCAAGAGGTGCAGACCCAGCCGTAATTTCCCAAAACAAAAACTGTACACCGTAATTTTCTTCTGCCGTAAGAGTTATAGGCAGTTCCTCGAAATAAAAACCACTAAATGGACTTTCGGCAGGCGTAATATCTACTGTATTGATTTGAACATCACCCTGACCTACAATTTCAAGTGTGAGCGTTACAGGGGTTACATCGTAGCAGTCTTCCATCCCTGAAAGAAGTTCTGACTCACAGCGGTCATCAATAAAATCTCTGAGCTCCTGCAACTCAAATTGCCAACCAGCGACATTCCCTCCCCATCTAGCACATTGCCTAGGCATTTCTGGCGCTATCACAAGAACCATACTGTCAAGAACAGCGTGCATATAATCGCATGTGAAATAGGTATTCCCCAGATCCGCCCAACGATTAACATATGTAGCGTAAAATGTTTCGTTATCAAGCAAAGCATTTAGAACAGGAATATGTCCCTGACCTCCAACATCTCCCATCTGTTCAGGGTTACATGGATCTGCAGTAGCTCCTGTGTCAGGAATTCCTGTATAATTAACGTAATGTCCGAATGTGGCATCCATATCCCAAAGAGCATATCTCCATCTCTTAGCACCCCCATCTGGATGTCTCCCCCTCCACCAAGCTGTATTCCAATTGAGCCAATCCATAGCCACAACATAACTGTTAAGTACGAAATAGTCTATCAAGCTAAGTGGGTGAAGTTGTGTGGCTACGTAATCGTAATTAGCCGCATCAGTCATATCCTGGCTTGTTACGAAGTTTACCAGAGTATACCAATCATTTCCAGAGCCATATTCCTCCCAAGTTCCACCCCACGTTTTTAAGAAGTCAACAAAATGTCTAGGTTGGTCGTAGTACTTCGTTGTAAAATCGATGTCATCTACCTTCTCACGGTAATCATAAACGCCCCAATACAGCCCATTTAAATAAACGATGCAGCTCTCTGAAGTACGCTCATCTAATTTCAGATCCGCCTTGTGACTCAGGGTATGAACATATGAATCTCTGATGTGGGCACCCGGTTCAAATGGGTAATTGTCATTCGCTGCAGCTTTGAAAATTAATCTTTGAAACTTGTTGCGGTCTTTGATCGCGAAAAGCTGAGCTTCAATGGCGTAATCGTACCCCATTTGGTCTCTGGTAACGTAATCAAACCCCCGTTGTCCGTATGCATTTGAATCATTTCCGTGCTCGTTGCTATCGCCAGTCGCTTCAACCCTAAACGATCCATTAGCATTAAAAAATTCGATGTGCATCGGCTCATCTCCACCCCATCCTCCTGGCCACTCACCATCCTCCTGACCATTTCCACTTACAGAAACCACAGAAATCGTGTGCGAATCGGCTCCAGTAAAATAAGTGTTAGTTGCAATGTAGCTAGGTGCATTTACGCCCGACAAATCGAACGAAATCGCTCTAAGAACAGTCGTTGTAGCTACATTAATTGCGCCTGTGTAAAGCATGCTTCCAGCATTCGGAGCATAGCCGTCAGTCGTATACCTCACTTCGTGTCCAACGGGAACGTTGATGGCAACATTGAGACCGCCAGCGTAAAATCCAGCTTCGTCACTGAACACAGGTGTCATGGCATAACTTGAAAACATATCTGCCCCATTCGAAGCTTCAGGTGTAGGGTTTGTGCATATAGCCCAAATAGATCCCCCGTCAGTATCTCTCGCCCAACTGTGATCCGCCTGAGTAGTACCTATGTTTGAAACAAAAACATACTCCTCCAAGATTACACCGCCGGGATCGCTAAATACCATTGCCTCTCCGGCACATTGGTTTACCTTGAAGTTCGTATTCAGATTTCCCCCAAGATAGAGATTTGGGAGAAGTTCACCTTCTCCTGAGCACATCACCAGGAGATAACCTCCTGCTGGAACGAAAGTCCCTGCTGGGATTTCAAATTTATCAGGATTGGCTGGGTTGTCACTTAAAAAATAACCGCCAATATCAGCAGCGGCAAATCCTGGATTATAGAATTCGATGTAATCCTCGTTGTCCCCACCCACACCAAGAGTGTAGTTAGAGCAAGAAAACTCATTGATCACAACCTGGGCATCAACGAAATGATTCGCAAAAAACAAACCTAAAATAATCAGAAAATTCCTCATTATAATCTTATTCAAAGCCAATTATTCTTTAGATACTTGAAGCTATTGAACATCAAATCTCCCAGACATAGGAGCAATACGTTGTCCCGAAAGCTTAAAGAAGTAAGCACCTGAAGAAAGATCTCCTTTGATAATTTCATGTTGAGTCCCTCTTACATTTTCTTCGCGCACAACTCTACCTAGAGCATCAATAATTTGAAGGTGTAGCTCATCTCTCATTGGATTGGAAAATGAAAGGGTCGCCGAAGAAGTCATGGGGTTAGGCACAATACTCACAACACCTTGATCCATGTTCTCAAGTTCAACAGCACCTACACATCCTTCAACAATATCAATATGTGTGTTTTGGTAAAACTCGTTGACAACGTCTTCACAGTGAAGCAGACAAACATCTTCTTCAACATTCATCCAGTATAAACGTAAAAACGGAGTCCACTCATAAAACTTCATCATGCTTTCTCCTTCATAACTCAATCCGATCACTTCAGATCCGCCAGGCACGAACGATGGTGTAATAGGGTAGTTCACTACGTCGGCAATTGAGATCGCTTGAGAAATTTCAATTCCTGAAAACTCGAGTTGATAACCTACGATTCTGTTATTTGGGTTCAATACATGAACATCTAAGAAACCTTGATCCCAGTTAATGTCACCAATTTTAAAATGAGTTGTATCGAAAATATTTGTGATTTCAGTCACTGGAAAGCTACACTTATCGTGGAATCCTGAACTGTCTGGATGCTCGTGTGCTTCGTTCCAGTATTGGCAACGCGACATTAAAGCTGCATCTGTAACAGTGATATTATCATCTTGGTCGATATCTGTACAAGGCAGAGCATCGATGTCATTTCCTAGGATCCTTTCTACATAAGAAACCGCATCGGTGTACTCTTGTGCTCCGTTGAAATCTAGGTCTCCCAGAAGTGTTTCTCCGTTACAATCTCCATTACAATCTTCTGTAGCTTGGCCAAATAATGTTCCTTCACAATCGTTGAATGGCTCACAATCGGTATAAACATTAACATTAAGACTTCCCATTGACCTGTCGAAGTTTACACAAACTGCTGCGTA
>JAQCFW010000049.1 GCA_027619225.1 Bacteroidota bacterium
TCGGATTCAGGGCCGATAAAAGCTATTCCTGCATTTTCTACAGCCTTCGCGAATTCAGCATTTTCAGAAAGAAATCCATATCCAGGATGAATTCCGTTTGCGCCAGTTTTTATTGCAGCTTCTAATACTCGGTCAGCTAAAAGGTAGCTTTCAGAAGAAGGAGCAGCGCCTATGAGTACAGCTTCGTCCGCAGCCATTACGTGTGGAGCATTTGAATCTACATCAGAATACACTGCTACAGTTGCAATACCCATCTCACGGGCCGTTCTCATAATACGTAGAGCAATTTCTCCTCTATTTGCGATTAAAATCTTCGTAATAGATCTCTTTTTGATTCGGCTCATCGTTAAAATGCTTTGTTATTCCATTTTTAGACTCTAAATCTAAGGCATAAAAAAAGGGGCAAGCGATTCTTATCGCACCGCTCAACCGCATACCCTTGCTGTCTTCCGACTCTGGGGGATTAAGCGGGAGCTGGTCGTAAGAGACTTGCCCCAGATGCAAAGATAAGGTAGTATCTTGCACCCATGAGAATAAATCAATTAGTTTGGCAACATGGCGGATTGGCAGCCCTTATTTCTGTCATACTTAGTCTGGTAGCTTACATTATTGGCGTTGAGGCGTTGGTCGGATGGCCATTAGACATGGCACAATCCCTGCTGATTGTCATCACAATGGTTGTTGTTAGCCGAGCAATTCGCACCGACGAAGACGGAATCATAAATTTCTCTAGATTGCTAGGTCACATCATGATTGCTGTTGTATGTCTTCTCGCTTCTTCTATCGTTTTCAACCTTGTGCTTTTTAATTTAATCGATCCTGGGCTGATAGATACAGTTGCTGATATTACGTTAGAAAGAGTAGAGGGAATGATGGGATCTTTCGGTTTAGAGGCTGATCTCCTCGAAGAAACTTTAGCTGAGACGGAAATGCAAATCCGCAAGGGCTATACTTTGTCTGGTTCCATTGTTGGCCTCTTCTACGGTTCAGTTTTTTGGGGTTTACTCGCTCTTATTGTTGCTGCAATTTTTAAGCGTAGTCCCGAGAATAAGATTAATTTTTAAGACCAAATGGATATTTCCATAGTTATCCCGCTTTACAATGAAGCTGAGAGTTTGCCTGAGTTAATGGAGTGGATTAACAGGGTGCTCGAAACAAGAAAATTTGAAGTTGTCTTTGTCGATGACGGATCCAAGGATGATTCTTGGACTGTTATTCAGGAATTGCAAACCAACTACCCAGGAAAGGTAAAAGGTATCAAATTTGCCCGAAACTACGGTAAGAGTGCCGGACTTCAAAAGGGTTTCGAGGCCTCTATAGGTGCAGTCGTATTTACGATGGATGCGGACTTGCAAGACAGCCCTGATGAGATTTTAGTTATGGAGAAACTTCTGCTTGATGGCGGGTTTGACCTCATAAGTGGTTGGAAAAAGGAGCGCCATGACCCCCTTTCTAAAACCATTCCAACAAAACTTTATAATTGGATGACGCGCAGGGTGAGTGGGATTTATCTCAACGATTTTAATTGTGGATTAAAGTGTTATAAGCATGACGTTGTCAAGGCGATTGAAGTCCAAGGAGAGATGCACAGATATATCCCCCTTCTTGCAAAAGCTGCTGGATTTGATAAAATAGGAGAACATGTGGTTTCTCATAAAGCGAGGAAGTACGGAACGACCAAGTTTGGACTTGAGAGATTTACAAATGGCATGCTTGATTTAATGACGATTGCATTTGTTCAGCGTTTCGGACGTAAACCCATGCATTTGTTTGGACTGTTAGGGCTTTTAACGTTTGCGGTTAGTACGGGCCTTTTCATAGCAATTGCCGGTTATAAGCTCTATGCAATGAACATAGGTGTGCAGGCCAAAAACATCACCGAAATTTCAGCGTTTTATGTCGCTCTAACAGGAATGATTTTAGGATCTCAGTTGTTTTTAGCAGGATTTATTTCTGAAATGGTGTCCCGCAATAGCCCCCAAAGAACAGAATATAGAATTTCAGAAAAAATAAATTAAGGGTTTAAGCTTTGATGGGGCCTGAAGCTACAAGTTTATTCCCTTCATAAAGTGTTGCAAACTGTCCCGCGGTAATCCCTTTTTGTGGTGTGTCAAAGTACAGTGTTAGCCCTTCCTTAGTCATCTTAACGTTTCCTGATTGAAGAGGTTGTCTATATCTAAATCTAAGATGGTATTTACGTGTTTCTCCATTTTTCATTTTGTGAGATGGAAGCACCCAGTGAACATCTTCTTTCGCTATGAGTAATGCGTTTCTCATCAAGCCTCGGTGATTTTCTCCTTGCCCGACATATACAGTGTTGGTGTTAACATCGGTTCCAATGATATACAATGGTTCAGCCTTGCCTCCCACTTTGAGACCTTTCCTTTGGCCTACAGTGAAAAAATGAGCTCCCTGATGTTGCCCTACTGCTGAGCCCATTTCTGGAGTTAAAGTATATGGATCAGTGACAGCTTTCTCAGATGATTTGAAGGTTGAGTGCTCATTTGAGACTTCAATAATATCACCGGATTTAATGCTTAGTTTTTGCTGTAAGAAATCTGGCAGCCTCACCTTACCTATAAAACACAATCCTTGACTGTCTTTTTTATCAGCCGTATGTATGCCAGCATTTTTTGCAACCCCCCGCAGGTCTAGCTTCAACATGTTGCCAATAGGGAAGATGGCGTGTTGAAGCTGGTGTTGAGTGAGTTGACAAAGAAA
>JAQCFW010000032.1 GCA_027619225.1 Bacteroidota bacterium
CTGTGATAGTCCACTCGAATGAATCTGCATCAGCGCTACAAGAGTAGGACCACTCAGACACTCCTTCTCCCACCACAACAGAATCATCCCCTTCAATTACTCCGGCTGAAGGGCCGTACTCACAATCGTCATTTGTCCAAGCACTCTCATCGTAGTTACATGCTTCAGCGTCCATACACTGAGTAGGCGCATATAAGATGGGGCGAAGAATTCTTAAGTCTGGAGATTGAATTCCCATAGGAAATATCTGAAAGTAGATCGTTCCTGAGATCGTTCCTGAAGTAGTAAGTTGGCCTATAAGAACCTTCAAATCATCTCCTGCAAAACCAGCATTATCAGCTCCTAAACCAGGAAATAAAGTAACCCAACCATTACCAACAGGGGTGTTCGCAATAACATTCTCACCTGCCTCGAAAGCTGCAAAAGCATCGTAAATAGGATCAGCTAAAGAAAGTAATTCCATAGGATCTAGAGAATTATCAGCACCAATAGTTAACCAACTGTCATATTCCAATTCGGGAAAAGCAGTGAAAAACGCGGGGTTGATCGCATTCGCAAATGTCTCACTTGCCTCTGGATGTTGGTACCACGCTGGAGAAGATGTTGACTCCATTATCCATGGATAATCATCCATACCTATGCAAGCTGAGAGGTAGTCGTCAGTATGTAGCATATGAATATACATCCTCCATGTGGTCATTCCCGATAGTTCACCTTCTGTATGCACCGCGTATTCTTCAAGACCTACCCAATATTCGTCTGGACCTTGTGCACTAATCAATGTGAACGACGCGAAAGAAATCGCAATAATTAACAACCCTCCTAAAATCTTATTCATTTAATTATATATTTTACCAACCAAATCCTAAATTCACGCCAAATCTAACTCCAGTACCTTCTCCCTCAGGAAAAAGCACCTCATCTAATTCTGACAAGGTACCATCAAACCACTCTGTACTTACGCTTTTAAACTGAGGTCCAAAAAACATATCAATCATCAAGCCGTCACCATACCATTGGTATCCAAGTACAGCTGCAGCTCCTATTGCATTTTTATTGTACCATTCATTTCCATCAACAACCCATTCAACAGTTCTATAACGAGCAAGAGCTGCAATATAAAAGCCTTCACAAGAATTGTCTCCTGGATAGAATCTAAATTCTGGAATCACAATAAATCCTGATCGCTTTGATGTATGAGTTTCCATCGAAATAGAATCAGTAGCTGATCCTGATCCTGTAAGGATTCCTGCCGACATTTGTACAGAAATCTGGTCTGTTAATGCGTGTTCATATCCGAATTGGTATTGACCTACAATAAAACCGAAAGGATTTGCTTTAACAACTTGTCCAGGCCCATCAGACTGAGCTGACAAAGAGGTTGCACATAAAAACAGCACAATTAAAAATTTATTTTTCATGTCATTATAAATTTTACCTGCCAAATCCGACATTGACGCCAAATCTAAGTCCATTTACTCCAACGAAACGGGGATCTACTTCTGTCAGGTAATCATCAAACATCTCTGTACTCTCACTTTTAAACTGAGGTCCAAGAAACAAATCAACAATTAACCCGTCACCATACCATTGGTATCCAAGTACAGCAGCTACTCCTTTAGAATTCTTAGTATACCAATCATCTCCCAAGACTGTCCATGTAGCTGTTTTAAAACGAGCAACAGCACCAATGTAAATACCTTCACAAGAATTTCCTCCTGGATAGAATCTGATTTCTGGAATTACAATAAATCCTGACTGCTCTGATGTGAACGTTTCCATAGAAATCGAATCAATTGAAAACCCTGATCCAGCAATCATTCCTGCAGCCATTTGTACAGAAAATGTTTCTGTTAATGCGAGCTCAACACCGAGTTGGTATTGAGCTTGGAAAAATCCAAAAGGGTTTGTTTTTATCACTATACCAGGCCCATCAGTCTGAGCTGACAAAGAAATCGCACATAAAAACAGTAGAATTAACAAGGGATTTTTCAACGTCATAAATTTAATTAGAATCCTATTTTCACTGAGAAAGATACTGTACGACCATATGACCAGTACCCTTCTAGTTTTCCGTTTTCAACAGTACCTTGTTCCTTCACGCCTGTTTGAGGATTTGTGATCCACGTTTCATCCGCCTCATTCATGTAGATTGTATTCATTGCATTCTGAACATTCAAGCCCAATCTAACATCAAGTCCACGAGCTCTCGTATTCCAGCTAAGGTTAGCATCTAAGTATCCATAATCCTCCAATTGCACAGGCTGCATTCCGATGCGCGACTCATCATCCCTGTCTTGATCTATCTCAAATTGCGCATATAAATTCATGTTGTAAACATAACTTGCTCCAATGCGAAAGTTCTTAGGAAGATCCATTCGAGCTTGTAGACCAAACTGAGTTTGTGGCGCATCACTCACCTTTAATCCCGCAGAATAAATATGCATAGAGTCAATAATCTCGTTCGTATTCTCATCTAAAATCTCCGCTTCTACATCGTTGTCCCATCTCCAATCTCCAATGCTCACAAGACCTCCAATCTCGAGAGACGGCAGTGGTTTAGCACGAAACTCAAGTTCAATTCCATCGTGCGTTTCGACAAGACCTCTTACGAAAGCCCTATACTCCGTTCCATCAGGTCTAAGTAGTGGCCCTGACATAATCGATTTGTCCTTCCACTTCGTGTGGTACACATTAACATCGAATGACGCTTTCGGTAAGCGAACTCTATATCCTATCTCAAGAGCCTCAACTTTTTCATTGACGAGGTTCTCATTAGAAAGCACGTTTTGGTAATTCGGGAAAACATTCCTAATAAAAGGTGCACGTGAGTAAACTCCGGCATTTATGTAAATGTGATTCGTCTCTGTAATCGCATAAGAACCTCCCAACTTAGCATTGTACCCTGGAGAGCTTGCCTTTTCGCTGAGCGCACCATACATAAACTGCTCTGTAGTGACGTACTCATCCGTTTCCTCGTTGTACTCCGTAACCTCCTGAACACCGGTCTCATCGTAGCGGAAGTAAGTATATGGATCCTCGCGGCGATATCCAGTGTAAGAACCTGTTGCAGCTATGAATGCTGAGATTTTATCTGTATTGTACTCCAGCTGTGTAAAGAACCCTGCATACTTAACATATCCTGTGTCGTCGTAGTCCACCTTATCCCCCTCAGTCGCCATAAGCTCATACGCTGGGTTGATACCATACCCTGTGGCCGTTGAGAATGACTGCATGTAGAAATCTCCACCCATTAAATTTGAGGTGCGAGTGAAGTGCTTCCCTTCATAGTAACGCATATCCACTCCTGCAATGAGGTCGAGGTTGGGCGTTAATTCCGATTTCAAAGTGCTTAATATTCCCGTCCAAAAGTGCTCATTATGCGCATTCTCAATCACACTGCTCGATCTTCCTCCTATTAAAGTATCTCCATTAACAATCACCGAACCTCCTTTATGTTGGAGCGTATCCACCCATGCCCCAGATGACTCATTATAAGCAATTTCAAACTCTGGATAAGTCACAGGCAAAGTGTTATTTACATTTGATTCATATAAATAATCCCAGTTTCTTGTAGTCTTAACGGTAGTACCGTCTGCAAGGGTTTCGTAAAGTCGCGCGTTGTTAGTTCCATCAAATCTGGATCCGTAACCTCTTCCGAAACTCACATATGCAGATGTCGAAATATGCGAACTCTCACTAAGTTGGAAGTAGTGATTGAGGGCGATTTGTGGTTTATGATATCCATTCACTTTCGAGTTAAGTACCTCTCCGTTAAGATACCCCCAGTCGTCATTCCATCTGTGGCCCTCATACCCTAAGCTGTCAGGGAGTTTGTTTATATCATTGAAGCGATTAACAGTGAGTTGACCTCGACGTTGGCCGTGAGTTTGTGGTGCTCCTATGGCTGTAAATACAAGACGGTGCCCTCCGAAATCTTTTGCGGCAGTTAGGAAATAGCTCCAGGCATCTACAAATGTAGCGTCGACATAACCCTCACCATAAGTGCGAGAACCAATAGCGCTCACTGCCCAACCATTCGGAAGAAGGCCTGAACTCAGAGATAACATATGCTTCGTTAGTCCATAATCAGTGATCGACGTTTTAAAGCTCCCACCCTTTTCTACATCAGTTGCTTTCGTTACAATATTAATGGTTCCCCCGACGGAGTTGATTGCGAGTTTTGATGCTCCTAATCCGCGTTGAACTTGCATGGTTCTAACGGCATCGCCAAGACCGGCCCAGTTCGACCAATACACCCAGCCATTTTCCATATCGTTCACGGGGATACCATTTACAAGAACCGCCACATTACTTTGGTCAAATCCACGAATGTTAATCCTACTATCGCCAAATCCACCTCCTCCTTTAGTAGCGTAAACTCCAGGTGTAAAATTCAATACTTCTACGAGTTCTCTGTCGCCTAGTTTTTCTTCTATTTCGCGAGCGTCAATCGTAGAAACCGCCACTGGAGTTGCACGATCAACAGATACGGAGGCTATGACATCGGCCTCTTGTAAACCGATTGCACTTGGCTCAAGAACGATGTCTCCCATGTTCATAAGCCCAGTCCCTGAAAGAGCAATGTACTTTTTCACTTTAGAGTAACCCATCGTTGTAGCAACCAAATTTGTTTGGCCATGGACACGGGTTTTAAATTGAAAAAATCCATCAAAATCGGTAAATGAGCCGGCATTAAAATCCTCTAAATAAACCGATGCTCCAATTAATCCATTGCCTGATGTAGCATCGATTACTCTACCACGAATTGTTGTTTGGGCTAAAGAAATCGTAGCATACAGAATCGCGACAAAAGTTAAGATGTATGTTTTCATTAGATTTTACTATTGACTGCAAAATACCAACACCGCCGCCATAAGCAATGGTATTTTATGGGTAATTATCCCCAACGACCTACAGAGTTCAATAATTCTGCAATTTGTACTGTATTTGTAGCGGCTCCCTTGCGAAGGTTATCGCTTACAATCCAAAGATGTAAACCACGAGGATTACATAAATCTCTGCGCAAGCGCCCTACAAAAACATCATCCGTTCCCTGGACATTTATGGGCATGGGGTATTCATTTGCGCTGGGGTTGTCACGGAGAACCACGCCAGGGAAAGACGAAAGCAAAGATCTCACCTCCTTCATTTCATAATCCTCCTTAAACTCTAAAAAAACAGACTCCCCATGTCCTCCCATCACAGGGATACGCACAGCTGTACAGCTCAAAGAAATTGAATCATCTCTCATGATTTTTTTTGTTTCGAGATGGACTTTCATCTCCTCCTTCGTGTATCCGTTGTCCTGAAAGACATCGCAATGTGGAATGCAATTTTTGTCAATTGGATGAGGATATGCCATTTCAGATGGCGTTAGGCCAGCGCGCTCATCCATCATTTGAGAAACCGCGAGTTGACCGGTGCCCGTTACGCTTTGGTATGTACTTACAACACCTCTAAGAATCTTAAATGTATCGTGGAGAGGCTTAAGAACCATCACAAGCTGCATCGTGGTACAATTGGGATTTGCAATAATCATGTCACTAGAAGTAAGGCAGTCGCCGTTCACTTCAGGAACTACCAATTTGATTTTTTCGCTCATCCGCCAAGCAGAACTGTTGTCAATTACCGTGACTCCAGCATCAGAAAATTTCGGAGCCCATTCTTGGCTCACTTTTCCTCCTGCTGAAAAAATCGCCACATCTGGCTTTTCAGACAGAGCGCTTTCCAAGCTTACAATCGCAACCTTTTCTCCTCCAAAGTTGATCAATTTTCCGATTGATTTCTCAGACGCTACAGGCAGCAATGTCGCAATTGGGAAGTTTCTTTCTTCCAGAATCTTCAGCATAGTTTTACCTACCAAACCTGTCGCCCCCACAATTGCTATGCGTAGTGATTTCATAAAACAAAGCTAAAAACTTTGTGTGCGTATACAACGGTTTTATATGTGGTTTTGTAAATCTTATTAACCGAGAGAACTTTGCATAAATAGCTGCTCAACATGTGTATACTGTCCTTTATTTCATTTTTATTACTACCAACCCCTTTAGACTCTATTACTTGGCAGGTCTCACCCGGTTGGGAGCAAGAGGGTTTAGAATCTTGGACACTCGACGCACCCTCAGCAGGGATTTATACGGTTTCAGGTTGTACTGTCGAACCCTTTGAAGAACTCACCTTAGATATGAGGTGGAGGCAGGACTTATATGGCTCAAACAACAACAACTCTCGGTTTTTTATCAGTGATACCGAGCTATCTGATACGATTGGCGAATTTACTAACAATGCTCTTGTGTTGTCAATAGGAGAAAATGGAAGCAATGATCCTATCACGGTATCCAGCACCTTCTCTGATTTATCTACAGAAATCACTTCTGGTTTTTTTAATTTTTCTGAACCCTTTGATTTGGATTTGTCTGTGAATCTATCGACTCAAGAATCTATCGTTGCACTGCACGCAGGACAGTATAATGAGGGTTGGAAAATACCCGTAATTTCACAGTTAAATATTGTTTCTGATAGTCTTACGAACAATTGGCAACCTCGGTGTTTTGGATTTGAAGTCCTGTGTACTTCTTCAAATACTGACGCTTTTTCTTGGGGATTACATAGCTTATCGACAACAGAAGTTGCAATCTCCGAGCCACGACTGTTGTCACATAGAGCGATTGACAGCACTGTTGTGGAGCTTGTTTGGTCTAGGCCTTTGTCATCCCAAAATCCAGCTATGACAATCTCTAACAACTCCCCACACATAAGTTTTCTCACGTTATCTTCTCCCCTGTCAGATGAGGTTTTTAAAGACATTAAACTTCAGAATTCAGAGATTGACACAGTGATACAAGTCATCTATACACAACTCAATTCTGCTGAATTTCGAGACCTTGTAATCACTGAATTATTTATAGACGCTACACCCGCTATCGGATTTCCAGAAGTAGAGTGGTTCGAGATTTTAAATCGATCTGATAAATATGTAGACATGAATAGGTGGAGTATGACCGCTAACAGCACCGCCTCTTTTTCTGAGCCTTCTGACATCATTCCACGAAATGGTTGGAGTGGAATTTTAGCACCGAAAGAACGTTTTTTAATATCCACATTGGCGTTTGATTCTTGCGAGTTCGAACCTTACCCTCAATTACAAGCTGAGCTACCCGGATTCTCAAGCCTTAATGACAACGGCATGACCCTAACTCTTCTTCGTCCTGATGGCACATTGATTGACCAAATCATCTACGACAGAACTTGGTGGCAGCCCTATTCAATCCCCGCGCGTTCTGCAAGTAAAATTTATACCGGAGGCTGCGGATTGTCTTCTAATTGGGCTCCAACTTTTAATATTACCGGTGCAAACCCATGGTTTGAAGGAGAGAATGAGACTTCTGAACCAAATTGTTTAATGGAAACTTTTAATGTTAACGCACACCTTTTAACGGCAGACATTGTCGAGTTTTCTTTTTCCCAGGATATAGACCCACTTTGTGAAATAACTGTAAGCAGCAATGACTTTAGCACTTATTTACTTTGGGAAAACTCATCCTGGATTGTAAACCTAAGCTCTCCTTTGCCTCTAAATGAATCACTAGATATTCAATTCGATGGCGCAAGATTATGCTCCTGTGACACCACCTTTTCATTTACACTCAGTGACTGGACTCCTGTGGCATCTCCCCAGTGGGGGGATTTGAAGATAACAGGTTTTCTATCCAACCCCTCTACCTCTTCTGGATTCAACGAATGGGTGAACGTCCAAAACACAAGTCCGCATTCAATAGATTTATATAACTTTCAGATAAATTCTAACCATCTAACAAATGCCCCCATTCTAACACCTAACCAATCCTTTAAAATTAGCTCATTAAATACAGAACAATGGAGTTCATTGGCTGAGAAAAGTGGGGTAATCGAAATTAAACTTGACGAAGTTGTTTTAGATATAGTTGAATATAGTTGGTGTTGGCATTTAGATAAAGAAAAAGCAGAAGGAGGCTACCCACTTAAAAGGATTGGCAATTTTGAAGCTTCCAACTCTGGTGAAAATTGGATAACCGATATACACGATGAGTCTGTCATTGAGTGCACTGAACCTATGACTCCAAACACAATAGTCTTCGGGTTACTTGATGGAAGACTCGCTTGGCACGCCCCATATTCAATGGACTCAACAGTGCTTCTCCGGAAAAACTGGTCGCCTCAAATTGATTGGGAGTTTTATGGCTCGGGACAAAACTGCGCAATAGCTATGAATCTGCCAATCTCATATGAAGATTCCACATCTATTTTTCTACAGTGCAATGGTTGGTTAAGAGCTGAAAGGAATGCTCTAATCGAAGATAAGTTTTGGTCTATACCGTTAAATGAAGACCCCGAGAGTGTTGTTTATATAAATGAACTCTTATCAAACCCCAATATAAGAGGTGGTGAATTTATTGAGGTCGCAATGAGAAATCCCCTTGAATCGGAAGGGTTAACCTCAGCCAGAGCCACCACAAATAATCTTATGATATCGAGTACTGAAAGTCCTACCCCAAATGATTTCGTAAGGCTGTCGGAAATTGATTGGATGTTTCCAGAATCTGGAATACTCGCCTTTTCTGAATGCCCCTCTTGGGTTATTAATCGGAAGACAGAATCCGTTATTCTCGAGCTTCAGACACCTTCTCTTCAACATGGAAGAGAGCTCATTCTTGCAAAAGGTGAGGATACAATAACCGAGATTGATAGAGTAGAGATTAAAGACCTTCCGGAAAATATTTCACAAGAGAGGGTGGATGATTTAAGTGCTATGTGGGTAAGATCACCTTATTCACAAGGAGGTAGTTCTCCAGGTTTTAAAAACTTCTCTACTCAATTAAATGCTGAAAACGGAAATGTTAGGCTTGGGGAGCTTGATATTTTTCCAAAGACGATAAACCTAAATCCCCACTCTGACAACAATTGGGTACAAATCTATTTCGAACTCAAAGACAACATTGAGGAGCTGGAGTTTATTACCTCCGTTTCCATTTATAACTTCAACGGAGAAGAGATTGTGAAACTTGCTGAGCGGGAATTAGTCCACAAACGAGGCACATGGGCATGGGAAGGCTATCGTGAAACCGGACTGCCCGTTTCACCTGGAACTTATTTAGTCGTGCTGCAAATAGAACATCTTTCAAAAAAATTAATTAATCGTGGATTAATTCAAGTGGGATATTACTAAAATTTGTTGAAATTGCGGCCTATGTTCGAAGACATAGAAATCTTACATCTCGATGCTCCTATTAGCATATTGTTTGCTCTTGGAATTGTGAACTTAGGGCTCATCGTATGGCTTAAGCACGGATTTCCTCGCGAATGGAGATTAGCTGGTTGGGCTTTGCTAAATGTTAGACGAATTTGGCAAAGAAGTGCTGATGAAGCTACTAGAACTGGCGGGGTTATAATAGCTCACCTCCAAGGTGTAATTGCTCTATCGACCATATCATATGCATGTCTAAATAACGTATTACAGGGTTTTGCTTTAGGCACTCTGATCGTCTTTGTTAGATTATTCACAGTTCAAGTACTCAGTCGGTTTAAAAAACTCGAACTCGTAATCAAAGAATCGACGGATATCGACAGACATCTAAGAACTTGGATGGCTGCTTCTGTCTCAGTGATTGCAATTTTCCTATCGTTACGCTCACAATGGCACTCCGATGTGGGGTGTAGTCTTCTATTGTCGACTTGGATATTTTGGAGCTTCTTCAGACTGTGGCGTGTCTTTCAGACTTCAATTAAGCGTTTGAGTAGTTATTCATTTGCATTCGTGTATCTTTGCGGCCTTGAAATTCTCCCTACTGTGTTTATCATACTACTTGTAATAAACTCGTTTTGATAGCCATCTCAGGAGAATCTGAACAACTAATGCAGGATGAAAAAGAAGATCAAGACTATTCTCATTTCACAGCCTAAGCCTTCTACGGAAAAAAGCCCGTATTTCGATTTAGCAAAGGACATGAAGTTGATTATTGATTTCAGACCCTTTATTCACGTTGAGCCTATCAATGTAAAAGAGTTTCGCACGCAAAAAGTAGATATTTCTGAACATACCGCAGTTATCTTAACATCTAGAATGGCTGTTGATCACTATTTCAGAATGGCTAATGAAACTCGATTTGAAGTACCTACTTCAATGAAATATTTTTGTATCAGTGAGAGCACAGCTTATTACTTACAGAAATATGTAGTATATCGCAAGAGGAAAATTTTTCACGGGCAGGTACGCTTGCCAGAACTTATGACCATCATTAAGAAGCATAAGAAAGAAAAGTTCCTTTTACCTAGCTCTAACCTTTTAAAGGCCTCTATTCCAGCGGCCCTAGACGAACTTGGAGTAGATTACTCAAGAGCTTGTATGTACAATACAGTATGTTCTGACTTAAGTGATCTGACCGATGTAAAGTATGATGTTCTGGTGTTTTTCAGCCCAAGTGGGATAGAATCACTATTCCAAAACTTTCCTGATTTTGTTCAGGGGGATACAAAAATTGCAGTGTTTGGCCCTACAACATCAAAAGCGGCTGAGGCAGCTGGGTTAAGAATTGATATCAATGCGCCAACGGCAAAAGCACCGTCTATGACGATGGCAATTGAACAGTACATAAAAGGTAAGTAGTAAAGCTACTACACATTATCTTGTGCCTCCAATGGTGCAAACTAGGTACACATTTAAAAAAGGCGAACGCCTTAAAAGCGTAATCGCAATAAATAGAGCCTTTTCTGAAGGCTCTAAAGTTGTGAAATTTCCTTTCTTAGTTCGCTATACACACACAACATTTGATGCAGATTTCCCATACCAGATAGCAACTACTGTTTCAAAACGCAGATTTAAAAGAGCTGTAGATAGAAATCGGATAAAAAGATTAATACGGGAGGCTTGGAGGCTTGAAAAACCAAGACTTCTTGCAAACTGGGAGAAAGGTGGAGCCCAACATGCAATTGTCTTCGTTTATATCGGAAAAGAAATTCCAACCTTCGATCAGTGCAAGAACAACATTTGTAAGATTGTTGACGTATTAATCGACAACCCCATAGAAATACCTGCTACAACATGAAAAACACACGTAAATTATTTCTTATCGGGTTAGCTATAGTCAGCACGGCCTTTGTTTCTCTTAGATCCCCTATTAAAGAGGGCTTTTTTGAGATGTCTAAGCAATTAGAAATAATGAACTCCGCTTTTCGAGAGTTAAATATTTTCTACGTTGATCCGCTATCCCCTGGAGAATTAATGGAGACGGGGATTACAGCTATGCTTGAATCTCTCGATCCATACACAAGATATTACCCTGAATCAAAAATGGAGGATGTTAGGTTTATGTCAACTGGCGAGTATGGGGGCGTGGGGTTATCACTAAACGAGAGGTGGGATGGAACCTTTTACGTTGTTGATCTAAAGGAGAGTGCACCCGCTGAGAAGGGTGGTATTAAACTCGGAGATAATTTAATTCAAATAGCTGGCTCAAACATTTCACACCTAGACATGTCTAAGATAGGTGAGCTCATCAAAGGAACTGCTGGCACAGAAATTACGCTAGGAATACAAAAACCTTCACAAAAGGAGGTCGTAAATATTACACTAACTAGAGAGAAAATTAAACAACCTGATGTTCCATATTTTGGGATGATTAGTGATTCTACAGGCTATTTAATTCTGAGTAAATTCACAAGCACAGCAACAATTGAGGTTAGGAAAGCCCTGAAACAATTGACTGACTCTATGGGGGCAAAGCAAATTATTTTCGACCTCCGAGGCAATGGAGGCGGTCTTTTGAGAGAAGCTGTGAGTATTGTAAATCTCTTTGTTCCTAAAGGACAAGAAGTCGTTTCCATGCGAGGTAAAACTCCCGAATGGAACAAAAGCTACAGCACATCAGCAAAAGCTTTACTTCCTAACATTCCTCTTGCTATCCTCTTAGACAAACATAGCGCTTCAGCTTCTGAAATTGTCGCTGGGACTCTTCAAGATCTCGATAGAGCTGTAATTATCGGTCAAGAGAGTTTCGGCAAGGGGCTTGTTCAGCAAACGAAGAAATTAGCCTACGGATCAAGGATAAAAATCACAGTAGCTAAATACTATACCGCTAGTGGCAGGTGTGTTCAAAGACTACATTACGATGACCGTGATGATAGCGGTGACGCTAGAATTAGTGCCGATTCAACGCTTGCAACCTATTACACAAGAAATGGACGACCTGTGATTGAAGGCCGTGGAGTGATTCCGGACATAGAATTAAAACCACAAACTCAAGACTATGTGATCGAAGGACTCGTTAAAAGTGGTATATTCTTTGATTTTGCAGTAAATACTGCTGGAGATATAGATGACTCTATTGATTTGGATTCGTTTGCAATAACCGACCGCCAATGGGAAAGCTTTCTCAATTACGCTGTGGAGCAATTTAACGATCAAGTGCTTGAGAATACCGATAGAACTTTCCCATACGAACCTTTGTCAAAAAAATTGATCCTCGATCTAGAAACAGCAATGAACGAAGATGGATTAATCGATAACTCAGCATTAATATCAAATTTAAAGACTCTAATTAAACCCAATTTAGAAGTCGATTTAACAACTCACGAAGATGGCATCAGACAGGTTTTAGGGAAAGAATTCGTCTTTCACGTAGAAAACACATCTGGGGTTTTTAAGTTTGAGCTTCCTAAAGACCCAGTTGCTTTAGAGGCTATTTCAACTTTAGAGAGCGGTAACTACCTGCAAATTCTCGCTGGTAATACAAATGACTAACTCCGTGAGTACTTCAGAGAAAATTCTCCTTTCAGGATTATTCATATCTGTCGCGTCTTTAGCTTGGAGCCCTTTCGGAACGAGTGTAGGAATGGGATTCATTGCTTTAAGCTGGTTCATATCTCTTTTTACCCGTCAATTAATATCTCCTACAAATAAATTTCTTCTGGCTTCAATGGTGGGGCTATTCGCTTGGCACATCGTGGGGCTTTTATGGACAGACAACATCCCTGAAGGCTTAGCTACATTGCAAATTAAACTTCCTCTTTTTATAGTTCCAATGAGCCTTTTAACTGTGAAATGGAACTCAAAACTGTGGATTGAGAGAATCTTGCAAGTATTTGTAATTTCTATATTCTTCGCAGCTTCTGCTGGCCTATTCATTGGTTTTTATAAGACCCAATCAGGTGTTTCTCTGCAACCTAGCCAATGGTCCCCGTTTATATCTCACATTCGAATGGGGATACTCCTCGCACTCGGTTGGGGAGGGATTTTGGTTTATAAGAGTGACAAGTACCGCTTTCTAATATTGATCTACGCTATCGTTGCTGGAGTATATGTCTGGCAAACTCAATCTGTTACTGGCGCAGGAATGCTCTTCATAACCACCGTTTTAAGCTTGCAAAATAAATGGAGGTTTTCTGTCGTCACCATAAGTATTGTTTCTGGATTCTGGTTGATGTGGACTATCATTCCGGGACCGCCACTTACATCTCTCCCATCTCATACAACCTGGGGAGCGCCATACACTCATCACATGGATAGAGTTTTAGAAGAAAACGGAAATAAGGTTTGGTCATATTTAGCTTGGGATGAAATGAGACCTGAATGGAATAGTAAAAGTGAAATAGATTTCGACTCAAAAGACTTCAAGGGCCAGGATATTCAATACACTCTCATGAGATACCTCACATCTATGGGTGAACCTAAAGATGGGCTGGCCGTGAAAAATCTTAGACTGAAAGACGTTCTAGCAATAGAGTCTGGGAATACCTCAATAAACCAAGAAATATCATCGGGGTTGTCCTTAAGGTTAGATGAGTTAAGGTTTGAGGTTGGGAATTTTATTGACGGAGGAAATCCAAGTGGAAACTCTGTGACTCAGAGATGGGAGTATTTTAAAGTGGGTCTTTACATTGCAAAAGAAAATCTACTTTTCGGTGTGGGGACTGGAGATTTGCCTGATGCATTTCACAGGGCTTATGCAGAACTCGATACACGCTTATTCCCTCAATTTAGGCACAGAACGCACAATCAATTTCTCGCTTGGTTGATAGCTGGAGGAATAATTGGCCTTTTGTTATTTGTCTTGACTTTCATCTTTTCATGGCAAAAAGATCTTTCCACAAAAACAAATAAGACAGGCCGAATCGCCTGGTGGGTTGTTGTCATTTCATGCCTAGCAGAGGACACGTTTGAAACACAAGCTGGAATCACATTCGCAGTTATTGCAATCGTACTTTTCTCTCTCTATGACAGAAGAGTCCAGTCTTTTTCCTCTGGAAAGCGAAGGGCGGCAGGGTAGCCAAATTTATGCAGCTGTTTAAGCCCGTTTATAATTATATCCTTCTTTTGTGAAGACATTGAAATCACTGAGTTGATTTCATTCTCAGGCGTTACATTCTCAGAATAATTCTTAATCTGAACAACTGCGTTTGGATTGAACCATTTAATCGCATTTGCAACAATCCCAGCTTCATCAATGCAGTTATTCTGAAGTATCAAGATGTTCTTTTCTCCTTTATTCATGAAATCGAGCCTGCGGTATTTCCAAAAAGTAGCAAGTGTATTTTGTTTTGCGATTTTTAAACCCAACATTCCATCTAAGAAACCCAATTGAAAAATGGTTTGGCGTAACCATCTAAATGCTGATCTATAGACCGCCTCAATAAGGGACGTAGACCTCCCTTCCTTATTCATAAACCGAGCGCCCATTTCGCTATAGGTAAATAATTTACGAAGCAACTCTGCAGGTTCATTAATGCTGTAATGTAACAAGTCCCCTTTTAAAGAATTTGTTGAAAACCCTTCTTTTATTTTTACGAATTCGTGCACATTTCTCCCAGACCATTGCCCCAAATTGCGATTAAAAAACCGGAGCTTCTTATCCGGATACCAACCGCCATAGTTCACCCACTTACCACAATAATCTGTGCGGCGACTAACAAAATATCCAGCGGGCTGAGAAGGTGGAGGACTTAAATCACTTGAATATTTGTAGTTTTTACGCCATTTTAACAATGAATTAATCAACTCATTACTAAGAACTTCATCTGCATCAATGCTCAGTATCCATTGGTATTTAGCCATTGTAGCGGCAAAATGCTTTTGGGTTTTATAGCCCTCAAATTTATTCTGCAAAACAACAGCTCCCTTCTCCCTACAGATTGCAATTGTTCTGTCTGTAGAAAATGAATCGACAACAATCACCTCGTCAACAACACTCTTCAGAGAGTCAATTGAACGAGCAATAATACGCTCCTCGTTGTATGTAATTATCACAGCTGAAATCACATCGCTAAGTTAGTAGTAAGTATGGGAATTGTGTGGAAAAAGTATGTTGCTGAATTTAGACAGACCGGTTAGCTTTGTATGTTATGAATGTACTTCTCCTTGGATCAGGTGGTCGCGAGCATGCAATGGCCTGGAAATTGTCTCAAAGCTCTTTACTGTCAAAGCTTTACGTTGCTCCTGGCAATGCTGGCACAGATCAAATTGCTACAAATGTGGCCTTAAACCCAATGGATTTTAGCGCTGTTGATCGCTATATAAGACGCAATTCCATAAATATGCTCATTGTTGGGCCTGAAGCTCCTCTTGTAGCCGGAATTGTAGATTACTTTCTAGAGTCTAACAAACACAAAGACTTGGTGGTGATAGGCCCTCCTAAAGCAGGAGCTCTTTTAGAAGGTTCCAAGGATTTTGCTAAAGCTTTTATGGCCAGACATAATATCCCTACTTCAGATTACCAGACGTTTAAATCAGGCGAATTAAAACTGGCAAAAGCCTACCTTGATAAAAGAAAGCCACCATACGTTATCAAAGCTGATGGATTAGCCGCTGGCAAAGGTGTGGTCATTACAGAAGACAGAAAAGTGGCTGAGTCCACACTTGAGGACATGCTGGAAAACTCGTCTTTAGGAGAGGCTGGAGCAAAGGTTGTAATTGAACAGTTTTTGGATGGTATTGAAGTGAGTTCATTTATCGTAACTGACGGAACCGCTTATAAAATTCTTCCTTCAGCTAAAGACTATAAGCGCGCCTTTGATGGTGATACCGGTCCCAATACAGGTGGCATGGGAGCCATAAGCCCTGTGCCGTTTGTAGATGCCGAGTTTCACGAAAAGACGCTAAATCAGATAATAATTCCTACAATTAAAGGTCTACGTAAAGATGATATTCCTTTTAATGGTTTCGTTTTTATAGGTCTTATGAAAGTAGGTAGTGATCCTTATGTGGTGGAGTATAATTGTCGATTAGGTGATCCCGAATCTGAGGTAATACTTCCTCTATTAAAAAGCGACTTACTTCATCTGTTTGACAGTCTGGGTTCAGGTCTTTTGAGCGAGTACGATCTTCAAATTGAGGACAAGACAGCTGCTACAGTTATGTTAACCTCAGGTGGGTATCCCGGAGAATACTCAATAGGAAAGCAAATCAAAGGATTAGAAAACACTCCGAAAGAAACAGAGGGGCTTGTTTTTCATGGCGGGACTACAACTTCAAGGGGCAAGGTCGTAACTGATGGAGGGCGAGTTCTCGCGTGCACAGGCATCGGCAACGGACTTGAACAGGCTCTAGAAAGAAGCTATAAATTAGCTGAAAGCATCAGCTTTAGCAACAAACAATATAGAAAGGACATCGGGCAAGACGTATTA
>JAQCFW010000033.1 GCA_027619225.1 Bacteroidota bacterium
TCCCAAAACATCCTCACCATCTATCTCATACTCAGGATAAGTAACACCCACATAGTAGTGGTTTCCATTTCCTTCATCTATCCAAAATGATTTATCGAAAGTCGCTGTCGAACTAAAGGCGGCGACCATATTCTTAATAGCGTCAACTGGATCCACGCCCATTCTAGCCGCTCTCTCTCTGTCGATATCAACCTCTTTCGTGGGTTGGTCTAACCGCTGAAGCACTCTTGCATCGACGATTCCATCAACTTGCCTGATCTCATTTCTCACCTGCTCCGCTATATCTCGCAAGACCTCGAGTTTATTTCCTTTTATTCTAACATCTATGGGCGCTGGCTTACCCTCATTTAAAGCTGCAGTCATAAGTCCGCCAGTATAAAAACTGAACTCCACCCCAGGAAACACATCCGTGAAGCTGTTTCTAAGACGCGAAGCATATTCATCCGTAGAAACCCCTGCGTTTTCTGCAAGTTGAACGCCTATAAATGCATCTTGCGTTCCCGAATTTGGTGTATATGCAGCAGGTAGATCATAGAAAACTCCTATGTTCGAAATCACTAAATTAAGATCACTTCCCAGCTCACTCCTCACGATTTCTTCCATACTCGCAATCTTCGACTCAGAAGCTTTCAATGTCGTACCTGACGGCATCCTCACTTGAATCTCTAACTGACCTACATCTTCTTTCGGGAAAAGTTCATAGCCCGTCTCCCCCACTCCGACAACAGCCAATGCCGTCATGGCAACCATCAATGTGCCTAAAAACAAGGGGCGTTTCACCATTCTTGACAGTGAACTTTCGTATCTCGATTCTAACTTATCTAGTGCGCCATTAAATCCAGACTTCGCATCAGATTTCAACCCCACAGTTCGCCCTTTCATAAAAAGCCCGGCTGCGAGTGGCACCACAGCGATAGACAATACATAAGACGCTAACATACACGCCGTCACAGTCAAGGCCAAAGGACCAAATAGATCACTTGCTATTCCCTCGAAGAATAAAATCGGCACAAACACTGCTACGATTGCTAAGGTCGACGCAAGGACAGGACCAGCCATCGTTGAGGCAGCCTCTTTAGCGGCTTCCATAGACTCTGCTCCTTTAGACATTCGCCTCTCAATATCCTCTAGGATTACAATGGCATTGTCAACTAAAAGTCCCAAAGCAAGGGCTATACCCCCTAAAGTTATAGAGTTGAGTCCTTGTCCCAACCCATGCAATGCGACAAGGGCAGCAAGAACACTAAGAGGAATTGCGAGTACAGCAATGGAGGCAAAACGAAAGTTTCCTAAGAAGACCAAAAGAACCAAAGCCACTAAAATCAGCCCGCCTAACCCAGCGAATAGCAATCCAGAGATGGACCGTCTTACATAGGAACTTTGATCAAAAATCACATTGAGTTGCACATCGTCTGGAAGTCTCTCTTTCAATTTAGGCAGAGCCGCTTGTACAGCTTCTACTGCTTCAATCGTGTTGCTGCCTGAGCGCTTGAAAATGGGGAGATATACCTGATTTTTCCCGTCTACCCTCACGATGTTTGTTTGGATTGCAGCAGCGTCAGCAGCAAAACCTATATCCTTCACCTGAATAACTCTGCCATCCACCATCGCCACAACAATGTCATTAAAATCCTCGACATGCTTAATCATCCCCTGGGCGTCGATACTGTAGTTGATGTCACCTATCTCAGCAATCCCTGAAGGGATCATCGTTGTGTTGTGCTTAATCGCGTCATTTACCTCTGTAGAAGTGAGGTTGTAAGCTTCGAGCATGACTGGGTCCACATAAATATGAATCCTTCGCTTAGACCCTCCGTAAGCAGCTGGAGCAATGATGCCTTTCACTCCAGACAACATTTGTCTTAAAGCGTAGTACGCCACATCGTAGAGTTCTTTCCCCGATTTCACATCGCTGGAAGCAGTAAGTAGCATAAGAGGAGTTGAAGCAGTGGGGTCGAAAGGCTGGACCATCGGAGGTAGAGTTCCAGGGGGTTGGTAATACATATCGCTCATAGCATAAGCAGATGTATTGGCCATCGCCTCAGCAGGATCTATGTCTGAACGGTAGTGATTCGTCACGATGGATACTCCCATTAAAGACTTTGACTCCTGTTTAAGGATTCCATTGGACTGGCCAGTCCAACGCTCCATTCTACTTGTTATATCCTTCTCCACAACTTCGGTAGGCATTCCTGGGTATAAAGTGAGAATCTGCATCGCAGACTTTCGGAAAGCTGGCAGTATATCCACCTGCATCTTAGGCACTACTACGGCACCGATTGTAATCACCGCGATCATTGCTACGGCTACAAAAAACGGATTCTTAAACGGTCCTTTAATCATGAGTGTGAAAGTAGTGTATCTGTCAGAACATCTGCGATGTTCTTATCGACATAAATATACATAATTACAAAATTATATTTACTCTCAAAGAAAAATTGAAAAACATAAGTCTTGGATATAAGACAAAAAAAAAGCCAACCCCGTTGAAGTTGACTTTCTATATTTAGTATAAAACCTTCTTAATCTTCCTTCGTCCCACTCTTCGCTTTGCGGTAAACGCAAGAAGAGAAAATCTTTCTGCGAGCAAACCTTAGCTGTTTATCTGAGCTTAATAGCTTTGTATAAAGCTGCTTATTTACACCGAAGAATTCATATGTATTCCCGTCAGTAAAAGTAATCTCAAGCCTCAGACCTTTGTGCTGTAGATCATCTATCATAGACTCAGTTGTCGTTGTGGTAAACTCCTCCAAATTCGCTTCTTTCGTAGCAGGAGAAATGCTCACAAGGAAGTGATACCCATCTATAACACGGCGACTCATTTCCTCAGCTTCAAGGGCTTTTTCCCCACCATTAGGAAATTTATCAGGGTGCCATTCCTTCACCAACAGACGGTACTTCTTCTTAAGCGGAGCAAGTTCTATCGCGCCATCTACTTCGAACAATTTCTTATACTCGTTAATTCTCTTCATGATGCTATATGACTTTCACTGTGCTTATTGCGGGCGCAAAAGTAATACATCCAAAGGCAATCTATAGCCGTCACTGAAATTATAGCGCCAAATTATTTGCCTTTTGATTTTTTCATTCCATCTACAGCAATCAAACTACTTTGAATTTGCATCTGGAGATCACCGACATTGTCTGGTGAATAAGGCATGAAGATCGTGCTCGTATTGTTTTCTGAGAGTTTTGAAATCGTCTCATAATGCTGCGTCATAAATAACATGTTCATCACATCTTGACTTGTCACATGATCTTCCATCGCGTGTTTCACCACCTCGACTGACTCCTTTAATCCATTAGCGATCGCAATCCTTTGCTTGGCAATCCCCTCTCCTGCTAGCCTCTTACTTTCAGAATCTGCTTCCGCAGCTGCTACAACTCTAATCTTACCTGCAGCCGCTTCTTCTCGCGCAGCTTCCTTCATTCGCTTAGCAGCATTAATTTCATTCATCGATTGCTTCACTTTTGCATCTGGATCGATATCTGTTACAAGGGCTTTTATAAAGTCAAAACCAAACTGTTTCATCGTGTCGGAAAGTTCATTCTTGATGGCTATTGCAATCTTTTCTTTCTGAGCAAACACATCATCCAATTCCATAAGTGGAACTTCCGATCTGATTGAATCAAAAACATATGATTGAATCTGTTGCTCATGATTATTCAACTCATAAAAAGAGTCTTTAATTCCATCCACAGTATCAATCACAAAGAACTGAACTGAAACCACGATTTTTACAAAAACATCGTCCTTGGTTTTTGTTTCAACCTCGACCGGCAATTCACGTACTCTGAGGTTCACATTTCCCGCGATGCTATCTATTAGTGGTATTTTAACGTGGAGACCAGCCTTAGAAACTCTATTGAATTTCCCCAAACGTTCGATAATGACGGCGTTTTTTTGCTTCACCATATATAAAGCTCCTTTTAAA
Source organism: Bacteroidota bacterium (assembly GCA_027619225.1). Taxonomy (GTDB): domain Bacteria; phylum Bacteroidota; class Bacteroidia; order Flavobacteriales_D; family Sanyastnellaceae; genus UBA974. The sequence continues at coordinate 3,936 of JAQCFW010000033.1, forward strand.
ATAAGGGCCGCTATAAAGATGTAAAAAATGGTTACGATACTCTCTTCCATAATAGATGAATTATTGATGAATTATTGATGAACAACAAATGTACAACAACAGTATATTTAAGTTTTGGCTAAAAAATACTAAAAGCAAAAACCCCGAGATATTGATACATCTCGAGGTTCTCTATTCCCACAGCCATATGGGCTTACCGCAAAAGTAAGGTTGATTCAATCAATTACAATAGCTCGAGCAATGTAATCTCTGGCGGCATCCCCACTCTTCCTCGGAATGCGAGAACTCCAAATCCACGATTTACGTGAAGGAACTGATTGCCCTCCTTGTATAGTCCGCCCCATCTCTTGTAAAGCATTGATGCAGGCGAGTAGTTAATGCCTAGGAAATCAATTTTTATGCCCATTTGCATTCCGTGGGTGTGGCCGCTCACTGTTAGATCAACTGGGGCTTTTCCACCCATTACTAACTCTTCGAAATGTGTGGGGTCGTGTGACATCAGTATGGTTGTGAGCGAGTCAGAATCGCTATTCGCCAGGGCTTTCTCGATGTCACCACGTTTTCCGAAAGCGCGCTTGCTCCAATTTTCTACTCCTGCAAGGACGAGGCGATCTTCAGCGCGCCTGAGGTGTACGTGCTCGTCCAGCAACAAACGAAATCCCATCTCTTCGTGAATTTCCTGGAGGCGTTTTACACTGGCCTCACTCTCTCCTGGGGCGAAATCGCCATATTCCGCATAATCGTGATTTCCCATGATGGAGTACTTTCCCATGGGAGCTTCGAGCTTAGAGAAAGCGTCAATCCATGACTCTGCTTCGGATGCTTTGTTATTTACCAAATCCCCTGTAAATAGGATTAGATCTGGTTTAAGATCGTTCACGGTTTGGAGAGCATCGAGTACAGCCTGAGGCTCCCCAACAAATGAACCGAGGTGAGCATCAGAAATTTGGACTATACGAAGCCCTTTAAAAGTGTCCGGAAGACCCTCTATTAAGACCTTAATTTTCTCAACCCGATAATCATACTTGCCCTTCGTAACAGCATAGAACATCGCTCCGAAAGTCAAACTTGCAAGACCTGCTCCTATGTAGTTCAGAAATGTAGATCGTCGGATTCCCCCTTCTCCGCGCGTGATTTTTTTCATGGTGAACTGAGTCAAGTAACGCAGGTCATCTGTTACTTGAAAAATCGCCATAACAATCTTGGGAATCAAGTTAACGAAAAAGGCTATTGTGAATATCCCAACGATACTCGGCATACGTGCCGACCACGATTCGAAATTGATTAAACTGATCGTAACGCAACCCCACAGAGATACTGATATTATTAGCCAAAGCAACCCAAACATAGGCCACCACTTTTTCTCATCCCACCTCCTCTTTACAAGCCTAAATGCCATCCACTCAATGATAGATACTATGAGTAGCATAACGACTATGGGTATTAACAAAGAGGTTGGTTTCATTATGCAAACCTAAGCTCAATGCAAAGATTCAAATCCATAATTTTCATAAAAATAAACAATGAAAAAAATGAATTTCATCTATTAAGACAAACTCAATCTCATTCAGAAATGAATACTCGGATTGCCTCTACAAATCATCACACGACAAATCAAAGTCAGCAAGGAATATAAGTAAATCTTCTGATCCCACATTGCCATTTCCACTAAGATCGGAAGGACAATCACTCGCTATTTCACCGAATTCACAAGTTCCTATATCTATGGTGGCATCAGGATTGTAGTTTAAAGCAATACTATAAGCACAACCCATAACTTCCTCATTATCACATATATTATTTCCATTTATGTCGCTCAAACATCCACCTCCACATACACCGAATACATCTAGTTGATTTCCGTCGCAATCACATTCACCTTCAGCTATACCTGCGCCTCCACAAATCCCACATTCATCTACATATAAACAGAGGCTTTCTACATGGTATGCATACTGGTCATAATTACAAGCGGCTACATCAGTACAACCGTTCGTACAATCACTGCAACTACAATACTCACATGAACCGTCATCTTCCACAATTGTTGGATTATAGTTACATGCCTGGCTATCTGTACATCCCGCACAAGTACCAAACTCACAAGTATCATTATCCGTAATTAAAGCATTTGGGTCATAGTTACAGGCGTATTCATATGTACATCCTATGCAAGATGTGTATTCACATGAGGAGTTAGATTCAGTAGCATCAACGTTAAAGTTGCAAGCTCCCGACTCAATACAACCCAATATTTCATTCTCATCACACACGCCATCACTGTCGGTATCGATAATACAAATGCCATCACAATCGTATCCGTTTCCTGGATATAAGCATGACGAGTCATCTTGAATTGCACTGTCGTCGTAGTTACATGCTAATGGATCTGTGCAACCTGGGCAGGAAAACACACAAGATGCATCATCTATTATAGCATTTGGATCATAATTACAAGCAATAGAGAATGTACAACCTAAGCACGTTGTATTGTCTCCTCCACAAACTCCGCAATCATCTACAACAGTTCCATCACAATCACATTCGCCTTCAGCTACCCCCTCTCCTCCACAAACTCCACATTCATCAAGAATATTTCCAGCACAATCACAAGCACCGTCAGCAATGCCATCACCTCCACAAACTCCACATTCATCAAGAACGTTTCCAGCACAATCACATTCGCCTTCAGCTATGCCTGAGCCACCGCAAATCCCACATTCATCTAAAACATTGCCGGCACAATCACAATATCCATCAGCAATACCTGCGCCGCCACATTCTCCACACTCGTCTAGAACATTGCCAGCACAATCACATTCGCCATCAGCTATGCCTGAGCCACCGCAAATCCCACATTCATCTAAAACATTGCCGGCACAATCACATTCGCCATCTGCAATTCCTGAACCGCCACAAACTCCACATTCATCTAAAACGTTTCCAGCACAATCACAAGTGCCATCAGCTATTCCTCCGCCGCCACATTCTCCACACTCGTCTAAAACGTTTCCAGCACAATCACAAGTGCCATCAGCTATTCCGCTTCCACCACAAACACCACACTCATCGAGAACGTTTCCAGCACAATCACATTCGCCTTCTGCTATTCCGCCTCCACCACAAACGCCACATTCATCTAGAACATTTCCAGCACAATCACAAGCACCGTCAGCAATTCCTGAACCGCCACAAACTCCACACTCATCTACAACGTTACCTGCACAGTCGCAGTCGCCTTCAGCTATTCCTCCTCCGCCACAAACTCCACATTCGTCTAGCGATAAACAACTATCATCATTAACAGTAGCCTCAGGGTTGTAGTTACAAGCCTGAGGATCCATGCAACCTGCAACATCATTACCTTCAGAGAAGCCAGAAGTAACATAAACAGCATCTTCACCAACTCCCAATGGGAACACTTGGTAGTTTATAGAACCACTAATAGAACCGGTAGTTGTTACTTGAAGAACAAGAACACGCATGTCAGAATCTGGAAGTCCATTTTCTGCAGTCTCAAGTACATACCAAGCAGCTCCAATATTTGTTGAAGACAAAAGCCCTATCGCTCCATCAGTCAAGAAATACGGGGAAATCTGCTGTGAGGCGTCTTCTACAATAGAAGGATCCGCAGCGCCGGCAATACCAGAAGTAGAAGCTGGACCAGTAAGACCTATGGTAGCATAGGTGTCATCAGCCATTTCCGGGAATAAAGGCAAAAATGCTGGATTAATTCCGGAAGCACTCCAACTACCATTTAATGTACTGTTAAAAGCTCCATATGGCGTATTGATGATGAGATTGAAGTCGTTGTTGCCGAATACAGCACTAATGCGATCTGTTGGGTCAATCATATCCACATAAAAGCGATAAGTTGTTCCTGGCGCAACAGCTGGAGCAGAGGCCTCAATGGTTAAAGTGTAAGAATCCTGAGCTTGTGTTGTAAAACTTAAAAAAAAGAAAACTAAAGTAGTTAATTTCGTAAATAATCTCATTTGGCAAACAATTAAATTTATTCAACAAGCAATATACTAATAATTAGAAGGTTTCAAGCACGTTAAGTTTACATAATTTAGCGCTGTAGGATTGATTGTGATAAAGATAGCTTATTATACAGGAAATTTATGTATTATACATAGAAGCCAAATCAATAGGCACTTTTATATAATAGCATGTCAAAGGATTATGTTTGGGGAGGGAATTAATGTGGCAAAAGTCATTAATATACTGTTTCAATTAAAAGAAAATTGACAACTTGAAACTTACTTTTGCATTTTAATAATAAACGCATCTATAAAGAATGAAAAAGGAGGATCAACAAGTAATGGTTGTTACATCATTCAAAACAACAATTCTTTTAGGAATTTATCTGTTAATTTTTGGACAAATCGAAGCTCAAATCATAACAGACAGACCAGACCAAACAGAAAGTTCATATTCAGTAGGAAATGGAAATTTACAACTTGAGACGGGCGTGCTTATCAGCTTTGATGGCGAAACACAAAATTCAAATAGACAAATATTAGCCCCTACAAATTTATTTAGATATGGGGTAAGTAAAGGCATAGAAGTTAGGATGTTAAGTCAATACGAAATAGTAGATAACGAAAATATATCTACTACAGGAATGAGCGATCTTGAAGTCGGAACAAAAATTCAATTGTTTAATGAGGAAGATAAAAATACCGCTATTGCTTTTCTTTCTCATTTAATAATTCCATCAGGATCAAAAGAATTGACCAATGATAAATTTGGTACTATAAACAAATTATCAATTTCCCATGTTATAAATGACCATGTAGCAATAGGATATAATGTAGGATATAATTACTTCGGACTGGAAAAAGGTGATTTAACGTATTCTTTATCTTTAGGAATTAGCGTGAACGATCAAGTGGGCATATACATTGAGCCTTATGGTGAAATCGTTAATTTTGAAAATCCTGTGTGTAATTTTGATGCTGGCCTAACCTTTTTAGCAAACGAGAATTTTCAATATGATTTTTCATTTGGAACTGGCATCAATAACACGATGAATTATATGTCTATTGGATTTAGTTGGCTAGTAAATAAGGATGTCAAATAGGTTAAAAAATTCTGGCCTTTCTAATTAATATTTTAAATAGATGAATACTGTTGTCCTAATAACTGGTGCAAACGGAATGTTGGCGAGATCTTTAGCGAAATCGCTGGGCAGTAAATACACGGTAAGGTTTTTAACGAGGGAAGTTACGAGACACAATGAATTTAAATGGGATATAGGGTTGAAATATATTGACCCTGAAGCTTTAAAAGGTGTGAATCACATCATTCATTTGGCTGGATCATCTGTTGCGGAGAAAAGATGGACTTTAAATAGGAAACGTGAGATCTATAGCAGCCGTGTTGACAGTGCTACATTAATTTTAGATGAATTACAGAAAAACAATCAAACGATAGATTCATTTATTTCAGCATCTGCAATTGGATATTATGGATCTAAGACCACGAATGATATTTTAACTGAGGAAAGTGAAAGTGGTGGGGATTATTTAGGGGAAGTGTGTAAAGATTGGGAGAGCGTAGCTCATTCTTTCAAATCAAATCATGTATCGCAAAAAACATCCATTTTAAGATTGGGCATTGTCCTAGAAAACAACGCAGGAGTATTAAAGAAAATGACACCACCAGTAATGTGGGGCCTAGGAGCTGGCATAGGGACTGGCAAACAGTGGGTTCCCTGGATACATATTCATGATCTATGCGAAATGATGGAGTTCCTTCTTGGGAGTGATGTCGAAGGGACATACAACGCGGTTGCCCCTGAGCATGTTACGAATCAATCATTCACCCGAGAACTAGCAACAGTTTTAAAACGAAAAATTATTCTACCCAACATCCCTCCTCTTTTCTTTAAACTTGTATTTGGAGAAATGGCGGTCGTATTGCTTACTGGAAGTCGAGTTTCATCAGATAAAATAATGAATCGTGGGTATCATTTTAAGTACGCAAATCTTCATGCTGCTTTAGGCAATATTTTAGCACCGAAAAACCAGATTGAAATTAATAGATAAATGAACTTAAGATCGTTAATCACAGGAGTTATACTTACCTGTCAGTTCTGTTTTGTCTCAGCACAAACCAGTACGATAAAAGGGAGGGTCTTCAACAGTATCAATAACGAAGCTGTGCCCTTTGCAAATATTTTCATCGACAGCACATCTGTTGGAACGACTTCCGATTTTGAAGGGAATTATCGGATCACAGACCTTAAACCAGGAACATACAGTATAATATGCTCCTTCATAGGATTCAAGAGACAGATAAGCTTTGAAGTTCCTGTGACCTCAGCTCGTACTACCACACTAGATTTTGCCTTGGTGGAAGAAAGTACTACCCTAGATCAAGTCGTGATAACAGCTTCGCCTTTCAACAAAAGAGAAGAAAGCCCAGTAAGTCTTAGGACCATTAGTTCTTCAGAAATCTACCGAAACCCTGGTGGAAATAGAGATATCTCTAATGTTATTCAGATACTCCCAGGCGTAGCATCTTCATCTTCTTTCAGAAATGACATTATCGTCCGAGGTGGAGCACCAAATGAAAATCGATTTTATTTAGATGGTATCGAAGTGCCAAACATCAACCACTTTGCCACACAAGGTTCTTCAGGGGGCCCTGTGGGCATGATCAACGTGAATTTTATACGTGAAGTAGATTTTTATGCTGGGGCCTTCCCCGCAAATAGAGGCAATGCACTAAGCTCCATCATGGAATTTAGGCAGATAGAGGGGAATGATGAAAGTCTAAAAGGCACATTTATGTTAGGCTCTAGTGATGTGGGAATGACATTAGACGGTCCAATGGGTAAAAAATCTACGTTTATTTTATCCGCCAGGCGTTCCTATTTACAATTTTTATTTAAAGCTCTGGGACTCCCATTCCTGCCTACGTATAACGACTTTCAATACAAACAGACCATCAAGGTCGACAAGAAAAACAGGATCACTCTGATCGGGCTTGGAGCCATTGACGATTTTCAATTGAATACATCTGCAAATGATGCAATTGTAGACGAGGACTTAATCCGAAGGAACAACTACATACTTGGAAATTTACCTGTGAACACACAATGGAATTATACTGTGGGCGCGAACTGGAAACATTTCGGATCCAACAGCTTTCAAAATATTGTAGTCAGCAGAAATCATTTAAACAACAGGGCTGTAAAGTATCTGGGAAACATTGAACAAGAAGAATTTCTCTTACTCGACTACAATTCACAAGAGATTGAAAACAAGTTGAGATTAGAAAATACAGTACGTAAAAATGGCTGGAAATTAAACATGGGAGTCGGATACGAAAATGCGACGTATACAAATTCAACATACAATAAAATCGTAGTTGACGGGGAGGTTGTAGTCATCGATTTCGATTCAAGTTTACCTATTAATAAGTTCGGTGTTTTTTCTCAGATCAGCAAAGAACTCGTGAAAAACAAGCTGTTGGTTTCTTTGGGGATACGCATGGACGGAAACGATTATTCAGAAGAAATGATCAATCCATTAGACCAACTCTCTCCCCGACTTTCTGCTTCATATTCTATGACTGAAAAATTGAATGCTAATTTTAATATCGGTCGTTATTTTCAATTGCCCCCATATACTATAATGGGTTATCGAGACAGCAACGGTTTGCTAGCAAACAAAGAAAACAACATCACCTATATCCAGGCTGACCATTTTATAGCAGGCTTAGAATATAACCCCAGTTTGTTGTCTAAAGTAACTGTAGAGGGATTCTACAAAATCTATGACAATTACCCTTTTTTAATCAGAGACAGTCTTTCTCTTGCAAATCTGGGTGGCGACTTTGGCGTGATCGGAAATGAGCCCGTTAATTCCACTTCTTTTGGCAGGACGTATGGTTTAGAGCTGCTTGTTCAGCAGAAGCTCCTTGCCTCTATTTACGGCATCCTCTCATATACATTTGTGAGAGGTGAGTTCTCAGATAAAAACGAAGAATTAATTGCTTCGTCTTGGGACAACAGGCATATCCTTAATCTCACAGCAGGAAAAAAGTTTAAAAATGACTGGGAGGTAGGGATGAAATTCAGATATGTGGGGGGTGCTCCATACACACCCTATGATGTGGAACGATCAGCAACTGTAGATGTTTGGGATGTCGTGCAACAGGGGGTTTTCGATTGGGATCAATTAAATGAATTAAGAAACCCCGCTTCCCATGGTTTAGATATTCGGGTAGATAAAAAGTGGTACTTTAATGAGTGGGCTATTAATGCATACATCGATGTGCAAAACATCTACAATTTTCAGGCTGTGGGCCAAACCTATCTAGATGTAGATCGTGATGATTCTGGAAATCCCATCATAGACCCTAACAATCCTCAATCATACGTAATATCGGAAATTGAAAATGTGAGTGGCACAGTTTTGCCATCTATAGGTCTTATGATAGACTTTTAAGAGATCTACTGCGTAAATCGTGACAACTATCTTAAAATAACTTTTTCTCTCTGAATTGAGGAGAATTCAAGATTTGTCGAGCGTGAGATAATCGTGAATAGACCGGATGAAGGAAGAGAGAAAAATTTGGTTTGTCCTGCAAAAAGAGGTGAATAAGCAATGAGCTTGCCACCACCGTCAAAGATTTGACAAGAACTGTTTTCTAACCCGTGCAATTCAATCTGCTTGCTTGTTGGATGTACAATGTGATCGAACAACTGACCATTTTCAGGAATCAAATCATTTGTCGAGATTGTCGTCCCACAAAAAGTACTTAAAAAAGACCAGATTACAGCCGAAGAGTGTATGTCCATATTCCCCCACTCTCCAAACCAATCGTGACCGCCTCCGTTCACTCTATATAGCCAAGCTGTGATTTCATTTGAAATAAGATAAAAATTGATTGTTCCCAAAAATAGCAAATCATTTAAAATCCTCGGCCTTTTTTTTAAATTCTTTTTCATATAGACTAAATCTTATCGCCCTCTCTGCATCCAGCAATCCAACACAATCAACAATGAAATCTCTTTTTACTTTAATTTTTGCCATATCTAATTCTGCGATTTGCTGGACGATGGATATAATCTCTTCATCCGATTTCATAAAACCATACAGCAACGATTTTTTCAGACTACGTTGATTGGCTTTAATTTCATCCTGGTTTTTTTCCATCTCTTCATATCTAGCCCAAAACCCTCCTTGCTCTTTTTCTGTAATCGACATGGATGAGTTTAAATAATTGTAATGTGCCAACTCAACTCCTCCATCAAAATTTAAAGTGTCAACTTCTCCTTGTGTAAATACTGTACTCACTAACAAAAAAGACAAAACAGCAATTGGAATTCTCATCGTATTAGGTTTTAGACTTACAAGATAAAACTACTCGGTCTCGAGTTGGAAGTAGTTAATTTCTTCATCCGTCATATAATGAATGTTATTAGATGATGCTGATTCCGTGGTATACCAATAGAATTCTTCTCCCAAATCTGCATCTTCAAACATTTCTTCATAAAAATCCAGATACATTTCGTGCTCTTCATGACCTGTTGGGAAGTCATTCGCATCCTGTGACCCCATACTCCAACTGTGCACTCCGATCTTAGCTCCTGGGGCAGTTTGCCTGTTGTAGCCCGCAATAAATAAATCTACTGCGCCAGACTCTATGATAGACTCATTCGTTAAAACGGTAGAAATTCCGTTAGACCTTAACTTTCTTGCAGCAATATAAAGTTTTTCATCATTCCTTGACCCAGGACAATAGTCACTAAATGTAATGGATTGAATACTTGGATAATCACATATCATTCGGTCGAACTGTTTGTCAATACGAGATCCCATATCCCCTTCGAAATACACGGTGGTATCGCTAACGATATAAAAGGGGCCATACTTGGCTTCGAATCCTTTCTTACATCCAAATGAACCAAACATAAATACCGCTACCGTCAAAAAACACAACAAAGAAGTAACAGAATATCTCATGGGCTTACTTTAATGACAAACTCTGGTGATTACTCGTAACAATTCCCTCCCCATAGTAGGAAGAAGTCAAGTAGGTCACTTACGTCAACTTCGCTGTCTCCGTTGAAGTCCCCAGGACAAGCACAACTGGCAATCTCACATGAACCATCGTCCATATTTACAGATGGATCATAGTTACAAGAGAAGATATACTTACAACCCCACACCTCAAGTTCAGGACAGATTCCGTAAATGTTAAGTTCATTTAAACAATTACCATCACAGTCGAGCGCATATTCCGCGTACACACAAGAACCATTATCTTGAGTTGCTTCTGGTTCGAAGTTACAGGCGATAGAGTCAATGCAGCCTGATATTTCGAACATATCACAAATCCCATTTCCATTGGTGTCAAATAAACAAACTCCATCACAATCATAACCTTCTTCAGGGAAAATGCAATAGTCTTCATAATGATAAAGGTAAGTTGGGTCGTAGTTACATGCAGAAGGAGTTAAACAACCAGCACACGAAGTGTATTCACAGGAACCATCATTCGTGTTCGCTGTAGAATCATAGTTGCATGCATCAGCAAGAGTACACCCGTAATAAACACAATTACTATCGTCAATAGTAGCAGTGGGATCGTAATTGTCTGCTTCTGGCTCCATACAACCATAACAAGAAGTAAAGTCTAAACAAATATCAGATATAGTAGCGGTAGGGTCATAATCACATGCCATAACATTCGTACAACCGACACAAGTTGTGTAATCACATGTCCCATCATCAGAGTAAGCTAAAGGGTCGTAGTTGCAAGCTGCAACATCCATACAACCAGATGGATAGATACATGAACCATTATCATAATCAGCATCAGCATCATAGTTCGTTGCTGTATCATCTGTACAACCACAAGCATTAGCAACAGAACCAACTCCAAATGTTCCAGCTCCGTCGAAGTCTATACTCACTTGAACTTGGTCAGCTCCTGATCCAAGTGGGAAAACTTGGTAGTTTATAGTACCACTCACTGTTCCTGCAGTAGTGATTTGCATCACAAGAACTCTCAAATCTCCATCAGGAAGAGCGTTAGCTGCAGTATTTAAAACATACCAATTACCACCTGTTAATGTGTTTACATTAAGAGAAGTTCCTCCATTTATAAAGTAATCACTTATTGTTGGTGTCAAAGCAGGATCCTCAACAAGTGAGGGGTCAGCTTGACCAGCACCAGCAGGACCGTCAAGGCCTACAGTAGCATAAGA
>JAQCFW010000034.1 GCA_027619225.1 Bacteroidota bacterium
AATAAATAACATATTCCAAAATAAAATTACCTGCACCGATTGGTGCAGGTAATTTTATGTTAAATAATGAAATTCCAAGTTTACATAAAAGGATCTAAAAATAAAGATGTTATTATGAAGTTGGAATCCGCCAGCCTTACTTCAGCTATTGATGATGCTAGTAAAATTAAAAAACTAGATCGTACATCATTTACTGACCTTTTTACAGTAAAACCAATAATCAAAAAATAATACAATATGGGATATTACCAGAAAAAAAGTAAGCAGATTATAAAAACTGATATAAACACACTGTGGAATTTTATTTCTGACCCTTCAAACCTTAAAAAGATTACACCCACAAATCTTGGTTTTAAGATTGTAAATTCTTCGCATAATGTGATGACTGAAGGTATGATTATAAGTTATAAAATAACCCCAGTTCTTAACATTAACACAAAGTGGGTGACAGAAATAAGTCATGTTAAACACAAAGAAGTTTTTGTTGACCAACAGATATACGGTCCATACAAATTATGGCACCATCAGCATATATTTAAAGTTATAGATGATCACAGTGTTAGTATGACAGATATCATTACCTACGCATTGCCATTTGGAATAATAGGAGACATTGTAAACTATATTTTTGTTCAAAATAAAATAAAAAAAATATTTGATTATCGGACAATTGCTTTGAATAAAATTTTTAACAAATGATTGGTATTTTTAGTAAAAAGTGGAAAATAAAAAGACTTGATGCAGAATATAAAAAACTCATGCATCAAGCTTTTTTGCTCTCAACAAAGAATAGAAGATTGAGCGATGAGGCTACCGCAAAAGCAAATGATATTCAAAAATTAATAATAGAATTAGAAACTAAAATGTAATCTGTCTAATTAATTTTTGTTCTAGGATGGTAAACCTACCGAAAACTGATTCTCTGTAAAGTAAACGGAGACGTCAACAGGAAATTGATTTAGGCTTCATAAAACTTAAGAAATAGAAGGAAGTTATGTGTAATTTAAAATACGCAATCATAATCTATATAGTTGATTATATATTATCATTAAGAATACAAAAATAATCAAAACTGACTAATAGTATCAATAACAGATCGGAGTACGTTTAACAGCTCATCCAGTTATCGTATATTAAGAGTAAGAGACATTTTAATATCTGCAGGAAAGTGTACCTTTGCTGTAGAATGAAAGATAAAGAGAAAGAATCTGATCAGACGTCTTCGGGCTTACCTGAAATGCCCAATTTACCTCCCATGCCGCTGTCAGCGAATATGAGTAACGAGGCATCTACAGCGATAGATTATCCAGAGGGACATAGGGCTGGGTTTGTGAATATCGTGGGCTCACCCAACGTTGGGAAGAGCACTCTCATGAATAAACTCGTGGGAGAAAATATTAGTATTATAAATAAGAAAGCCCAAACAACTCGCCATCGCATCATGGGGATTGTGAATCAACCAGATTGGCAAATCGTCTATAGTGACACACCTGGTGTTCTTGATCCTGCATATAAATTGCAGGAAGGGATGATGAAGTTTGTGAAAACTGCTCTACAGGATGCAGATGTGCTCATTCTCGTGACTGATGTTTATGAATACGGTATCGCCCATGAAGCTACTTTTGAGAAGATCGCAAAAATGGAAATTCCCGTTTTTATTCTAATTAACAAAGTAGATCTAGAGGGGCAAGATGTAGCCATGGAGAGAGCAGAGTATTGGAAAAAGCGTATGCCTAATGCTCACGTAGCACCTATCAGCGCACTGCACAATTTTAATGTAGACACTCTACTTGAAAGTATCGTAGAGAAGCTTCCTTTAGCACCGCCTTTCTTTCCAAAAGACGAACTCACGGATAAGCCTCTGCGCTTTTTCGTTTCTGAAATCGTTCGGGAGAAAATTCTCACTCATTACAAGCAAGAAATCCCATATAGCTGCGAAGTTGTAGTTGAAGAGTTCATAGATGAGCCAACTATATTTAAAATTAGAGCAGAAATTCGTGTCGCTCGCGAGTCGCAGAAGTATATTGTAGTAGGAGCCGGGGGGAGAATGATTAAAAGAGTTGGGACAGACTCCCGCAAAGAACTAGAATCGTTTTTAGGAAAGAAGGTATTTCTAGATTTGTACGTTAGGGTAGATAAGGATTGGCGCAACGACGAAGGCAAGCTTAAACGATTCGGTTATTTCGATTAATCTCCACAAAATCAATACAAAGCTGTGATATACTTCCCTCCCGCTAAGATTAACCTAGGCCTTAAAATTCTAGGCAAGAGAGCGGATGGATTTCACGAAATTCAAAGCATATTCTTACCGACAAACTGGTGTGATGTGCTTGAAGTAGTCGTTGTAGAAAATGGCGAATTGGGCAAACTTAATTTCACCTGCTCTGGGATTGAAATTTCTGATGACAACTCATCTAACACGGTTGAGAGAGCACATAAATTGTTACGTGAAAACTTCAATCTCCCAGAGATAGATGCAAGACTACTTAAAATAATACCTACTGGAGCAGGGTTAGGAGGTGGTAGTTCTGACGGGTCTTTTATGCTTAAAGCAACAAATGAGTTATGTGAACTCGGGATATCAAATGAAGAATTGAAATCACTGGCTTCTCAACTTGGAAGTGACTGCCCATTCTTTATAGACAACAGACCGTGCTTGGTTTCAGGAAGAGGTGAAATAATCGACCCACTACCTTTCAGTATAGAAGATCTTAAGATAAATAAGCTTAGTATTCTACTTATACACCCTGGAGTTCATGTGAATACTGGACTAGCTTTCACATTACTGAATCAAGAACGGAATAATAAAAAACTTCAATTTCCGAAACTTCCCAAACTCCCACTTAAGCAATGGAAAGGGGTTCTACACAACGATTTTCAAATTCCAATAGCCAGCAAGCATCCTGAAATTTTAAATGCCATAAACATTATTGAAGACTCTGATGCTGAATATGTACAAATGACAGGGAGCGGTTCTTCTGTGTTTGGCCTATACAAAACAGGAAATTACGACAAGGATGTACTCAAAACGGCAATAAAAAAAGCTGATAAATTAGGGTTTACAACTTATTTCGGGGCTTTATAATAAATCCAAAAGCCCAGTGCGGTAAAAAGGACATTGGGGAGCCAGGCTGCTATGAACTGAATTCCACTTACGCTCACAGGTAAAAATTCCGGAGGAGAAGCGGTTGCAGCAAAAACAGAGATCATCCTTGAGGCAAATACGAATGTAAAACCTACAAGAACAGCAAAGAATAAATGTATCCCCACTCCGCCACGCTGTTTTCTGGAAGCGATTCCTACACCTAAAAAGGTGAGAACAAAAATGGCAAAAGGTGTTGATGTTCTAGAGTGGCGGGTGAGCTCCAGTGAACAAACATCTGCGCCGCTAAATCTAACTTGGTCAATGTAACGAATTAATTCTGTAGTAGGCATGGTATTTACCACGGCTGCTCTTTGAGCGAAATCTTCAATACGCATCGTCAAAGCTGTATCTAAGCGATTTACAAATCGAAAAGACTCAGTCCCGTCATCGTTAAAGTCACGGACGCTCACATTCACAAGTCGCCATAAACTATCCTCAGACATCCAGGTTCCTTTTGCTGCGACTATTCGCTGCTCGAGTCGGCTCTCCTCTTCATCCCATCTCTCAAGTTGAAATCTATAGCCAGTCGCCCTGCTGTATGTAATACTTCTAAAATACGCGATAGTACCGGGAGTGATTTCACGATAAAGGTTTTGGTCTTTAACATGGAAATTAACATGAATCCACTCAACTTCAAACTCGACCTTACTTTTATTTGCAGCAGGAACAATGAAGTGGGTTAATATTAACGAAATCGCCACCAGCAAAGATGCTGCAATGAAATAAGGTCTTAAAAATCTACGGAAAGGCATCCCTCCACTCAGCATCGCGATAATTTCTGTTTTTTGAGCTAACTTACTTGTAAACCAAATTATAGTTAGGAAAACGATAAACCCGCTCAACATGTTAGCGAAGAAAAATATAAATGAAAAGTAGTACTTGACCGTTTGCCAAAACGGAGCCTCATTTTCCAACAAACGCCCAATATTTTCTACCAAATCAAATATTACGGCAACAACACAAAACACTCCCAACATAAAGAAGAAGGTTTTAAGAAATTTCCCAATAATATATTTATCTAATCTTGTCACCTGTTTATCAGAGCTTTTGAGACACTTGCTTTACCATTTTATTTTTCCATTCTAAAAAATCACCTGCTTTGATGTGCTTCCTTGCCTCTTTAACTAAGTCAAGATAAAACGCAAGGTTATGTACACTTGTTATATACATCGCAAGCAACTCATCTGCCCTTATTAAATGTCTAACATAAGATTTGCTATACATTTTATCTACTACTGCGGTTCCGTCAGGGTCTAATGGCGAGAAATCGTGCTCCCACTTTTTATTCTTAATATTGACAATACCATTCCAGGTGAATAACGTACCTGTCCTCGCATTTCTTGTGGGCATGACACAATCAAACATATCTACGCCTAAAGCAATATTTTCTAGAATATTCGCTGGAGTACCAACACCCATTAAGTACCTCGGTTTATCCTTAGGAAGAATCCCACAAACCAACTCACTGGTTTTATACATCTCTTCTATCGGCTCACCAACACTTAACCCACCTATAGCATAACCAGCAGCATCAATAGAGGCAATATATTCAGCTGATTGTTTCCTTAAATCGCTATAACTGCCGCCTTGTAAAATTGGAAAAAGCGCTTGATTGTACCCATATTTTGGTTCAGTTTCAGCAAATCTAGTAAAACACCTTTCAAGCCAACGATGGGTTCTCTCCATAGATTTTTTTGTGTAATCACGGGTACTTGGGTAAGGTGGGCATTCATCGAATGCCATAATAATATCCGCACCTATGGTTCTCTGAATATCTACGACATTTTCTGGTGTGAAGTTTATCAAATCTCCATTAATGTGATTCCTAAACTGAGCTCCCTCTTCAGTCAATTTTCTATTGTGGGCTAAACTATAAACTTGAAATCCACCACTGTCCGTTAATATGGGCCCATCCCAACTCATATATTTATGAAGCCCACCAGCCATTTCAAGGGTCTCTATACCTGGTCTCAAGAACAAATGATAGGTGTTCCCTAAAATGATTTGAGCCTTAACCTCCTCTTTCAACTCAATTTGAGGAACAGCCTTCACTGTACCTACAGTTCCTACCGGCATAA
This sequence comes from Bacteroidota bacterium, assembly GCA_027619225.1. Classification (GTDB taxonomy): domain Bacteria; phylum Bacteroidota; class Bacteroidia; order Flavobacteriales_D; family Sanyastnellaceae; genus UBA974. Next base: position 5,224 of record JAQCFW010000034.1, read on the forward strand.
AAATAGGAGTCTCAATTTCTCCATGATCAGTAACTAAACGCCCAGCTCTTGCACTAGACCCAGGATCAAACGCTTCTAAGGTAAATTTCACCTTTTTTTCTTTCAAGTTTATTCGACACTCTCGTTGAATACCGTTCCGCAAATGTAACTTGGGACATTCATAATGAAGACAATCTCACAAAAGTAATGCTAGGAACACTTTTCAACACTGCAGCCGTTGCCCTGGGCTCCACCATCGGACTGTTATTCCGAAAACACATCACTTCGGAAAACCAAACTCAAATCCTCACTGTTTTCGGGATATTCACGATAGCTTTAAGCATTAATATGATGAGTGAAATGGCTTCTCCCATAGATATTTTTATAGCACTAATCATTGGCTCTGTCCTAGGACAAACCCTTTCACTTCATTCTAAACTAAGTTCATTCACAGCAAAGCTTAATATGGGAACTGGATTCATTAAAGCATCCGTTCTTTTCTGTGTTGGTGGACTTACAGTCATCGGGTGTATGGAAGAAGGCATTAGTTCCAATTACAGGTTGTTATATATTAAAGGTATTATGGATCTAATTAGCTCAGTCTTCCTAGCAGCAGCGCTCGGGCGAGGAGTTTTATTCTCAGCCTTAGGCGTGCTCATTTTTCAAGGCTCACTTTCATTTTTATTTTTCAGCATTGGATCCAACATACCTGCAGATTTAATTATAGACTTAACAGCAACAGGCGGTATACTTCTTCTTGCTCTCGGGCTAGACCTAAGCAACATAAAAAAGTTTAACATCCTTGACCTACTCCCGGCATTAGTAATTCTACCTATTATTAACTTACTTCACAGCTTAATAAAACTATCGACACATGGGTTGGGGATCTAAAAAGAAGAGTTCTCAAAAAATTCTTTCAAAACTCTTTCATGGCTTGAGTGCCATGCTAATTCTTTGCCTGCTGTTTTTTTCTTACAAATATGTTATCAAAGCCCCCTTAGATTTAAATAAAAACACCAGCTCTCAATCAGTCATCGATAACTATTCTATAGACGTCTTCAAATCTTCAATAGAGTTCAACATCCCATATGAATATCTAATGTCTCTAATTCAATTAGAGTGCTCTGGCCTTAAACCTGCCGGCGATAGGTTTGAACCCCACGTTTACAGGCAATTAAAAAAGGTGCAAGTTGGCTCTCTGGAGAATTACGAAAATGTAACAGCTTCTCACCTATATGATGCGTCAGACGAAGCAATAATAAATCTAGCTACATCTTGGGGGCCCTTTCAATTAATGGGGTACAAATGCATTTTACTTGATGTCAAGATTCGTGATATAAGGGGGCCAAACGGTGTTCATTACGGCACACAATGGATCAACCTCACCTACGGAAATCGGCTCAGAAAAGCCGAGTACAAACACTGTTTCCACCTTCACAATACTGGCAAACTTTACCCAAGTACAGGCCTACCTACAACACACGATCCGCAATATGTACAGAGAGGCCTTTCAGGATTAAAGCGTTTTAGCACCCCAAATAATTAACCTTACAACAATCGTCTATGCCCGCAAACAAATTCGCCCTACTCCGATATCGCATCATTGATCGATGTATTAACAATACCGGAAATCCCTATCCTTCCAAGGAAAATCTGCGGACTTCATGTGAAGAAGCCTTGTATGGAAGTGATGGTGAACACATAAGCGTAAGTACCATAGAAAAAGATATTTGGTCTATGAGAAATGAATCTGAATTGGGATACTACGCTCCTATTTCATACCACAGAGACCACAAAGGATATTTCTACGAGGAAGATGGATACAGTATAAATGAAGTCCAATTAAATGAAGAAGACCTTGACGCCATAAGATTTGCCGCTAACACACTTATTCAATTTAGAGACCTACCTATTTTCCAACAATTTGATCAGGCTATAGGAAAGATCGCTGATAGACTCTCTGTTGCGCCAAACCTAGATACAACAGGCGTTGATAAATACATGCAATTTGAATCTACCCCCTCTGCACATGGCTCTCAATATCTATCCCCACTTTTACATGCTGCCCGCAACAAACATCCTATTATTCTTAGTTACAAAAAATTTTCTGGCAAAACCGAAAAAAAATATTCTGTTCATCCATACTTATTAAAAGAATATAGAAACAGGTGGTATTTATTAGCTTGGGATCCTAAAATGGAATTTATTCGAACGTTTGGCTGTGACAGAATTAAAGCAATTAATACCGATGAAAACACCAAGTTTACAACTTCCTCAGAGTTTGATTCAGATGAGTATTTTTCTCACACTGTAGGAATAACAGTTATAGACAATTCACCTCCTGTAAAAGTCACATTAGAATGCGACCCTATTCTCGCTCGTTATCTCACCTCACAACCACTTCATCCATCTCAAAAAATAACGAACCGTCAAGAACTATATACAATATCACTAAATGTAATCATAACCTATGAATTGATTCAGTGGATCATGGGGTATTCAGCTGAAGTTACAGTAAAATCTCCACAGAGTTTAAAAGAAATTTTAACACTGAGATTAAATAAAGCACTTAAAATGAGTACAACGTAAATAGATTGAGTAGTGGATTAATTGCTTTGTAGTGTAGAGATTAATAATCACCATAAAAACACTCGCAATGTCTATTCCACTTAACACATACTCTCATACAGCAAGCACTTCAATCACGAACTTGTCTGATGCAAGACTCTGGGTAAGCTCTTTCCCTCGTCCAACAGGATTTAGCCCTTACGCCTGGAGTACAACTAAAAGAATAGCGCTTGAAGTTTGGAAGTGTTATTTCTTCAATCGAGCATTTGACAGGACTGTAAATTTTATGCACCCTTCATTTTATGCAATGATTAGAACTCCTGAAGGATCCCCATTGTTAGTTGAACGTTCGATTAGAGGACTGAGCTCACAAAATAAATAGCAGAATAATTTTTGTTTTTAAAAAAGTGAGTATATATTGCAAAAACGCTATTGGTCGTGTGTATTTAACAACTTATCGTTATTAATCCCTGATTCATAGACGTTATTACCTATGACAAGGATTGAAGCAAATACTGGAAACACTCTAAATCGAGAGCTACAAACTCGTTTGGGCCATGTTTCCGAATCCAATCAAAAATATGCTGGAGTCATCATATCGTACTCTGGCACTTTAGACACCACCTCTGCAGATTCTATTTTACAACTGGCAGAAAAATCTATATTGTACACTGGTGGCTCTATGTCCGAAATGAAAAGAGTGTGTAAAATCTTGATAGAGTGCTTTCAAAATGTAAGTAGACATGGCTGGATTGATGAGTTGGGTGAAACGTTCTTACATCTAACAATAGAACACAATCCTTTTGGATATCAAATACATTGCAGAAATATTGTTGACTTAGAGATGGCCTCAACTCTGAAACTTAAACTAAACGAAGTCAACGGCTTGAATTTATCACAATTACACAAAAAGTATGTTGAGACACTTTGTAAAGATGAATCACAAAACACACAAGGGGTTGGACTGGGTCTTTTAAATATGGCTAAAAGAAGTGTTGGCCCTCTGGAATACGAACTAATTCAACAAGACAACAACGATTTACTTTTATTTTATTTAACAGTAACAGTTAAACGATAAAACGATAAAACGATAAAACGATAAAACGAAAATTAAGTTTTTCTTTCCTTCTTTTTAGCAGCAGGGAATAATATGTTATTTAATATTAACCTGTATCCAGGAGAATTGGGATGGAGATTCAGATCGGTAGGAGGATCATTAACCATATGCTCATAATCCTCTGGGTCGTGACCACCATAGTACGTCCATTGCCCTCTGCCTAATTCACCATGGATATATTTTGCTGTAGATAAATTTCTATTATCTCCCATCACTGTAACATCAGGCCTGATAAATTCCTTACGAAAAGATGTCGTTTGGCCCATAAAACCTGTGATCACCCTTTTGTGACTCTGAGTCAACATTGTCGGAACAATATCCCATTTGGCAGAGAAATCGAACAAGGTAAAGAAATCATTGATTTGTTTAATATCCCTATGGTCCTTCGTGCCATCAATATTTGAAAATTCATAAATCAGAGGGTCCATTTCTAAATTGTAATCTTGAAAAGCGAGACCTTCAGAAAAATTAAGCTTTGAATTGGCTTGGGAATCAGAAGGGTCACCATCAAACATTGGATCACATATATCTACATCTTGAGCTGCTAAAGCAATATCAAATGAATCCGTTCCTGAACACATCGTAAACAAAAACCCTCCTCCTAAAACAAAATTCCTTAAGGTTAAACTAACCTCTCTTTTCATTTCACTAACCTTTTGAAACCCCATAAAACTAGCAGAAGCATTTTGTGAATCTACCTCATCTTGATACCAAGAAGCAGTTCTGTATGCTTTATAAAATTTACCAAACTGCCCTGTGAAATCCTCATGATGAAGATGTAGCCAATCATATTTCGGTAAAACTCCAGACAAAACCTCTTCATCGTAAACTATTTCGTAAGGTATTTCCGCATATGTCAGCACCAGGGTAACAGCATCGTCCCAAGGCAGTTTTCCAGCAGGACTATAAACAGCAATTTTAGGGGACTTTTCTAACTTAACACTCTCCATGTTCACTTCCGAGTCAGAAATCTCATTTAATATCTGAGCAGCTTGAACATCTGCAATTACTTGAAATGAAACCCCTCTAATCACACATTCTTCAGCAATATTATTGATGTTTGGTAGCATAAAACTCCCTCCTCTATAATTCAACAACCACTGTGCTTCAACTCCATTTCCCAACACCCAAAACGTTACTCCGTAAGCCTTCAAATGATTCGCCTGGCTATCATCCATTGGAATCAGTATCTTAGAGGAGAGCCCATGAAAAGAAATAAGAATAAAACACCCAAGAAATAAAAATCTTTTCATAGAATTAAAATGGTGGTTCCCCTTCTATATCCTTATTCATCTTAGAACCAACAGTTATTGTTCCTGACTTAGAAAACGCGGTATTGGCAGGTATTGAATCTCCAGAAAAACCGTTGTCCGAAAATGCATTGTAATCTTCAAACTTAGCAAGTCTTTTAACAAACTTCATATTAACTGTCCCTAATCCACCATGCCTATGCTTGGCCAAAATAAACTCAGCCAAACCATTTGTATCAAGACCTTCTTCATGATCTGTAAATCCGTAGTATTCTGGTCTATAAATAAATGAAACGATATCTGCATCTTGCTCAATGGCTCCTGACTCTCTCAAATCTGACAACATAGGACGTTTATCTCCTCCTCTTGTCTCAACCATACGACTAAGCTGAGAAAGTGCAATTACAGGAATATCCAATTCTTTGGCTATCGATTTAATAGATCTTGAAATAGATGAGATTTCCTGTTCTCTATTCCCTCCCTTTCCACTAGAGTTAGAAGTCATTAATTGCAAATAATCTATAACAACAAGGTCGATTCCATGAGTAGATTTCAGTCTTCTGCACTTTGCTCTTAATTCAAAAACATTCAAACCCGGAGTATCGTCAATAAATAAGGGAGCTTTAGACAGCTTACCTATTCTATCATGAAGTTGCTGATATTCATGATCTTCAAGAGTCCCCTTTCTAAACTTATCTGAACTGATTCCTGTCTCTGCAGCTATAAGCCGTTGCACCAATTGAACTGATGACATTTCTAAACTAAATACCGCAACAGGAATGTCCTGATCTACTGCAACATTCCTTGCCATAGTCAATGCAAAAGCCGTCTTACCCATCCCAGGTCTAGAAGCTAGTACAATCATATCTGACCTCTGCCAACCTCCAGTCAAGTTATCTAAATCTGTAAATCCAGAAGGGACACCACTAACACCTCCATCCTGTGACCTTGCTTTGTCAATGTTGTCTATTGCCTTTTTGACAACAGAGCTCATCGTTTCATAACTCTTTCTGATGTTCCCTTCAGAAACTTCAAAAAGTCCCGACTCTGCTTCATCAAGTAAATCAAAGACATCCGTCTTCTCATCAAAAGCTTTTTCAATAATATTACTTGAAACTCTTATTAATTCTCTTTGAATGTGTTTTTGAGCAATGATTCGCGCGTGAAATTCCACATTCGCTGTACTTGCTATTCTGGTAGTCAAATTAGCGATCGTAAAAGCTCCTCCAACTAATTCAAGGTCACCTGATTTCTTTAACGCCTCGGTTACAGTCAATAAGTCAATAGGTTCAGAATCATTAAATAAATTCTGAATAATATCAAAAATCTTACTGTGAGCTGGCCTGTAAAAACTTTCTGGCCTTAAAACATCAATGACAGCATTAACCGCAGATTGCTCTAGCATCATCGCACCTAAAACAGCTTCCTCCAAATCAATAGCTTGAGGTATAACACGCCCAAGAGTAGTTTCTGTAGATGACAATCTATTTTGAGTCGATAGGCGATCAGTAGTTTTTGACATTGAGTTGGGAGATGGAGATACTTTCATTATTACAAAGCGCAAGTTAAGCGTCAGCAGACATCATTTAAGAATCGTTTTTAACAATCAATTGACTCTGTTTTCAACATTCACAATCCAAACTCTTTTTTCACCTCATTAACTCTATCTAACTTTTCCCAAGGAAACAATTCAACTTCTAGCTCAACTCTATCTCCTCCTTTAAAAGCTTCAAATGATTTAGTAACTACTTTCGGTGTTCTCCCCATATGACCGTAAGAAGATGTTTCAGAATAAATGGGCGTCCTTAAATTAAATCTTTGTTCAATTTGATAAGGTTTCATAGGGAACACATCTACAATTTTAGAAGCTATTTCACCGTCAGTAAACTGTACCTTAGAAGTACCATAAGTATCAACATTCAATCCTACAGGCTCAGCCACACCAATCGCATACGCTACTTGTACTAAAACTTCATCACAAACACCTGCAGCAACTAAGTTTTTAGCAATATGTCTAGTTGCATAAGCTGCAGATCTATCGACCTTAGAAGGATCCTTGCCACTGAAAGCACCACCTCCATGCGCTCCTTTACCTCCATAAGTATCAACAATAATTTTTCGTCCTGTTAAACCTGAGTCACCATGAGGGCCGCCAATTACAAATTTACCTGTAGGATTAACGTGTAATTTATAATCATCCTGAAATAAATCTTGAACACGTTGACTCATTTGAGCTTTAACTCTTGGAATTAATATCTCAGACACATCTTTCTTTATTTTCTGAAGAATCAAATCATCTGTAGATTCAAAACCGTCATCGTGTTGAGTTGATATCACAATCGCTTCTATTCTTTCAGGTGTTCCATCATCTGAGTATTGAATCGTGACTTGACTTTTTGAATCTGGTCTTAAATATGTCATTACTTCTCCTGACTTCCTTATTTGAGCAAGTTCATAAAGAAATCTGTGAGCTAAATCTAAAGGCAAAGGCATGTAATTATCTGTTTCTCTACATGCATAACCAAACATCATCCCCTGATCACCCGCGCCTTGATCTTCTGGGTTTTCTCTAACTACCCCTTGATTGATATCTGCAGATTGTTCATGAATAGCACTAAGGACACCACAAGACTCCGCATCAAATTTATATTCACTTTTCGTGTAGCCGATTTTTCTAATCGTATCACGAGCTATCTTCTGAACATCAATGTACGCATTTGAGTTGACTTCGCCTGCTAGAATAACCTGTCCAGAAGTAACTAACGTTTCGCACGCTACTTTACTGTTAGAGTCAAATGCTAAAAAGTGATCAATTAAAGCATCGGAAATCGCATCAGCAATTTTATCTGGATGTCCCTCAGAAACTGACTCAGAAGTGAAAAAATGACTCATAGTTCTAAAAATATATTGTAGTCAAAAATAACTAAACTCATTTTCATTCAATCATTAGATGAGGTCTAATTATCATACTTTAGTGATTCGACACTTACTCTCATAACAAGTCAATTAAACCAGAGTTTAATATCAACTCACTACAGACGCTGCATTTACCTAAATAAAAGCTAGTATTACTTCTTCCTAAAAAACAATCTCACTGCCACACCTGACAAATCAAATTCTTGTCTGATTTGGTTTTCAATGAACCTCTTGTATGGATCCTTAACATATTGTGGCAGGTTGCAGTAAAAAGCAAACGTTGGGGTTTGAGAGGGCAACTGGGTTACATACTTAATTCTAACATACTTTCCTTTATACGTTGGAGGCGGTAGCCTGTCCATTATCGGGAGTAAGAAATCATTCAGCTTACTAGTCGTAATCTTTCTACCTCTATTCACGTTAACTTCAAGAGCTAACTCAAGGGCCTTAAAAATTCTTTGTTTTTTCAGATTAGATGTGAAGATGATTGGAACATCTCGAAATGGTGCAATTCTTTCACGAATCTTTTCCTCAAACTCGCCCATGGTATTGTGATCCTTATTGATCTTATCCCACTTGTTTACTACAATCACCACGCCTCTATAACTGTCTACTATCTGCCAAAAAATATGTAGATCCTGCTTCTCCATTCCATCTTCTGCATCCAAAAGAAGAAGACACACATCGCTTTTATCAATCGCCTTAACAGTTCTAACAGTAGAATAAAATTCTAGATTATCCTCAATTTGTTTACGTTTTCTAAGACCCGCTGTATCTATTATTTCAAAGTCAAAGCCAAACATATTGTACCTTGTATGAACACTATCTCTGGTAGTCCCCGCTATATCTGTAACAATGTTACGTTCCTTTCCTACAAGTGTATTAATAAGAGTTGACTTCCCTACGTTTGGTCTTCCTACAACAGCAAGGCGAGGCAATCTATCTTCATCCTCTTCTGGCTCAACAGGCAACCTGCTTACCAATTCGTCTAACAACTCACCAGTACCAAAACCATTGTTTGCAGAAATTGAAAAGACCTGGTCAGACAATCCCAAAGAATAAAATTCAGAACTGCCGATATCATGAGCTGAAGTATCAACTTTATTGCAAAGAACCATTACCGGTTTACCTGACCTACGTAAAAGATTAGCAATATCTAAGTCAAGATCTGTAACCCCAACAGCTATGTCAACCATAAATAGAATCAAATCAGATTCTTCAATCGAAATCTCAACTTGTGCTCTAATTGCAGCTTCAAAAGTGTCATCACTTTTAGTTATCCAACCTCCGGTATCTATCACCGTAAATTGACGGTCAGTCCAAACTGACTTACCGTACTTCCTATCACGTGTAGTCCCACTTGTAGGATCTGTAATTGCGTCCCTAGACTCTGTTAGTCGATTAAACAAAGTGGACTTGCCGACATTAGGTCGACCAACTATGGTAACTAAATTGTGCATGTTGCAAAGTTTAGATAATAAAAAAGGGGCCCCCAAAGGGGCCCCAAGGTTGGCGTCGACATACTCTCCCGCCGTAGCAGTACCATCTGCGCTGGTGAGCTTAACTTCTCTGTTCGGAATGGGAAGAGGTGGACCTCACCGCAATAGACACCTATCGTTCAAATAGATAATATCAAATGCTTTCATTTAAATCATCCACTAATGGGATGACATACTGGTAGAAGATTGGGAACTCATAAACTTTCGGGTAATTAGTATCGCTCGGCTTTGACATCACTGTCTTTACACCTGCGACCTATCAACGTTGTCGTCTTCAACGACCCTCAATGAAACTTCATCTCGAGATGAGTTTCGCACTTAGATGCTTTCAGTGCTTATCTCATCCATACGTAGCTACTCTGCGATGCAGCTGGCGCCACAACAGATACACCAGAGGTATGTCCAATCCGG
>JAQCFW010000013.1 GCA_027619225.1 Bacteroidota bacterium
ATGCCGTTGCTCCTGCAACAATAATTACTGCTCCAATCATAATTTTTGAAAGCTCTTGAATCTCTTCATGTTGTATCGTCATCTTGATTTTGAATGGCATAGTTTCCGAAACCGAACCAAGTACCCCCGAAGTCAGGCAACTTCACCACCCTTCTTACTCCTTCAGAATCAAAACCTCTTTGAAAGAGAAATTTAGTTTGAACTTTAGTTGGATTTTCTTGATGAAGTCGTTCTAAGATCAGTTGGTTCTTTTTTAACTGGCTCATTTGTTTGGATACAACAAGTTGTCTTTCAAACTGTTTGTCATTATTAACCCTGCTCTTGCAAACAGAAGAGCAGTACGCTCTGTTTTTTCTTCCTACAAAGCGAGTGTCACACTCTTCTCTTTTACAGAGGTGGTAGAATGCGTTTTCCTCAGGGACGAAATCCCCGATGTTGTATTTCAAAATATACGCTTCGTTAAAACTATTCTCATTCATAATGAAACAAAACTACTATAAACATTGTTATAAAACAAAGAAAGATGTATGTTTGTTAAAAATAACACATAAATGAAGATATCAGCTGATCGGTTTCATAAACAATTTTTAGACAGTCCAGAGTTGTTTGTACAGTTGTCAGAACGCCTGTTTTTAAAAACAGAAATAGATGTGGTTTATACTGACTTTGTGAACTGGGAGCGCAATAACCTATTGTATGTTGATTCAGATGTAGAGAAGGGGAAATGGAAGAAACTGAATTGCTTTGAGTATGTGTGGGTGAAGTTGGTAGAACAGTTAAGATTTTATGGCTTTACCTATAAAGCGATACTCACGTTGAAAGAAGAGATGTTTCAAAACTTGAATGATAAAGGTTTAGTTGATTTCATGAAAAAAGACTCCGCTTATTTTATTGAAAAGACAGGCGGTCAATTAACGGAAGAAGACTTTGAGAAATTGACCTTGGAAGACATATACCTTCCATTGTTCTTTTGTCTTTTGTTAGATGTTATAGTGAACGGAGATAAAATGTCCATCCTTATTGCTCAAGAAAACCCCAGTGACCTGCATTTGCTTTCTTCTACATTGTTAAAAGACCTCGCTCACTTTGAGATAGAAGATGGTTTGTCTGATATTTTATCTAAAACCCATGTAAGTATTTCATTGAGTGACATCATCGCGAAGTTCTTAGTGGAGGGAGAGGGAGCATTTCAGCAACGTAGAACAACGATATTGTCAGAAGAAGAGCACAATCTTTTAAAAGTCATTAGAAACAAGCCTCAATCCTTAAAGTCGATAAAGATTAAATATCAAAATCAAAAGGCAGACTTAATAGAAGTAAGCAGCTTAAAGAAAGTCGAGTTAGAAAGCAGACTGATGGACCACATTCAAAAAGGAGCATATTTAAACATAGAGATTGTAACCGATAAAAGTGGAATAATACGGTTTGAGAATACCAAAAAGATAAAATTATGATACTGAATACCTCAGATCAAATGTTGAAGGGTACGCTTATCGGATTAGCCGAAAGCAAGACACAAAACGATAAGTTTTGGGATCAATTAATGAATACAGAAGAATTTTAAATAAAAACAGAAAAGAAAAATTAACAGACGAGCAAGTGAAGGAAGCCGTTAAGTTTATTCAAATGCTAGCAACCCAGTCAGTAAAATTGTATTTAAATCAGGAAAATGCCTAAAAGATGAAAAGAGCAGTAATAATGTGTCGCGTAAGTAGTGACGAACAGGCAAAAGGGTATAGTCTTGATGTGCAATTTGAAAGTCTGACACGTCACTGTGCCAGAGAGGGTGTAGAGATAATAAAGCACTATAAAGAAGACCATTCTGCAAAGAACTTCTCAAGACCTGAGTTTAAGAAATTCCTTGAGTATGCGAAAAGCAACAAAGGAAAGATTGACATGCTACTCATTACTTCTTGGGATAGGTTTTCTAGAAACCTAACCGACTCCTTAATAATGCTCAGAAAGTTAAAAGCAATGGGTATTGAAGTACATGCTACTGAACAACCCATAGATATGAGCATACCGGAGAATAAGGCGATGCTTGCCATTTTCTTAGCTCTTCCTGAGATAGATAACGAGCGTAGATCTATAAAGATTAAAGGGGGCGTAAGAGGCGCCTTAAAAAGCGGAAGATGGTCCAGGGTCGCTCCTATTGGGTATAAGAATACCCGAGACTCAGAGAACAAGCCCATTATCATACCTGGTGAGAAGGCTGAGAAGATAAAGAGGTTGTTTGAACTTATAAAAAAGGGGGAATCACAATCCGATGCAAGAGGAATTATGAGACGAGAGGGATTGAAAATAAGTAAAAGTAATATCTCTGTAATGCTTCGTAATCCCGTATATATAGGGAAAATTATAGTGCCTGAGCTTGATGATGAACCACTAGCTATCATTGAAGGTATACACGAAGGAATTATTGATGAAAGGCTCTTCTATGAGGTTCAGGATATAATCGAGGGGCGGTATAAAAAGCGTAATAGACCTTTATACAACAACACGCGAGAAGAATTACCACTCAGAGGCGTACTACATTGTTCTAAGTGCGACAATAAAATGACTGGTAGCAGATCAAAGAGCGGAGGAGGAAATCATCACTTCTATTATCATTGTAACTACTGTAAAATGGAAAGAATGCCAGCAGGAAAGTTGAATGGATTAATGGAAGACATCATAGGTCATCTCACGTTTACTTCTCAAGCGAAAGAATTATATGAAGAGGTCGTAAAACATCTACTATCAGGAAGCAAAGCCGAAAATAAAAGGAAGAAAGTTAAGATTGAAAAAGCGCTTGTGCTAACGAATGAGAGGATAGAGAAAATACAAGACTTGTTCGTAGATGGGGAAATTGATAACCAGAACTATAATGCTACAATGGAGAGGTACTCTCTAAAAAGGAAGGGATTAGATGAGGAACTCGGAACTTTGAACACTTCAGATAATGGGTATAGAAATTGGCTCAAAAAAGGAGTAAATGCTCTGAGTGGGTTGAAAACACAGTACGTTAAATCAAGTGTGAGTGCGAAACAGGAGTTAATACGTTCGATATTCCCTGAAAAGTTATCTTTTGACGGAGAAATTTGTCGAACGGAAAGAATCAATGATGTGCTGAGGTTTATATTACAGATAGACAAAGACTTACCTGAAAATAAACGAGGGGATTTCTCTAATAAATTAGAGTTGTCCCGTTTAGTAGCCTCGCCAGGAATCGAACCTGGATTTTAGGTACCGGAAACCTATGCACTATCCATTGTACTACGAGGCCAAATAAAACTCAATACGAGTCTTAAAAAAAGGATTACCTCGTTGGCGAGAGGTAAACCTTGTAAACTAAGTACAAAAAAACTGAAGGGAGCTTCGTTAGTGACCAAAAGAGATTCTGCCACAATTTTGTTGTGCTTTATTTTTGTGGAGATACGGGGATTCGAACCCCGGACCCCTTGCATGCCATGCAAGTGCGCTAGCCAGCTGCGCCATACCCCCAATCATCCCAACAAGTGTAGTGCAAGCCTTGAGTACTAAAGTCAGAAATTTGAGCAATGGTAATCAAGCCTATGCATACTAAAATATAAAAGTAAAAGGATGTTAATAATATAATGAACTGATGCAAATATGGGGTATATTAATCAATAAGGGCAGATAATTTCAAGGACTCTTCTTTATTTATCTAACATTAAAAGGCGAAACTTATATCCAGATTAGATTCTTATCAGTGTGTGCCCATCTTGAGTAAACGGTTTGCTCTTTAAAAAGTTATTATAACTGATACACATGACCCCAATTCAATGAATTAATAATCTATAAGTTAACTGTGACTAATAGCAAATATGCATCTTTTTATAAGATTGATTGATTTTTTCTATTGGATAGACATAAAATACAATATATTTGCACTTTATAAATAAAATATTTTTAATATGAGTAACGGAACAGTTAAATTCTTCAATGATTCTAAGGGATTTGGATTCATTACACCAGAAGAAGGTGGAAAAGATGTCTTTGTACATGCAAATGGCATTCTTGATGAAATTCACGAAGGAGACAATGTAAGCTATGATGTAGAAGAAGGTCCTAAAGGACTTAACGCAGTAAATGTCAAAGTAGTTTAATTTAATTTAAAGCTTTAACATATCGTTAACCTACTGAGAAGCATTTATATGCGAGCCTGTTAGACACGATAAATAGCTTCTATACAGTGTTCGATACACTTGTATAATCTTAATCCTCATGATACTACAGCTGTAGTACCATGAGGATTATCTCTTTTACATCAATTCTTAATCTACGATCATCACTGGGATCATCGAACTCTCCATTGAAAGACCGTAGGTAACAGAGATAAAATACTGGCCCGGTGAAAGATTGTCTGCGGAAATCGAAACGCCATTGCCCACAAAGCAAAGATCACCCTGAGCGTTGAACACTTGGTAAGAACAATGATCTGACGACGACACACCAGCGATTTGAATCACGGAAGAGGATAGAGCTGGGTTGGGATAAATTGTGGGTGATACCCTTTCTGAAGATAACATTCCAGAGGTGTTTTGAAATAAGGGATCGTTTTTAATTCCTAAGCCAGGGTTAATAGAGTTTACGTTAGGAATTACGTTGAGGGAATCAAGGCGATAAAGGCAGATGCTTTGGGCTCCGTTGAGGAATCCTTTTGTAGAACCTAAAACCCAAATACGCCCCCCATCATCTATCTTCATATCAGATGGCTTTTCATCGAAGTTAGTTCCCAATATTCCCGATTCAATATACCCTCCGAAAGGACCTAACCATGTGATTACCATGTCCGTTCCAGTGTCTGTACCGAAGTCAATGTGCGCCAACTTAAGAAGCTGATCGCCATACCAATCTAGCCTGCATCCATCGACGAATATATTCCCAGATGTATTAATTGGCATGCCTGGTGTACCGTTTTCAGAAGTAAGACTTATTACTCCATGACCTAAAGGAAGAGGGGGCCTTTCAAAAGAATAAAGTAGCATTAAACCCTCCTCGCTCACAGCTAGATCCCTGGCAAAATTATCTCCGAAATTCTCTGTATCAGGTTGGATTCGAGCCCAAAGTGGCTCACCATCAGCCCCCCAAGCCCAAATAGTAGATTGCTTAACACCATCTATTTCAGTAGTACCAGTGACGTATAAAGTGTCGCCGTAAACATGGGCAGACTCAACAGTTTCAGTTCTAACTGGATGTCCCCAAGTGGTGTATGAAAAGTCTGAAAGACCAGCAATTGGATCTGTGATGCCTAAAAGGAACCCATCGCCTTCACTCTCTCCCACCGCCCATCTTGAACCACGCCAATTAATTGCACTCACGGGCAGTTGATTGTCGGAATGGATGAATTCCTGAGAAGAAATGATTTGGCCTTCATTGCCTAAATTTTCTAAGGTGTAAAGAACAAGGTTGTACGTGCCATTGCTCCCTAAACGCTGAGACAGTATGTTAATCTCATCTGAGCTACTCCCGCCAATGTCCCAAGCATCCACCACCTGCTCTACAGGGGTGCCATATGGGGTGAGTAAACTCCAGGCGAATTGGAAATCTTCGTCATAGAATATCACATAGCCCCTCACATTTCCTGTACCGTCACTTGAAGTAGAACCTAAGACGTAGGTCCCATTGTCGACAGGTAAAACGGCATTTCCTTGATCTACTCCAGGACCACCCACTATCCTGAGCTGAATCTCGCTTTGAGCGAAAATAGAACTCATAAAAGAGAGTGCGAAAGCTGTGAAAAAAATAGCTGTTTTCATGAGCGCACTACTTCGTGTATTTTAGAAAGCGTTTTTAGTAAACTGGCAAAATGATCAAGGGGTAGCATATTTGCACCATCAGACAAAGCTTCAGAAGGTCTGGGATGGGTTTCAATAAATACCGCATCGGCTCCAGCAGCTACGGCAGCTCGGCCTAAGCTCTCAATGAAATGAGGGGTTCCACCGGTAACTCCAGAGATTTGGTTGGGTCGTTGTAGGCTGTGGGTGAGATCCATCACCGTTGGTGCGAATGAACGCATAACAGGGATTCCTCGCATATCCACAACCAAGTCCTCATACCCAAATGTTGTTCCTCTTTCAGTAACCCAAACATCATCATTTCCAGCATCCCTCACTTTCTGCACCGCGTGGATCATCGATTCAGCCGATAAGAATTGGCCTTTTTTAATGTTCACAGTACAGCCAGTTTTTGCGGCAGCTACAAGAAGATCTGTCTGCCTGCACAAGAAAGCAGGGATTTGCAATACGTCAACAAATTCAGCAGCCAGAGCAGCCTCTGCAGCAGTATGAATATCCGTAATTACCTTAACTCCATACTTCTCTCTCACCTTAGCAAGTAAAGCAAGAGCCTCAGCATCTCCTATACCCGTAAAGCTATCCAACCTTGACCTGTTCGCTTTTCTGTAAGACGCCTTAAAGATGATGGGCAAACCCAACTCCCGACATGTCCCGATCACCCTATCGGCCACTTCGAAAAGCTCTTTCTCACCCTCCACGACACACGGCCCAGCAATCACAAGAAGTTTACCCTTGGATACATCTGTAAAAGCTTGCTTCTGCAAGGCAGTTTGCTTATTTGAGAATGTCTGTAAATCCATCATTTATCGTTTGCTAGCTATCCGTTCTAACTTGAATGTTACCCCCCTCCCATACGAGTTGTTCGAAATCTGTTTGTTAAAGAACAATCCCAATGGAGATTCAATTTGAACTACAAATATCCTCCTGTTGCTATATCTCCATTTGGCCCAAACTGCAGACCTCAAACCTCCCCATCCTCCATAACGCCCCTCAACACCTAGCGCAATCTTATCCGAAGGAATCCATCCTATACCAGCTGAATAAAGCAACTCAGGCATCCACCCTCCACTTTTTACAGACAGCTCAAACATAAATTTCTCCGATGGTTCGTAAATAAATTCTGCAGACAATCTTGAGGGGAGAAGGGTCATCCGTTGGACAGAATTCCCTGTAAGTAAAAGTGAATCCACTGCTAAGTCTCCATTAGAAATAGATTCTATAGTAAGACTGTCACCATACAGAGGCAAACCAGTAGTCGAAAAACCTTCTTGAAACCAAGCCACACTAGATCCTTCACTCTCAAATAACAGGCCTAAATCCTTGAAGTTAATCTCAAACCGAATAGGCAAAGTCTCTGAAGCCAAAGGCAACCTCCCAGAAATCCCAATTCCATACGAAGGAAGAAGCCCCATCGAAAGATCACCACTTTCAGTTGAATCTACACGTGCATGAAGTCTACCCTCTGTTTGCAAATACGAAGCAAGAGAATCCGCATCCTCAGACACCCAAAAATAACCATAAGGGATACCCCACTCAGCACCCCCAAGCCTTTGAATAACTGACAATTCAAGTCTCTGTTGAGTCTTCGAATTCTCCAGTCCCAACCCAAATCTATTAAACACTCCTGCCCTCATTCCTGTTCCGCTAAATACATCCACCCTTCCGGTGTGTCCTCCATTCCCATACCACAAAAGCTCGAACATGTCGGACGTCCATCTTACATCATAAATGGTCTCAGAACCCAGAGACCCGCAAAGCGCTATGTCACTACCTTTAAAAGGCTTTGCAGTCCAAACTTTTTCCCACCCCACACTTCCCCCCACATACCCCAATCCACCCTTGTGGGCTTCTAAGATTGGATCCAATATATCATGGCCTATAAATCCGCCATTCCTTAAATTGTTAGCAAACCCAGTCGAAATAACATTTCCGGTTTGGGTAGCCCAAAAGCTCATCGATGCACCTCCATTTTCACTTTTAACGGCAATGCTATCTGGCTTAGCCGGCTTAGGCACCACAGTTAAAACATTTGCGCTCGAAGCTAGAGAGCATAAAGCAAGGAAAGTTGTAGAAAAAATCAATCTATAATCCATCATGATTATTCTACTTCTATTAGTTGGGTTCCTTCAATTCGAACTTGTACTCGAACATTTTCGTAACCCGTAAATGTGACTGCACCCTCTGTACTGGCAGTTAGACGTACATGTAAACTTCCACCAGGACTTACCGTCTCTTCATTAAGTGGAATCACCAGTAACCCATGTTGACTAACCTCTGGGTAAGAACTTCCAGCTTCGATATTCCCAATCATGCTCACGATAGTACCATCTTCGTCATTAACTACATAGTCAATATCGGCGACAACCTCCACTGGGAAAGTACTGGTTAGATCCACAAGCAAACGACCCTCGAACTTAGGGAAGTTCATCGGGTCTATAATATACACCTCCTCTAACACCACTCCGTCTAGACCAAGTTTAAAAGGAATTGCTAATTCTAATTCTAGCTTAGGGGGATATGCATTATTTATATAATCATGCCCCAAAGAAACATCTCCAAAAGGATTAAGCTGTACGCTTCCAAACATCGCTACATCGTGAGGCAAAGTCTCAATAAGATCGAAAATATTCGAACCCGTTTCTCCTAAATCAAGTACTAAACTACTGTGATTAATCAAAGTTTCATCGTTCCAATATGCTCTTGCAACATCATGAACACCATATAGTGTAGGATGCTCTAAAAATTGATCGTCCATAGAAATTTCATCAAATTTTAATCTCAATTCTGCGCCTATGTAGTTCTCAATTGTCAATTTCGCACTGGCACCATCTAAATCGAGAACTGGGTTGGGAATAGAAATTGTATCTATCAGAGTCACCTCTGAATCAAAAGGAAGATCCTCTTGTCCAAAATAACCTTTCGCCGTTTCAATTGTAAGGTCGACTAGTTCAATCTCCACCAACATACTGTCTGTAGTTGTCAAATAGAAAATTTCCGTATTTAAAATAGATCCCGTGGTCGTAAAGGTTGAGGTCATCACATTTTCACTAAGCCCATTTTCTCCAGATAAATTAAAAATAGCTCCAGTTAAATCTAGCGTCTCTGTTGCAAAACCGTTCACACCACCTTGAGCAGCTGGAACAGCCAATTCAATACCTGCAATCACTCCACCAACTGTCACGCTATTGAGATAATATGCCATATCTAAAATCCCTTCAACAGAACTCTCAACAGACAACCTCATATACCCAGAATTAAGTGAAAATTCTTTTAAGTAAGCATCTGAATTTGCACCAAAACTTTCAAAGACAATCTCATCTGTTTCATTAACAAACAAATCCCCCAATGGCACAGGAACATTTGATAATAAAATACCTTCCATAGACATATTCTCTTCAATTAACGTATCAGGTAACGTGGGGAGATAATCTGCCGAAAACTCACCGAAAGGGATCTTGTACAACATCCTTGCGGGCTCTCCAGCTTCTCCCAACGTAAGCAATGAGTCAGGAAAGGAAGAAGACCAGGTGATATTGTCATCTACCAATGGAAGAAAAACTTCGATATTCCAACTCATGGGCTCCCTGTCTTCACAGCTTGAAAACACTGCTGCTACAGACAATAGAACTAAAGAGAATTTCATTTTATTCATCTCGAACTAAGTTTAAATCTTTCCTAAATGGTATAACAGTCAAAAATACGGATACAGCGGCGCATCTCAAAGCAAGAGTTGACAATTGAAATTCGAACACACTCAAAATAAGATATGAAATGCATATCAGAGCAGCAATTTTGCCAGCTTGCCTCTTAAACCCTGAATGAATAGGAATAAAGTAAACCAATGCGGCGAGGGTCCACAAAAGATTAATATTTGCCCAAGTATCTGTGTGATCTGTAAACGCCCACATTAATAGCAGAAGAATTCCAAGTAAAGATGAGACTAGAGCAACCACCCCTCTTAATTTGGACGTAAACCCGCATTTCTCTCTGTTCCTGAAGGTCACAATAATCATCAAGCTCGTGATGAACACCATCAAAACAGCAGGAACATCCAAAGCGGAGTCAGGCAGCCAAGCTCCATCATCAAAAACAACAAAATTTTCATGATTATCCTTTAACAACCCCACTCCATCAACTGTCATAGTACTTAAAGCTTTAGAAAGTTCATCCGGAATAAATGCATCACCGCATGGAGGCATGATCTTGTCAGATTTGGGACCTAAAATGAAATCCATTCCAAAAGCTGTCCAAGGTGATCCAGCTATATATGGCTGCAATCCATCTCTGAAAGTTTTCCCGCTTTTTTTGCAATGTGTCTCAAAAGACGCTCCCAACGATTCTTGAAAAAGCGTGATGATCCGAGTCGAACAGTTGTCTCTGAAGAATTCATAACTATACACTGCGTTCTCTTCTTGAAGGTTCCAGGAAAGATATTCTGCCACCTGCCGAATTTGGGCAGGTGTAAGATTAAGTATTTGCTCTTTTACGCCTCTTTCCTGATCTATATTCTGCCTTTGAAATTGATAGAACGGCACTGCGGAGAGATGATAATCTAATCTACCTAACATAAAGTTGTAGTAGAAATCCTCACTGAAGGAGAATGTTCCATAGTTGAATACCCAATCCACGATAGGCACTTCAGCGGGGTCGTAAATTCTCACTGCTGTATGGCCAAAAATAGAGTAAGCATCTTCGCCTGGTGAGGAGGTTAAAATACTGACTTTTGTTTCGCCGCTCAAGCTGTCGTACCAATTTGCATGTACCTCTAAAGGCATACAAAACCACAATAAAAAGATGGGCAACAAACGAGTGATTCCTCTATATAATTCTCTTGCTGCTCCTGAAAGCCAAACATTCTCATACCCACCTTCACCATCTTCTTTAAACTCGACAAACAGCTTGCCACCAGACATATGAATTGTCCTCTTAGGTTTCCCTCCATGAATAGAATAGTCAACTATAGAAGCCGCTACTGCGCCTGTTCCGCAGGCTTTCGTCTCCGCCTCTACGCCTCTCTCGTATGTTCTAAGTGCTAAACCTTCTGACACTGTGCAAAGAGCGCTTACGTTAACTCCTCCTATCGAAGAATAATCATCGCTATACCGGATTTTACGCCCAAATGTATCAATCTCAAGCTGACTCAGTTCGTCAAAATCTTTCACTAAATGAATGTGATGTGGTGATCCCGTGTCAAGGAAGAAATCCCCGGAACTTAATGATTTTGGAGCGACAACAGGTCTGAATTCTACACTTGGCACATCATACTCATCGTTGCGCCTTACTTTATGAAGTCCATCACAAGCTTCAAAAACTGCGTTATCTCCAATTAAGCCTTCACGGTGAGCGTATTCAAAAGACGCCCTCGTACCATTTCCACAAAAAGACCTCGTACCGTCTGAGTTTCTGTAATCACATTTGAGGTCAGCCTCCGCAATAGAGGATTCAACCAAACAGATAAGGCCATCACAGTTTTGCTTCAAACAAATCTCCGCAACAACTTTATCTTCAAGAGTCGTTAAATCAAGGCTCCCAGCGTACTTAAATCCATTAACAATTGCGAAGGTATTTCCCGTTCCTTCCCACTTTTGGAATTCGATTTTCAAGTCATCACCCATGCCTCGAAGGTAACGTACCTTTGCCATGATGGCGCAACACTCTTCCACTTCAATATCCACAGATAAACTTCTCAATGCATACCGCACAATGCGTATCGCTAGAAGCATGTCTGACCTGTATGAAGAGCATGCAAAACTGACCTCGAAATACGTTCATGCTTGTTCTAATGGTCACGAAGCTATTCAAGTGGCAGCAGGGTCTTTACTCAAGAAACAAGACTGGCTTAGTTGCTATTATCGGGATGACTGCATGTTGCTTTCTATGGGCTTGACGCCAGAGGAGCTTATGCTCCAGCTTTTCGCCAAACGCGACGATCCGTTTTCTGGAGGAAGGACGTATTACAGCCACCCCTCACTTAATCGAGATGACCTCGCAAAAATTCCACACCAAAGTTCAGCTACTGGAATGCAAGCCATTCCAGCTGCCGGAGTAGCAATGGGGATTCAGCACAGAGAAAAGTTGGGCCTTGACACACACGAAAAAGGCGAAGCACCTGTTGTGATGTGCTCTATAGGAGATGCAGCTGTTACTGAAGGCGAGGTAAGTGAGGCGCTTTATATGTCTGCACTCAAGAAACTACCTATTGTTTGGCTTGTACAGGACAACGAATGGGACATCTCAGCTCACGCCAGAGAAATCCGGTTCGGAGATGCTGCCACAATGGCTGCAGGATACCCTCCCATAGAGGTACGCCAAGTGGACGGAACCGATTTGCCCGCTTGCATGGCTTTGATGGAGGAAGTTTTTGATACGGTGCGAAATGAACGTAGGCCGTTCCTGATACATGCCACCGTTCCACTTTTAGGTCACCACACATCGGGAGTGAGACGCGAATTCTATCGTGACGACTTAGAGGAAGCTCAACAGCGAGATCCAATTCCACGTATTGAGAAGCATCTTCAGGATTCAAATATCTTAGACTCTTCCCAGATTACTCTTCTCAAAGCTGAAATCGATGCAGAGGTAAACGAAGCATTTGACAGAGCTCGCAATGCTGAAGAGCCTGTCTTCGAAGATCTGTTAGCCCATCGGTTTGCTCCCACAGAAATTACTGAAGAGAAAGGCACTCGTGAACCTGAGGGAGGTGAAATAACACTCATGGTGGACTGTGCGCTTCATGCCATGCAGGAAATTATGTCTAAGCATCCCGAGTCTCTCCTGTATGGTCAAGATGTGGGGAAACGTTTGGGAGGCGTTTTTCGTGAAGCAGCAAAACTTGGAGATCAATTCGGTGAAGACAGGGTGTTTAACACTCCGATACAAGAGGCATTCATCGTCGGATCCACTTTAGGCATGTCTTGTACAGGACTCAGACCCATCGTAGAGGTGCAGTTCGCAGACTACCTTTGGCCAGGTCTTAACCAACTCTTCTCAGAACTCTCAAAATCTTACTTCCTTTCAAACGGCCAATGGCCGGTACACTCTCTGATTCGCGTTCCTATTGGAGCTTATGGTTCAGGAGGTCCCTACCACAGTTCATCGATGGAGTCTGTACTTTCAAATATCCGAGGAATAAAAGTAGTTTACCCCTCAAACGGAGCAGATCTTAAAGGACTTTTAAAAGCCGCTTATTACGATCCCAATCCAGTGATCATGCTGGAGCATAAAGGTTTATACTGGTCTAAAGTTCCGGGCACAGAATCTGCCAAATGCATAGAACCATCCGAAGATTATGTAGTGCCTTTAGGAAAAGCTCGAATTGTAACTCGTGCTACCCAGAAAAATTCTTGCACTTTAATCACATATGGACGAGGCGTTTATTGGGCTCTGGAGTCTGCGAAACAGTTTCCTGGAGCAGTTGAAATAATCGACCTTAGAACGATCGTCCCTGTGGATTTCGATGCTATTTCTGAAAGTGTAAAGCGAACAAATCGCTGCCTCGTTTTAACGGAAGAACCAGAAAACAATACGTTCGCCCAAGCTCTTACAGGCAGAATCGCAAAGGAGTGTTTCGAGTATTTAGATGCTGCACCTGACCTTATTGGCAGTGAGGATCTGCCGGCCATTCCCTTGAATGAAAACATGGAGAAAGCATACCTACCTAATGCGGACAAGGTCGCTAAGCGCATAGGAAAACTACTTGAATACTAAGCTTTATGAAAACTATTTACATTTTTATAACTGTTTGTTTCGCATTCAATCTTTCTGCCCAAACCCCTTCATTTTCTATCGCTTTCTCCTGTACACCTACGCACGAAAATGGCTTTGCGCCATCCGAAGTCGAAGTGCTTTCACATTCTGGTTCATTCAAAATTACAGAACACTCTGAAAGTGGGAAAACGCAATCCTTCCTCCTTTTAGGTGAAGCCGTAGGAAGCGTAAATCAGTTTACCTTTTTCGGAACGCAGGTTGCTCTAACTGGACCCATGCCTGAAGCGTTAGCTGACTCATCTCCTGACTCAGGGTTAGGGTTAGATCTCGATGCGAGAGAGAGAGAAATTGCTGGCATTCGCTGTGTCTCCTGTGGCAACAGCAATTGGTGTGCTCCTTCATTGGGAATGCCTCCTGCAGGTTGGCCTGGAACAAGTATGCCACTTGAAGCGACAATCAAGTACGGCGATATATCTTACTTGGTCATTGCTACTTCTGTAACAATATTAACAGACCAGGATTTTCTACGTAGTGGCTCTCACCACAATACGTTCAAAATCGAAAAAGGAAGAACTGTTGTTGATGCAAGAGGTTTTGTTGAGCTATTCCAACTCACCCCACCTGCCGACGTCATACGTTACTAGCCCCCCGTCAATGCTTTAGTTGAAAGACAACTCGAACTGCAGTCGAGCAAGGTAAGATTGCTCCATGTCCCCTTCTAGAATCATTGAAAAGTCAGACTGTACTTTCAAGTTGTGACCATCGATGTATTTTGAAATCCCCAATGTGTACATAGAAACATCCTCTTGAGGCAGTACCGCTTCTGGTGTCACTGAAGTAAATCTTGCAGCCAATTCCCAATCGCTTTGCAACAGATATCCAGCCTGAATATTCAACGCTGATCCAGTAACAAAATGATACTCTAGGCCTGACGCATCTGCGAAAACAGGACTCTCATCAGATGATTTAATAGCATACTCAGCCATAACCGAGAACCCCTTGTATTTAAACATCATATCGGCAAAAATGGTTGACAATGTTCTTGTTTGGCTTAAAAAAGACCCTGTATTTCCTCTTGCTTTAGAAGCGTTGTCATGATAATCATAAGACAAACCGAGAGCCAATTTAGGCGTTTCCTCTCTTTTAAGATCAGAACCGAAATAATCTCCCTTACTTGTAAAAGCACCCAAAGGCAGAAGTTCCAACCTTCCGGTATAATCAAATCCTCCAAGATTTCCTGTAGTGATATTCCTTCCCTCCCCTTGAGACACAGAAACAATCGCTTTTGCTTTCATGGTCCCAATGCCAAACTTTTGATGAAGCTGCAACCCCATATCTCGATCAATATTGTAATTAGAATTCAAAAGAGATCGATCTACAAATTGGAGTTTCGCTGAACTTATAACACGTTCTCTATTTCCAGGGAGTTTTGTCTGCCCAAACCACAAATGTGTATTTACCCCTATTTCATACTGAACTACAGCATCGAGAATCATTCTTGCAGAATTCTGCGTTTGAGGTATCGGACTTCCGTGATCTCTATTTGTCAACCCCAACTCAACTTTATATTGAAACTTAGGATTGATTGCAACACCTTCAAACTTCAATCGCGCCCTTCTTACCAAAAGGTTTGTTTCAACCGCATCTCCCTGCATCTCAACCAATCCAAGATTTTGAATTCTACCAGTAAATTTCATTGTAGATGAATTCTGAACTATTTGAGCTGACACATTATCCGTGAAAACTAAAGAACACAACACAGGGAAGAGAATAAAAAATCTATTCATAAAAATCATTTTTAAATTACTTCTGCAAAAGAATAAATATATTATTTTGTGAATGTTAAGGTAAAGTTAAAGTTAAATTCGCGTTAAGGGATCCCTAAATATTTGTGTGTCTGTGTACTTAAAGACCAAACACTGCCTTCTTTACTGCCTAAATAGTCCATCAGAAACGGATGAACTTTCTCTTTCCTATCCCATTCAGGTTGTAGATATAGAAGCGTATCCTCTTTTACGTTTACCGCCTGTTCACTTGCCCATTTGAGGTCGTGTTTGTTAACGACGACCACCTTTAATTCATTTGCTTTTAAGTAGCTTTCTGGCAGGCAGGGTTTGAATTTTTTTGGAGACAATGTGATCCAATCAAAGTCTCCTAAAATTGGATGCGCTCCAGAAGTTTCAAGATGAATGAGCAAGCCTTCTTTTCTAAGAGCTGTTGTTAATGGCTCCAAATTATACATACAAGGCTCTCCCCCTGTCACAACGACCATAGGTAAGCCACTGTTTTTTGCCCCCAAAACGAGTTCGTCGATTTTTAAATGTGGGTGATCTCCTGCCGGCCAACTTTCTTTTACATCACACCAAGAACATCCCACATCACAACCAGCAATCCTGATGAAATATGCTGGAGAGCCTGTGTATCTGCCCTCACCCTGCAAAGTGGGGAAGACTTCCATAACTGGGTATGTATTGTGTTCTGCCATGTGATTAAAGAACTACCTCACCATCTAAATCGAAAGAGGTAGCACCCGTAATTTTAACCTGAACGAAATCTCCAATTCTCAAATGAAGATCATCTTGTACCGGAATTCTAACTTCATTATCTACATCTGGCGAATCAAATTCTGTTCTCCCCAGCCAAAACCCACCCTCACAACGGTCTATTAATACTTTAAATTCATTGCCCAGATAACGGAGGTTTAATTCTTCCGAGATTCCAGCTTGAAGGTCCATAACTTCCTCAACTCTTTTCTTTTTAAGCTCCTCTGGAACGTCATCCTCTAGTTTATACGCATGGGTATTTTCTTCATGAGAATATGTAAAACAACCCAACCTCTCAAACTTCATGCGACCCACCCAATCTAAAAGGTTTGCATGATCTTCCTCCGTTTCTCCTGGAAATCCAACTATAAGTGTCGTTCTAATTGCAATCCCAGGAATAGTTTCTCGAATATCTGCAAGCAACTTTTCTGTTTTCTCCTGAGTAATTCCTCTACGCATAGATTTCAAAATGGAATCGCTAGAGTGTTGGAGAGGCATATCTAAATAATTACAGACTTTGTCAGACTCTGCAATTACTTTAAGAACGTCCATTGGAAATCCAGATGGAAAAGCATAGTGTAGCCTGATCCATTCTATTCCTTCGACTTTGTCTAATGAACTTATTAAGTCTGCCAAACGTCTTTTTTTATAGATATCAAGACCGTAATACGTTAAATCCTGCGCAATAAGTATTAATTCACGTACACCTTGAGCTGCAAGTGCCTCAGCTGACTTCACAAGCTCTTCGATTGGAGTTGAAACATGCTTGCCTCGCATGAGTGGTATCGCACAAAAGGCGCAAGGACGATCGCACCCCTCAGCTATCTTCAGATAGGCATAGTGAGCTGGTGTAGTAAGCAATCTCTCCCCGACTAATTCTTTCTTATAATCTGCACGAAGGGTTTTTAAAAGACGGGGAAGGTCACGGGTACCAAACCAAGCGTCAACCTCAGGAATACCATCTGCCAACTCGTCCGCATATCGTTGAGAGAGACATCCCGTCACATATACTTTTTCTACTGAACCTTCTTTTTTTGCATCCGCAAAACGCAAAATCATATCTATACTCTCTTGTTTTGCCGACTCAATAAAACCACAAGTGTTGATCACTACGATTCCGAAATCATCTTTGCTAGCCTCGTGTTCAACCTCAAAATTATTTGCTTTAAGCTGGGTCATAAGCTGCTCAGAATCATACAGATTCTTTGCGCAACCTAATGTTACAACATTTACTTTTCTGGGATTTGATGACCTCGCTCTCATTTTGAACTTGTATGGTTATTTGTCGTCTAAAGATTCGGGAAGTAAAGAATCAATAAAATCTAATGGATGAAAATCCTGTAGATTCTCCATCTTTTCTCCTACTCCTATGTAATGTACTGGGATTTTAATCTGATCACATACCGCAAGCACAGCGCCTCCTTTTGCTGTTCCATCTAGTTTTGTTAAAATGAGACCTGTAATATCTGTAGCTTTAGAAAATTGTGTAGCTTGAACAAGTGCGTTTTGGCCTGTTGAACCATCTATAACTAACCAAACCTCATGAGGCGCACCAGGAACTATCTTGTCCATAACCGACTTGATTTTCGTCAGCTCAGACATAAGTCCAACTTTATTATGCAGACGTCCTGCTGTGTCAACAATCACAACATCAATATCATTCGCTTTTGCTGACTCAAGAGTATCGTACGCCACAGCTGCAGGATCTGCTCCCATACCTTGAGAAATAACCGGCACGCCAACTCGATCACCCCATATTTTCAATTGTTCTACCGCTGCAGCTCTAAAAGTGTCTGCCGCGCCCAACATCACCTTTTTACCTTCACTTTTATACCTGTGAGCAAGCTTCCCAATACTGGTTGTCTTTCCCACACCATTAACACCGACTACTAAAATCACTGCTGGACCATCTCCAGAATCTATTTCGTCTACAGAGAACACGGAATGATTTGTTAATGCATGCCCGATATCGTCTCCAACCAACAGATGGGCAATTTCTTCTCTGAGCATATTTATCAACTCTGACTGATCAAGGTACGCCTCCCAAACAGCCCGCTTTCTTAATCGCTCAATGATACGCTCCGTTGTATCCACCCCTACATCTGACATCATTAGAGCTTCCTCTAAATCTTCTAGCAAATCCTCATCAATTTTACGACGGCCACTAAACACCTTCGCAATCCTACTTATGACACTTTTTTTAGACTTTTCAAGCCCAGCATCTAAAGATGCCTTTTTCTCAACCTGTTCTGCAGATTGGTTTTTATTTTTTCCGAATAGTCGTTTAAAAAAACTCATGTTAGTCCTTGTTCAAAAAAAAAGGCCGACTCAAAGAAGAGCCAGCCAAAGTCAGTAAAGCATGGCGGTTGCCATTCATTAATAAATTACTTCGCGAAGAAGTCCGTTACTTTATCGTTGTGAACTATTTGCTCTACAAATGAGTATGCACCTGATTTCTCACTGCGCACCATTTTAATCACTTTAGTGTGTTGCTTTCCTCCACCAGTCTGGAGCGACGCTACTACTTTCTTAGCCATAGTATTACAGTTTCAGGGTTATTTAATTTCTTTATGCAATGTGTTCTTACGCAACACAGGGTTGAACTTCTTAAGTTCAAGACGATCAGGTGTGTTCTTCCTGTTCTTCGTTGTCACATAACGTGACGTACCAGGCTTGCCTGAGTCTTTATGCTCAGTACATTCAAGGATTACTTGTACACGGTTGCCTTTCTTGGCCATAGCTTCAATAATTGGAGGGCAAAGATAGTTAAACTTTACTTGAATCACCCATGATTCAAACACTAAACTATCATTCATCAGATTTGAACACTTACAAGTGAACAAGCACTCAAAAAAGTACTATAAGCACTACCTGTACCGTTTATTTTTACAAATTAGCACCATGCAAACCTTACACCTCTCCTCTTCTAGTCCTAATGACAAACCAGCTCGCAATGTTCGCAAATCAGCGGAATCAAACGAAAACGATAAAAAGTCGATAAAAAAGAGCACATGGTTTACTTTACCTCAATTCTTCAGAAACACATGGGATGACGAGAGGGTGAGATCGGCTACCGGACTATTCCTTTTAGGGATTTCAGCATTTTTATTGCTCAGCACCATTTCATCGATTTTTTCTGGCACATCCGACATGCTACTCATTAGTTCTGATAGCACCACAATACCGGCGCACAATCTTGGAGGTAAGCTCGGCGCACTTGTGGGACATTATTTGGTGAGGAATACCTTTGGATTTGGGTTCCTTGCAATACCCCTAATTTTGATACTTATAGGCTTTAATGCACTGACTGGAAAAATGCTGCTTCCATTTTGGAAAACGACCATCTGGATGCTTGCCGCTATGGTAATTTTACCATGGACTGTCGGATTTTTCTTTCTCGAGCAAATACAAAACTCTGTTGAGATCACCATGCATATCGGAGATCATGTCATCGGAGGAGCTTCGAGGTTTTTGCTTCAAACAACCAATTACTATTTAGAAAAAACAGGGAGTACTATTGCAATCCTCATCATTTATTTAACCACTGGTTATTATTTTTTTCCCCGCTGGCATAAGGGAATTAATTGGACGAAATTAGACATACGGAAAGGGTTTACAAAAATTCTCTCATATTTCTCAGCTAACAGAGATGAGTTCATGGAGGATACATCAGAAGAAACACCTGTTGCCAACACGTTTACTACTCCAACTAAAAATGAAGATTCACTTGACAGTTTGGTGGATGACTTAGTTGATCAAGAAACCCTACCGGATTTGAATCCTGTAGTTAAGAAAGAGAGCACAGAAACAAGTGTTGAGGAGGAGGGGCTAGATTTAGAGGTGAAAGAGAAAAAGGAGGAAGCTTCACTTGGCAATAAGGAAGTAAATAAACTGACTCGGGAATTTGGGGAGTATGACCCTACATTAGAGCTAGGCTCGTTTAAGTTTCCTAACCTCGAACACTTAGCAGACCATGGAGATGGCAAGCATATGGTGAGTGATGAGGAGCTCGAAGTGAATAAGAATAAGATTCTGAATACATTACGTAATTTCAGTATAGAGGTTGATAAAATTCAGGCTGAGGTAGGGCCTACGGTTACACTCTATGAAATTGTCCCCGCTCCTGGAATTAGAATTTCGAAGATTAAGAATCTAGAAGACGACATCGCATTGAGTTTAGCAGCGTTAGGGATTAGAATTATTGCTCCAATTCCAGGTCGAGGAACCATCGGCATTGAGGTCCCTAATTCTAAGCCTGATGTTGTGAGTATGCTCACTCTTATTAAGTCACATAAATTCCAAAACTCCGACTACGAACTCCCGATAGCCCTAGGTAAAACAATCTCTAACGAGACATACGTTTTCGATTTGGCAAAGATGCCACACCTGCTAATGGCCGGAGCTACCGGGCAGGGTAAATCCGTGGGACTTAACGCTATGCTTGTCAGCCTACTTTACCGCAAGCACCCAAGCGCACTGAAATTTGTACTTGTAGATCCTAAGAAAGTGGAACTTTCTGTTTACAACAAAATTTCCAGACATTACTTAGCCCAACTGCCTGATGCGGAAGAAGCCATCATCACGGACACTGACAAAGTAGTTGCGACTTTAAACTCCCTTTGTAAGGAAATGGACCAACGCTATGACCTTCTTAAAGATGCAGAGTGTAGAAATTTGAAGGAATACAATCAAAAATTTAAATCCAGAAAAATTATCCCTGACACATGTAAGGACTTGCATCCGGAACGTGGTCATCACTACCTACCGTATATCGTACTCGTAGTAGACGAATTTGCGGATCTTATTATGACCGCTGGAAAAGAGATTGAAACGCCAATTGCCAGATTAGCTCAACTTGCCAGAGCCATCGGAATTCACTTAATCATAGCCACGCAACGTCCTTCCGTCAATATCATCACGGGGACCATCAAGGCGAACTTCCCGGCGAGGGTTGCTTTCCGAGTTACTTCGAAAATTGACTCGCGAACCATCCTAGATTCTGGAGGTGCGGATCAGCTGATAGGTCGCGGAGACATGCTTATGAGCACCGGTAACGAGCTTATTCGCTTGCAATGTGGGTTTGTGGACACGCCTGAAGTGGAATCAATTTGCAATTATATCGGAGGCCAAAGGAGTTTTCCAACAGTTTTCGAACTCCCTGAGTTTGTTAGCGAAAAAACAGATCGCGGAGCGACATCTGTTGAGGAAAGAGATAAGTTGTTCATAGAGGCAGCCCATATCATTGTGATGCACCAACAAGGATCTACTTCTTTACTACAGAGGAAACTCAAGCTGGGATACAACAGAGCAGGAAGATTAGTCGACCAATTAGAAGATGCAGGAATCATCGGTCCTTTTGAAGGATCTAAGGCCAGGAAGGTCTTGGTGCCGGATGCAGTGAGTTTGGAACAGATATTGCATAGATCGTTTGACGGCCAAGAATAAATTATTATGAAAAGAATTTTTACCAGCATATTGCTATCTCTCAGCTTCATCATTTCAGGTACAGCACAAGATGCGGATGCTCTTCTGTCTAAACTCAGTGAGAACGCAACAACATTTGGTTCTATAGATGCTACTTACACATCCAAGATGGTGGATGTGAAGAGTAATTTCGAAGAGACATTGAACGGATACATACAAATCGAAGACAACAAATTCAAGCTCGATTTGGGTGAGTTTGTAATCATCTCTGACGGAGGCTCGGTTTGGACTTACGAGAAAGAAACAAATGACTGCTACATCGAAGATCTAGAAATGCTCGCTGAACAAGGAATATATCCTACAAAAATCTTCACTATCTGGGAGGACGATTTTAAGAACGAGTGGATGGGAATTCGTACACTCGAAGGTCGTGAACTCGTTCAGGTTAACCTTTACCCTTCTGGGGCAGATGCATCTGAAAAGGCATATCATACAATACAACTCTTTATTGACGAGAGCGCTTTAGAGGTGGTTCAATTGGTTATTAAGGGGAGATCTGGAGTAGATACAGACTACCATATTAACAGCTTTAAAACCGGTATGAATATTCCAGCTTCGAATTTCTTCTTTACTGAATCTGATTTCCCCGGAGTTACAATGATCGACAATCGTATTTAATCTCTGGCGTGTGGATTTCTTGGATTGTACTCCTTAAAGGGTCTTAGAGGATCTATGAAGAACCCATCTTCATCAATTTCAGGCACGATAAACTCATGCAAGCTCACAAGTGTGTCGGTTTGACACCAATGACCATGATTAAAGGTTTCTAAACTCCAGCTTTTATTAACGTAACCACCAAATTGCTGAAGTTGCTCCCAATCGTATTGAGTTTCTATGGGCTGAGGTAAAACAGAATAATCCATTTCTCCCAACTCCCTCTCTAACTTCCTCTTAAATGCATCTAAAAACGCATCGTGAGCGTTTAAAACGTACTTAGAAGGATCGGTTTTATACATTAACCTAAATTGTTGAACGGCATTGATGGTCGTTGAATCACTCCAATCAATAGAACCACTAACTGGAATAGTAAGGTGTGTACGTTCTAAAAACTTAACGTCAATAAATCCCAAATCTCTAATCTCAGAGTTAGAGTAGACATAGATTTGAGAGGAGTCATTCATTTGGACTTCTACCAGAAGGTTAGAGAGCATAGAGCGCGCAGAACGCCCAGCAACAGACACGACGATATTTCTCTTATAAAAATCAATCTTTTCAGCCAAAGAACCCACCGAGTTTCGAGTCCCATGAACTGTGTCGAACATGAGAGTTTCGGAAATGACAGTCATCTGAGAAATATCTGATTTCGCTGTATCAAGTTTATTCTTTAAAGTCGATAAGAAATAATTTTCCATCTTTGAATCGGTTCCACCAGCCATAACAAATATGATATTGTC
This sequence comes from Bacteroidota bacterium, assembly GCA_027619225.1. Classification (GTDB taxonomy): domain Bacteria; phylum Bacteroidota; class Bacteroidia; order Flavobacteriales_D; family Sanyastnellaceae; genus UBA974. The sequence goes on from JAQCFW010000013.1 coordinate 22,930, forward strand.
ATTTGAGTGCTTAGAAACCAAATCTTCTATCACAAGATCTATTGCAAAAGGCTCAGAAGGAACAATAGATCGAATGGCATCAGAACCCATTAACATATTCTCATTTACCTGGGTTAAAATGACGTGATCGGCTCCTGCACGTTCTATCATTCTAAGACTTCTAGACAATTGATTCTGTTGCAGAGGGCCGAAGACAGCATCTTTCCCAATCAAATCCTCACTCAGCCACAATGGGTTACCTAAAGAATCAACCACTTCATCAAAAAATGACAATTCGATATTATATCCTTGATTTTTCAATCTTTCAGACGCCCATCTTATTCCATTGATATTATCTACGGCAATTTCACGCATCCTTAACTCCTTTCTAGGAATCGGCATACCAGTGACAACTTCCAATTGACTGAAAAATGGCAAAAAAGCAACAGCTCGGAAGTCAACCAAATCAATTTCAGATGAATCTTGAGCTATTTGTGTTTGGGACACTCCCGATTTGTGTGCTAAAAAACACATCACAATCACTAAACAAAATCTTACTACTCCCATTCTATGGTTGCTGGTGGTTTCGAGCTAATATCGTAAACAACTCGATTAACTCCACGTACTTTATTGATTATATCGTTCGAAACCTTTGCTAAAAACTCATAAGGGAGGTGAACCCAGTCTGCTGTCATACCGTCAGTGGAAGAAACTGCTCTAAGAGCTACCGCGCTCTCATACGTTCTTTCATCTCCCATAACACCTACAGATTGAACGGGCAACAGCATAGCTCCTGCTTGCCAAACCTCATCATATAACCCAGCATCCTTCAGCCCGTTTATAAATATCGCATCAACCTCCTGAAGAACGCGAACCTTCTCAGCAGTAACATCTCCTAAGATCCTAATCCCAAGCCCCGGACCAGGAAAAGGATGGCGTGCAAGTAAACTAGCTTTAATACCTAAAGCTTTACCCACTCTTCTCACCTCATCTTTAAAAATTAAACGAAGTGGTTCAACAACTTTAAGCGTCATATAATCGGGAAGACCACCCACATTGTGATGACTCTTGATGGTCGCTGAAGGCCCTCCTGTCGCGCTAATAGATTCAATCACATCGGGGTATATCGTTCCCTGACCTAACCAATTCACTCCCTCCACTTCTTTTGATGCCTCATCGAATACCTCAACAAAAACTCTACCTATGGCTTTGCGCTTTAGCTCTGGATCTGTAAGATTTTCTAGGGCATGTAAGAATTTAGCTCCTGCCCTCACTCCTTTCACATTTAACCCCATATGCTCGTACCCCTTCAGAACTTCTTCAAACTCGTTTTTACGCAGCAGACCGTTGTCCACGAAAATGCAGTGAAGCCTGTCACCGATCGCTTTGTGAAGCAGAATTGAAGCTACAGTCGAATCTACGCCACCAGAAAGGCCGAGTATCACCTTATCCGTTTCTCCGATCTCTTCTTTTAATGACTTAATCGTTGAATCTGCAAAATTATCAGGAGTCCATTCTCCTACGCATCCACAGATTCCATGAATGAAATTGCTGATTAAGGTAGGACCTTCAGTAGAGTGAAATACTTCAGGATGGAATTGTATACCCCAAACCTGCTCGTTCATCACCTTAAATCCGGCGTACTCAACATCAGATGTGCTACAGATTGTTTGAAAATCTGATCCTGTATCAAGAATCGTATCCCCATGACTCATCCAAACCTGAGAGTCTAAAGTCATATTCTTCAATAGTTCATCTTCAGTGTTTACCATACACAGATTCGCTCGACCATATTCTCTGGTATCGCTTGCCTGCACATCTCCTCCATTTGTGTAAGCAAGGTATTGGGCTCCATAACACACTCCCAGGAGTGGAACCTTACCGACAATCATTGAAAGATCAGGGTTTGGCGCATTCTCTTCTCTCACACTATACGGAGAACCCGATAGAATAACACCCTTGCAGCCTTCAGGCAGACCATCAAATTTATTCCATGGAATTATTTCAGAAAACACATTTACTTCTCGTACTCTCCTAGCTATAAGCTGAGTATACTGTGAGCCGAAGTCGAGAATAAGAATATTTTCAGAACTAGGACGTAGATCAGACATGCTCGTTGTTTGAGAATTTAATACGGTGCGAAGTTAGCAATTGAACTTGCCTAGATAACGACTCTTTTGATTATATCTTTAGAATCAAATTGATCACCTATGCTATACCCTAACCTCGTTTCAAAACGTGTCATCTTAGCTTCTAAAAGCCCCAGGCGTTTAGAACTTGTTCGTGGTTTAGAAATCGAGCCCGAAGTTATAGTACGAGATATAGACGAAAGCTACCCACCATCAGTTATGGGTGCTGCTGTAGCAGAATACGTAACACGAGCAAAAGCTGCTGCATTCACTGACATCTTAGGCGTAAACGATGTTATTATAACAGGTGATACCGTAGTGCTATTGGATGATGAAATACTTGAAAAGCCTTCAGATTATGAAGAGGCGACATTTATGTTGAGAAAACTGAGCGGAAGAACTCACCTTGTAGCCTCAGGAGTAGCAGTCACAACTCTTAGAGATGGAAAAGCTGAGACCTTATGTGAAGTGGACACCTGCGAAGTGACATTCGAGGAATTGACAGACGATATGATCTCTCATTATATAGATGATTACAAGCCGTTTGACAAGGCTGGAAGCTATGGCGTTCAGGATTTAATAGGCTTTATAGGGGTGAGCTCAATTAACGGCTCCTTCTATACTGTAATGGGACTTCCTGTACATATCCTTCATAGGATGCTACAAGAGATTTAATTCAACTTCCCCAGTTTGGACTGAATACATCGCTTTTGCACATTTCAACTCATCGTTATCTACCATTTCCTTAATCACAGGACTGTCATGTAGGATCGTATTCAAAGATAGTTGTACGTTTTCAATTGCGACTTCATCTACAAATCGTGAATCATCTGCTGCCACTCCCCTATTCGAAACAATCGATATCGCAGGTTTGATCTTGTCTAAAAGACCCGTCAAATTCCCCAATTCCACATTGTTACATGCGCCTTTAACAGCGCCACAGCTTGTGTGTCCCATGACCACAATCAATTTTACACCCGCCACTTTACACGCAAATTCTACACTCCCTAAAACGTCTTGATTAATCACATTTCCTGCAACTCGCACACAGAAAATGTCTCCAATCCCTTGGTCGAAAATCATCTCCGTCGGCACCCTGGAATCGATACAACTGATAACTACGGCTAATGGAAATTGACCTGTGCTAGTAGCATTAACTTGTTCTAGTAAATTTCTTGACTTGGAATCTTGATTAACAAATCGTTGATTCCCTTCTTTTAATATCTCTAGTACTTCCTGGGCACTTGACTTTGACTGAATTTCCTTTGTTGTAACTGACATATCTGAATTTTAAAAAAACAAATTTAATACATATTTATAAATCAAGTAAAATTTGCATATAAAAATCATGACATCGTTATACTTAATTGGCATTTATGTTGAATATTATTCTTTTTTTATGAAGAATTCACCTTAATTTTGCCTTCGAAATGATTTCAAAAACTTTTTTAATAATTTCCTTTCTGCTTGTCAGCTTGATGCTTTTCAGTCAATGCGCATTTTCAATTTCATGGGTGCTCTCTGGTTCACATTTATCGCAAATAGAGAACATTGATCTCACGAATAAAACGAGTGAGAATAATGAATCAAATGAAACAGATGCAGAGGATGATACTGAAGAAAAAGAGTTAATCATTATTCATTCAATCAATTCTACAAGCAAATTAGAAACTAAAAATGAATCCAATCATATTGATGAATGGACTCAATTTTTGTATTTGGATGTAAAAGGAATCCCTCCTGACTTAAGTTAATCCTTTCGGTGACTTAATCTAGAACATTTCCTTTTCCTTTTTTTATTCGTTTCATCATGAAATGAAACATCCAACTAATATGAAAAAATATTTTGATTTTTCGCATTTTAAATTTGACCTACTTGGTGGTCTAACTGCTGGTATTGTTGCACTTCCATTGGCTCTTGCATTTGGAGAACAATCGGGTCTAGGTGCAGCATCTGGATTATACGGCGCAGCATTCATCTCATTTTTCGCAGCTTTGTTTGGCGGAACAAACACTCAAATTAGTGGCCCTACTGCCCCTATGACAGCATTGAGTATGGTGATAATTGCAGGCATCGTTCTAGCCTGTGAAGGTGATGTTGCCGTTGCCCTACCTATGATCTTTGCGGTTTTTGTGCTTGCTGGACTAATACAAATATTGATGGGATTTCTTTCACTGGGATCCTACATCAAGTTTATTCCTTACCCTGTTGTTTCAGGATTTATGACAGGAATCGGCGTCATTATTTTGATCACTCAGATCCCTCCTACTTTAGGTTATAATTCTGGACAAGATGAACAGCTAATCGAACACTTTATGCCACACGGTGAGGAGCTTATTTTAGACAGGATATTGGCAGAAGAAGCTGAAGAAGGAATCATGGTTCTAGATGACTTTAAAGAAACAGTTTTACGAGCGTCAGAGATCACAGAAATTCAAAAGAGGGATGAGGCAAAAGTTTTGGCTTCAAATGCAGGCAAAGGCGTTGTGGGATCTTTAAGATATATAGAGAGGGCGCTCTTAAATGTGAATTGGATGGAGCTCGTGTTAGCTTTACTCACCATTTTAATCATCTATGGGTTTAAACGTATCACCACAGCTGTACCATCAACCCTTGTCGCATTAGTTGTGGTTTCTTCGGGTGCATATTTTGGGGGATTGGACTATCGGTTGATTCAAGAAATACCTATGGGAATGCCTAAATTTAATTATGAAATTTTTACAGGCATCGATTTTAAGATCATGTCCCCCTTTATTTTATCTGCCTTCACGTTGGCTATGCTAGGAGCAATTGACTCCCTTCTCACCTCTCTTGTGGCGGACAACATGACTAAAACACAACACAGGCCAAACCAGGAATTAATTGGTCAAGGTATCGGAAATACCGTTGCGGCATTTTTCGGTGGGCTGCCCGGCGCAGGCGCTACAATTAGAACTGTGGTCAATATTAATTCCGGAGGTAAAACCCGACTGTCTGGCATGATGGCCGGCGTGTTTCTTTTCAGCATTATTCTTGTGCTCGGCACCATTGCTTCTAAAATTCCAGCGGGCGTTCTCGCAGGCATTCTGATTACAGTAGGTATCGGAGTCATGGATTATCGCGGATTAAAAGCACTGCCCAAGATGGAGTGGAGTGAAAAGATTATTCTCCTTACAGTGCTCATTTTAACTGTGTTCTGGCAATTGGTCTTTGCTGTAGCTGTGGGGCTTGTGATGGCGGCATTAGTATTTCTAAAGCGTTACAGCGATGCCAGTGGCCATGATGTAACCATTACTTCTCTTGCTGATGCTGTTAAAGACAATTGGATCGATGGTGCCGGAATTGACTCAGACAAAGTCCAAAAAGTATATTTTAAGGATTTCAGCGGCCCCCTTTTCTTCGGCATCATCGAAGAGTTTAAAAATTCAGTGTTACAATTGCCTGAAATTGACTACCTCATCATCCGTATGGAAAAAGTGGCATTCATTGATCAAAGTGGAGTTTCTGCTTTAGAAGAAACCCTTTTAGATCTTCAGAAAAATAACGTTGTGATTGCCATAAGTGGTCCAAATCAAAAAGTATTAGATCAACTTATGAATGTACATATCATCCCGAATTTTGTGTCTAAATCTCATGTTTTTCATGACGCTGAATCACTTCAAAGCTGGTTGAATGATGAGGTCTCTCGCTCATAGAATGAATCCAAATAGCACCTGATGTTTGAGGTAAAAAGACTAAATACTGTTATTATAATCTAGTAAACACACAAAATATAAAGTCTTGGGTAGTGTTGTACGGAGAGGTATGAACTTCATTAAAAGAACTTGTAAGCACGAAGTTTTCTTTGAACAACAAAGACAGCTTAGAAAACGAATATTGTGACACTTGAAGATTGCTACATTTTTCAGGACCTGTAAGCGAAAATGTTGAAATCACGAGGTGACCTCCTTTTATCATTGCGTCTGAAACGACATCTACATACTTCTTTATATCGTCTTCATGTGTGAGGAAATGAAAAGTAGCTCTATCGTGGATCACATCGTATTTATTGAGTTCATTGAGGTCTAATACGTCTGACTCAATCCAATTTACCGCATTTGCAGCATCCCCCATTTTCTCCTTCGTTCGCATTAAGGCCAAACCGCTAATATCTAACACACATAAATTATTATACCCCATCTTTTGGAGTTCAATTGTGAAATTTGAATTTCCACCCCCTATATCAATGATTGAAGAATCTAGGGGCAATTGAAGTTCGTTTATCAATCGCAAGGACGTTGCGGGAACAACCTGATACCAGCTAACTTGATTGTCAGTCTTCTTTTTATAGACGTCCTCCCAATGTTCCTTTTTCTTTTTCATAGCGATCTAGGTCATCAAATTAATGTAACAATCTTATCATTTTCATTGTGCTCAGTAATGTTACCTATAATATTGATAGGTAAATTGTGATCACGGAGAATATCTTGCACAACTTCAATGCTGGTACGATCAACTGAAAGCAATAGCCCACCAGATGTTTGAGGGTCGCACAGCAGGTCACGAGTGAATCCTTCAGGGATATCAAGATGTTCTCCATAGCTGTTGAAATTCCGACTAGCCCCTCCAGGCACGCACCCCTGGTCGTGATAATTCATTAACGCAACTCTATCGAGAGTCGGTACTTCTTGAAAATCAATTTGTGCTGAAGTTCCCGATCCTTGACACATTTCCAGTAAATGCCCCATGAGACCAAATCCTGTAACGTCTGTCATTGCATTTACTCCAGGAAGCTCCGACAACTTCTCTCCCACTTTATTTAATGCCGTCATTGAGGCGATCGCAGCTTGAATATGCTCGGGTGATACCAGTCCTTTTTTCTCTGCTGTGGTGATTATTCCAACTCCAATAGGCTTCGTGAGAAAAAGTACGTCACCTACCTGGGCAGAAGCATTGGCTTTGAGATTAGCGAGTGGAACTCGGCCTGTAACAGCTAGACCGAAAATAGGTTCTGGAGAATCAATACTGTGACCTCCTGCAAGAGGAATTCCAGCCTCAGCACAGATAGTACGGCCTCCTTCTAGGACTTCACCAGCCACCTCCGGAGCTAGTTTATCGATAGGCCAACCTAGTATTGCGATAGCCATAAGGGGCGTTCCTCCCATAGCGTATATGTCCGAAATAGCATTTGCGGCAGCTATGCGTCCGAAAGTGTGAGGATCATCGACGATAGGCATAAAGAAATCAGTCGTGGATACTATTCCTGTACCATCACCTAGATCTACAACAGCCGCATCATCCTTCGTGTCGTTTCCAACAATAAGGTTAGGATAGTTCGTGTCACGGTTCATGCAAGAAAGCATGGTGTTGAGAACACCTGGAGCAATTTTACATCCACAACCCGCGCCATGCGAGTATTGAGTAAGGCGAATAGAATCAGACATTTTAATAAACTATTTAGGCGAAATGAAATCAGTTAGAAATGAGCTTAGGTGTAAAGCGCACTCGGCGGGTGTGAGGCCTCTGCAATCCACATCGGTGCGGAGAACCTGATCTCTTTTAGTAAGCCCGTGAGCATAGGTCTTGTCATAGTATACAAGAGCGATGCGAGCGGCTGTGGCGAGATCGCCTTGGGAAAGTGCAGCGAGAGCGTCATTCGCGTTTTGGTCACCTAATTTAGGGGCAATGCGAAGAAATGCTGAGGCAAGAAGTTCTGTGTCGATCTCTCCATACATCTGAACTAGGTGGTTTACGCGATCTTTATCTGTGCGGTTCATTTCAAAGCAACGAGAGGAGATCAGTTGACTGAAAATAGGTTCAGGCATATCTACTACACCTATGGAGCGGCTCTCATTTTCTACCCAAATAGGTCGAGTTCGAACTGGAGAGTAATCATTCCAAGCGTTTAAAGAACGAAGGTCGGAGTATAAATCGTTTGAAAATTGCTCTGTCGTGGGTTGGGTGTGTTCTTCGAGATTGCCAAATGCAGATCCAAAATGTCGAGCCATACCCTCGAGATCGATTACAGATTCACCGGGGATCTTAGAAAGTTCGAGGAGAGTGTCTGTTTTTGCAGAGCCAGTGAGTCCTCCGAGAACAGCGAAGTCAATTCTACGATCAAATTCTGCTCGAGCATAAGTTCTGAAAGCTTTATATCCTCCCTTGAGAACCACCGCTGGAACACCTGCTGTACGAAGAAGCCAAGCTAAAGATTGAGACCGCATTCCACCTCGCCAACAATGGATGAGAAGAGAGTTGCGGGAAGGAGAACCGTCAGAGGAAGTTTGGCCTTCAAAGAGAGAACGACCGCGCTGAGCCATCTCCTGCATTTTAGGTCCTATGATATGAAGGCCTAAATCAACAGCTTGATCGCGAGATTTCTGCTTGTAAAGCGTACCGATTTCAGCCCGTTCTGAATTTGTAAATAAAGGCCATGAAAGAGCTCCCTTTATATGACCCAACCCAAATTCACCAGGACTCCTCACATCTAATATAATCCCTCCACGATCAGCTTCGTTAAGAAACTGTGAAGATGAAAGTGAGCGAGCAGGAATGATCATGGGTGGCAAATTTACGAAATGAAAAACGCGCCACCTTAAAAGGGACGCGCTTCTATTTTACGAAAACCTGTTCAGGGTTCTTATCACTAAAATGCTCGTAGAATTTTAGTAAACTTTTACGACAACTTCTGGTGGCGAGTTGGGTTCTTGAGCTACGGAAATGGTAGTATTGTCTGAAGTAGAACTGCCATATGAGTCAGAAACCGTCAACTTAAAGGTGTACTCTCCTGGAGTAGCTATGAAAGTGGTTGTATTGTTGTCCGCACTTTCGAGGTAAACTAAGTCACCTGAGGTTTGGTCCCAATAAAAAGAAAGGGAATCACCCTCAGTGTCAAAAGATCCACTTCCATCAAGCGACACAGTAATATCAGTTGTGGAAGGATTTTTGTCGTGGGGTATGGTAAATCTTACTTTAGCAGCTTCAACTTCAGCTTCAACTTCAGCAGCGGCAGCTTGTTCGGCAACTATAGTGGCTTCCAGTTCATCAGCAGCTATTCGAACAATGTTCTCCATATATAAATAGCCAGTTCCAACGACACATATCGCTAGTAACATAATAGATGCAATGCGTTCCATGAGTTTAATGAATTAGTTAGGTGAAGGCAAAATAAAGAGCGGCCCAAGTCGACCTTGGGCCGCTACATTATTTCAATCGATTAGATCGGATTACTTGCGATCTAGAATAGACCAAAGAACAAGTAGAGCTATTAAGCCTACGAATCCTTCGTTACCGAGCTCAGAAATTAAGCCTGTAATGTTACTTACAACTGTCATTCCTGGGAACATCTCTGCTCCGAAAACTACTTCAGCAAGAACTGCAAGGGCAGCAAAGCTGATCAATAATTGTGTTAGGCCTGTAAAGAAGCCTCCCATAAATTTAAACACTTGATCCATTGTATAAAGGTTTTGGTTTATAACTGTGCACAATATTTATAATTATATAAACCTATTTTAGGGGTATCAAATATAAAAATTAACTTTCAAATGTTAAAATCCCCTACACCCGCTTTATTTACTATGGTTTAACTAATATCTGAGCCATATCAAAACGCCCTGTAAAAGACGAAAATACTAGTTTTCAGAAGGTTTTATGAAATGTCCGGAGCCCTAAATCACGTCGATTTAGCGATATAGTCATCACACAAGTTGATATTTAAGCTATATATAATGCTAAATAACTTAAGATTTAATATCAATTACGAGTCTTTAAGTATTTCAGCTTTATTATCGAATGAGCAGTCATTTGAATGGCCCAAAACATCGCCCATCCGAGAGCCGCTAAAAAATATCCAGAAAGAAAAGTTTCGATTGACATAATACTTAGTACGTATAAAAGTGGGAAATAGTTTCAATGACCGATATTTATGCCATGAAACAAATCTCCACATTAGCATTTCTTACGTTTTACTTCTGTACAATAGCGAGTGTCACATTTTCTCAAGAAGTATCCCCAGATGCATTTCTTGGATATAACTTGGGAGAGAAATTTACCCGGCACCACAGAGTAGTTGACTATCTTGAACATGTCGCTAAGGAAAACCCACACTTCCAACTCAGAGAATACGGAACCACAACTGAGAACAGACCTCTTTTAGGGTTGATCATGTCCTCTGACATCAACATGCAAAACTTAGACGATATTTTATCCGAAAATTTCCGAAGAGTAAATCAGGGCATCGATTCTGGAGAGCGTATCCCCATCATTTACCTCAGCTACAATGTGCATGGGAATGAAGCCGTTTGTACTGAAGCCGCAATGAGGACCATTGGAGAACTCACAAACCAGCGCAAAGATCTTTTAGATAATTGCATTGTAATTATCGATCCATGTGTAAATCCTGACGGAAGAGATCGATACGTACACTTCCAAGACAGAACTTCTGGCCCCACGCCCAACGCGTCTCCCGCAGCCTGGGAACACTCTGAACCTTGGCCAGGAGGAAGGTCGAATCACTATATGTTCGATATGAACCGAGATCTTGCCTGGCAAACCCAAAAAGAAACCAAAGCTCGAACTGCCTTCTACCGTACAATAATGCCTCACATTCACGTGGACTACCACGAGCAAGGCATCAACAATCCATATTATTTCGCTCCGGCAGCCGAGCCCCTGCATAAAATCATCACCCCGTGGCAGAGAGAATGCCAAGAACATATTGGTGGATTTAACGCTTCTGGATTCGACGCACGTGGCGCGTTGTATTTTACAAGAGAAATATTCGATCTCTTCTACCCAAGCTATGGAGATACTTGGCCGATGTTCCAAGGCGCCATAGGAATGACTTACGAGCAAGGAGGAAGTGGTCGAGCGGGGAGGTCTATCATTACTGAGACAGGTGATATTTTATCACTTAGCTATAGAATCGAAAATCACCACTCCACAGCGATATCTACGATCGAAGCGGCTATCCACCATAGAGACAGACTGCTTAAAGAATTTGCGGCTTACCACCGAAGAAATATTGAGGAGCCCTGGGGAGATTTCGAGGCGTATTTAATCCCCATGGAAGGAAATGATCTTGCTAAAGTGGACTGGCTTACCGATTTACTCGACCGCCAGGGCTTAACCTACTCCACAGCTAGCGGATCGAAAAAACCAGTCAGCGCCCTTGACTACACTTCGTTAAACGAAACCCTTGTGCGCCCCCTTAAAGGAGATCTAGTAATAGACGCTCATCAACCCAACTCCGCTCTCCTTCAAGTCCTCTTCGACCCAGATCCAGAACTCAGCGATTCTCTTACCTACGACATCACAACGTGGGCTTTGCCTTTTGCTTATGGACTGAAAAGCTTTGGCTTGAATAAAAGCATTGACATGACGGATGGTTTTACCACTCTCTTACAGCCCACAAAACCAGACACCACTTCCACACCCTACGCTTGGATAGTCGAATACAGCACAGATGCAGGCACCCCCTTGCTTGCGCATCTCCTCGATGAAGGCATTAAGGTGCGTGTCGCCGACTCCCCTTTCAAAAATTCAGGTGAGAAATTCTCAGCTGGCTCACTTGTCATCACGAAACGAAATAACGAAGACAAACTTGGGAATATCGATTCTATCATTTCTGAACACATTTCAAAGACTGCTGGAATTCGAGTTTTAAAAACTCACAGTGGGATGAGTGAAGAAGGCCCGGATTTAGGATCTGATCATTTCCATTTTATTAAATCTCCGAGCATCGCCGTCATTGCTGGAGACGAAGTCTCTTCACTGAGTTTCGGTGAAATCTTACACAGGTTTGAGACCATTTACAATTATCCGATTACCGTTATTTCTGATCGCAAGAGTATGGATTTAGACAGCTACGATGTACTCATCATCCCCCGCAGTTGGATCAGTTTTAATGATGATGAACTTGAAGAGCTGAAAAACTGGGTGGCTGCAGGAGGGAATCTTATCTCAATTGGGGGGTCATGCAGAAATTTTGCGGACAAAAATGGTTGGGGATTGACGCGCTTTAGTGGCGAGATGGATGAATCGAATCGAACTGCTGAATATGATGCACATTCAGCCTCAGATATATATGCGCCTTTTGCTCTCAGTGAGAGATTGAGTATCATGGATGAAATTCCCGGAGCCGTGTATTCTATTTCAATCGACCCCACACACCCCTTATCTTTCGGGTATAGCACAACTTATTTAAGTATTAAAACCTCATCTATGCGGTTTTCACCTCTCTCCTCTGGCGGTGGAACGAACGTAGGTGTATTAAAAGGTGACGCAGAAGCCTTAACTGGTTTTGCTGGGGACAGAGCAAATGAAAAACTGAACAACAGTTTAAGTTTTGGGGTTCAATCTATCGGGTCTGGCTCCGCTATATACATGATAGACAATGTGCTTTTCCGTGGGTTTTGGAAAAACGGACACAAGTTTTTTGCGAATGCCGTGTTCTTCAGCCCTGTGATGTAAAGTTCTTACAACACAAACGAAAGACGAAAGCTGATATTCCTGCCCGGCATAGCAATACCTAACTCCCTAGAAAGTGAGAGATGTGGTATATAATTCGTATTGAAAATATTAGAGCAAGCCACTCCCCAAGTAAGACGTTCTGAAATAACAGAACCCGCAGTAAAATCGAAAACTGAATAGCCCGGGCTTGAAAACTCTAGAGTGGATGCTCTATCCACTAAAAGGGAAGATGCTGAAGCGTGAAAACCAGATTCAGATCTCCAAGAAATTGTGGTCCGCAAGTTTGTGGGAGGGATAAAAGGGAGAGCCTCTTCTTTAAGATTACCAACGATATAAGACAATGCTGAATTAAAACGAAGACTAGGAATTGATTTGGGAGAAACACTCACCGACATCTCCGCTCCCGAAAGAACTGCTGTCGAAGCAGCGAATTGGTAGACTGAAAAACCATCTATTTCTAACTCTGTCGAAGATAAATGAATGAAGTTGTTTATCGTATTTCTAAATATCGCTGCTTCTAAAGAAATAGATGCAGAACTAAAGCTATAGGCCAAATCTAAGTTCCCACTTGTCTCAGAATCGAGGTTAGAATCACCCATTTCATATCGATAAGCTCCATGATGAATACCATCTGCAGCTAACTCCGATAAACCAGGAACTCTATTTCCGAGAGAGTAGCTTAGCCGCAAATCTGATTGAGGGTTAAGAGTATAAACAGCGCCTAAGGAATATGATGGATTAGAAAACGTTCTTTCAAACTGTCCCGGCACAACCACTGAAACGTAATCTAAGCGAGTGCCCGCCTGAAAGAGTAAATCACCCAATTGATAGCTAGAAAGAGCAAAAGCGCTTGATTCGTTGATCGAAGCGTCGGGGATGAAAGGTGCGTCCGGTAATTCGTTCTCGTTTGATGTCGAAACACCTGAAATCCCTACGGTGATATCGAATAAATCACCATCATTTACTGCTGTTGCACCGTATCTGTAGGATCGAAGAGCGAGGTCGAGTTCAGGCTCTATTATCGGTGGAGGTAAGCTGAGAGAGTCGGTGGGAACATTGGGTTGGCGAGGAGAATCGAATTCTTTTCTGTGGTTGAGTTGGTAACTAATGGAAGGTTTTACAATCCAGCTATCTGAATAAAATGTTGCGCTCGAAGTGATGATGTGATCTCCGGATTGCTGATACCCTTCGCTACCGAGTAGGCCCGCAGTATTGTAAGAGGAGGAGTAAGCTCCGTCTATTTTTCCCCAATCCTTGATATAACCCCAAAATCCTTGACCAAAAAATTGGCGGTAAAAAGAGTTAGAGACAAGGGCGCCGTCTGGGAGGCTGTAATCGCCATGGGAATTATATCCACCACTGAACGCGTGATGGGAGTGGCGCGAACGCTTCTTTGTTGCAAGGGAAGTTTGGAGTCCTGAAGAGGCGGAAAATCCACGAAGGGAAATTGTAGATTTTCGGCCAATTTCAGTGAGTGGATTTTCGGGAATGAAGTTTAACACCCCTCCCAGTGCACCGGCGCCGAAAGCGAGAGCGCTCGGACCACGAATTATTTCAACTCGATCTACTCCCTGCTCGGGCATATATATACCGTGTTCTGCTCCCCATGCTTGACTTTCAACAAGAGTACCACGAAGAAGAGTGGTAACACGAAGTCCTGACAATCCTCGAATAACAGGTTTCAACACCCCACCACCCATTGAAATCATATCCACTCCTGGCTCAGAAGCGAGAGCCTGAATTCGAGAGGGGGAAGAGGACCGGTCAAGTTGCTCTACAGTCATAGAAGCAATTTTTACAAGACATGTATTTTGAGAATGTGATTTCTCTGCCTCAATAAGCACCTCATCAAGGTTCATTAAATCATTCTCTAAAGTAACCACTAAGTTTTCGTTACCCGGAGAGGTATTCACCCTCTGAGTCTTGAATCCTACAATGCTAATATGAAGAATGATTTTTGAAGAAGGAGTTAAGAGCTTCGGAAAACCTTCTATTATAAAATACCCTAAAGAATCAGATGTGGCACCCAGATCATAAGCATGAGAATAGATATTAGCTTCATCTATCGGAGAACGAGTAGAAGAAAATATCTGGCCTGAAACTGATGTTTGGGCTGAAGAAACTATGGGGAACAGACTTACAAAAAGCAATGAAACTACCACATAAAAAGATGCGGTACATTTTGATTCAAAACTGAATTGATGGTTCATGGTGCAAAAATACCCCACACCATTGACAATGCCTGTCAGACTAGTGTCATATTTAGCAAACAGAAACCGTAAACTAAATCAGAGTTAATTAATGCTTATTGAGATGCTGACCCCACATGATTGAAAGGCCTATAATAGCTCCAACTGCAGCGAGTCCGCCAATTACCCAAGCAGGGTTATCGTGGGATTGGGCTTGAAAAGCAAAAACACCTAAAACGCATAATAGACTTATCACCGGAATAACCTGAAGCCAAGAACTTTTATTAGCATATCTAGTCATCTTTTCAGTGCGCTCAGTCCAAACAAGTCTGCTCAAAGCATCCTGCATATCAAGTCCGAAAGCCGGAGTTTTATAAACCTCTCCATCACCCTCTTGAATCGTCACTTCGTAACGAAAGTACCTAGGGTCAATTTCGCTAGGGCCTACTAGCTTGCAGTCAAGCGCTTTTCTAGATTTTCTTTTCATTTTATAACTTACTCAGCTATTACACTGATATTCTTTAAGTTTACACCCACTTTGTTACACCTTAACTCTTTTAAACGTAACGCAAAACTACGCAATAAACGCGCATTTCTGCCCAACAATATTTTTCCCTGAATTACAAAAAAAAGTTTTAAATCTAGGCAGGGCAGCAAAGAGGAATTCAGGATTTTTTATCAGCGATCTGCGACATACACCTCTCAGCAATAGCGGTTATGGTAAGCGATGGATTCACTCCGGGATTAGAGGAAATCATGGAACCGTCGACAACAAACATGTTTTTATATCCAAACACCTCGTTGTCCTTATTTATCACGCCTTTTTCTGGTATTGAAGCCATGACCGCCCCGCCGAGTACGTGGGCCGTTGATGGAATCCCCGATAGTGTTTCCAGGACAAATGAAGTCGATTTTCCTTGGACTATTTCTGCAAATTTATGAGTCAAAGCGTTCGAAGCTGGGATATTGGGACTTGGCGCTTTTCCTTTTGAAACTGAAGACGAAAGCCCTCCTGCAAGTCCCAATTTAAACTTCAAAGTACTGTCTAAAGTTTGCATAAACAGGAGTACCACAGTGCTTTTAGACCAAACGTTACTCACGTAAATTTTTGCATAACTCCATGGCGACTTGATTAATGAAACGGTCATTCTCCATAGCCTTACAACAACATTAGAACCATGTGAAACAGGTAGATGTAGCAGTTTCCAAAAGCCCGACCCAGCTGAATACCTCACCGCTTCCAAATGAGAATTTTCATCAGTATGAAGGATCGACCCTATCGCCACTCCCTTTGACATATCCAAGTCGTCTCTGAGCGTACTTACGCTAATGATCGTCTCGTTATTCGTACGGATATCGCCTCCCACCATCTCCGAAAGACCCGGTAAAGTTGTAGACTTCAATTTTAAAAGTAGCTTCACTGTTCCCAATACTCCCCCAGAAAAAACGACTCCTTTCGAGCTAACCTCTTTTCTACTTCCAAATATCTTAGTACTTGATTTCAATGAAATCTTATATCCATCTCCACCTTCACCCCCATTAATCGGCTCTACTCCTACAGCCTCTTGTTCCGCAAAAATCTCCGCCCCCAACTTCTGAGCAAAATACAGATAGTTCTTGTCCAGTGTATTTTTAGAATTATACCTACACCCTGTCATGCACCCCCCACAATGTACACATCCAGTTCTAGATGGCCCCTCACCCTCAAAATACGGGTCCGCAACTTCTCTCCCTGCCTCTCCGAAATACACTGCGACATCAGGATGACTAAATTCCTTCTCCTTGCCTATCTCCACTGCTAAATCTTTCAACGCTTTATCTGCGTCAAAAAGCCGAGGGTTCTTCGTAGCTCCTAACATCCTCAGCGCCTCCTTGTAATGCTCGTCTAACTCTCCCTCCCAATCTACAAGCCCAGCCCAACTCCCCGACTCGTAAAACGCACTCGAAGGTCGAGGCAACGTATTCGCATATACTAAGGAGCCTCCCCCAACGCCTGTTCCAGAAATGATCGTTACATGCCTCAGAATAGTCATCTTCATGATCCCGAAAAACCTAAGACCAGGAATCCACAGCCACTTCCTCAAATTCCAATTCGTCTTGGGAAAATCTTCTGCATTCTTAAACCACTTCCCCTTTTCTACTACCAACACCTTATATCCCTTCTGACTTAGCCTTAAAGCTGACACGCTCCCGCCAAACCCACTCCCAATGATCACGTAATCATAATCAAAGTTTTTAGATGGGCTTTGCATTCCGACAATTTAGCTTAATATTGTCCAATGAGCACACTGTTGTATCTCTCAGTCTAAATAAGTTTTGACTTTGTAAAGACAAAAACACACCTACCATGTCAGATGAAATGAAACCATGTCCTAAATGCGATTGCGCTTACGGCTATGAATTAAAAAAAAATATCTTTGCTTGTCCAGAGTGTAGCAACGAATGGGATACTCAAGAGGCTCAACAAGAATCAGGTATTGTCGTGAAAGACGTTAACGGCAACCTTCTTCAAAACGGCGACTCTGTGATTGTGATTAAGAACCTTCCTGTCAAAGGTGCTCCACAGCCAGTCAAGTCTGGCACGAAAGTGAAGAACATTAGAATACGCGACGCTGAACACAACATCGACTGCAAAATCAAAGGGTTTGGCCAAATGGGGCTTAAGTCTGAGTACGTTAAGAAGGCGTAAGCTGAATTTAAATATCTACAATTAAGGCAATATTCTACTCGAGTAATCCTTAGAAAAAGGGCAACTATCCCTATCTACCTCACCTGATAGATGACGGTACTTCGCAATAAACATATACATTTTTGCACTAAACATAAACGTTAAAAAAGTCCATCGCTTTCTTATATAAGGCTTCATAGCTTTTACGGCATCAACTCCCACCTTGGGCGTTCCGCCATTTTCAATGATGATCACCCCCATTAATGGCGGAGTTCTGAGCTTTAAGTCTAAAACATTTATCGCTGTTTCACTTTGGATAGAGGCAAAATAAAGCTTATCAACTTTATTAGCATCCTCTAATTTCACAATCATCTTCACTGTAAAATTACAGAGTGCGCAGGGTCCATCATAGAAAAGAATATTCATTTATTCTTAGGTACTGTAATCATGTTAGGATTTACAAGATACAGCGATTCAGATTTATAACCTCAGCACATCCCTGTCTAAGTAGTGTGTACGATTTTACAATTAAAAAGCTCTAAAACGTCAGTAAATAAGGGTCTTTAACACAATAAAGCCCTGGATTTCTCCAAGGCTTTTAGTGATCCCACAGGGACTCGAACCCCGAACCGCCTCCTTAGAAGGGAGGTGCTCTATCCAGTTGAGCTATGAGACCAGCTCGTTCTCACAAACAATCTCGTTTAAGAGGGTGCAAAGATGCACCATCTTTTACGAAATCCAACTCCAACTATTAAAAACTATACTTACAAATAGGCACAAAAAAGAGCCCCCAATTATGGAGGCTCTCATTAAATATGTTGACTCTAAATGATTTATTCAGAGATACCTACATTAGTAGATGTAGCTTTCTTTCCTTTCTCTTTACTCTTAGAATTAGAAGACTTGTCATCTGTAGACTTTGAGCAGCAAGCTGCCTTATCTCCGTCTTTTTTACCAGAACAAGCTGCTTTCTCTTCAGCAGTACATGTCTTCTTTGAACCGTCATCAGTCTTAGCGCAACAAGCCTTATCACCGTCCTTTTTACCAGAACAAGCTGCTTTCTCTTCAGCAGTACATGTCTTCTTTGAACCGTCAGCAGTCTTAGCGCAACATGCCTTATCACCGTCCTTTTTACCAGAACAAGCTGCTTTCTCTTCAGCAGTACATGTCTTCTTCTCACCATCCGCTTTCTCAGCAGAACAAGGTTTTTCAGTTTTTGTCTTATCGGC
The DNA here is from genome assembly GCA_027619225.1 of Bacteroidota bacterium. Lineage (GTDB taxonomy): Bacteria > Bacteroidota > Bacteroidia > Flavobacteriales_D > Sanyastnellaceae > UBA974. Next base: position 41,553 of record JAQCFW010000013.1, read on the forward strand.
TGTTGGAGGTGCTGGCACATCGGACTGAGCTGAGACTGTGAAGGCAAACATTACGAGCGCTCCGAGTAATAAAATATTTTTCATGATTCAATAATTGTTTCGTTTTACATCGATAAAGATACTACTTTGATACTTAATCGACACTAACCTTTGATTAATCGGATGATATTTTACATTCATTTAGCAATTATAGCACTCCCGATTATAGATATCGAAAAGAATTGTGTAATTTCGCAGTCCGAATTCGTGAAAGCGATTTTCGTTTTTTGGAGAGGTGGCAGAGTGGTAATGCAGCAGATTGCTAATTTGTAGCCGGTTTCGGCTCCTGAGTTCGAGTCTCAGTCTCTCCGCACAGATGCACGAACGCCCGCAGAAGCGGGCGTTTTTGTATCTAGAAAGTTTCGTCACACAGAGAATTTATGATTTTATTTGTCATAGTGAATCAAAAAATAATTTTATAACTATTGTGTTTGATACCTAAAAAACAAACGTATATTTGCGACCGCTTTTAACGCTCGGGGCGTGGCCCAGCCCGGTTAAGGCGCCTGGTTTGGGACCAGGAGATCGCAGGTTCGAATCCTGCCGCCCCGACGAAAGAACTACCGCCCTGACGCAAGTCAGAGGCGGTTTTTTCTTTATTACAAGTAGGTATTACTCTACGATCAATTTCTGCATTTTCCCATCTACTGCAACGGTATACACTCCATTGGGGAATCCCGAAACATCCACACTCATTGTTTCTTCTCCTTCAAACTCAACAACTACTCTACCTTGTAAGTCGTAAATGGTGATTCGAGATTGGTTGAGGTTTTCAATAGTTAGAAGTGAAGAAACAGGGTTGGGATAAAACTTAACAAGATTTTCAGAAGTCTGTAGATCATTAACTTCATCAAGTATTACTACAGTAAGCGTAGCAACCATTCCAGCTGATGCGTGACCATATCCTGAGCAATCATAGTTATATAATCCAGGAACGGTAAATAGAAATGTTCCGATACAAGCTGCTTCATCAGTCACAGAAATTAGCTCGAAATCGAAAGCTTCTGGATTGTTGAAAGATAAGCCATCAATGCTACTTATATCCCCATTTGCATCGTGCAGTCCTCCAGTATTAACCCATCCCACTGTTGTGCCAGTGACAATCTCAATCGCATCAGGAGTAAATGTAATTCCTTCTGTGTGGATCAGTATATCCGCTCCAGGACAAATTTCTTGGGCTTGAGATTTAGAAATTGAAAAAGCTGCTAAAACAAAAAAGCAGAATGTTGGGGATATGATTGATAGCTACATTTGAAAGGTATTTTATATTAATTCAACCAATTTAGTGGAAAATACATCACCTACCAAATCGTATTTATACAGCTAATGATTCATTTATTTCGCGAACCTTTCTGCATACCTATCCGCCACGTAATCGCCTATGGCGAGGGAGGCGGTAGCTGCTGGAGAAGGAGCGTTTAGAACGTGGATACTTCTATCGGTAGCCTCGATGCGGAAATCATCACGGGTGTCGCCATCGGTATTGAGAAGCATAGCTCTAACACCAGATCGGCCTGGGCGAATATCATCCATCGTGAGGGACGGAACAAGGTGTTGGAGCGATTTTAAGAAGAGTCTCTTAGAGAATGCGCGTCGGTATTCATTAATCCCGAATGAGATGTTATTGAAGAAGAGCTTCCAGGTGCCGGCATAGCTTAGGGCGTCGAAGGTATCTCGCAGATCGAAATCAGTTTTTCCATATCCCTCGCGCTTGAAGGTGAAAACGGCATTGGGACCGCACTCGATTTCTCCATTCGTCATACGGGTGAAATGTACTCCAAGGAAAGGGAAATCGGGGTTAGGCACTGGATAGATTAGATTCCTAATCTTGTGCTTAGCGTGGTCGTTAAGCTCGTAGTAATCGCCTCGGAAGCCTACTACGCGTTCTCGGAGCTTGACGCCGTCCTTGCGGGCGAGGCGGTCGGCTTGGAGTCCGCCACATACGATAAGGTGCTGAGCGAAATAAGTGGCTTTCGAGGTTTTTACGAGCGTACCGTCACCTTCGTTGGCGAAATCTAGGACTTCCTCAGAAAGATGAACGGCAGATTTTTCTTGTATGGAAAGAGCGACATCGACCATCTTCTTCGTGGCGTCCCTGAAATCGATTATTCCAGTACATGGAACCCAAAGGGCAGCCTCTCCCCTACACTCTGGTTCGATCTCTCGAAGCTGAGAGCCGTTGATGAGTTCGATGCCTTCGATCTTGTTCTCAAGACCTAACTTGAATATTTTATTTAAAGAAGGCTGTTCAGCTTCTGTGGCTGCCACGACTACTTTACCACAAACATCATGGGGAACGTTGTTTTCTTTCGCAAATTTCACAAGCTCATGGCGACCCTTTACGCAGTTCTCAGCCTTTAGGGAGCCTGGCTTGTAATAGAGTCCAGAGTGAATTACGCCAGAGTTGTTGCCTGTTTGGTGATCAGCTAAAACATCCATTTTATCAATGAGAAGCATCGTCTTTTCAGGATAACGCTTCTGCATTTTATAAAATGTCGCAGCACCAACGATACCTCCACCCACTAAAATAACGTCGTAATTTTTCATCGTCTTTAGAATCGCCTGTAAAGGTAATCTGCAGACGAGAGAATGACGTTTTCAATTTCATTAAAACGTACTATCTTACGCAAATGTTCAAGAAAATTTTCAAAAAGCGGGAAGGTCAGGAAAAAGTTAAGTGGGGATGGACAATGTATGATTGGGCGAACAACGTGTACTCCCTTGTCATAACTACGGCAATTTTCCCTGTGTTTTATAACAATTTGACTTCAGAAAAAGATGCTCAAGGGAAGATTATTGAAGGTACAGATAACGTCATGTTTTTAGGGATGGAGTTCGTAAACACTCAATTATACAGCTATGTTCTCGCTGCAAGTTTCCTCACTATAATCATCGTAAGTCCTTTGCTGAGCGGGTTGGCGGATTTTGCGGGGAAGAAGAAATTATTTATGAGGATTTTCTGTTACGTAGGTGCGGCGGGATGTGTGGGATTGTACTGGTTTGATTCAAACCACCTGGAAATAAGCATGATCCCGTTTTTTCTTGCGAGCTTAGGGTTTTGGGGGAGTGTGGGGTTTTATAATGCCTTCCTGCCAGAGATAGCGCCGAGAGAGGAGCACGATAGATTGAGTGCGAAAGGATATGCGATGGGTTACTGGAGTTCGCTAATCATTCTTGTCATATGTGCTGGGATGATTATAGGGATGGGTACTCAAACGACAACCTTTTGTTTTGTACTTGTGGGATTGTGGTGGTTTGGTTTTGCCCACATTACTTTCAACGCACTTCCAAACAGTCAGATTAAAGATTTACCGCCAGGGAATATTCTTCTACAAGGATTTAAAGAGCTCGTGGGTGTTGCTCGTGAACTGAGAGGGTACGTCCACCTCAAGAGATATCTGGGTGCTTTCTTTGTGATGAGCATGGCCATCCAGACCATTATTATCATGGCTTCGTCTTTCGGGATTAAAGAAGTAGGGCTCAATGAAACTGAGCTCATCATTACAATTTTTGTGGTCAACCTACTTGCCATTCCTGGAGCGTTTGGAGTGAGTGCTTTGAGTCAGAGAATTGGAAATATTAGAGCCTTAATGACTTGCGTAGTAGGATGGGCCGCTTTGTGTTTATACGCATATTTCTTCGCGACAACGAAGATTGGATTCTACGTGGCAGCGGGTGCGATAGGCTTCCTTATGGGAGGAACGCAAAGCTTAAATAGAGCTACCTATTCAAAAATCCTACCTAAAACGAAAGACCCGGCATCGTATTTCAGTTTCTACGAAGTACTAGAAAAAGGGGGACTTATTATCGGGATGTTCGGATGGGGGTATATCGAAGGATACACTGGCTCGATGAGAGAGTCAATCCTGGCCATGATCATCCTGTTCTCTCTCGCTTTCCTAGCTATGCTGTTGGTGCCAAAAGAGTATAGACATAAAGTCCACTATGCTAGTTAAGCACAGTGAAATTGAGAAGTAATTATTTAATCTCGAAAGTAACCCTGCGGTTTTGAGCTCGAGAGATGTCATTGTCACGCGTACTTGCAGGATCCATATTCCCCATATCTGAAACTGATATTTGTGTAGAGAGAACTCCTTCGGATTCTAGCATCCTTCTTATCTGGTCTGCACGATTCTTACCAATCATCTTGAAGCGCGGGTTCACCTGCCCCTCATTTCTCTCATCATCATCGCTGTGTCCCACAATTGTGATTTTCATCATAGGGTTAGCTGTTAGAATAGCTGAGATGTTAGCAACAGTTTGCTTACCTGTGCCAGTCGGAGTACGCTTTAAGAAAGCATAGTAGATAGAGCTAGATTTAATGATTTCCGTATCAGTCATGTCCTCCGCTTGAACGGAAGAAGAACCGTAAACCAGGTCCATATCTCTTTCGTCAGCGGCAGCACACACACATTGTGACTTTGCCTGAATATCTACGACTTTAACGTTATCGATGTAATAGTAGGCGTGGTTCATTTGGGCTCCCACAATACCCGTTGGGCGCTTAACTTTATCGATGGTCATGCTTTCTCTCCCCCCGAAACATCCAATCACAACATACTCTTCTTGGCCTGTTCCCACAAATGTTCCGCAGAAGGTCTCCCATCCATCGAGGAATTGGAATACCTTATTTGTCTTTTGCTTGACGTCAGCTTGTTGAATCATATCACTCGTATTAGGCAATTCGATTTTTCTATCGCTCATTAGAACGCCAATCTCATTCACAGCAAAGCGGCTTAGATCTGCCAAGCTGATATCGAAAGAAACGCAGTACATAACATCTTTATCAAGAGTTTTAGGAAGCTTCACTTCGAGGTAACTTCTGTTTAACCTAGGGTCCTTAGAGTAAGCTCTAAATCCAGCGTAGCAAAGACCTTCAGAAGGTTCCTGCTTTCCGTAATTATTTGTTGGAACAGCAACCTTATCGCCTTTAGCTCCATCACCATAGATATCAGCAGCAACTTCCGTAGCGGCGAACCAATCCATGCTGAACTCCTCCATTTGGCCATAAGTACGAAGTTTACTAATATTCGTATCCTCGAAACCACCATTCGGCACAAGATTAACCTCCTGAGCATCAGCACTAATAGTTAAACCAACCATCGCAACGATAGCTGTGAGTCCACGGAAAATATTTGAAGTTTTCATATGATTGTTTTTCAATTTCATTCTTACTGGTTTGCAAGTTAGCATACTTTATGCCAAACCTACTTTTATTTCAAAAACGTCGGTGCGATTACCAGATCCTTAGAACCACGAGTGTAAACGTAAAATCCCTCGCCCGATTTAGCGCCCAATTTGCCAGCAAGCACCATATTCACTAACAATGGACAAGGAGCATACTTAGAAGCATCGAGCCCATCTTGAAGCACTTTCATAATAGACAGACAAACGTCAAGCCCTATAAAATCTGCAAGTTGAAGTGGTCCCATCGGATGAGCCATCCCTAACTTCATCACAGTATCAATCTCCTCTACTCCAGCAACACCTTCGTTTAAGGTTATAATTGCCTCATTAATCATTGGCATCAAAATGCGATTCGCCACAAACCCAGGGTAGTCATTCACCTCAACAGGCGACTTCCCTAGAGCAGAACTCAGAGCCATAATCTTGGTGCAAGTTTCATCCGAGGTCGCATATCCCCTGATAATCTCAACCAGTTTCATAATCGGAACTGGGTTCATGAAATGCATCCCGATAACTTTATCAGGACGACTCGTTACAGCTGCAATTTTCGTAATAGAAATTGAAGAAGTATTCGTTGCGAGAATGCAGTCCTCTGGAGCAGCAGCATCGAGATCCTTGAATATCTTTAGCTTTAAATCAATATTCTCAGTAGCTGCCTCCACGACTAAATCCGCACCAGCAACAGAAGCGTTAAAGTCAGTTGAAGTAACCAATCGACCAAGCGTCTCCTTTTTATCATTCTCTGAAATGCGTTCTTTCGTGACAAGTCTGCTTAAATTCTTATCTATTGTAGCTAAGGCTTTATCAAGAGCATCTTGTGACATATCGACGAGACTTACGTCAAAACCTTTTTGGGCAAACACGTGAGCTATACCATTCCCCATGGTTCCAGCACCAATAACGGCAATTGACTTCATCGTCTACTTTTTAGTCGTTTTTGTTGACTTTGTTGCAACAGCTTTCTTAGCTGATGGGCTCTTTCTTATCACTGGCTTCTTAGCCCCTGGCTTCTTTTTAGCAGCTGACTTTGTGGCTGTGGGCTTTTTATCATCTTTATCCTCTTTTTTCTCCTCCTCTACTTCAAAAGGAAGTGCTTTTTGAGATATTAGAAGATTATACCATTGTACAAGCTTTCTTAAATCTGAAGCGTAGACTCTACCGTGGTCTAAATTATCAACTACGCTATCAATGAAATCCTTCACTTCTTGTTGAGCAGCATTGTGAGAAAGAGCAGGCTTTCCTTTGTTCTTATCAAACATAGACTTGAGAATTTCCCTTAGTGGAACGTCTTCATTTGTAGTGTACATCGTGATGTCACTTAAACTGCTAACTCTAAGCGAACCGGGGATACTAGAGCGCTTACCATCTATCATGCTCTCAACAACTAAATTCTTAGGAGAGGATGCTAAAATTTTAAAAAGTCCGGGTTTACCCGAAATAGCCAATACGTCTGAAATCTTCATTGCGCGAAAGTACGTTAAAACTCAGGAATAGAACCTAAAACAGCGATTGGCTTCGTGAGATCAGTCGCCACAGCGTAATGATTTAGGCCATTCGTCAGCAGAAGCGTAGGAACCTTCAAAACAAGATTATACCTCGCAGCTTGATCTAGAGCCTTCTGGGAAAGTGCAATATTTGGAGCCTTACACTCAGCAAGAAGTACAGGTTTTCTATCTTTATTAAAGCAGACCAAATCAGCTCTCTTCGCTTCATCGTTCAAAATTAAAGTGTGCTCCACAGCCATAAGCCCCATTGGATACCCTAAGTTTTCCGAAAGGTGATAAATGAGGTGCTGTCTCACCCACTCTTCAGGCTCTAACGCCACCCACTTCTTTCTTACAAGACAAAGTATCTCATCATGTTTCTCGCCTTTTCTTGCAACAAGAGTGGGTCTGGGAAAGTTCAATACAGGCAGATTTGATAATCTAGACATGAAGCAAATTTAATCTTCTAAGCTATAACTTAGCCCAATGGCTCATAAGCAAATTATTCGGGACATTCACGCTGGTAAATTTTCACCCCTTTACGTATTACATGGGGAAGAATCTTTCTTTATAGAAGAAATTTCTAAAGCGATAATTTCCAGTGTAGTTGATGAAGCCTCGAAAGACTTCAACGAGACGATACTTTATGGACGCGACACAGATATAGCAGACATCTTAGCTGCCTCGCGTCGATTCCCCATGATGTCAGATCGCCAGCTCGTCCTTGTAAAAGAAGCCCAAGAACTTAAATGCTGGAAGCGCAAAGATGAACTCGAAAAACTTGCCGCATACGCTGAATCCCCACTTTCTTCAACAGTCCTTGTATTCTGTTACATGAATAAGAAAATAGATGGGCGCTCGAAAGCTGTTAAAGCCCTCTCAAAAAACGGAATTTTATTCCTCTCAGACAAACTACTTGACTACAAACTCCCCCAATGGATTGCCGAATACATTTCAAGTGTAAAACTATCTATTGACCCTCAATCTGCCCAACTACTTGCAGAATATCTCGGAAACGATCTCCGTAAAGTCGTCAACGAAATCACTAAACTAAAGATCTCACTACCCGAGGGCTCAGCTTTAACGTCTGAGGTAATCGAAAAACATATCGGGATAAGCAAGGATTACAATGTCTTCGAACTGCAAAGAGCCCTCGGCACTAAAGACGTAGAGAAGTCTTCTCGCATTGTAAATCACTTTGAGGCCAACCCCAAGAACAACCCTCTTGCGATGGTGATTCCTGTATTGTCAGCTTACTTCTCTAGATTGTTTGTTTACCACGGTCTCAAAGACAAATCCCAAAACGCTGCTGCCCGCGCCATGTCTTGTAGCCCGTATGCAGTTCGGGACTACTCTTCTGCAGCCAAAGTGTATTCAGTGTCTAAGGTCGCCCGCATCTTCGGCTACCTCCGCGATGCCGATCGCAAATCTAAAGGCCAGGGGAATGCTACTATCTCAGATGGGATGCTTTTACGCGAAACTGTTTTTAAGATTCTTAATTAAGGTTATTTTTATTAGATGACCCACCAGCACTGTGCGATGACAGTGTAACCGCACAATTTTTATCATTTCCAAATAATTCATTACTACCGGGCTTTCAAGAGCGTTTTAATTAAATAAGTACGGTGACACGTAAGCCAGGTATATAAAGTGTGGTAACATGTCATCACTGATTTTTACTTTTTTTCATCCCTAACACATTATAAACACTGATGATTTGTTTAAGTGTCATAGAAACAGCGACGACAGTGTCTGCGCACAGTTGTCACACATCATCTCCGATGGCGTTCAACATTTATAAAAAAACCTGATTAGAAAAATATATTATAGTCGCGGTTGCATTCGTTGTAATACTTGAATTCTAATTTAACAACGGACTCAAGTTTTTTAGAGTCAGTGAGTCGTCTTTTACGACGATTGTAACAAGAACGCTCGCAGATGATTGAGTCAATAATAATTTCCTTGATGTAGCTTAGTAAGTATAGATCATTTAGGGTTAAATTTAATTCAGCTGGGGGGTAGTCAGCTACTGAATAGTTTATTCTGACAATCTGTGAAATAGCAAACGAGTGTTTATCTAAAGCAGCGGACTTCAAAACGGATCGCAACTTGCGAACACTCCACATTTCCTCGAGAAGTTTATCAACGTAGTAATGGCGCAAGACTACAGTCGGGACTGTCGAAAGTAGTGTGAATTGAGACCAACTAATACCATTCGATAATTTATCGACAATAGACCTTACATAGAAGGTGCGTCGAAATTTAATCATGCGATAAAGATTGCGTTTATTAAAGGAGGTACCGAATTCCCGTGTTAAGTGAACAGCAATTGGAGGGATGGTATTGTAGTAGAAGTTTTGGGCTGAGAGCTGAGGATAAACTTCAAGAATATAATCGCCTAAATCCCAATATAATAACGTTAGAGCTCGATTAGAGTAAGCACTAGCCGACTTCTTGCTATTGTGCATCGATGCCATCACAAAATTCTGATCCGTGGTGATTGAACTTCCAAAATTCATGATGCAAGGGTAAGCGTGAGAAGGAGGCGGAAAACGAAGACTTTGCCTGTGAGGGCTATTACTTTATATAAGTGTACGTACTTTTAGCAAATGGATTTTACAAAGATGCATGAAGTGATTTTTGAGGCAGATACGCCAAAGGGGAAGTTGTTTGATGTAATACTTCTTATTGTAATTTTATTGAGTGTGGGCGTTGTGATGCTTGATAGTGTCCCGGAAATTAGCCTGGAATATGGAAGACAACTTAGAGTCGCTGAGTACGTATTTACAATACTGTTTACAATTGAGTATGTTTTGAGATTGATTTCTGTGAAGCAGACAAGGACGTATGTTTTATCCTTTTATGGAATAGTGGATTTGTTGAGCATACTCCCAACATTTATGGAGTTGTTGTTACCAGGAGTGGGAAGTATAAGGGTGATACGTATTTTTAGGTTACTAAGAGTATTGAGGGTGTTGAAATTGGTGGGGTTTTTAAAGGAGGCGGGAGTGTTGAGAATGGCGCTTTGGGCGTCAAGAAGGAAGATTTTGGTTTTTATGGGTACAGTCATGGTGCTGGTGACGATCATGGGGACGATGGTTTACTTGGTTGAGGATTCGGCGGCGGGCTTTACGAGTATACCGAGGAGTATTTATTGGGCCATTGTAACAGTTACAACGGTGGGATATGGTGACATTGCTCCCGTCACCGTTTTAGGCCAAACCCTAGCCTCTATTATTATGCTCATCGGTTACGCAATAATCGCAGTTCCTACAGGTATTATAGGGGCTGAAATCATGAAAGCATCCATTACAAATACGCAAGCATGTTCGAATTGCAATTACGACACTCATGAAGATGGGGCAGGGTATTGCAATAGATGCGGTGAAGTTTTGTAATTTGTGCGAGATAAAAAAATAAATATGAATAATCCGACTAGACTTTTTGATTTCCCCAGATATCAACTCGCAAATGCGCCGCTTGATGTGATGTTGTATATGCCCAATGATGGCTCTGGAAAAAGCTTAAGCTACTCTACGAAAGAGTTTGTGGCTGAAGTAGATGTCGCTTCGAGAGGGCTTATTGCGATGGGGATGGAAGCAGGAGATAAGGTGGCGCTCATTGCACACAACAATCGCTGTGAGTGGAATGTGATGGATCACGCGATAATGCAAGCGGGTGGTATTGATGTGCCGATTTATCCGACGATGACAGAGGCGGATTATAAGTATATCCTAAATCACAGCGAATCGAAATTCGTGTTCGTTTCGAGCGCCGAGCTTTTTGCGAAAGTGAATGCAGTGAAAGACGAGTGCCCAACATTGGAGGGAATATTCACTTTCGAAGACGTTTCTGGCGCAGATTCTTGGCGCAAAATGCTCGATGCTGGGAGCGATGAAAATCAAGCAGAACTAGACTCTCGTTCAGAAGCAGTCAAGCCCGAGCAGCTCGCAACAATTATATACACTTCGGGAACGACCGGACTTCCTAAAGGCGTTATGCTATCTCATAAGAATGTCGTTTCGAATACACTTGTCGCTAAAGATCGAGTTCCACTAGATGGAATCGATGGGGAAATGAAAGTGTTGAGCTTCCTTCCGGTTTGTCATATTTTCGAAAGAATGCTACACTACCTATATATTTATATGGGGGCTAGCATACATTTCGGGGAATCTCTCGAGACGATTAAGAACGACTTAAATGCTACCCAACCTATCATGTTCACAGCCGTTCCTCGATTGCTCGAGAAGTTCTATGATGGCATCGTGACGAAAGGACGAGCGGCAGGCGGAGTAAAGACCGTTATATTTAATTGGGCTTTAGGTGTAGTTCTGGAGTGGGATCCTTCTAAAGAAGGACACGGTCTTTACGGCTTTAAGCTCAAAATCGCACGCAAACTCGTATTCTCGAAAGTGAAGGAGGCGCTCGGACTCACGGGTATTAAGGCCGTTGCCTCCGGCTCGGCAGCACTCCAATCTCGTCTGGCACGATTCTTTAACGGAGCGGGCATTCCGGTTCTCGAGGGGTACGGACTTACTGAGACCTCGCCGGTAGTTACCGTGAATACCGTGAACACTCCCGGTATGTTAAAAATCGGATCAGTGGGTAAAGTTGTGTCGGGCGTAGAAATCGGGTTTGGTCCAGATAAGGAAATCCTAGTGAAGGGACCTAATGTCATGATGGGCTATTACAAAGACGAGGAGAAAACGGCTGAAGTGATCAAGGACGGATGGTTCCACACTGGCGATATCGGAGAGCTTGATTCTGAAGGGTTTCTTCGAATTACAGACAGAAAAAAGGAGATTTTCAAGACCTCGGGTGGCAAGTACGTTGCACCAGCGCTCTTAGAGAACGCTCTAAAAGCTTCGTTGTTTATTGAGCAAGTGATCGTGGTAGGTGAATATCAAAAACACCCAGCCGCTTTAATTTCTCCAAATATAGATACGATTGTCGAGTGGTGTAAACGTCACAACCACACCTATCCTGGAGATGCTGAAATCGGCGCAGACAAAGTTATTTCTGACAGAGTGATGCAAGAAGTCAATCAACTCATGGAGCCATTCAGTCAGTGGGAGCGGGTGAAGGTGATTCGCATCCTTCCTGAACCGTTCTCCATCGAAGGCGGTGAACTCACACCAACACTCAAGCTTAAGCGAAAGCCTATTCAAGCAAAATATACCGATCTTATTAAAGGCATCTACGAGTAAACAAGAGTAAACAAGCGTGATAGATTGGTTTTTAGAGATAGACGAATCGCTCTTTAAAGCGATTAATGGATTGGCAGGAGGATCTGTAAATCCGGGGGAGTCTAACTTTCTAGATGTAGTGATGTGGAAGGTGAGTATGGCGAAATTTTGGATCCCGCTATATGTGATTTTACTGGTTTTACTCTGGAAGAAATTTACCCGAAGAAATTCCCGCTTAATCATCTTACTCGGAATTGTGGTTACGATAGGTCTTGCCGACATAATTTCTGCACGGGTTCTTAAACCCACAGCCGCCAGGTTGCGTCCCTCCCACAGGATTGAACTGGCTGAGGATATACATCTTCACAGGCAAAATGACGGCACACTATATAAAGGTGGGCAGTATGGATTTGTTTCTTCACATGCGGCCAACCATATGGCAATTGCGATTTTTGTGGGTGGACTTCTTGCGAGTTCTTCGAGCTCAGCAATACTGATTGCTCTTATATTTTGGGCTATTGTGATCGGGTTCAGTCGAATTTACTTGGGGGTACACTTTCCCTCTGACGTTTTTTTCGGCTGGATGCTGGGGGGCGTAATTGGAATCGCTGTGTTAAAATTCGCAACAACCGCTAACACGATCAACCCCAAATCATGACACTCACTCCCTCAACTCTATTCGCTATTTTTATAGGAGGCGGAGCTGGCAGCGTCGCTCGTGTACTTGTAGGTGAAGGTGTCACCAGAATATGTTCAAGTGGATTCCCTCTTGGAACACTCCTAGCGAACCTCATTGCAACAGCGCTATTGGCGGTGATCATCATTTACTCGGGTGATCGATGGGGTCGTGATTCAATTATGGTTCCCCTTCTCACCATAGGTTTTTGTGGCGGCTTTTCAACTTTCTCAACATTTTCTATCGACACGATACGTCTTTTTCAGGAAGGCCAAACGACTTTCGCGATCGCTAACATCCTTATAAGCGTCGGTGCATGTATCGGAATAGGAATGATAATTTTTAAAACACTCTCAAAATGATCCGCAATTCAATCTCGTTCCTTTCATTGTTAACGATGACTACCATTGTTGTTTTTACTATAGGCTGCAACATTGAGACGGATATGGTGGTGAAAACCGGAATCGGTGCTTCGGAAGATTCTCCAAAGCTCATCATAGGGATTACGATAGACCAAATGCGTGCCGACTACCTTCACCGCTACTCCCCATACTTTTCCGAGGGTGGTTTTGCAAGACTACAAGAAGATGGCTTTACGTGCTACGACCATCATTTCGGTTACGCTCCTACTTACACTGGCCCAGGTCACGCATCTATTTTTACAGGTACAACGCCGGCCATTCACGGAATTGTTGCAAATGATTGGTATCTGAGAGAAAATAAGGGCTCGGTGTACTGTACCTCTGACGACTCTGTATTCGGAGTGGGTGTAGATGGTATTGACAAGGACGGGGCGGTTTATGGATTGTCGGGGAAGATGGCGCCAACTCGAATGCTCACAAGTACAATAGGTGACGAATTAAAGCTGTCGACAGGAATGAAATCAAAGGTCATCGGCATCAGCCTGAAAGACAGAGGGGCCATTCTCCCTGCTGGACATGCTGCCGATGGAGCTTACTGGTTTTACGGAAAGGACAAAGGTCATTTTATCACCAGCACGTACTATGGAGAGGAGATGACTGTTTGGGCTAAAGAATTTAACGAAAAAGCAGAAGCTGAAAGACTGATAAAACTAGGCTGGGAATTACTCCGCGCTCCTGACACGTATGACGCATGCTGGCCAGACAACAATCCGTTCGAAGGACCGTTTGTAGGGGCTTTGAAAGCCACCTTCCCATATGACCTCGAAGCTTTGAAAGAAAAGAACGGCGGGTTAGATATTCTCAAAGGGACGCCGGGCGGAAATACGATTTTAGTAGATTTTGCACTTGCTGCAATAGAAGGCGAGAAACTTGGAGCTGACGAGATAACAGACATGCTCACAATAAGTTTTTCATCTACAGATTACGTTGGTCACAGATGCGGATCTCATGCGATGGAAACGATGGATATGTACCTTCGATTGGACCTCGAACTTGAGAGATTCTTTAACGCTCTAGACGAAAATGTTGGCGAAGGAAATTGGACGGTTTTTGTAACGTCCGATCACGGAGCAGCAACCGTTCCTTCTTTGGGAGCTTCTGAAGGACTTCCTACCGGATACTGGAGTCATGGAAATATGCAGGAGCGAATTGAAGAGGCGCTCGATCTGAAATATGGCAACAGAGAAAGTAATTGGATAGAGAATGTAAGCAACAATTCCATCTTTATTTCTAAAAGCGCAAGCGCTGGGGTTGACAAAACTGCGCTACAACGGTTGATCGCAGACCTCGCACTCGAGGAAGATGGAATTTTACAAAGTTTTCCCCTTGTCGATCTAGCGACACTCGCTGCTGTCGATCCATTCGCTGAGAAAATCTATGCTGGGCACAGGCAAGGTGTAAGTGGAGACGTACTTTTAGTCATGAAACCAGGTTGGCTTACTTACGGAAGAACCGGAACTTCTCACGGCAGTCCTTTTGTATATGACACTCATGTCCCTTGCATTTTTTATGGCTCAGGTGTAAACTATGGTTCTACTCACTCGCGAACTTACATTCGTGACATTGCTCCTACAGTATCGTCATTACTCGGGTTACCATATCCAAACGGTACTACCGGATCTCCTATTTCTAATCTTCTAGATTAAATGAAACGTATGGCGTGCATTTCAGTTAAAGTTGCTCGCATAGAAAACGCATCTGGTCTTTCTTTTGAAGCAACGTTCCCCAATCGGAATTCTCACAATAACTCAGATGAATCGTGGGAAGTGCAACTGCCGGTTTGGCGTCCAGGTCGATACGAGCGTGGAGATTTCGCTCAGTTTATTTTAAAGATGGTGGGCGTTGATGAAAACGGCAACGACATAAAACTTGAGAAATGTGATTTACACAGGTGGAGGGTGCCCTGTCATATTTTTAAAATTTGTTGGGTCTTCCAGGCGGACATATTAAATGCTGGATCGACTTATGTAAGCGACGATCTCCAGTACGTAAATCCGGTAAACTGTTTCCTTTATGATCCACAAAACGTTGATCTGGGATACGAAATCAGCCTGACAGATATTCCAAAAAACTGGGATATAGCAACAGCCCTGCCCCAAAAAAATAGGGTCCTACATGCTCGTGATATGCAACACGTGATGGACAGTCCGTGGATGGCTTCTCCAAATCTTTACCATGAGAGGTATGAGGAAGGTGGAGTGGACTTCCATGTTTGGGCTTATGGTGAGACACCTCCACAGCACATCAAGTTCATTGAGGACCACAAAGCTTTTTCTAAAGCCCAAATCGCTTACTTCGGAGATTTCCCCACTCCATATTACCACTTTCTATACTTGTTGCCATCAGCAATGGAAGCCAGACATGGAGTCGAGCATGAGGACAGCACAGTGATCGCATTGGGGCCATCAGATAAAATTCAATCCCAACACGGATACGACGAATTGATTGGGATCGCGTCTCACGAACTTTACCACTCTTGGAATGTAAAGCGAATACGCCCTTCAGAGTGGACACCCTACAATTTTTCAGAGAGTTCCCCAAGTAAACTAGGGTACATCGCTGAAGGAGTAACCACCTATATGGGCGACCTCTTTTTATATGAAGCGGGGTGCATAGACCTCAAAGGTTGGTGCTCGAAGATGGAAGCACTTCTATTTCGCCATCTCAACAATCCTGGCCGCCACAATCTGAGTGTGGCAGAATCCAGTTACGATACTTGGCTCGATGGCTATCGCCCTGGAGTGAATGGGCGAAAAGGATCTATCTACGTTGAGGGAGCAGTGCTCGCATTCCTTGTAGATGCGAGAATCATGACATTAACGAGCGGGAAATACTCCCTATCGACAGCAATGAAACTCCTGTGGGAACGATTCGGTAAGCCGAGGATAGGCCTCACCGCAGATGCATATTGGGACATACTTGCCGAAGTTGCTGGAGAACGCCTCGAAGATCTAAGGTCGAACTACGCCGACGGCACTGCCGACACATGGAATGCACTCGTCGAAGCGATGAAAACGCAGAAACTTGTGCTCACGAAGTCGACTGACGATCAAGGCCGAATCACAGCAAGAATAGTCGAAATAGGGGGCTAATTCAGGGGTTAATAACTCTCGCCACCAAGAGCGAACTGAATTAAGTTTGCGCCCATTTGTAAAGCAAGAGTTCGAATTGATTCGGGATCTCTGTGAACTTGATAGTCTTCCCAACCATCTCCCAAATCACACTCAGTATCGTAAAAACATACAAGCCTGCCTTCAAAAAAAAGGCCTAAGCCATGTGGAGGTTGATCATCGTGTTCGTGTATTTTAGGAAGGCCTTGATGAAAATCGAAAGTTTGGTGATAAACAGAATGATTAAAAGGGATTTCAACCCAATCAAGTTGAGGGAAAATCTTCAGAAACTCCGTTCTTATATAAGCATCCATTCCATAGTTGTCACTAATATGAAGGAATCCCCCACCAGCTAAATACGCTCTTAAATTTCTTACCTCAGAAGAGGAAAACACCACATTTCCATGACCTGTCATGTGAATAAATGGGTACAGCGATAAATCTGACGAACTGACCTCTACATAAGGAACAATCTCGTCGATGTTCATGTTCAATTCAGAATTACAAAACTCAACAAGGTTAGGTAAGCTGGTTGGATTTGAATACCAATCCCCACCTCCTCTATACTGAAGCACCGCCACCTGATAAGTTGCATCCTCAGAAACTCCTTGTGCAATTGCCTGGAAATCGCAGCAAAACACAGCATTTAAACACGTTAAAATAACAGTTATAAATGGAAAAATTGTCTCTTTAATCATCGCCACAAGTTACGCATCAAGAAGCCTAACATTTAGTACGTGATATTAACTGTAAAATCAATCGATTTTTTCAGTATATTTACGCCCCTGTAAAAGAACCCTTTTCGAAAATGGAAAATAAAAATGCCGTCCTGATTTTCACAGTGTTACTCGCTTTCGCGACACTATACACTCTATCATTTAACTGGGCATCGAAGCGTTTTGAAGCTAAAGCTTCAATTCACGGACAATACATTGCTGACAGTCTTCAAGAGAATAACCTCTTAGGAAGCTTAACTCTAGAGGAAGCTGAGAAGAAGGCTACTCGTGAATACTTACGTGATAGTATCAGCTCCGTTGCTCATCCTTTTGGCCAAACTTACCGCGAGGTGAAAGAACAAGAATTAAACTTGGGACTCGACCTTCAGGGTGGAATGAGTGTTACTCTTGAGGTGAGTATTCCAGATTTAATAATCTCACTTTCTGATTACGATGAAAATGAAAACTTCCGCTCCGCTGTTAAAAATGCGAGGGTAGCTCAAAAGAATTCTTCTGACGGGTTCATGGTCTTATTTGACCAAGCTTGGAATTCACAGACCGCTAGCTCTGAGAACCCCACAGAACTTTGGAGAATCTTTCATAGCCCGGAGCAGAAAGATCTTTTCCCAGCGAAAAGTACTGATGCTGAGATTATGGCTATCCTCTTCAACGAGGCAGAAACAGCTATTGACAACACTGAGAATATCATTCGTAAACGTATTGACCAACTGGGAGTTGCTCAACCTAATGTACAAAAACTCCAGAACGGCCGTATCCTAGTTGAACTTCCTGGTATTGATGACAGAGAGCGTGCTCGCAAGCAGCTTAAATCGACAGCGAATCTCGAATTTTGGGAGACATACTTCAATGACGAAGTTATAGGCCGAATCTCTGCAGCGAACACTGCTGTGGGACAACTTCTAAATCCTGAACTTTTCGGAGACGAAGCACCTTCTGACTCTATATTAACTCAAGGACAACTTCAATTAAAGAATCCACTTTTCGCTACATTCCAAATGGAGCTTGGTCGTCGTTCTGCAATTGTAGGATACGCCCAAGTAAGCGACACGAACAGGGTGAATGATGTCCTAAACCGCCCCGAAGCTATTGAAGCTCTGGGCTCTGACCTGCGACTCCTTTGGGATGCAAAGTCTAACGGAAACATTGCCTCACTTTACGCGATTAAAGATGAGTCTGGAAAAGGACGTGCTGACCTTACTGGAAATAGCATTGTTGACGCTCGTGTTTCTTATGACGAAATCGGAGACGTAGTCGTAAGCATGACAATGGACTCTGACGGTGCAAAGATTTGGGGTACAATGACGAAGAAGTGTTCTGAGGAAAATAACCGTGCTGTAGCAGTCGTTCTCGACAACTTAGTGTTCAGCGCTCCAAATGTACAATCTGCTATTACGAACGGTAGATCACAAATCAGCTTCGGTTCTCAGCAATCTTCAGAACAAAAAATCGTTGAAGCTGAAGATCTTGCTGGTCTTTTAAAGGCTGGTTCACTACCGGCACCTGCTCGCATCGTAGATGAGGTGAGCATAGGCCCGCAACTCGGAGAGGACAACATTAAAGCAGGATTGTCATCATTCATCATCGCTTTACTCGTGGTGTTTGCTTACATGATTTTTTACTATAGTGGTGCTGGTGTCGTTTCCAACATAGCTTTAGTTGTTAACCTGTTTTTCCTTATCGGAGCTCTTGCATCTCTAGGAGCTGCTCTAACTCTACCTGGGATTGCTGGTATCGTACTTACTATAGGTATGGCCGTTGATGCTAACGTACTTATCTATGAGCGTATACGGGAGGAAATGAGGCATGGGAAAGGCCTCGCCCTGGCAGTTAAGGATGGATACTCGAAAGCCTACAGTGCGATTATCGATGCGAACATCACTACTTTACTTACAGCTTTAGTTCTGTACAGCTTCGGTAGCGGTTCTATTCGCGGATTTGCTACAACACTTATCATCGGTATCTTCACTTCTCTATTTAGCGCTATTGTAATTACACGACTGGTGTTCTTCTCTCGCTTAGCAAAAGGCAAGAACATTCGTTTTGCTTCTAAAACAACTGAAAATTGGTTTCACTCTTCGGCTATCGATTTTATCAGCAAGCGTAAAAAGATGTACATTTTGAGTGCGTTGGTGATCCTCGGAGGTGTAGTATCTCTTGCATCTCGCGGTCTCAACTACGGTGTTGAATTTACTGGCGGAACGACTTTCGACATTTCTTTTAATGATGAAATTAATGCTGATGACGTGAGGTCTGCCTTATCTAATGCTTTCACTGAAGATGGTACTCCTGGAAATCCTTTGGTCCAAACCAAAGAATCTGACCAGAAACTCCGCGTTATGACGAACTTCATGATCGAATCTCCAAGCGAAAGCGTTGATGAAGAAATCAATGCAGCCTTAGAAGCAGGACTTTCAACTCTCAACCTCACAAAAGGTGACGATTACTCAATCGACATGTACAACAAGGTTGCAACTACGATTTCTGATGATTTCCGAGATGGTGCAAAAAAAGCCACACTATTCTCACTTCTCATCATCTTCCTTTACATCGTATTCCGTTTCCGCAAATGGCAGTACGGACTTGGAGCTCTTATAGCTACAACTCACGATGTACTTATCGTGCTTTCAGTCTTCAGTATTTTCTGGGGAATACTACCTTTCACAATGGAAATTGACCAAGCATTTATCGCGGCCATCCTAACTGTAATCGGTTACTCTATTAACGATACTGTAGTTGTATTTGATCGTATTCGTGAGTACGTAGGTCTATACAGCGGAAAGCGTGATGATCGCACTCTCGTAAATGATGCTCTTAACAGCACGCTATCTCGTACTGTTAACACTTCACTTTCTACATTTGTTGTACTCCTTACTATCTTCTCTTTCGGTGGAGATAACATTAAAGGATTCGTTTTCGCTCTTATGGTAGGTGTAGTAGTAGGAACATACAGTTCTATTTTCATCGCTACTCCAAGCGTTCTTGACTTTAGCAAAAAACTCACTAAGTAATTTATATTACTTATTACGACTTGTATTCTTAATTACAAACAGCGTCTCAAGCCCAAAGACCTATATAACAGCACTTTTAAAAACAGCTTCTCACATCGAAAGCTTTTTTTATTATTTCAAATAACATTATAAACAATATAGTCGTACTATAAAAAAATACATCAAAACTTATTCCTTTATTTGGTCATGATAAATATTTTTTGTTGTACTTTTTCGAATTGTTATTAAATATCTACTTTCCAAACCATTTTACATGAATTGTTTGCACACCGTTTTCACCAAACTTGACACAATAAAATCACCTATTTTACTCATAGGCATCTTATTTTTTCACTCTATTAATATTTTAGCAATTGAAGTAGATATAAATAAGATTATTATAGATGGGTGTATGGATCCTTTGGCTTGCAACTACAACTCACTGGCATTAGATCCAGCAAGTTGTATATATTCAACTGACTTAGATGATTGCGCTTCGTGTTCGGGAGCAACAGACGGGACAGGAATCATAGTAGATAACGACGCGGACGACGATGGGGTTTGTGATGATGATGAAATTCCGGGTTGCACTATAGCTGTAGCATGTAACTACGACCCTGAAGCCACTGATCATGTTGAAGCCCTTTGTGATTTCACAAGTTGCTATGTTTTTGGCTGTCTAAATGCATTTGCTTGTAACTACAACCCTTTAGCTGACTATGACGACCCAAATGGTCTATTAAATGATCCATGTGAATACGCAAGCTGCACTGGCTGTACGGATAATACGTCTTGTGATTATGACCTCACTGCTACAATATCTGATCCTCTTTTATGTTCAGACTATACTTCTTGTTATGGCTGTATGGAGCCTGATGCTGACAACTACGATCTCACTGCTACTATTGCTTGTGTAACTGAAGATTGTTGTATTTATTACGGGTGTACTTATGCTGTTGCATGTAACTACGATGCTACTGCGAACACGAATGATGGTTCATGTGACTGGGCTTCATGTGCAGGTTGTACAACGCCTATTGCATGTAACTACGACTCAGATGTAACCCTCCACGATGCTGACACTTGTATTTATCCAGAGGAAGGGTATGATTGTGATGGAAATTGTCTTGTTGATACTGACGGAGATGGGGTTTGTGATATGTTTGAAATACCTGGTTGTGATGACGTTGATGCTTTAAACTACGATCCTACCGTTACAGATAATGACAATACATGTAACTATCCAGTCCCAGGATGTATGGATGTAATCGCATGTAACTACGATAACTCAGCAACTGTTGATGATGGATCTTGCGAGTTCACATCTTGTGTTGGTTG